>NZ_JBHSBP010000055.1:0-551499 GCF_042650725.1 Micromonospora sp. GCM10011541
CCACCGTGCACGTCGCCACGATCAACGAGTGGCTGTGACCGACTTCGACACAGGCCCTAGCCGGGTCGTGACGGCAGCTCGCGTGGGTGTCGTCGTGCGCGCATCGCGTCAGCTACGGCGACTCCTGTCAGGACGACGACGGCGGCGGTGGCGACGCCTAGCGGCGGCACCAGGATCATCACTGGGGAGATGGCGGCGAGGACGAGGACACCGATCGGCCGATCCCAGGACACACGGCGGAACACCGCATACTCGAAGAGGGCACGTCCGGCGAGGAACAGTGCGGGCCCGCCGAGGATCACGGCGATCCAGGCCGGCTGTGTGTGTCCGAACGGGTGCACGATGACGAGCTCGTCGGCGACGGCGATCGCCACGATGCCGGCGATCATGGCGAGGTGGGAGTACGCCGCCGGGATGCCCACGCGTAGTGGGTCGGGGGCGGCTGCCAGGGCCATGTCATACAGTTCACCGGCGCGGTGGATGTAGATCCGCCACAGCAGCACGATGGTGGCGAACGCCACTACGACCGCAGCGCTCCGGTCGGTCTCGAAACCGCCGTTGCCGAAGGCCAGCCCCGTCGCCAGGATCAACTCGCCCAGCGCGATGATGAAGAACTGCCGGTAGCGCTCTCCCAGGTGCTCGCCGGAGATCGCGAACTCCGCGGCACGGGCCCGGCCAAGCCACGGTGTGGGGTAGCGCAGTGCGATCGCCGTGTACTCCACGGCCAGCGCGAGCGTCCATAGCACGGCACGCGCCGTATCGTGCGCGGCGGCTCCCGCGATCCACGGCACGGCAGATACGCCGAACCAGAAGAGCAGCCGCAGGTAGAAGGGGCGTACCTCGTCGTGACGCACGACGGCCACGATGAACACACTGCGGCCGACGTGGATGGCGACGTATGCACCTGCGAAGAACAGGCCTCGCTCCTGGAACGCCTCCGGGGCGGCGGCGGCCAGCAACAGAGTGCCGAACATCGTCGCGATGACCAGCAGCTGTATCGGCGCTCGTCGCGGGTCGAGTATGTCGGCTGCCCCGGCGGTATGGACCCAGACCCACCACAGGGCGAGCAGCAACACCAGCGTCTGGAAGGCGCCGCTCCAGGTCAGATGCTCCAGCAGCCCCTGCGAGACCCGGAAGAGCGCGAGGACGAACACCAGGTCGAAGAACAGTTCCAGGAATGTCGCTCGCTGTGGATCCTCGGGTCTCCGCCGCAGCCCCGCTGCACCACCCGTCATCGGCTCGCCCGCTTCTGCCGTTTCTGCCTGCCTTTGACGCAGTCGTACCACGACGCGGACTTCGCCGACGTGGATGTGCCTGGGCCCCACGTTGACGAACAGATGCGAACCGGCGGCGACGGCTGGCGGGACCTCACGCCCCTATACCGCTGGCCCATGAGTTAGCAGGGCCTGCCGAACCTCAGCCAATGCCATCGCGGCGCGGGGCCGGTGCTACAGGCGGCGGAATGTCACTCAGGTCCTGATACCGATCTGTCACGCAGGTCCCTAGACCGGACAGCTTGTCGAGTCTCAGGACGTCCGTGACAGAGCAGTCTCGGGACGTGGGTGACACATCTGGCTAACCGGGTGGTGACGGCGGCTCGGGTGGGCGTCCTCGGGCGCGGGCTGCGTCGGATACGGCGATCCCGGCCAGGACGAGGGCAGCGGCGGCGGCGGCCACCAGCGGCGGTAGGAAGATCATTGTCGGTGAGATGGCGGTGAGCACTCCGATCCCGATTAGTCGGTTGCGGGACACCCGGTTGAACACTCCGTATTCGAAGAGGGCGCGTCCGGCCAGGAACAGCGCGGGTCCGCCGAGGATGACGGCGATCAGGGCTGGGTAGGTGTGCTCGAACGGGTGCTCGATGACAAGCTCGTCGCCGACGGCGATGGCGAGGATGCCGGCGACCATCACCAGGTGGGCGGATGCCGCCGACCTGGCAACGCGGACTGGGTCGGAGGCCGCTACGATGGCTTCCGCCAGCAGTTGCCCGGCGCGGTGGATGTAGATCCGCCACAGCAGCGCGGTGGTGGCGAAGGCTAGCGCCGTCGCGGCGCTGCTGTCGGCCCCGAACCCGCTGCCGCTGAAGGTCAGCCCGGTGACCAGGATCAGCTCGCCGAGCGCGATGATGAAGAGCTGCTGGAAGCGCTCGGCCACATGCGCGCCGGAGACCGCGAACTCCCCCGCAGGCGCGCGGCCCAGCCGTGGTGTGGGGAAGCCGAGCGCGTTTGCCACGTATTCCATGGCCACCGCCAGGGTCCACAGCACGGTCCGCGCCGTGCCCTGAACGACAGCGCCCGCGATCCACGGCACCGCGGACACACCGGACCAGAAGAGTAGTCGTAGAAACAGGCGCTGCGCCTCGTGAACCGACAGAATGAGCACGACGACGACGTTGCGACCGATCTCCATGGCGACGAACACGCCCGCGAAGAGCAGTCCTCGCTCGCGGAACGCCCCAGGCGCCGCGGCGGCCATCACCAGGGCGCCGAACATGGTCGCGATGACCAGCACCTGTATCAGCGGTTGCTGCGGGTCCAACCGATCGGCTAGCCCCGCCGTACGGGACCAGACCTGCCATAGGGCGAGCAGCAACACCAGCGTCTGAAAGGCCTCGCGCCAGGTCAGATCCTCCACCAGCCCGTGCGAGAGCTTTGCGAGCGCGAAGACGAACACCAGATCGAAGAACAGCTCCAAGAACCCCGCACGCGGCTCCTCGGGTCTCCGCAGCAGTCCTACTGCCCCGCTCGTGGTCATCGGTTCGCCCGCTTCTGCCGCTTTTGTCGGTCTCTTCAGCAGTCGTACCACGCAGCAGCGCTCGTGGATACGGATGTGCCGCTGTTACCTGGGGGCCGATCGGCCGCGCCCTCAGCCGATGTGCGCGGCAGTGTCGTGGTCACCGGCAGATCCTGATAGCTAAACCAAACTTGAGGTCAACGCGCCGGAGTGAGACATATGGCCAACCTCACGAGATCGAGGGCTCAACCGTCCGCAAGAGCTACGACGCCGCCACAGCTAAGCCGCTGACTCGTTGTGTTTGCGCACCGGCTCTTACATGGACGGTGAGTGACGTGGATCACCGCAGTGGTTGATTTGCCGGCTCTCGTGCCGCTTGACCCCATTGATCGGGAACAACAGGGGACGGCTCCCGCCGATATCGTCGTGCGGTCATCCGACCAACGGGGGTTCACATGACCGCACGCCTCTCCGCCCGGCTCGCCCTCGGCGCCGCCGTCCTCGCCACCGGTGTCACCGCTCTGCCGGCGCCGGCCCTGGCCGGCCCGGACACCGCCACGCTCGCCGCCGTCACCGAGCAGGACCCGGCCACCGGCCGGAACGTCAAGTACCCGGTCAAGCCCGGCGAGGTCGTGCCGGCCTCGCTCGGCGTGACGAACTTGGGCGACGCGCCGGTCAATGGCGTCGTCGTGCAGGTGCGGGCGTTCGACGACCTCGACCTGCTGACGAAGTACGACAACTGCTGGTACGTCGTGGACAGCAACCTCGACATCGCCTGGTGCGAGTTCGACGACGTGCTTGCGGCCCAGGCGACCCTGGCGCCGGCCGAGGACCTCATCGTGACCAGGACCAACGCGCGGGCGGACAAGGTCACCACCGTCGTCTTCCGCTGGGTCAGCAAGGCGTGGGCCGACGAGCTCGGTGGTGTGCAGAAGCTCGCAGAGAACGAGAACGGCACGGACCCGGTGCGCGGCGGCGGCCCCACGCTGACGCTGGCACCTCGGGATCTGCCGCTGCCGAGCAAGCCGATTCCGATCAACTTCGTGTACGCCAGCCTGGTCACGCCGCCGACCGCGAGCCCCACGGCCACCGCCAGCCCGACGACGAGCGCGAGCCCGACGGCCAGCGCGACCCCGACGGCGGGCGTGACCCCGACGGGTACCGCGCCCAGCGCGAGCCCGGCCGCTCCCGGTGCGGGCGGCGGCGACGGCGGGGGCCTGCCGGTGACCGGCTCGGACAACGTCGCCGTGGCGGGTGCCGGTGTGGCCCTGCTGTTGCTCGGCGGGGTCGGCTACCTGGCGGCCCGCCGACGCCGGACCCGGTTCGTCGCGTAGCACCTCACCGCGAAGCGCCCCGGTCCCGTACGGGACCGGGGCACTCGTGTCGGTGGTGTTGAATGTAGACAGTCTGCCGCCGGAGGTGTGTTGTGCCCGAACTCTCCCTGCTGATCGAGCCGTCCGTGCCGCTGCCCGCCGACCGGGTCGAGGCGCTCGCCACCGGGCTCGCCGACGACCTGCGCACGGTCCGGGGCTTGCAGATCGGGTACGCGCAGTCGCCGGCCACCTCGCACGGCAAGTCGCCGCAGGCCTGGGAGCTGGGGATGCTGGCCGTCGGCGGGCTCTTCTCCGCCACCACGATGCAGGCGCTCGCCCGGATCGCGGTCGCGTACGCGGACCGGGTCCGGGCGCGCTCGATCCGGCTCCGCAGCGGCGACAACGAGCTGGTCGTCACCGGGTCGACCCGGGTGGACCCGCAGCTCGTCGACCAGCTGGCCCGGCTGCTGGGCGTACCCGCGACGACCGATCCCGCGGCGGGCGCGGCGCTGCCCGCGGCCCGCGGGACCGGCGGGGGCGCCCCCACCGGGAGCTGAGTGTGGGACAGCGACGGGCGCTGCTGATCGCCAACGACCGGTACATCGACGACTCGCTGGCGGACCTCTACGCGCCCCGGGAGGAGGCGCGGGACCTGCTCAGCCTGCTGGCCGACGCGGACGTCGGCGCCTTCGACCAGACCGTGCTGCTGGAGAACGAGTCGAAGAGCTCCATCGAGCGGGCGATCGAGTCGATGCTCCGGGCGGCCGGCCCGGAGGACCTCGTCCTGCTCTACTTCTCCGGCCACGGCGTCCGCACCAGCAAGCGGGGGCGGTTGCACCTGGCGGTCGCGAACACCGAGGTGGACCACCTCTCGTCGACCGCGATCTCCGCCTCCTTCGTCCGGGAACTGCTCGACGAGTCGGACGCGGCCAGCTCGGTGATCCTGCTCGACTGCTGCTACAGCGGGGCGTTCGAGGGGCACGGCCTGAAGACCACCGACGACCTGGCCATCGACGGCGAGCTGAAGACCGGGTACGGCCGGTACGTCATCACCGCGACCAACTCGGTGGAGCGGGCCGACGACGGGCGTCCGGCCTCCGACACGGAGCCCCGGCTGCGGTCGGCCTTCACCGAGACGATCATCCAGGGGTTGAGCACCGGCGCCGCGGACATCACCGGCCAGGGCCGGATCACCCCGGACGACCTCTGGCGGTACGTGCACCTGGAGCTGCCGAAGCGGTCCGCGCAGACGCCGTGCCAGTTCGGCAGCGCGAGCGACGAGATCCACATCGCGCTGTCCCGGGACGGGCAGCACCGGCAGCGGCGGCGCCGGAACCAGCGGGATCCGCGCCTCGGCGATCTGCTCGGGCCGCTGGAGCCGGCCGGCGAGGTGAAGCTCTGCGCCACGGACTGGCGGCGGCGCGGCCTGCTCAAGGTGCCGGTCGGCCAGGCGCAGCGGATCGACCAGCCCGCCGGGGAGCCGGTCTGGTTGGACCTGGCCTCCTCCGACGGGCACCTGCTGGTCGTGGGCCGCGCCGGCACCGGCAAGACCACGCTGCTGCGCACCATCATCGGCGGGCTGGCGCTCACCCACTCGGCCGACGAGGTGGCGTTCAACTGCCTGGAGTCCGGCGGGAACTGGCTCGGGCCGATGCGGCGGCTGCCGCACGTGCGGGAGGTGCGCGGCGACGACGAGGTGGGTGAGGTCAGCAAGCTCCTGGACCGGCTGGAGCAGGACGTCCTCGACCGCAAGCAGCTCTTCCGCCACCACGAGCTGGAGTCGCCGGCGAGCCTGCGGGCCCGCCGGGCCGACCTCGACGCCGGGCCGTGCCCGGACGTCTTCCTGGTCGTCGACCGCTGGCAGGACTTCGCCAACCTGCTGCCCGACTTCACCCCGCGGGTGGTCGACCTGGCCAACAAGGGCCTCGGGTACGGGGTCCACGTGGTCATCGCGGAGCGCAGCTGGCGGGTCATCCCGGAGGAGCTGCGGGAGTTGCCGCAGGCCCGAATCGAGACCCGTTTGTCGCAGCCGCACGAATCGTTGATCAACCCGGACCAGGCGGCCCGCCTGCCGCTCAACCTGCCCGGCTGGGCCATCCACGGACGGCGTACCTTCCGCATCGCGCTGCCGGACCTGTCCGCCGGCGACGCCGACGGCGAGGCAGAGGTCGAAGCCGCTGCGCCGGACAGCGGCGCGGTGATGGTGTCGGTGATCGCCGAGGCCTGGGGGACGGACTCGGCGGGCACCACGCCTGCCACCGGGCCGGTGCCGGCCGAGGAGCAGCCGGACGAGACGCTGCTCGTGCTCGGTGTGCCGGACCGGGCGGCGCTGTGGCACTTCGAGGGACGGCGTACCCCGCTCGGGCCGGACTACCTGCGGGTGCCCGTGGGTCTGGACGGCTGGGGGCGTCCGCTGCTGCTCGACCTGAAGGAGTCGGCGCAGGACGGGATGGGCCCGCACGGCCTGCTGGTGGGGGCGACCGGATCCGGCAAGAGCGAACTGCTGCGGACGATCGTGCTGGCCCTCGCGGCGGCCCATGCCCCGGACGAACTCAACCTGGTGCTGATCGACTTCAAGGGCGGCGCGACGTTCGGTCCGCTGGCCGAGCTGCCGCACGTGAGCGCGCTGATCACCAACCTCGCCGACGACCTGGCGCTGATCGACCGGCTGGCGGACGCGCTCACCAGTGAGCTCCTGCGCCGGCAGGAGGTGCTCCGCGCCGCCGGCAACCACGCCAGCCGCTGGGATTACGAGCGGAGCCGGGCGGCCGGGGCCGAGCTGCCTGCGCTGCCCACGACGCTGGTGATCTGTGACGAGTTCTCCGAGCTGCTCACGGCGCGACCCGATTTCATCGACGTCTTCGTCCAGATGGCCCGGGTCGGCCGGTCCCTCGGGGTGCACCTGCTGCTCGCCAGCCAGCGGCTCGAGGAGGGGCGGCTGCGGGGCCTGGAGAGCCACCTGTCGTACCGGATCGGCCTGCGGACCTTCTCCGCGATGGAGAGCCGGGCCGTGCTCGGCGTGCCGGACGCGTACGAGTTGCCGAACGCGCCCGGCCACGGCTACCTGAAGGCGGGCACCACGATGACCCGCTTCCACGCCGCGTACGTCTCCGGGCCGCCGGTGGCGGACGGCGCCGGCGTACCGCCGGACGTGGTGGGATGCAGTCCGCTCGACATCGTCGTGGCAGGGCTGCGCGGCCGGGGCACCCGGGCCCACCAGGTCTGGCTGCCGCCGCTGGCCGAACCGCCCACCCTGGACGAACTTCTCCCGCCGCTGACGCGGGACCCGGTCCGGGGCCTCTGGGTCGTCGGGGAACGGGGCTCGCTGACCGCGACCGTCGGCCTGGTCGACCGGCCCAAGGAGCAGCGCCGCGAACCGCTGCGCCTGGAACTGGTCGGGGGCGGTGGCAACGTCGGCGTGGTGGGCGCGCCGCTGTCCGGCAAGAGCATCGTGCTGCGCTCGCTCGTGGCCTCCCTGGCGCTGACGCACACGCCGCGGGAGGTGCAGTTCTTCTGCCTCGACCTCGGTGGCGGCGCGCTGCGGTCCCTGGAGCGGTTGCCGCACGTCTCCGGCGTCGCCAACCGCCGGGACGCCGAGGCGGTGCGGCGTACGGTCGCGGACGTGAGCGCGGTCCTCGACTCCCGGGAGGCCCGCTTCGCCGCGGGCGGCGTGGAATCCATGGCGGCGTACCGGGCCCGCCGGGCGGCGGGGGAGTTCCCCGACGACCCGTTCGGCGACGTGTTCCTCGTGGTGGACGGTTGGAACTCGTTGCGGCAGGAGTACGAGGAGCTGGAGGAGGTCGTCACCGGCATCGCCCGGCGGGGCCTGGGCTTCGGGGTCCACGTGGTGCTCACCGCGGCCCGGTGGCTGGAGGTCCGGCCGACCCTGCGGGACCTGCTCGGCAGCCGGTTGGAGCTGCGGCTCGGCGACCCGAGCGAGTCCGAGATCGACCGGCGGGCGGCGGCGAACGTGCCCCGGTCGCCGGGGCGCGGGCTGGCCCCGGGCCGGCTGCACTTCCTGAGCGCCCTGCCCCGGATCGACGGCCGGCGCGGCGGGGAGGACCTGGCCGAGGCGACGGCCGAGCTGGCGGACCGGGTCGCGGGGGCGTGGCCGGGGCAGCCGGCCCCGCCGGTGCGGTTGCTGCCGCGCCGGCTGTCGGTGGTCGAGCTCAACGAGCTGAGCGACCCGTCCGGTACCGGGCTGCCGATCGGGCTGGACGAGTCGTCGCTCGCCCCGGTCCACCTCGACCTGGACCGAGAACCGCACCTCGTCGTCTTCGGCGACGCCGAGTGCGGCAAGACCAACCTGATCCGGCTCATCGCCCGGCAGATCGTGGCCCGCCGTACGCCCGCCCAGGCCCGGCTGGTCATCGCCGACTACCGGCGCGGCCTGCTCGGCGCGGTCGAGGGCGACCACCTGCTGGACTACGCCCCCTCCCGCCAGGTCCTCGCCGAGGGGCTCGGCTCGATCCGCGAGGCGATGACGAGACGGCTGCCCGGCCCGGACGTCACCCCGCAGCAGCTGCGCGACCGGAGCTGGTGGCACGGGCCCGACCTGTACCTCCTGGTGGACGACTACGACCTGGTCGCCAGCGGCGGCAGCAACCCGGTGAGCATGCTCAACGACCTGCTGCCGCTGGCCCGGGACATCGGCCTGCACCTGATCATCGCCCGCCGGGTCGGCGGCGCCGCCCGGGCACTCTACGAGCCGGTCCTGCAACACCTGCGCGAGCTGGACTCGCCGGGCCTGCTGATGTCCGGCAACCGGGAGGAGGGGGCGATCCTGGGCGGGTTGCGGCCGCAGCCGATGCCGCCCGGCCGGGGGACCCTGGTCCGTCGGCGTGACGGCGCCCGGATCGTCCAGACCGCCTGGTCGGAGCCCTGACCGAGCCGGGATTCAGGGCGGCGGGGGCAGGGCGTCGAGCGGGTCTTCGGTCCGCCAGCGTCCTCCCGCCCGTCGCGTACCGGGAAAGCCTGGTGCCCGGTCACGAATCCCAGCGTCAACCAACGGTTGACGAACCCGGTGCGTCAACCTATGGTTGACGCATGACGGATCCCGTGCAGATCAGCAACCCGGTACGCCTCGACGAGCTGATCGAGGCCATCAAGAAGGTGCACACCGACGCGCTGGACCAGCTCAGCGACGCGGTGCTGGTCGCCGACCACCTCGGCGACGTCGCCGACCACCTCATCGGCCACTTCGTCGACCAGGCCCGCCGCTCCGGCGCCTCCTGGACCGAGATCGGGCGCAGCATGGGCGTCACCAAGCAGGCCGCCCAGAAGCGTTCCGCCGCCAAGGCCGAGACCGCCGCCGCCCTCGACCCGAACGCCGGCTTCGGCCGCTTCACCGACCGGGCGCGCAACGTGGTGGTCACCTCCCAGAACGAGGCGCGGGCCGCCGGCAGCCCGGAGATCCGCCCTGAGCACGTCGCCCTCGGGCTGCTCGCCGAGCCGGACGGGCTCGCCGCCCGGCTGATCGTGGCGCGGGGCGTACCGCTGGAGCGACTGCGGGAGGTCGTCACCGCGACCTTCCCGGCGCCGGCCGACCAGGTCCCCGACCTGATCCCGTACGACGCGCGGGCCAAGAAGGTGCTGGAGCTGACCTTCCGGGAGGCGCTGCGACTCGGCCACAACTACGTCGGCACCGAGCACATCCTGCTCGCCCTGCTGGAGGAGGAGGCGGGTGACGGCGTCCTCACCGGACTCGGCCTGAACAAGTCGGACATGGAGGCGGCCGTCACCGGCGCCCTCGCCGAGATCGCGCGGCGGCGCCAGTCCTGACGTTCCGCCCGCCCGGGTGCGCCGAGGGTGCACCCTGGCGGACGGCCGCGGGATCAGTCGGCGGTGGGGAAGCCGTAGCGGGCGGCGTGCTCCGGGTGGGCCGGGTCGACCTGGCGGATGCCCGCGTCGGCGAGGCGCTTGTTCACCTCGTCCAGCCGCTCCCGCACCAGCCGGGCCTCCTCCTCGGTGACCCGGCCGCGGTGCGGCTTGCCGGCGTGCTCGATGGTGCCGTAGTCGACCTTCTCCGCGCTCTTGCGGGCCTTCGGCGGCCTCACCCGCTCGGCCGTGCGCAGCAGCCGGGCCATCGGCACGTCGGTGGCCATCGCGTCGAACTCGCTGGCGGTCAGCACCACCCGGCGTGGCTCACCGCCGCCGTGCCGGTCGTGGATCTCCACCACCGCCACGTCCAGCGCGGCGTCGTCGATGCTCTCCACCTCGACCGGGGTGGCATCCAGTTGCACGGGGCCGGCGACCAGGTCAGGGTGCTCCAGCACGACGACGCGGACCACCTCGTCGTCCGCCTGCAGAACCGTGCCGCTGAAGTCGGAGACGTGGATCGTCTTCTTGCCCATGCGCGGAGCTTCTCCTGTCGTAGGCCGAGTTTTCGGACCAGGAGACGCTACCCGACAAGTGTGCGAAAGGCGCGGTCGGTGGCCTGGAGGCACCAAAAGTCATGGCGATCTGGTGCGTCAGCGGGCGCTGAGGCCGCGCCGGGTGGCGGCGGGCGGCAGTGCGTTCAGCTCGGCCCAGGAGAGTGTGGCGTCCCTCCGAACCTCCCGGTACGGCGGCTGCGCCGGGAACCGCCCGGCGGCCTCGGCCACCCGCCAGCTCCGCTCGGTGTCCTGCTGGTACCGGTCATTCGGCTGATTCGGCATGACCATTACCGTCCCAGAGAAAGTTGTACATGTATGGAAATAGATATGACGCTCGATCGATGCGTCAGGTTCCCGCGGCCGGCAACCGGACCACGAACCGGCAGCCATCGGCGATGTTCTGGACGTCTACCCGCCCCCCGTGCGCCTCAATCAGCCCGCGCACGATCGCCAGCCCCAGCCCGCCCGATCCCTCCCCGCCGCCGTTGCCCGGGCGCGGGGTCCGCGCCGGCTCCCCCCGGAACGCCACGTCGAAGAGGCGGGGCAGGTCCGCCTCGGGGATGCCGCCGCAGGTGTCCGCCACCGCCAGCCAGGCGGTGTCCGCGTCCCGGCCGGCGTCCACCCGGACCGTGCCGTCCTCCGGCGTGTAGCGGACCGCGTTCAGTAGCAGGTTGCCGACCGCCCGGGCCAGCTCCGGCTCGCTGGCGGTCACCGTCGGCCAGCCCGACTCGGCGGCGACCAGCCGGATCCGCCGGGCCGCGGCAAGCGGGGCGGTGCTCGCGAGGGCGTCGGAGACCACATCGCCCAGCGGCACCGCGGACAGCGACAGCCGCAGCGCGCCCGCGTTGATCCGGGACAGCTCGAACAGGTCGTCGACCAGCCGGGTCATCCGGTCGGTCTCCACCCGGATCCGACGGTGGTACTCGTCGACCGTGTCCGGGTCGCGGACCACCCGGTCCTCCAGCGCCTCGGCCATCGCGCGCAGCCCGGCCAGCGGCGTACGCAGGTCGTGCGAGACCCAGGCGACCAGGTCCCGGCGGCCCTTCTCGATCCGCCGCTCCCGCTCCCGCGCCTGGTCCGCCCAGACCGCCGCCGCGGCCAGCCGCCGGCCGAAGAGCCAGCCGACCGCGAGACTCACCGCGGCGGCGGCGGAGACGGTGATCAGCACCACCTCCAGGTCGTGCGGGGAGAGGAACATCGCCTCGGCCACCACCGCCACCCCGGCCACCACCGCGGACACGGTCATGACCAGCAGCACGACGACGTGCACCAGGATCGAGCGGCCGCGCAGCAGCCGCAGGGCGACCGCACCGAGCAGCCCGACGCAGAGCGCCGCGGCCAGCGCCGCCCCGAAGATCAGCGCCAGGTCACGCATCGGCCGGCTCGTACCGGTAGCCGACGCCCCAGACGGTGACGATCCGCCGGGGGTTCGCCGGGTCGGCCTCGATCTTCTCCCGCAGCCGGCGGACGTGGACGGTGACGGTGGACTGGTCGCCGAAGCTCCAGCCCCAGACCCGGTCCAGCAGCTCCGCCCGGCGGAACGCCCGCGCCGGATGCCGCATCAGGTGGGCCAGCAGGTCGAACTCGCGCAGGGTGAGAGTCAGCTCCCGGCCGTGCAGGCGGGCCACCCGGGGGCCCGTCTGCACCTCCAGGCCGTCGTCGGTCAGCACCTCCGGCGGCGTGACCGGTTCCCCGCCGGCCCGGCGCAGCACCGAGCGCACCCGCAGCACCAGCTCGCGAGGGGAGAACGGCTTGCTCAGGTAGTCGTCCGCGCCCAGCTGGAGGCCGAGGATCCGGTCGGCCTCGTCGCCACGCGCGGTCAGCATCACGATGGGTACGCCGTCCGGCCGCTCCCGCAGCCGGCGGCAGACCTCCAGCCCGTCCAGCACCGGCAGCATCAGGTCGAGCACGACCAGGTGCGGTGGTTGCCGCGCCACGGCGGCCAGCGCGGCGGCCCCGTCGCCGACGTGGTCGACCTGGTAGCCGGCGTGCTCCAGGTACCGGCAGACCACGTCGCTGACCGTCCGATCGTCGTCGACCACCAGCACCCGCTGCGCCACCGGCGTACCTCCCCCTGGTGCGCCCAGCGTATCGGCGGGTGGATCAGCCGATCCATTGCGAGGTTCTTACGGTCCGCCGGTCCGCCCGAAGCTTCCGCGGCCGGTCAGGACACGGTCCAGAGCAGGTGGTTGACCGCCAGCGCGGTGACCCCCTGCCCGGCCAGCCACCAGCGCCGGTCGCCGGCCGGGAGCCGGGCGACGGCGACCAGCAGCCAGACCGCGAAGGGCAGCCAGATCCGTTCCACCTCGGCCTTGGAGAGCCCGGACCCGTCGGCGGCGGCCACGGTCAGCGCGGCGGCCAGCGACAGCCAGACTGCGGGCCCGGTACGGACGTCGGTCGGGGCGGCGGCGTCGATCGGGGCGTCGGCGTCGGCCGGGGCGGTGGTCCGGGTGGATCCGTGGGTGAGCGGGGCGATCCGGGCGCGGGCCGCGGCCAGCGCCGGGCGGAGGCTGCGGGCCAGGGCGGGGCCCGCCGCCGGGCCCGTGCTGAGCAGCAGCGCGGCCAGGTTCGCCCAGACCCAGTAGGCGTACGGGCGGTCCGCCGCCCAGCCCTGGTAGTAGCGCCGCACGACCAGGTGGTACCCGTCGAGCCACCAGAAGCCGTAGCCGACGAACACGGCGGTCACCGCGGCCACGCCCAGCCCGGCGGTGCACAGCGCGCGGATCCGCTCGGCGGACCGCAGCGCCAGCACGGTCAACGCAAGCAGCCCGGCCAGCACCAGCCCGTACGACAGGTGCAGGGCGACGCCGAGCAGCAGCCCGCCCACCCCGGGCGCCCAGCGCCCCGGGCGGGCCAGCAGGGCGAGCCCGGCGGCCACCACGGCGGCGAAGATCCCGTCGGCGGAGGCGCCCACCCAGACCGCGCCGGGCAGCAGCACCAGGAACGGCAGCACCGCGCGGGCGGCCGGTTCGTCGCCGAGCGCCCGCAGTGTCAGCGGCACCGAGACGGTGACCGTCGCCCCGACCAGGATGCAGGCCAACGCCGCCGCCGTGCCGCCGCCGAGACCGATCCGGTCCAGCCCGACGAAGACCAGCAGCGCGCCCGGTGGGTGCCCAGCGGTGTGGGTGGACCAGGAGTCGGGCCGGAAGTCGAGGATCCGCTCGGTGAAGCCGGCCAGCATGGTGGGCAAGTCCCGCACCCGGGGCACCTCGTGCAGGTACTCCGCCTGCACGGTGAGCCGCTCGGTCAGCCCGGCTCGCCAGCCGTCCACCAGGGCCAGCGACAGCGTCCAGGCGACCGTGGCGAGCCAGCCGGCGGCCAGCAGCCACGGCCAGGGCAGTCGACGGGCGAGGTGCGGGCCGCGTGCCACCACGCCGCCGGCGAGCAGGACGGCCGGCAGGGTGCCCCAGCCGAAGTGCGGTCGCCAGGTGGCGTAGAGCGGCGCGGCGTCGGCGTGCAGCCCGGCGTCGTGGTGGTTGAGCACGGCGCCGACCGCCACCGCCGCGGCCAGCAGCGCCGCCTCGACGGCGAGCACGGTCAGGTCCCGGCGGCGGCCGGCGGTCAGGTGGCGGGTCATGGTGACCGCCGAGGCTACGGCCGCCTGCCCGGCGGTCGGAAGCGCCCGGACGGGGACGTCAGCGACTCGTAAGGAACCGCTGCGGCGTAAGGGTTCCGTAACCCCGACGCGGTCCCGGAGCGGGGCCGGGTCGGCCTAGCGTCCCGGGCATGGAGACAGAGGTCGACGTGGTGCTGCCGTGCCTGGACGAGGCGGCAGCCCTGCCCGGTGTGCTCGCCGGACTGCCGCCCGGCTACCGCGCCGTCGTGGTGGACAACGGCTCCACCGACGGCTCGCCCGAGGTGGCCGCCGCGCACGGCGCCCGGGTGGTGCACGAACCCCGGCGCGGCTACGGCGCCGCCGTCCACACCGGACTGCTCGCCGCCCGCACCGAGCTGGTCTGCGTGCTGGACGCGGACGGCTCGTTCGACCCGGGGGAGTTGCCCAGGCTGGCCGGGCCGGTGCTGGCGGGGCGGGCCGACCTGGTCGCCGGGCGCCGCCGGCCGGTCACCCGCGCCGCCTGGCCGTGGCACGCCCGCGCCGGCAACGCGCTCCTCGCGGCCGGGCTGCGCCGCCGGGGCGTACCGGTGCACGACCTGAGCCCGATCCGGGTGGCCCGCCGGGCGGCGCTGTTGGACCTCGGCGTCGCGGACCGCGCCTTCGGCTACCCGCTGGAGCTGCTGCTCCGGGCGGCGGCCGCCGGGTGGCGGATCGTCGAGCTGGACGTGCCGTACGCGCCGCGGGCGGCCGGCACCCGGTCGAAGGTCTCCGGTTCGGTGCGCGGCACCGCCCGCGCGGTACGCGACATGACGGCGGTGCTGCGCAGCGGGGTCGCCCCGGTGAGCGCGAGCCGGAGCCCCGCGGTCGCGAACGAAGGGCGGCTGCGGTGAGCGCGCGGAGTGCAGCGGAGCGGAGGCCCGCGAACGAAGGACGCCAATCGTGACGGTGCTGCTGGTGATGGCGAAGGCGCCGGTGCCGGGCCGGGTGAAGACCCGGCTCTGCCCACCGCTCGACGCCGAGCGGGCCGCGGCGGTCGCCGCCGCCGCGCTGCTGGACACCCTGGACGCGGTCGGGGCGGTGCCCGGCGTGACGCCGGTGCTGGCGTACGCCGGCCCGCTCGACCGGGCGGTACGCGGTGCGGAGATCCGGGCCGCGCTGGCCGGCTGGACCCTGCTGCCCCAGCGCGGCCGGGACCTCGGCGACCGGCTGGCCGCCGCGCACGCCGACGTGGGCCGGGCGTTCCCCGACCGGCCGGTGCTGCAGCTCGGCATGGACACCCCGCAGGTCGACGCGGACCTGCTCGGCGCGGCCGTGGCGCGGCTGGCCGGTACCGACGCGGTGCTCGGCCCGGCCGCGGACGGCGGCTGGTGGGCGCTGGGGCTGCGCGATCCGGCCAGGGCGGCGGTGCTGCGGGCGGTGCCGATGTCGACCCCGGTGACCGGCCGGTCGACCCGGGCGGCGCTGGCCGGCCGGGGCCTGCGCGTAGACGCCCTGCCGGAGCTCGCCGACGTGGACGAGTGGCCGACGGCCGTCGCCGTGGCCGCCGCCGCGCCGGCCGGTCGCTTCGCGGCGGCGGTACGGGAGATCGAGGCTGGCCGCCTCGCCGGGACGCCGCGGGACATCGCCGGCCGGCCGGCGCCGGTCGCGGCCCGCGTGAGTGAGGCCGCCCGGTGACCGGGCCGGCGCTGCTCGCCGGGGGCTTCGAGGCCGCGCTGGCCGACCCGGTCGACCGCCCCGGCGAGGGCGGGCACTGGTTGGTGCTCGGTGACCGGGTGCGGGTGCCGCTGCCGGTGCGCCGGTGGCACGGGCCACCCGAGCCGGCCCTGACCGAGCTGGTGCGGCGGTGTACCGGGCCGACCATCGACCTGGGCTGCGGGCCCGGCCGGCTGACCGCCGCGCTGGCCGAGCGCGGACTGGTCGCCCTCGGCGTGGACGTGTCGGCGGTCGCCGTCCGGCTGGCCCGGGGCCGGGGCGCGGCGGCCCTGCGCCGCGACGTCCTCGCGCCGCTGCCCGGCGAGGGACGCTGGGCGCACGCCCTGCTGGTCGACGGCAACATCGGCATCGGTGGGGACCCGGTACGCCTGCTGCGCCGCTGCGCCGGCCTGCTGCGTCCCGGCGGCACGGCGCTGGTCGAGCTGGCGCCGCCGGGCGCGGGCCTGTGGCGGGGGCGCGCGTACGTCACCTCGGGCGGGCGGGCCGGCGACGACGAGCGGGGGCCGGCGTTCCGCTGGGCCCGGGTGGGGGTGGAGCTGGCCCAGCCGCTGGCGTCCGCCGCCGGCTTCGGGGTGGCCGCCGTGCTGCCGCTCGACCGCCGCTGGTTCGTCGAACTGGTCCGCCGGTAGCCCGCGACCCCTGACCGGCCGCTGGTCTCCGCACCGATCGGACTGCTCTGCCGCCGGCGGGGACGGCCGGCACCGGTGACCGCTGGTGTGCGCGACGGCAGGCCGGGTGCCCGGCCAGCGTCCCGGGGCGGCCGGGGATCCGGACGCCCGGGCGGTCCGCCCGGCGTACCGTGATCGTCGGTGTGGCGTGGCGGACGGTCCGGCGGGTGAGGAGGTAGCCCCGATGCTCGACCGGCGGTTGTTCCTGCACCTGGCGACCTGGCTGGGGCAGTGGCCGGCCGGTCGGGGGCTGCACGTGGTCCGCTCGTACCGCCGCGCGCGGCCGGCCTGGGACGGCCGGCTGCGGCCCGCCATCGCGGTCGCCGCGCCCGACTGCGCCATCCTCTCCGTGCCGCCGGACCGGGCCGAAGCGGTCCGGGCCCTGGCCCGGGACCGCTCGCTGCCGGGACTGCTGCCCGCCCTGCCCGGAGCGGTCGGGCTGCCGGACTGGCCCACCCACGGGGGCGCCTTCCGGTGGAGCCTCGCCCCGGCACCGCTGCCCGACGTGGGCGAGTGGTCCGCGCCGACCGGTCCGGGGCTGCCGCCCTGGCTGCGGTTGTTCGACCGGGAGGTGCTGGTGGTGCGGGACGCCGAGGGGCGGTACCTGGCCGGCGCGGGGATCAAGCGGCACGACGCCTACGGGCACGAGCTGGCCGTCGGCACGGTATCGGACGTCCGGGGTCGGGGGCTGGCCCGGCGGCTCGTCGCCCAGGCGGCCCGGCGGGTGCTCGACGAGGGTGCCGTTCCGACCTATCTGCACGATTTCGGCAACGCCGCGTCCGCCCGGGTGGCCGAGGCGGCCGGTTTCCCGGACCGGGGCTGGACGTCGTACGGGGTCTTCCCGAGCTGATCGCCCTCCGCCTGCCCGGGCCGAACTGAGCCACTATCCCGCTGTCCGGTAGCGGACTTGACCTGCGTATTCTCTGAGCGGCTGATCCTCGCCGTCAGTGACGCAGAGTGCGGATCAGGTCGAGCACCTGGCGGGTCACCGGGCGCAGCACCCGCAGCCGGGAGAGCCCGACCAGCCGGTCGACCAGCGGCACTGCCCCGTCGATCAGCTTCCGGGTACGGATCTGCTCGGGGGACCGGTCGTGTACCCAGTAGAGGACCACCCCCATGTACGCGAGCCAGAGCAGCTCGGGCAGCGCCGGTCGCAGCTCCGCGTCGACCCGGGCGGTGGACCCCTCCAGCACCTCCCGGAACAGCGCGATGGACGCCTCGCGGGGCGCCGAGGACTCGGCGGAGAACGGGCTCATCGGTGAGGTGGGCTCGGCCGCCGTCTTGAAGAAGCTCGCGGCGAACGAGTGGTACGGGGTGAGCACGTCGATGCCGGCGTGCAGCACCCCGGCCAGCCGCGCGGCGAACTCGCGTTCCCGGGTGAGCACCGGCGCGGCCGCCGCCCGGTGCTCGATCTGGGTGTCCGCGTAGAACTCCTGGATCAGGTGGTCCTTGGAGCCGAAGTAGTAGTAGGCGTTGCCCACCGCCACGCCCGCCTCCTGGGCGATCGCGCGCATCGTGGTCCGGGCGTAGCCGCGCTCCCGGAACAGCCGCATCGCCGTGTCCAGGATGAGCTGCCGGGTCTGCTCACCCCGGCTGGTCGCCGGTTCGCCGGTGGTCGGGCCACCCGCACCGGTCGTCGGGGCAGTCTGCTCGGTCATCGTCGCCACCGTATCCCGGGTCCGGCCATGGTTCCCGGACCAGCTCGCGTACCGAGGAAGCGGTCGCCACCACTCGCCGGGCCAGCGGCAGCAACTGCGGGCGGGCCAGCCGTTCGGCGGTGAACCGGTG
Source organism: Micromonospora sp. GCM10011541 (assembly GCF_042650725.1). Lineage (NCBI taxonomy): Bacteria > Bacillati > Actinomycetota > Actinomycetes > Micromonosporales > Micromonosporaceae > Micromonospora > Micromonospora sp. GCM10011541. The sequence goes on from NZ_JBHSBP010000055.1 coordinate 18,146, forward strand.
ATCGGCCAGCGCCCAGAGGCAGGCGAACCACGCGCCGTCCCCGGCGTACACCTCGCCGGTGTCGGCGACGACGGTCAGGTCCCGCAGGGTCGCGTCGTGGTCGAGGCCGGGGAAGCGCCGCCGGGCCTCGGCCGAGCCGGCCGGCACGAACTCCAGCGGTACGAGCTGCGGCCGGGACGCCAGCCACCGCCGGGCCGCCCGGCACAGCGGGCAGTGCGCGTCGAAGAGGACGGTGAACCCGCGGACCCTACCGGCCCCGTGCCCGGTGGGGTCCGCAGGGGTCACGCCCGTCCCGCCGCCGTCCGGCGGGACGCTCATCGCCCGGCCGGCGCCGGGCCGGTCGGCGGGGGGCCACCGGTCGCGGGCCCGGGCATCCCGGGGCCGGCCGGTCGGGCGCCGGGCTGCATCGGCAGGTGACCGACCGGCGCGATCGGCGGGTGCGGGGCGAGCTGCCGCAGCCGGTTGCGGCGGTACCGGCCGAGCGCGAAGACGTTGAAGAAGTGCAGCAGGCCGAGGACCAGCAGCACCCAGCCGACCTTCATGGAGAGTTCCTCCAGCGCCTGGCTGGTGGTGGAGACCGGGTCGGCGTGCTTCATGGCCACCGTGACGTAGCCGAGGTTGAGCAGGTAGAAGCCGACCACGAGGAGGCTGTTGACCGCGTCGGCGAGCCGCCGGTCGGCGAAGACCTCCTCCAGGAACACCAGCCCGTTGCGGGAGAGCGCGCGGGCCACCCACACGGTCAGGCCGATGCTGACCGCCAGGTAGATCAGGTACATCCAGACCTTGACGTCCATCTCGTCGCCCTTCTTGAACACGTTCAAATCTCTGTCGCGGATCACTGTAGGGCCTTTCTTGAACGTGTTCAAGAGCTGGGTCGCCGCTCCGTCCGTGGTGCGGTCGGGCCCGGCCCGGTATGGTCGCCCTCGGCGGCCGGCGGGGTCGGATTCTGCGCAGGGGTGGGGTCATGCAGGTCGGCACGCGGCACACGGATTCCGGACGCGTCGTCCTGGCCGTGGCCGGCGAGATCGACATGGCCAGCGCCGGGCGGCTGGACCAGGTTCTGGACGCTGTCCTCGATCGACCCGGCGTGGTGGAGGTCGTCGTCGACCTCGCCGAGGTTCCCTTCCTGGACTCGACCGGGGTCGCCGCCCTGCTGCGCGGTGCCGCCGAGGCGGTCGGCCGGGGTGCCACCCTCCGGGTTACCAACCCACGGCCCGTGGTGGCCCGGGTCCTGCGAATCACCGCGGTGGACGTCCTGCTCGGCTTCACCGACGGCGACGGCCGGTCCACGGTCGAGCCGGGCTGGCGGGGCCTGAGCTGACCTCGGAAGGTGTCACGGCTCGGACCGGGCCGCGGCCTCGCCCGACCACTCCACCAGCATGATCGTCTCGTCGTCCTGGGACCGGGCGCCCCGGTGCTCGCCGACCGCCCGGTTCAACCGGCGCAGCGTCTCGGGGGCGGGCAGGCCGGAGCGGATGTGCCGTTCGGCCAGGTCCGCCAGGCGGGGCAGCCCGAACATCTCCCCGGCCCCGTCCCGGGCCTCGGTCACCCCGTCGGTGTGCAGCAGCAACCGGTCGCCCGGCTCCAGCCGCACCTGCGCCACCGTCGTCGGACCCGCCGACACCCCGAGCGGAGCTCGGCGGCCACCGGTCAGCGCCCGTACCGCCCGGCCCCCACGCAGCACCACCGGGGCCGGATGCCCGGCGTTGACGTACCGGAGAGCGCCGGTGGCGGTGTCGAGTTCGGCGAGCACCCCGGTCACGAAGCGCCCGTCGCTCCACTGCGCGCGGACCGCCGCGTCGACCGCCGTCGCCTGGTCGGGCAGGTTTCCGCCGGCCCGCCGGGCCGCCCGCAGCGCGGACAGCGCGACCGAGGTGGTGAGCACCGCGGGCAGCCCGTGCCCCACCCCGTCCATGATCACCAGCGCGACCCGTGGACCGTTCAGCGAATAGTCGAAGGCGTCCCCGCCCACCTCGTAGCAGGGCTCGAGGATGGCGCTGACCACCACCGCGTCGGTGGCGAAGGTGAGCGGTGGCAGCAGTTGCCAGAGCAACTCGGCGGAGACGGCCATCGACCCGCTGCGGCGGGCCCGGTGCAGGACGTCCGCGTACGCTGCCTTGCTGGTCACCAGGTGGCCGATCAGGCCGGCGATCAGCCGGGCGCCGTCGCGTACGGCCTCGTCCGCCTGGTCGAGAGCGGGCGGGAGGAGGATCTCCAGCAGCCCGAGCCGGTCGGTGCCGTCCACCATCGGCACCCAGAGCCGGCCGTCCTGCCCGGCGCGCACCCGCACCTCGGTGTACGCGCGGCCGGGCAGGCTGGTGTCGATCGGCAGCGGCGGCGGCGCCGGCCGGTCCGGCTCGGGCAACGGGCGTAGCGACTCCTGCTCGGCGTCGGCCAGGTAGGTCGTCACCGTGACGCCGAGTCCGTCCAGCGCCGCGTCCACCGCGGTGGTGAGCTGGTCGGGCGGTAGCCGGTGCGACCGGGAGAGCAGGTCGGCCAGCGCGCGCAGCCAGGGCTCGGTGGTGGTCATTCCCGGGGTGTACCCGGGATCGGACCGGGTCAGACCGGTCAGCCGGCCAGACCCAGCACCTGCGCCGCCGCCCGGCCGTTGGCGTGGCTGGCGCCGTAGGTGGTGACGAACGCCCGGGCGCCCGTCGGCCGCCAGCGGCTCGGCCAGCCCATCTCGACCACCGTGACCGGGTGAATGCCGGCCAGCGCGTCGACCAGCTCGGGGCCGCCTGGAATCCGGTGCAGATGCCGGCCGACCAGCACGATCGGCCGGTCCCCGGCGAGCCGGCGGAGCGCCTCCGGATCGGTCTCGCCGGCCACCGCGCGGATCTCCTCGGCGTCGGCGAGGTGCGGGCCCAGCCCCCACGGCACCCGGCCCTCGGCGATGGTGGAGTCGGCGTGCAGCTGCACCACGAGCGGCTTGGTCAGCTCGGCGACGTCGCCCTCGACGTGTACCGCCCGGAGCGCGGCGGCGTACCCGAGCCCGTCGACGCCGGGCGTCGGCGTGCCGGGGGCGCCGGTCCAGGTGGCCAGGTCGGCGGCGCGCCCGGCGGCCTCCTCGACCCGGCCCCGGTCCAGCCGGCCGTCAGCGAGCGCCGCGACGATCTCCGCCGCCACCTGTTCGACCAGTTCGGCGTCGACCTTCGCGCCGATGCAGAGCAGGTCGGCCCCGGCGGCGAGGGCGCGTACGGCGGCCGGGCCGACCCCGCCCGCGGCCAGGGCGGCGCCCTTCATCTCCAGCGCGTCGGTGATCACGGTGCCGGTGAAGCCGTACTCCCCGCGCAGCAGGTCGACCAGGACCGCCCGGCTGAAGGTGGCCGGGCCGTCACCGGTCAGCGCCGGCACCCGGATGTGCGCGGTCATCACCGCGCGGACGCCGGCGTCGACGACGGCCGCGAACGGCGGCAGGTCCCGTTGGCGCAGCAGGGCCGGCGGCACGTCGACGGTCGGCAGCTCGTGGTGGGAGTCGGCGACGGTGGCGCCGTGGCCGGGGAAGTGCTTCGCGCAGGCGGCCACCCCGGCCGCCTGGAGGCCGTACACCGCGGCGGCCGAGTGGGCGGCCACCCGGGCCGGGTCGGCGCCGAACGAGCGGGTGCCGATGACCGGGTTGTCGTCCGCGGTGTTGACGTCGACGGTGGGGGCCAGGTCGACGGTGATGCCGAGGGCGGCCAGCTCCGCGCCGATCGCCGAGTAGACCTGGCGGGTCAGCACCACGTCGTCGACCGCGCCGAGCGCCGCGTTGCCCGGGTACGGGCTGCCGGTGGCGTGGGCCAGCCGGGTGACGTCGCCGCCCTCCTCGTCGATCGCGACGATGACGTCCGGCCGGCCGGCCCGCAGCGCGGCGGTGCTCGCCGCGACCTGGGCCGGGTCGTGGATGTTGGTGCCGAACAGGGTGTGCCCGGCGAGTCCCTCGGCCAGCAGGTCCACCGCCCAGTCGGGCGGGACCGGCCCCGAATACGCGGCGAGCAGGGTGCCCAGCGCGAGCCGGCGAAGTCCTGGATCCAACCCCACGTGTTACCCCTTTCGGTGCCGGACGGCACGAGTGTCGCACCGGAGCGGCCGTCCCGGACGGCGTCGCTGCCGGGTCGTCCGAAGACTCCGGATCCGGGTGGCCGATACGCTAGCGGGCACCCGTCTGCAGGTCTTTATCGGTTAGCAAAGTTTACTGAAAATAAAGGACGTGGCATGAGTGCGACCCGGTTGCCCGGCACCCCCCGCCTGTTGCGGGCGCTCAACGACCGCGCGGCGCTGGAGTTGCTCCTCGAACGCGGCCCCCTCACCCGAGCCCGGATCGGCGAGCTGACCGGGCTCTCCAAGGTCACCGCCTCCCAGCTCGTGGAGCGGCTGGAGGAGCGGGGCCTGGTCACCCGGGTCGGCGAGCAGGCCGGCGGGCGGGGCCCGAACGCCCAGCTCTACGCGGTCCGGCCGGGCAGCGCCCACGTGGTCGGGGTGGACGTCGACGCGGACCGGGTGGTGGCGGCCTGCGCCGACATCACCGGCGCCGTGATCGGCCGGGTGGAGCAGTCCACGAAGGACACCGACGACCCGGTGGGCGTGGTGCACAACGCGGTGGTGCAGGCGGCGAGCAGCGCGGGCGCGGAGCTGTCCAGCGTACGGCGGATCGTGCTCGGCACCCCCGGCCTGGTCGACCCGGGCACCGGGGACATCACCTTCGCGTTCAACCTGCCGCGCTGGCACAGCGGCCTGCTCGCCGCGCTCCGCGAGGACCTGCACACCCCGGTGGTCTTCGAGAACGACGTCAACCTCGCCGCCGTCGCCGAGGCGCAGTCCGGCGCCGCGCAGGGGGTGTCGGACTTCGTGCTGGTCTGGGTGGGGGCGGGCGTCGGCCTGGCGATCGTGCTCGGCGGCCGGCTGCACCACGGCAGCAGCGGCGCGGCCGGCGAGATCGGCTACCTGCCGGTCCCCGGGGCCCCGATCCCGCGGGACGTCTCGAAGCGGGCCAAGCCGGCGTTCCAGCAGCTCGCCGGCGCCGACGCGGTTCGTGCGGTGGCCGCCGAGCACGGCTTCGCCGCCGACACCGCGGCCGACGCGGTACGCGCCGCGATCGACGCCGGCGCGGCCGGTGACCCGGTCCTCGACGAGTTGGCCCGCCGGCTGGCCCTCGGGGTGGCCAGCACCTGCGTGGTGCTCGACCCGCCGCTGGTGGTGCTGGCCGGTGAGGTGGGCCAGGCCGGCGGAACGGCGCTGGCCGAGCGGGTGCAGCACGAGGTCGCCGCGATCACCCTGGTCCGACCCCGGGTGGTGCCCACCGGGCTCACCGAGGAGCCGATCCTGCGGGGGGCGCTGCGCACCGCGCTGGACGCGGTCCGCGACGAGGTGTTCGGCTCGACGGTCGGCTGACCGGCCGCCGGGGCGCCCGGCCGGTGCCGTCGTCGGTGGCGCCGCCATGTGAAGGAATTCTTCACGAGTGGTTTGATCTCTGCAAGGAGTTGCCGGGCGCGGAACGGCCCCCGCCGCCCGGACGGGAGCGGGGGCCGTTCGCGGCGGTCAGATCAGGTCGCGCCGGCGGAACGCGGCGAACGCGGCCACCACCAGCGCCGCCGTCAGACCGAGCAGCACCGTCAGCCCCGGCCGCCAGCTCATGACGTAGAAGCCGTCGCAGAAGCCGGAAGTGTCGCCCTGGCAGGCGTGGCTGTCCCAGAACCGGGCCTCCCCGGCAAGCCAGGCGCCCACATAGCTGGAGAGCATCCACTGGTCCGGGCGGGCCGCCCCGACGATCTGCAGCACCAGCCGGGCGCCCAGCTCCCACACCACCAGGTACGCGGCCACGACGCCCAGCGCCGCCGACGTGTGCCGGCCCAGCGTGGCGATCGCGAAGCCCAGCGCGGCGGTCAGCAGCACCAGCACCAGACCCCGCCCGTACGTCGCCCCCAACGATCGCCAGAACTCGCCGTCCAGCCGCCCCGGCAGGCCGGCGGTCTGCGCGATCAGCCAGAACACGGCCAGGTACGCCGCCGACGCCACCGCCGAGAGCACCAGCAGCGCGCCGAGCAGGGTGCCCAGCTTCGCGCCGAGCACCGTCCCCCGGCGGGGCCGCCAGAGCAGCAGGTTCACCACCCCGCCGGAGTTCAGGTCCGCCCCGATGTACGACGCCCCGACCAGGAAGCCGAAGAGCATCAGGAACGCGACGAGGAAGTAGAGCAGCGGGCGGGCCTGGTCGGCGAAGGTGAAGACGCCGCTGAGGAAGTCCCCCGCCACCGGCACATGCTCCATCCGGACCGGATCGATCTCGCTGCAGTCCCCGGGGACGTAGTCGCTCTCCTCCGGCGCGAGCGTTCCCGCCTTGATCCGCAGGCACCGGTCGTGCGCCGCCTCCATGCTGCTGCGCTGCTCGGCGGCCTGCGCCTGGGCCCGGCTCATCTCGTCCGGGGTCGGCCGGTGCGACCCGGCGAGCGTGGTCGCGGCGGTGACCGCGAACGCGATCAACAGCAGCACCACCATCAACTGCACGAAGCGGCGCGCGGACAGCCGCTCCAACTCGGCACGGACCAGCTTCACGCCCCCACCTCCCGGTTCTCGCGTGCGTCGAGGTCGATCAGCATGTCGTCCGGCTCGGCGTCCGGCGGGACCGAGCCGTCCAGCTGGCGGGGCACCGCCGGGTGCGGCGTGGTCCCGGTCAACTCGAGGAAGACGCTCTCCAGGTCCGGCCGGAGCGGGACCAGCTCGCGTACCCAGAGACCCTGCTCGCCCAGCGTGCGACTGATCAGCTCCGGCTCGTCCACCCCGGCGACCAGCAGGTGGTCGGGGTGGTCGGTGACCGCCAGCCCGAGCGCCCGCAGCAGCTCCGCCGCGCGCTCCGGCTCGGCCACCCGGACCTGCCACTCGTGCTGGTCGAAACCGGCGAGCACCTCCTCCACCGGCCCGGCCGCCACCCGGCGCCCCCGGCTGATGATCGTCACGTGGTCGCAGATCAGCTGGATCTCGGCCAGGATGTGGCTGGAGAGCAGCACCGTCACGCCCGCCGCCGAGAGCGACCGCATCAGGTCCCGCATCTCCCGGATCCCCGCCGGGTCCAGCCCGTTCGCCGGCTCGTCGAGGATCAACAGCTCCGGGTTCTTCAGCAACGCCGACGCCACCGCCAGCCGCTGCTTCATGCCCAGCGAGTAGCCCTTGACCCGCTCGTCGCCCCGATCGCGCAGGCCGACCTGCTCCAGCACCTCGTCCACCCGGCCGGTCGGCACGCCCCCGGCCACGGCGAGCAGCCGTAGCGTCCGGTGGGCGGTGAAGTTGCCGAAGAACTGCGGGCTCTCCACGATCGCGCCGACGCGGCCGGCGACCTCGGGCAGCCGCTCCGGCGCGGACGCCCCGAGCACGCTCATCCGGCCGCTGTCCGCCCGCACCAGACCCAGCAGGGCGCGCAGGGTGGTGGTCTTGCCCGAACCGTTGGGCCCGAGGAAGCCGTGCACCTGGCCGGCCTCGACCAACAGGTCGAAACCGTCGACGGCGACCCGATGCCCGTGGCGGAGCGTGTGGAAGGTCTTACGGAGACCGTCGATCTCGATGACCGCGCTCATCCGTGCGGCTCCTGACAGGGCATGGACCTTCCTCCGGGTAGGTGACCAACGACACGGCGCCTCACCTTATGGCGGCGGCGCCGCCCGTGGGGGGCAGCTCGCGCGGTGCGTGATTGGATGGACCGGTGACTGGTGACCTGATCCCCGGCGCCGCCGGCGCCCCCGCCGCCCCCTCGACCGTGGACACGGATCTGGTGGTCAGCCTCGACGGGGTCGGCGTCAGGCGGTCCGGCAGCGCGTTGCTGCACGACGTCGACTGGCGGGTCGAGCTGGACGAGCGCTGGGTGGTGCTCGGGCCGAACGGAGCCGGGAAGACGACCCTCCTCAGCCTCGCCGCCGGGCGGCTGCACCCGACCACCGGCGCCGCGTACGTGCTCGGCGAGCGGATCGGCCGGACCGACGTCAACGAGCTGCGGATGCGGATCGGCCTCTCCACCGCCGCGCTGGCCGAGCGGGTCCCCGCCGAGGAGCGGGTCAGCGACGTCGTGGTCACCGCCGCCTGGTCGGTGGTGGGCCGCTGGCGGGAGAGCTACGACCGCACCGACGAGGCCCGCGCCCGGGCCCTGCTCGGGCAGCTCGGCATCGGGCACCTGGCCGATCGCGCGTACGGCACGCTGTCGGAGGGGGAGCGCAAGCGGGTGCAGATCGCCCGCGCGCTGATGACCGACCCCGAGCTGCTGCTCCTCGACGAGCCGGCCGCCGGGCTCGACCTGGGCGGTCGCGAGGACCTGGTGGCCCGGCTGGCCGAGCTGGCGTACGACCCGGACGCCCCGGCGCTGGTGCTGGTTACCCACCACGTGGAGGAGATCCCGCCGGGCTTCACCCACGCGTTGCTGCTGCGCGAGGGCGGCGTGGTGGCGCAGGGTCTGCTCGCCGACACCCTCACCGCCGACAACCTCTCGAAGACCTTCGGCCTGCCCCTGGTCGTCGAGCGTTCCGCCGACCGCTGGACCGCCCGCGCCGCCTGAGGAAGGAACCACCGTGCAGCAGACCCGGGTGGCCGTGGTGGGCAGCGCCAACATGGATCTGATCGGCACCGCGCCCGCGCTGCCCCGGCCGGGGGAGACCCTGCTCGGCACCGACTTCGTCATGCTTCCCGGGGGCAAGGGCGCCAACCAGGCGATCGCCGCCGTCCGCGCCGGCGCGTCCTGCGTCTTCCTCGGCGCGATCGGCTCGGACGCCTTCGGGGTCACCCTCAAGGCCCGGATCACCGCCGCCGGGGTGGACACCGGCCAGCTCCGGTTGGTGTACGGGGCCTCCGGCGTGGCGCTGGTCATGGTGGGCGCCGAGGGGGAGAACGCGATCCTGGTGACGCCCGGCGCCAACGGGGCCTTCGTCGGGCTGACCGACGGCGAGCTGCACGCCGTACGCGAGGCGGACGTGCTGGTCGCCCAGCTTGAGGTGCCGGTCGAGACGGTGACCGAGGCGGCGGTCGCGGCCCGGGCGGCCGGCACCCGGGTGATCCTCAACGCGGCGCCGGCGCGGCCGGTGCCGGCGGAGCTGCTTGCCGCGGTGGACCTGCTGGTGGTCAACGAGACCGAGGCGCGGGCGCTCACCGGCCGGGGCCGGGACGAGCCGGCGGCGCTGCTCGACCTGGTGCCGCGGGCGGTGCTCACCCTCGGCGCCGAGGGCGCCTGGTACGTCGACCGGGACGGCCGGTCGGTGCACGTCCCGCCGGTCAAGGTCGAGGCGGTGGACTTCACCGCCGCTGGTGACGCGTTCACCGCCGCCCTGGCCGTCGCCTGGGGCGAGGGGCGTGAACTGGTCGACGCGGTGCACTGGGCGGCGGCGGCCGGGGCGGCCTGCGTACGGCGGCTCGGCGCCTCGGTGGCGTTGCCCCGCCGGGTCGAGATCGACGAGCTGTACGTCCCGCCCGTCTGACCCGCCCCGCCGCCCCGATCCGCGAGGCGGTCAGGCGGCCGGTTCGTCGGCGAGCCGCTCACCCCGGCGGCGCAGCATGCCCAGGCCGGGGATGCCGGCGACGGCCAGCTTGAGGTCGCGGGTGACGTCGAGCAGGTCGTGCAGGTCCGGGCCGACCCGGTCCAGGGTGGCCAGGATCGGCAGGACGTCCGCGGTCAGGTGCTCCTTGAGCTTCGGCAGCTCGTCGATGAGCCGGATCGCCGCGGTCACCTCCTCGTGGCTGAGCTGTTCGACGAACCGGGTCGCCATCGGCGCGGCCCGGCGCAGCGCCGGCTCGTACGCGGCCAGCAGGTCGGCGGCGGTGCCGGCGGCCTCCTCGGCGGCGACCACCGTGCCGGCGGCCCGCCCGGCCACGGCGTCCGCCTCGGCGACCAGCGTGCCGGCGGCCCGGGCCACCCGCTCGGCGTCGCCGACCACCACGGCGGCCGCCGCGGCGACCTCGGTGGCGGTCTCGATCGCGCCGGTGGCGGCGGCGCTGATCACCGCGACCTCGCGGACCGCCGTCTCCGCGTCGGTGAGCACCCGGTCGGTGTGGTCCAGGGTGCCCTCGATCCGGTCCACCACCCCGTTGATCCGGCGCAGCAGCGCCTCGACCTCGTCGAGGACCGCGAAGGCGCGGGCCGGTACGGCGGCGAGCGAGGCGGCCGAGCCGAGGGCCTGGTCCAGGGCGGAGCGGGTGAGGCCGACGACCGCGCCGGGCCGGGGGAGGGGAATCGCCATGTTCCCCAGTGTGCGTCGGCGGCGCCAGGAGCGCCGGGTCGTCATCGACGGTCGCCCTGCTGTTCGACGGCGCGCTGCACGGCCCGGTAGATCTGCCCGAACCGTAGCGCGTCCGGCGTGCGGAGCAGCATCACCTCCCGCCCGTGGTGCTGCACCCACAGCTCGTGCACCCGGTTGCCGCGTTCGTAGGAGCGGTCCAGCCAGCCGAGCGGCAGCTCCAGGAAAGGGGTGAGGACCAGGCCGCCGACCACGAAGGCAGCCAGGATGACCAGCGCGAGCTTCCAGTTGCCGCGGTCCTGCGCGGCCCAGGCCAGCGAGACCACGCAGACCAGCGCGACCAGCGGCGGCAGGGACAGGAGCACGACCAGGACCCCGCGTCCCAGGACGCGGCCGCGGACCGCCAGGGTGGTCGCGCCCCGGGCGTGCCAGACGTACGCCACGTCGGCGAGCGCGATGACGTGCCCGCCGGCGTGGATGGATTCGGAGGTGACCTGTACCGCGTCGTCCCGGTAATAGAGGGTCATCACTAAGCCTAACCATCCGCCGACAACCACGGATGGCGTCGGCCCGCAGGGTCCGCCGCCCTCGGCCGGTCGGCCACCAGATGTCCTGCCTGGACGCTACGAAGCTGATGTCGTGGATGAATCACGGCCCCCTGGTGGTGCTCGCGGGGCCGCCCCCACGGGCGATTCACGGACGTCATCAGCTTCGTAGCGTCCAGCGGAGAGTGCGCGGTGCGCAGCCGTTGCTGCCGGTGGGGCGGCGTGGCGGCGTGGCCGGCGTACGGTCGGGGCGCATGGGGGACGACGAGCGGGAGCGCAACGTCGAGGTGGTCCGGCGGTACCTGCGGACCTTCGTCACCAAGGACCTCGCCGAGCCGGCCGAGCTGGTCGCCGAGGACGTGCAGATCTACGGCTCCGGCACGGCGGTGCAGGGCCGGCACTACGTCGAGGGCGCCGTCTCCTCGCCCGGCCTGACCGTGCTCGACCAGCGGATCGTCCAGTTCTGGGGCGAGCAGGACACCTACGGCCTGCTGGGCGGCCTCGGGCTGCTGCCGGACGAGCCGATCGCCTTCTGACGGACGGGGGTCGGCGCAGACTCCATCGCCCGCTGCACGGCCCGGTAGATCTGGCCGAAGCGCAGCGCGTCGCCGGTGCGCAGCAGTCGCACCGGGTGGCCGCGCCAGCGGGCCCACATCTCCCATTGCCGGGCGCCCCGGGCGTACGAGCGGTCCAGGTGTTCGAAGAGGAAGTCGGCGAGCGGCCCGACCCCGAGCCCGACCAGCACCGACGCCCCGACGATGGCGAGCGTGACGGTCGGCGAGCGGTGCAGCACGACCGCCAGCCCGACGCCGAGCAGGGCGGCGACCAGCGGCCCGGCCAGCGCGGCGCCGATCGCGCCCCGGCCGGCGAGCACCCGCCAGGAGCGGCTGCCCCGCCGGTGCCACACCATGCTGAGCTCCGCGAGCGGGAAGGTCCGGCCGTCCACCCGGATGGCGGTGGAGGTGACCTGCACCGACCTGTCGTCGTAGTACGTGATCATGGCCTGACTCCCGGTGGCGGGGCGGACACCAGACTACTTACCCCAACGACCCGGGTCGTAAGGTTGGCACGCGACTTCGACGAGGAAGTGAGGGCAGCGTGGGCGAGTTCGTTCGGCTGGAGACCAAGGACGGCATCGGCACCATCCGGCTGGAGCGGCCGCCGATGAACGCGCTGAACACCCAGGTGCAGGAGGAGTTGCGCGCCGCCGCGGCCGCCGCCACCGCCGACGCGGAGGTCCGCGCGGTCATCGTGTACGGCGGGGAGAAGGTCTTCGCCGCCGGCGCGGACATCAAGGAGATGGCCGACATGTCCTACGTGGACATGGCGGAGCGGGCCGCCGACCTGTCCAGCGCGCTGGGCGCGATCGCCCGGATCCCCAAGCCGGTGGTCGCCGCGATCACCGGGTACGCCCTCGGTGGCGGCTGCGAGCTGGCCCTGGCCTGCGACTGGCGGGTGGTGGCCGAGGACGCCAAGCTCGGCCAGCCGGAGATCAAGCTCGGCATCATCCCGGGCGCGGGGGGCACCCAGCGGCTGGCCCGGCTGGTCGGCCCGGCCCGCGCCAAGGACCTGATCATGTCCGGCCGGATGGTCGACGCGGAGGAGGCGCTGCGGATCGGCCTGGCCGACCGGGTGGCCCCGGCCGCCGAGGTGTACGACACCGCCGTCGCGCTGGTGAAGCCGTACCTTGCCGGCCCGGTGCAGGCCCTGCGGGCGGCCAAGCAGGCCGTCGACGGCGGCCTCGACATGGACCTCAACTCCGGCCTGGCCTGGGAGAGCCAGCTCTTCGCGGCGCTCTTCGCCACCGACGACCGGCGCGAGGGCATGGCCGCGTTCGTCGAGAAGCGCAAGCCGGGCTTCACCGGCCGCTGAGCCGGTCCGGGTCGGCGGCGGAGAGCCGCCGACCCGAGAGCGGTTCACATTCCGCCTACCGGCCAGTAGCCTGTGACACCGGTCATGTGACGAAGGGAAGCGGCGATGACGGAACGGGTCGAGGGTCACGGCGGAGAGTTGGCGCTGGCGGCGCTGCGCGCGCACGGCGTACGGGAGATGTTCACCCTCTCCGGCGGGCACGTCTTCCCGCTCTACGACGCCGCGCACAAGACCGGCTTCCCCATCTACGACGTCCGGCACGAGCAGTCGGCGGTCTTCGCCGCCGAGGCGGTGGCCAAGCTCCAGCGCCGGCCCGGCCTGGCCGTGCTCACCGCCGGCCCCGGCGTCACCAACGGCGTCTCCGGCCTGACCAGCGCGTTCTTCAACGCCTCCCCGGTGCTGGTGCTGGGGGGCCGGGCCCCGCAGTTCCGCTGGGGCTCGGGCAGCCTCCAGGAGATGGACCACCTGCCGCTGGTCGCCCCGGTCACCAAGCACGCCGAGACGGTGTTCAGCGCCGACGACATCCCGCGCGCGGTCACCGCCGCCCTCACCGCGGCGCTCACCCCGCACCGCGGCCCGGCCTTCCTCGACTTCCCCCTGGAGGCGGTCTTCTCGGTCGGCGACGCGGAACTGCCGGCGGTGCCGCCGATCGCCCCGATCGAGGCCGACCCGGACGAGGTGGCGAAGGCCGGCGGCCTGATCGCCGCCGCCGGCCGACCGGTGATCATCGCCGGCTCCGACGTGTACGCCGGCGACGCGGTCGACGCCCTGCGCGCCGCCGCCGAGGCGCTCGCAGTGCCGGTCTTCACCAACGGCATGGGGCGCGGCGCGCTGCCGCCCACCCATCCGCTCGCCTTCGCCAAGGCCCGCCGGGTCGCGCTCAAGGGTGCGGACGTGGTCGTGGTGATCGGCACTCCGCTGGACTTCCGGCTCGGCTTCGGCGACTTCGGCGACGCCAAGGTCGTACACGTCGTCGACGCGCCCAGCCAGCGCGCCGGGCACGTGCAACCCGCCGCCGCCCCCGCCGGCGACCTGCGGCTCATCCTCACCGCGTTCGCTGAGCACCCCGGCGACCGGGCCGACCACGCCGACTGGATCGCCCAGCTCCGGGTCGCCGAGGACGCCGCCAAGGTCCGCGACGCCGAGGAGATGGCCGCCGAGACCGACCCGATCCGGCCCGCCCGGATCTACGGCGAGCTGCGCAAGGCCCTCGCCCCCGACGCCATCACCATCGGCGACGGCGGCGACTTCGTCTCGTACGCCGGCCGCTACCTGGAGCCGGCGCAGCCCGGCACCTGGCTCGACCCCGGCCCGTACGGCTGCCTCGGCACCGGCATGGGCTACGCGATGGGCGCCCGGGTCAGCCACCCCGACCGGCAGATCTGCGTGCTGATGGGCGACGGCGCGGCCGGCTTCTCGCTGATGGACGTCGAGTCCCTGGCCCGCCAGCAGCTCCCGGTGGTCATCGTGGTCGGCAACAACGGCATCTGGGGCCTGGAGAAGCACCCGATGCGGGCCATGTACGGCTACGACGTCGCCGCCGACCTCCAGCCCGGGCTGCGCTACGACAAGGTGGTCGAGGCGCTCGGCGGCGCGGGCGAGACGGTGGAGAAGGCCGCCGACCTCGCCCCGGCCCTGACCCGCGCGTTCGACTCCGGCGTGCCGTACCTGGTCAACGTGCTGACCGACCCGGCGGACGCGTACCCCCGCTCGTCGAACCTGGCCTGACCCCGACCCTGCCACCGCCGTCGCCGGGTGACCGGCGGCGGCGGTCGTTTTTCTGTTCGCAGCAAAATCAGCGGAATGTCAGCGGGTGTCGACGTAACGTCAGCGCCGTCGCTCATCGTGGGGTGGCCAGCGATACGACGGGAGTTCCGATGACATACGCGATCCAGGCGGAGGGTCTGGTCCGCCGCTTCGGCGCGACCACCGCCCTCGCCGGAGTCGACCTCGCCGTCCCCACCGGGACGGTCTTCGGTCTGCTCGGGCCGAACGGGGCGGGCAAGACCACCGCGGTACGGGTGCTCGCCACCCTGCTCGCCGCCGACGAGGGGCACGCCACGGTGGGCGGGTACGACGTCCGCCGCGATGCCCACCGGGTCCGCCAGCTGATCGGCCTGACCGGCCAGTACGCCTCGGTCGACGAGACGCTGACCGGCACCGAGAACCTGCTGCTGATCGGCCGGCTGCTCGGGATGCGCCGGGCCGACGCCCGGGTCCGCGCCCGGCAACTGCTCGCCGACTTCCAGCTCAGCGACGCCGCCGACCGGGCGGCCAAGACGTACTCGGGCGGCATGCGCCGCCGCCTGGACCTGGCCGCCAGCCTGGTGGGCCGGCCGCAGGTGCTCTTCCTCGACGAGCCGACCACCGGGCTCGACCCGCGCAGCCGCAACGAGCTGTGGGACATCGTCCGGGGCCTGGTCGCCGACGGGGTGACCGTGCTGCTGACCACCCAGTACCTCGAGGAGGCCGACCTGCTGGCGAGCGAGATCGCCGTGGTCGACCACGGCCGGGTCATCGCCCAGGGCACCCCGGAGGAGCTGAAGGCCAAGACTGGCGGGCAGATCCTGACGGTCCGGCCGGCGGACGCCGGCGACCTGCCGACCGTGGTGTCCATCGCCGCGGAGGTCGCCGGGGGGACCCCCGAGGTCGCCCAGACCACCGTCACCGTGCCGGTGAACGACCCCGGCGTGTTGCCCGCCGTGGTGCGCCGGCTCGACCAGGCCGAGATCACGATCGCCGAGCTGGCCCTGCGCGGCTCCAGCCTGGACGAGGTCTTCCTCTCCCTGACCGGCCACCGGGCCGAGCAGGACGGCCGCTCCGACGTTGAACTGGAAAGGATTCCCGCATGACCGCCGCCACCCTCACCGCGGCCCCGCTGGCCCCGGCCCGCCGGCCGGGCCTCGCCGCCGGGCTGCGGCACACCCTCACCCTGGCCTGGCGCAGCCTGGTGCAGATCAAGCACAACCCGATGGAGCTGCTCGACCTGAGCATCCAGCCGGTGATGTTCGTGCTGCTCTTCACGTACGTCTTCGGCACGGCGATCTCCGGCTCCCCGGGCGACTACCTGCAGTTCGCGTTGCCCGGGATCATCGTGCAGAACGCCCTCTTCGCCACCATGACCACCGGGTTCGGGCTCAACAACGATCTGACCAAGGGGGTGTTCGACCGGCTGCGCGCACTGCCGATCGCCCGCTGGTCCCCGCTGGCCGGCCGGATCCTCGCCGACACGGTCAAGCAGGCGTGGTCGGTGTCGCTGCTGGTCGGGGTCGGTGCGATCCTCAGCTTCCGGCTGGGCAACGGGGTGGTCGGCCTGCTCGGCGCGTTCGTCCTGCTGCTCGCCTTCTCGCTGGCCGCCTCGTGGATCTCGGTGCTGGTCGGCGTGCTGGTCAGCGAGCCGGAGAAGGTGCAGATCTTCGGCTTCATGGTGATCTTCCCGCTGACCTTCACCAGCAACGTCTTCGTACCTACCGACCGGATGCCGGGCTGGCTGCAGAACTGGGTCGAGGTCAACCCGGTGACCATCCTCGCCGACGCGCTGCGTGGCCTGCTGGTCGGCGGCCCGGTGGCCGGGCCGGTCGTCCAGTCGCTGATCTGGGCCGTCGTACTCGCCGCCGTGTTCGCCCCGCTCGCCGTGCGGGCGCTCAAGCGTCGAGTGTGAGCCGGACCGCCTCCGCGGCGGTCTCCAGCCGGGGACGGTCCAGCACCGAGTGGGCCGCCCCGGACCCCGGTCGCCGTGCCGAGCAACCGGACGGCGGCGGCCACCCACGGATCGGGGTCGGTGCGGAGCCCGTGGAACCTCCCCGGAGGTGAGCTGGAAGTTCGCCGGTCGACTAGACCTCGGGACGGTCCTGCTCGCGGGGCGAGCCGTCCTCCCGGCGGCGCAGTTCCTCCTCGCGGCGGCGCAGGTCGTCCTCCCAGCGGCGGAAGAGCTCCTGATCCTGCTGCCGGGACCGCTCCCCGAGGGACGACAGGAACGCCGGGTCGTCGTCCGGCGCCACCTGCCGGCGACCCCGGTCCCGCTCCGAGAAGCCGTTGCCCATCGGCCAGGCGGTCCGGGCGCGGCCGGGGCCCGACTCCCGACCGGCGACGAACCAGGCGATCGACCCGACCAGCGGGAAGATCAGGATGATCAGCACCCAGGCGATGCGGGGCAGGGCGCGGATCTCGCCCTCCTCGGCGGAGAGGCAGCTGATCAGCGCGCAGATGCCGAGCACGACCTCGGCCAGGAAGAGAAGCCCGTAGAGGCGAACCATGTCGGACATCATGGACCACCGATGCCGTTCAGCGCAGCCCGCGTACCACCATCAGCACGCCGAGCGCGGCGAACCCGGCGGCGGCCAGCGCGGTCAGCGGGAACGACCAGCGCTGGGCCCGGCGCGGCCCGGCGCCGGTGGCCCGGCGCCAGTTCAGGGCGAGAGTGCCGAGCCAACCCACCACCGCCATGCCGGCCAGCAGCTCGCCGGCCAGGTCGCCGGTGAGCGCGAGCCGGACCATCAGCACGGCGACCGCGGTGAACGCCAGCAGGGTGCGGCGCCAGGCCAGCCGGGTCCGCTCCGGCTGCAGCCCGGGGTCGCCGGTCACCCGAGCGCCCGGGCCAGCACCGCGATCACCAGCAGCAGGGCGCCGAGGGCGACGCAGAGGGCCAGCACCGCCGGGAAACGGGACGCCGGCAGCTCCTCGCCGAGCCGGATGGCCCGTTCGGTACGCGCCCAGTGGTCGACCGCCCGGACGGCGACCGCCCCGCCGAGCAGCAGCAGCGCGATGGCGATCACCTCGCGCAGGTGGGTCACCGGCAGCGGCGGCAGGAACTGGGCGGCGGCCAGCCCGCCGGCGATCAGCGCCAGCCCGGTGCGCAGCCAGGCCAGGAAGGTCCGCTCGTTGGCCAGGGAGAAGCGGTAGTCGGGCCGGCTGCCCACCGACCGCATCTCACGCGGGTCGAACCACCGCCTGATCACCTCCCACACGTCGTCGATTATCCGCTTTGCCCGATGAATAGCCTGGGGGGATGACCGATCTTGACGCGCGGACCCTGCGCGACGCCTACGACAGCCAGCTCCGTCCGGAGATCCCGGATCCGTTGCCCGCCGGGGTAACCGTCGAACGGGACGGCCCGCTGGTCCGGATCCTCGGCCTGGACCAGCGCGGCTTCCTCACCTACCGCACCCTGGACGGGCTGGCCGGCGCGGAGCTGGACGTGTTGATCGCCCGGCAGGTGGAGTTCTTCCGGGCCCGGGGCGAGGGCGTGGAGTGGAAGCTCAACGGCCACGACGAGCCGGCCGACCTGGGTGACCGGCTGCGCGCCGTCGGTTTCGTCCCCGAGGACCAGGAGACCGTCGTGGTCGGGCCGGTCGCGGCCCTCGCGGGCGCCGTCCCGGTCCTGCCCGCCGGGGTACGCCTGCGCGAGGTCACCTCCCACGAGGACCTCCTGCGGATCGCCGCGATGGAGGAGGCGGTCTGGCACAGCGACCGGAGCCACCTGGTGACCGGGCTGGCGAAGGAGATCGAGGCCGACCCGCAGTCGATCACGATCGTGGTGGCAGAGGCGGGGGAGACCGTGGTCAGCGCCGGCTGGATCCGCTACCCGGCCAACACCGGCTTCGGCACCCTCTGGGGCGGCTCGACCCTGCCCGAGTGGCGGCGGAAGGGCATCTACCGGGCGCTGGTGGCGCACCGGGCGCGGCTGGCCGAGCAGCGCGGCCGGACGCTGCTCCAGGTGGACTGCTCGGAGGACAGCCGGCCGATCCTGGAGCGGCTCGGGCTCGTAGCGGTCACCACGACGACCCCGTACGTCTACACTCCGTGATCATGGAGCGGTTGACGGCGGACGAGCGGCTCACCCTGAAGACGGGGGCGTTCGGCGCCGTCTTCCTGGTGTCGAATGCCGAGGCCGGGATGTTCGCGATGATCCGGGAGAGCATGGCCGCGTCCGGCGCGCTGGCCGACGCCGGCGGCGTGGTGAAGGAGGCGCTCAGCGTCGGCCCGCTGCCGCAACTGCCCCGGGACTCCGCGCTGGAGATCGAGGCGGTGGTGCTGCCCGCGCTGACCCGGGCGGTGGCGATCCTGCGGGAGAAGTCGCCGGAGGAGGTCGAGGCGTACCGCTCGGTGGTGCTGACCGCGGCCGGCCGGGTGGCCGACGCGCACCGGGGGGTGGCGCCGGCGGAGGCGGCGGTCATCGACCGGATCAGGGCCGCGCTGGATGGGCCGGCCTGACCGCGGCCACGGACCAGAGGGCGCGGACGGTGCTCCGGACGCAGCGGTCCCGGACCCGTCCGCAGGCGCAGCGGTAGGTGTCGGGAAGCATCCGGCGGCAGGATCGCCGGGTGCCCTCCGCGCCCTCCGCTCGGCGTCGATCGGCCGAACCGCTGATCTCGGACATTTCCGTCACCTCCCGATTCGGGAGTTTACCCGTCGCTGCGGTCCTCGGTGAGCTGTGTCACTCTGAGGCCCCGGGAGGGCGATGCTACTTGCGGGTAACATTGCGCCGTGGGCAACTGCACAGCAGCCCGCGGTTGACCGACCGTTAAGTCACGCGGGAGGCTGCGCCCGAGACCGGGCGAGTGATCGCAACACCAAACAGGAGGGTCGTCGAAGCGCGATGAACATCGTCGTACTCGTCAAGCAGGTGCCCGATTCGGGCGCGGACCGCAACCTGCGTTCTGACGACAACACCGTCGACCGCGGCTCGGCGAACAACGTCATCAACGAGATGGACGAGTACGCCATCGAAGAGGCGCTGAAGATCAAGGAGGCGCACGGCGGCGAGGTCACCATCCTGACCATGGGTCCGGACCGGGCGACCGAGTCGATCCGCAAGGCGCTCTCCATGGGTCCGGACAAGGCCGTGCACGTCGTGGACGACGCCCTGCACGGGTCCTGCGCCGTGGCCACCTCGAAGGTGCTCGCCGCCGCGCTCGGGCAGCTCAACGCCGACCTGGTGATCTGCGGCGCCGAGTCCACCGACGGCCGGGTCCAGGTCATGCCGCACATGATCGCCGAGCGGCTCGGCGTCGCCGCCCTCACCGGCGCGCGCAAGCTCACCGTCGACGGCGCCACGCTGACCGTCGAGCGGCAGACCGAAGAGGGCTACGAGGTGGTCACCGCCTCGACCCCGGCCGTGGTCTCCGTCTGGGACACCATCAACGAGCCGCGCTACCCCTCCTTCAAGGGTATCATGGCCGCCAAGAAGAAGCCGGTGCAGACGCTCTCCCTGGGTGACCTCGGCGTCGCCCCGACCGAGGTGGGCTTCGACGGCGCGACCAGCGCCGTGGTCGAGCACACCAAGCGCCCGCCGCGCTCCGGCGGCGCCAAGATCACCGACGAGGGCGAGGGCGGCGTCAAGCTGGTCGAGTTCCTCGCCACCGAGAAGTTCGTGTGAGAGGTCTGGACATGGCTGAGGTTCTCGTCGTCGTCGAAGCCACCAAGGAATTCGGCGTCAAGAAGGTCACCCTGGAGATGCTCACCCTCGCCCGCGAGCTGGGCACCCCCAGCGCGGTCGTGCTCGGCGGCTCCGGCGCCGCCGAGGCGCTGAGCGCCAAGCTGGGCGAGTACGGCGCGGAGAAGATCTACGCCGCCGAGGGCGCGGAGATCGACGGCTACCTGGTGGCCCCGAAGGCCACCGTGCTGGCCGAGCTGGTCAAGCGGGTGCAGCCGGCCGCCGTGCTGCTCGCCTCCGCCCAGGAGGGCAAGGAGATCGCCGCCCGGCTGGCCGTCAAGCTGGACAACGGCATCCTGACCGACGTGGTCGGCCTCGACGCCGACGGCACCGCGACCCAGGTCGCCTTCGCCGGCTCCACCATCGTCAAGTCCAAGGTCACCAAGGGCCTGCCGCTGGTCACCGTCCGGCCGAACTCGGTCAACCCGACCCCGGCCCCGGCCACCCCGGCCGTCGAGCAGCTCACCGTCGCCGTCACCGACGCCGACAAGCTGGCCAAGGTCGTCGACCGGGTCGCCGAGCAGAAGGGCTCCCGCCCCGAGCTGACCGAGGCGTCGGTCGTCGTCTCCGGCGGTCGCGGTGTCGGCAACGCCGACAACTTCAAGCTGGTCGAGGAGCTGGCCGACCTGCTCGGCGGCGCCGTCGGCGCGTCCCGCGCGGCCGTCGACTCCGGCTTCTACCCGCACCAGTTCCAGGTCGGCCAGACCGGCAAGACCGTCTCCCCGCAGCTCTACGTCGCGCTGGGCATCTCCGGCGCGATCCAGCACCGGGCCGGCATGCAGACCTCGAAGACCATCGTCGCCGTGAACAAGGACGGCGAGGCACCGATCTTCGAGCTCGCCGACTTCGGCGTGGTCGGCGACCTGTTCAAGGTCGTCCCGCAGGCCGCCGAGGAGATCCGCAAGCGCAAGTGATCTGCACGGTCACGAGAGAGCCGCCGTCCGAGGTTCCGGACGGCGGCTCTCTCGCGTGTTGCGGCCCTTCCGTGCAGCGGAAGGGAGCTGATCGGCGGGCCGGGGAGCTGAGCCGGCCCGCCGATCAGCCCGTCAAGGTGCCCCTCAGCAAACTGTCGCCGGAGTGGGCGGGCTCGTTGTCGTACTGCTCGGCGGAGACGTCGACCACCGAGTACGTCCCAGCGTACCGACCGCCAACATCCGCCTCGTCTCGGGATCGGTCAGCCGGACCTCTGAGTACCCCGGAACCCTCGGGAGATTCGCGGCGGCACTCCGGCATCCGGCGGGTCCGGTCTCGGCCGTTAGGCTGAACGGTGATGGCTTACCTGGATCACGCGGCGACGACCCCGATGTTGGACGAGGCACTCGAGGCGTACGTCGCCACCGCCCGCGAGGTCGGCAACGCGTCGTCGCTGCACGCGGCGGGCCGGCGTGCCCGGCGGCGGGTGGAGGAGTCCCGCGAGCGGGTGGCCGCCGTGCTCGGCGCCCGTCCCTCCGAGGTGATCTTCACGGGGGGCGGCACGGAGAGCGACAACCTCGCGGTGAAGGGCATCTTCTGGGCCCGTCGCGCGGCCCGCGGCGACCAGGTCCGGGTGGTCTCCAGCGCGGTCGAACACCACGCGGTGCTGGACGCGGTGGACTGGCTGGCCGGGCACGAGGGCGCCGAGGTGGGCTGGCTGCCGGTCGACGCCGCCGGCCGGCTCGACCCGGACCGGCTCCGCGCCGAGCTGGCCGCGCACGGCGACCGGGTCGCCCTGGTCACCGCGATGTGGGCCAACAACGAGGTGGGCACCGTGCAACCGGTGGCCGACCTGGCGGCGGTCGCCGCCGAGCACGGCGTGCCGTTCCACACCGACGCCATCCAGGCCGTCGGCCAGGTACCGGTGGACTTCGCCGCGAGCGGCGTGGCCGCGCTGACCGTGACCGGGCACAAGCTCGGCGGCCCGGCGGGGGTCGGTGCGCTGCTGCTGGCCCGGGACGTCGCGGCCACCCCGCTGCTGCACGGCGGCGGCCAGGAGCGGGACGTGCGCTCCGGCACCCTCGACACCGCCGGCATCGTGGCGTTCGCGGTGGCTGTGGAGGCCGCGGTGAAGGGCCAGCAGGAGTACGCCGCCCGGGTGGCCGCGCTCCGCGACGAGCTGGTCGAGCGGGTCCGGCGGGCGGTGCCCGAGGTGATCTTCAACGGCGACCCGGTCGACCGCCTCCCCGGCAACGCGCACTTCTCCTTCCCGGGCTGTGAGGGCGACGCGCTGCTGCTGCTCCTCGACGCGCAGGGCATCGCCTGCTCGACCGGTTCGGCCTGTTCCGCCGGGGTGGCCCAGCCCTCGCACGTGCTGCTGGCGATGGGCGCCGACGACGACCGGGCCCGCTCCTCGCTGCGCTTCACCCTCGGCCACACCAGCACCCGCGCGGACGTCGACGCCCTCATCGCCGCCCTCCCGGCGGCGGTGGACCGGGCCCGCCGGGCCGCCGCCCTCCGCACCCCGCGCTGACCCGGATACGCTCGGTGGGGTGAAGGGAGTGGGCTGGTGAGGGTTCTGGCGGCGATGTCGGGCGGGGTGGACTCGGCCGTGGCGGCGGCGCGGGCGGTGGCGGCCGGGCACGACGTGACCGGGGTGCACCTGGCGCTGGCCCGCAACCCGCAGACCTACCGCACCGGCGCCCGCGGCTGCTGCACCCTGGAGGACTCCCGGGACGCCCGGCGGGCCGCCGACGTCATCGGCATCCCGTTCTACGTCTGGGACATGGCCGACCGCTTCCATGAGGATGTGGTGGACGACTTCGTCGCCGAGTACGCCGCCGGTCGTACCCCGAATCCCTGCCTGCGCTGCAACGAGAAGATCAAGTTCGCCGCGGTGCTGGACCGGGCCGTGGCCCTGGGCTTCGACGCGGTGGTCACCGGCCACCACGCCCGCCTCGGCCGCGACGGCCTGCTGCGACGCAGCGTCGACGTGGCCAAGGACCAGTCGTACGTCCTCGCGGTGCTGACCCGCGCGCAGCTGGACCGGTCGATCTTCCCGCTCGGCGACTCCACCAAGGCCGAGGTCCGCGCGGAGGCCGCCCGGCGCGGCCTCGCGGTGGCCGACAAGCCCGACTCGCACGACATCTGCTTCATCGCCGACGGCGACACCCGCGGCTTCCTCGCCCAGCGGCTCGGCGAGGCCCCCGGCGACGTGGTCGACGCGGTCAGCGGCGCCGTGGTCGGCAGCCACACCGGCGCCTACGCCTACACCGTCGGCCAGCGGCGCGGCCTGCACCTGGACCGGCCGGCCCCGGACGGCCGCCCCCGCTACGTGCTCTCCATCACCCCGAAGACCAACACGGTGACCGTCGGCCCGGCCGAGGCGCTGGAGGTCTCCGAGGTCCGGGCGACCCGGCCGGTCTGGACGGGTGGCGAGCGGCCCACCGCGCCGGTGGAGTGCGAGGTGCAGTTGCGGGCGCACGGCGACGTGGTGCCCGCCACCGTCGAGGTCTCCGCCGACGGGCTCGCCGCCGAGCTGCGCCGCCCGGTCCGCGGGGTCGCCGCCGGCCAGGCCATCGTGGCGTACCGGCCGGACCCGGCCGGGGACGTGGTGCTGGGTTCGGCGACCATCACCGGCTGACCGCCTCCGGGCCGGCTGCCCCGGACGGCCATCGAGGTGGGTGCCGCCCTGCGGCGCCTTGCTCCGACCCGCGGCGCCTTGTTCCGGGCGGCGATACCTCGCTCCGGGCTTTGGCGGTCGGGCGGCGGCCCGTCACCGGGCCGATCGGCGACGCCGATGCGCGCCCACCGCCCGGCGGGATACCCCCGCACCACGCTACGAAGCTGATGTCGTAGCTGAATCAGACCCGGGGATGCGACCCGCGGCGACAGATTCTCCGCCGAGTAGTTGAGGACGGCCGATCCGTTGACGTCATCAGCTTCATAGCGTGGCTGGCGATGCTGCGGGCCCCGGACCTGCCGGCCGTCGTGCTGGTTCGCAGGGACCTTGCCGGCCGGGGCCAGCATGCGGCAGGGGCCGCCGTCGCCCGGTAGGGGCGAGCATCCGGCGGGGAGCGCCGTCCCGTCGGGCAGGGGCCGGCGCAGCGGATAGTCTTCGCGCGTGACTGATCACGCATGGCCCTGGCCCGCCGGGGCGGCGACCGGCATCGGCTCGCTGCCCGGCACCGACATCGCCGAGGCGCAGCGGATCGTGCTCGGTGAGCTGCCCGCCTTTCCCCACCTGCCCGAGCTGCCCGCCCGCGGTCCGGGCGCCGACCTGATCGGCCGCACCGGCGGCCTGCTGGTCGAGCTGCCCGTCGAGCTGTACGCGGCCCGCTGGCGGATCGCCCCGCGCCCCGGCAAGGACCTGCGGCGCGCCCGTGACCTGATGGAACGCGACCTCGACCAGCTCGCCGAGCAGGCCGAGGCGTACGCCGGACCGGTCAAGGTGCAGGCCGGCGGCCCGTTCACCCTGGCCGCCGCGCTGGAGCTGCCGATCGGCGGCAAGCTGCTGCGCGATCCCGGCGCGGTGCGGGATCTCACCGGGTCGCTCGCCGAGGGGCTGCGCGGGCACGTCGAGGCGGTACGCCGGCGGCTGCCGGGCGCGTCGGTGCTGCTCCAGCTCGACGAGCCGTCCCTGCCGGCGGTGCTGGCCGGTCGGGTGCCGACCGAGAGCGGCTTCGGCGCCCACCGGGCCGTGGAGTCCGAAGTCGCCCGCACGCTGCTGGGCACCGTCATCGAGGCGGCCGGGGTGCCGACCGTGGTGCACTGCTGCGCCCCGGACGTGCCACTGGAGCTGATCCGGACCGCCGGGGCGGTCGGGGTGGCGCTGGACGTCGGCCTGATCACCGACCTGGATCCGCTCGGCGAGGCGATCGACGCGGGGCTCGGGCTGCTGGCCGGAGCCGCGCCGACCCTGCCGCCGCCCGCCGGTCGCGCGCTGACGTCCACCCAGGTCGCCGACCGGGTACGCGAACTCTGGGACCGCCTCGGCTTCCCGCGCCGCCGGCTCGCCGAGCAGGTGGTGGTCACCCCGGCCTGCGGCCTCGCCGGGGCCACCCCGGGCTACGCCCGCGCGGTCCTCACCGCCTGCCGGGACGCCGGCCGCCGGCTGTACGAGGAGTGAGGTTTTCCGTCGTACCTGTGGGGCAGGATGACCGCCATGATTGGACAGCTGCGTTCCGTGGTGATCGACTGCCCCGACCCGCGGGCCCTGGCCGGCTTCTACGCCGAGCTGCTCGGCCTGCCGCTGATCGAGGACAACTCCGACGGTGACGACTGGGTGGTGCTCGGCGGCCCGCCCGGTCACCTGCCGAGGCTCGCCTTCCAGCGGGCGCCCGGCCTGCGCGCGCCGGCCTGGCCCGACCCGGAGCGGCCCCAGCAGTTCCACCTCGACGTCACCGTCGACGACATCGAGACCGCCGAGAAGGCGGCGCTGGCCCTGGGCGCCCGGCTACTGCCGGGCGAGGGGGAGGGCTTCCGGGTGTACGCCGACCCGGCCGGGCACCCGTTCTGCCTCTGCTGGGACTGACCCCCGCCGACCTGGCGGGGCTTGCGGGCACGGGGCATGATCGCCACCGTGATCGACACCTCGCTCCGCCGGGCCTCCGGCTCGCTCTTCGGTCTGGCCTACGGCGACGCCCTGGGCAAGCCGACCGAGTTCCTCACCGTCGCCGAGATCGAGCGCCGGTACGGCCCGGCCGGCCCTCGCGAGCTGGCCGGTGACCCGGCGCTGGTCACCGACGACACCCAGATGGCCCTCGCCGTGGCGTGGGCGCTGCACGACGCGCCCGCGTTCACCGCGGAGGCGGTCGAGCCGTTGCTGCGGCGGCACTTCCTGGCTTGGGCGGCCAGTCCGGACAACAACCGCGCACCCGGAATGACCTGCCTGCGGGCCTGCGCCGAGCTGGCCCGGGGCACCCGCTGGCAGGAGGCGACGGTGGCCGACTCGAAGGGCTGCGGCGCGAACATGCGGGTCACCCCGATCGGCCTCCTCGACGTCGACCTGGACACGCTCGCCGGGCTGGCCCAGCTCCAGGCCGGCCTGACCCACGGTCACCCCACCGGCCTGGCGGCCAGCGAGCTGACCGCGTACGCGGTCCGACTGCTGCGCGACGGCGCCGCGCCGGCCGACCTGCCCGGGCTGCTGACCGCCCGGGCCCGTGCGCAGGCGTCGGTCTACCGGGCCGACTGGCTCGGCGACCTCTGGCAGCGTCCGGGGGTGGCGACGCCGGCGGAGTTCATCGCCCGGGGCTGGGACGAGTGCCTGGGCGCCCTCGCGCGCCTCGACGCCGCGCTGGCCGCACCGGACGACGGCGGTGACCCGTGCCGGCAGACCGGCGAAGGGTGGATCGCCGAGGAGGCGCTCGCCACCGCGCTGCTCTGCGCCATCCGGCACGCCGACGACCCGGTGGGCGCGCTGGCCCGCGGCGCCACCACCGCCGGTGACTCCGACTCGATCGCGGCCCTGGCCGGCGCCTTCGTCGGCGCGGCCCACGGCATGGCCGCCTGGCCCGCCGACTGGTCCACCCGAATCGAGTACGCCGACCAGCTCACCACCCTCGCCACCCCGCACGACTGACCCCACCCAGCGCCCACCCCGGCCCGTGCCCGGCTCGGGCCCCTGCCCGGCCAGGGCCGGGGCGGGGTCAGGGGGTCAGGTGGGGGAGGCGGCGGATCTGGCGCCAGAGGGTCTGGTCGCAGGTGCCGGCCCGGTCCTCGAAGGCGGTGACGGGGACGCGGATGGGCTCGCTGACGTCGAGGAAGCTGTCGTGGTCGGCGTCGGCGTCCCAGCCCCGGGTCGGGATGCGGACGTGGTCGTCGCGGTCCGACTTGTCCTGACTGGTGATCTTGAGGACGTCGGCGCCCCGGTCGTCGGCGCGCAGCACCAGGCAGGGGCGCACCTTCGAGCCCGTGCCGTCCGCGTACGGCACGTCGGCCCACCAGATCTCGCCGGCGCGCGGCGCGCCGGCCGGCCGCCGGTCCCCGCGTGGCCGGGGCGGGGCGGTGGTCCCACCCCGGGACTGCTCGGCGCCCCGGGGGCGGGTGCCGGCCCCGCCGGACCGGGTGCCGCCGCGACCGGGACGGGTGCCGGTCCGGCCGCTGTCCCCCGGGCCGGGCGGGCGCCCGGCGGTCCGGTGGCGCCACTCGCTCCACAGCCAGCCGGCCACGACGGCCAGCACGATCGCGGCCGCCCACAGCGCCCACTCCGGCATCCGCCCCTGCCTCTCGCCCTCCGGCGGGCGCGCCTCGCCGCCGTCCGGCGATCCTCGCACGCCCCCGGCCGCTCCGCCGGTCGGCGCGGCGGGGGTGCGGGCGGGGCGCGGCGGGGCCGGCGAACCTGGTCAGGGCGGGTGGCGGGACGGTTGTCCGACCCGACCGCTACCGTGCGGGGGAAGCACGATCACGGGAGGTCGACGCGGTGTCCGAAGGCGGCAGGGTGTCCGAGGAAGCGGTTCCCCAGCAGGTCAGCCCCGCGCAGGAGGCGGCGGCGGGCGCCGAGCCGACCCCGGAGGCGCGGGAGCGGCACGCGACGCTGAGCCAGGAGCTCACCGAGCACCAGTATCGCTACTACGTCCTCGACGCGCCGACCATCTCCGACGCCGAGTTCGACAAGCAGCTGCGCGAGCTGGAGGCGCTGGAGGCGGAGTTCCCCGCGCTGCGCACCCCCGACTCGCCGACCCAGCGGGTGGGCGGCACCTTCTCCACGGAGTTCACCCCGGTCACCCACGCCGAGCGGATGCTCTCGCTGGACAACGCCTTCGCCGACGAGGAGCTGGCCGCCTGGGCCGAGCGGGTCGAGCGGGACGCCGGCGGTCCGGTGCCGTACCTCTGCGAGCTGAAGGTCGACGGCCTGGCCATCAACCTGACCTACGAGAAGGGCCGGCTGGTCCGCGCCGCCACCCGGGGCGACGGGCGCATCGGCGAGGACGTCACCGCCAATGTGCGCAGCATCAGGGACGTACCGGCGAAGCTGACCGCCTCCGACGATTTCCCGGAGGTGCCCGAGTTCCTGGAGGTGCGCGGCGAGATCTACTTCCCGCTCGCCGCGTTCGCCGACCTGAACGCCGGCCTGGTCGAGCAGGGCAAGGCTCCGTTCGCCAACCCGCGCAACGCCGCCGCCGGCAGCCTGCGGCAGAAGGACCCGCGGATCACCGCCTCCCGGCCGCTGCGCCTGGTGGTGCACGGCATCGGCGCCCGCAGGGGGTTCCAGCCGGCCGCGCAGTCCGAGTCGTACGCGGCGCTGAAGGCGTGGGGGCTGCCGACCAGCGACCGCTGGCGGGTGGTGCCCGACCTGGCCGCCGTCGCGGAATACATCGCCTACTACGCCGAGCACCGGCACGACGTCGAGCACGAGATCGACGGCGTGGTGGTCAAGGTCGACCCGGTCTCCATCCAGGGCCGCCTCGGCTCGACCAGCCGCGCGCCGCGCTGGGCGATCGCCTTCAAGTACCCGCCCGAGGAGGTGACCACCAAGCTGCTCGACATCGACGTCAACGTCGGGCGGACCGGCCGGGTCACCCCGTTCGCCGTGCTGGAGCCGGTGCGGGTGGCCGGGTCCACGGTCGCCCTGGCGACCCTGCACAACGCCCGTGAGGTCGAGCGCAAGGGAGTGCTGATCGGCGACACCGTGGTGCTGCGCAAGGCCGGCGACGTCATCCCCGAGGTGCTCGGCCCCGTGGTCGACCTGCGGCCCGCCGACGCCCGGCCGTTCGTCATGCCCACCACCTGCCCGGCCTGCGGCACGCCGCTCGCCCCGGCGAAGGAGGGCGACGTCGACATCCGCTGCCCCAACACCCGCAGCTGCCCGGCGCAGCTGCGCGAGCGGGTCTTCCACCTGGCCGGCCGGGGCGCATTCGACATCGAGGTGCTCGGTTACAAGGGCGCCGCGGCCCTGCTCGACGCACAGATCATCGCCGACGAGGGTGACCTGTTCGCCCTCGACGCCGAACAGCTCGCCCGCTCGCCCTTCTTCGTCAACAAGGACGGCAGCCTGGGCAGCAACGCCGTCAAGCTGCTGGACAACCTGGCCGAGGCCAAGCAGCGGGACCTGTGGCGGGTGCTGGTCGCGCTTTCCATCCGGCACGTCGGTCCGACCGCGGCGCAGGCGCTCGCCCGGCACTTCCGCTCGATGGACGCCATCGAGGCGGCCACCGAGGAGGAGCTGTCCTCGGTGGACGGTGTCGGGCCGATCATCGCCGCCAGCATCAAGGAGTGGTTCGCCGTCGACTGGCACCGCGAGGTGGTGCGCAAGTGGGCCGAGGCGGGCGTACGGATGGCCGAGGAGGCGGTGGACGAGGGGCCGCGGCCGCTGGAGGGGCTCACCGTGGTGGTGACCGGCACTCTCGCCGGGTTCAGCCGGGACCAGGCGTCCGAGGCGATCCAGAGCCGGGGCGGCAAGGTGACCGGCTCGGTCTCCAAGAAGACCAGCTTCGTGGTGGTCGGGGACAACCCCGGCTCCAAGGCGGACAAGGCCGTCAGCCTCAAGCTGCCCGTCCTCGACGAGGAGGGCTTCCGGGTGCTGCTGGAGTCCGGCCCGGACGCCGCCCGGGGCGTCGCCCGCACCGAGGAGTGACGCCGCGGGTCGGGGCGGGGTCTGCGCGTATTCCAACTTAATTACGACTACGACCGATTCGTGACTGTCATGTCGGGGAAACCGGGACCGAGGGCGTTTCATTGGTGCACGGCGTGTGAGCGGAGCACGCCACGGCCGATCCCGGGAGGTGCGATGGAGGCCGCCGATCCGCGCAACTCCGTTCCGCCCGGACGCGTGGCGCCGTTCTTCGGCTTCGTCGCCGCGGTGTTCGCCCTGGCCGTGCTGATCTCGGCCGGGTCACTGGCCGGCCTGCCCGATCGGCTGCACCGGATGCCGGCGGCGTTCTGGACCATGGCGGCGCTCGCCGTCGCCTGCGACGCGCGTCCCTTCGTCCCGCCCGGCCGGAGGCAGACCTCCGCCGTCTTCCCGTCGACCTGCTTCAGCTTCGCCATCCTGCTCGGTTGGGGGCTCGGTCCAGCGGTCGCCGTGCAGGCGGTGGCGGTCGCCGTGTCCGGCTGGCGGCTCGGGTATGCGCCGTGGCGCACCGCCTTCAACGCCGCCCAGTACGCCTGCGCCCTCGGCGCCGCGTACTGGGTCACCCGGCTCGGCCCGGGCGCCATCTTCGACGGCGGCCGGCTGCACTGGACCGACGTCGGGGCCGTCGGCGGGGCCGCCGTCGCCTGGTTCGCGGTCAACTACGGGCTGGTCACCAGCGCTATCCGGCTGCGCTTCGGCGACGGCTGGTGGCCCAGCGTCCGGCTCGGCCTGGCGTACGAGCTGCTCTCCACCGGTTCGCTGCTGCTGCTCGCCCCGGTGCTGGTCGCCGCCGCCCGGGCCAGCGCGGCGCTGATCCCGCTGGTGCTGGTGCCGCTCTTCGCGGTCTACCGGATGGCCCGGCTCGCCGCCGAGCAGGAGCAGCTCGCCGCGCTCGACCCGCTCACCGGGCTGCCCAACCGCAAGGCGCTGCTGGCCGAGGTGGCCGAGCAGGTGCACCTGCACGCGGAGCGGGCCGCCCGGGGGGCGCCGGACGCGCACCTCGCCCTGCTGCTCATCGACCTGGACCGGTTCAAGCACGTCAACGACGCCCTCGGGCACGCGGTGGGGGACCGGCTGCTGGTCGAGGTCAGCGCCCGGCTCACCGACGTGGTACGCGACGGCGACCTGGTCGCCCGGCTCGGCGGGGACGAGTTCGCCATCGTGGTCCCGGCGCTGACCGGCACCGACGAGGCCCGGGCGCTGGCCGACCGGGTGGTCGGCGCGCTCGCCGAGCCGGTGTCCCTGGACGGCCTGCCACTGGACGTCGGCGGCTCGATCGGCATCGCCATCTTCCCCGAGCACGGCGAGGACTTCGCCACCCTGATGCGCCACGCCGACGTGGCGATGTACGACGCCAAGCACCGCAACGACACGATCGCCGTGTACGCCGCCGAGTCCGACCACAACTCGGCGGAGCGGCTGAGCCTCCTGGCCGACCTGCGTCGCGTACTCGAAGCGGGGCCGGCGGTGCCCGATCCGGCCGGGGCGCGTGGCGGCGACGGCGCCGTGCTCTCGGCCGGCGCGGCGCTGCCACCCGCGGTAGACGGGCACGCGGCCGGCGGCCCGCGCGGCGGCGCGGAGCCGGGGCGGTGGCGCTTCCGGCGCCGGCGGGAGCGGCCGGAGATCCGGCACGACGACGAGCTGATCAACCAGATCGTCACCGGCGCGGACCCGATCCGCCGCCGGGCGGCCCGGTCGGCCGCCGCGGAGGCGGCCGTCAACGGCGTGCCCGCCGACGTGCCCACCGCCGGTCCGGCGTTCACCGGTCCGGTCTCCACGGCGCCGACGGACGCCGCGCCGACGGACGCCGCGCCGAGGGACGCCGGGCTGAGGGACGCCGGGCTGAGGGACGCCGGGCCGAGGGACGCCGGGCCGAGGGACGCCGCGCCGAGGGACGCCGGGCCGGCGGGGGCCGCGCCGACGGGGGTCGGGCCGAGGGACAGCGCGGACGCCGGACGGGTGCGCGCGGCGCCCGGGCGGGACGCGGATCCGGCCGGCGACCCGGGCGAGATCACCATGTACTACCAGCCGCAGATCGCCATCGCCACCGGGGAGGTCGTCGGGGTCGAGGCGCTGCTGCGCTGGCGCCACCCCCGACGCGGCATGGTCGATCCGGGGGAGCTGATCCAGGTCGCCGAGCAGAGCGCGGTGATGCGGCTGCTCACCCGGCGGGTGGTGGACGACGTGGTCGAGCAGCTGGCCAAGTGGTCGGCGGCGGGGATCATCCTCCGCGCCGCGCTCAACGTCAGCGTCCGCGACCTGCACACCGGGGAGATCGCCGACCAGATCGCCGACCGGCTGGCCCGCTACGGGGTACGCCCGGACCGGCTGCAGGTGGAGATCACCGAGGGGGCGCTGATGGCGGATCCCCGACGGGTCCTGGCCAGCATCTCCCAGCTGCACCGGATCGGGGTGGGCATCGCGCTGGACGACTTCGGCACCGGCTACTCGTCGCTGCAGCACCTGCGCCGGCTGCCGCTGTCGGAGGTGAAGGTGGACCGGTCGTTCGTGCTGGGGATGGCCGACGACCCCGACGACGCCGCGATCGTCCGCTCGATGATCGAGCTGGCCGGGGCGCTGGGGCTCCGGGTGGTGGCCGAGGGCGTGGAGGACGAGCGGACCTGGCGGCTGCTCCACGCGGCCGGCTGCGACGTGGCCCAGGGCTGGTTCCACGCCCGGCCGATGCCGGCCGAGGAGTTGGCCGCCTGGCTGGCCCGGTACCGGCCGGTGCGCCCGGCGGTGACGGCGGACGCGCAGGTGCCCCGCCGGCCGACCAGGTGACGCCCCGGCGGGCGGGTGGAGGGGGAGTCGGAGGCGTCGGTGCGAGCGCAGGACAATAGACTCGCTCCGGTCACCGCGCGTCATCTCCACCTCGACCGCGCGGCCGGCACACGCAGACGCAGCAGGACAGCCACGAAGGGGGCACCGATGGCCGCCATCTCCCGCGAGGAGGTCGCGCACCTGGCGCGACTGTCGCGGCTCGCCGTCACGGAGGAGGAGCTGGACACCTTCGCCGGCCAGCTCGACGTGATCCTCCAGTCGGTCGCCCAGGTCGGCGAGGTCGCCGCGGCGGACATCCCGCCGACCTCCCACTCGGTGCCGCTGACCAACGTGCTCCGCGAGGACGTGGTGACGCCGTGCCTGACCCCGGAGGAGGCGCTGTCCGGCGCGCCCGACGTCGACCAGCAGCGGTTCCGCGTTCCGCGGATCCTGGACGAGGATGTGGCTTCATGAGCGAGTTGATCAAGCTCACCGCGACGGAGATCGCCGGGCTGGTGGCGAAGGGCGAGACCTCTGCGGTCGAGGTGACGCAGGCCCACCTGGACCGGATCGCCGCCGTCGACGACCGGGTGCACGCGTTCCTGCACGTCGACAGCGAGGGCGCGCTGGCCGCGGCCCGCCGGGTGGACGAGCGCCGGGCCGGCGGCGAGGAGCTGGGCCCGCTGGCCGGCGTGCCGGTCGCGGTCAAGGACGTGCTGACCACCAAGGGCGTGCCGACCACCGTCGGGTCGAAGATCCTGGAGGGCTGGCGCCCGCCGTACGACTCGACGATCGTGCAGCGGCTGCGCGACGCCGGCACGGTGATGCTCGGCAAGACGAACATGGACGAGTTCGCGATGGGCTCCTCCACCGAATACTCCGCGTACGGCCCGACCCACAACCCGTGGGACCTGGACCGGATCCCGGGCGGCTCCGGTGGCGGCAGCGCCGCCGCGCTCGCCGCGTACGAGGCCCCGCTGTCGATCGGCTCGGACACCGGCGGCTCGATCCGCCAGCCCGGCGCGGTCACCGGCACCGTCGGCGCCAAGCCCACCTACGGCGGCACCTCCCGGTACGGCCTGGTGGCCTTCTCCTCGTCGCTGGACACCCCCGGCCCGTGTGCGCGTACGGTGCTCGACGCCGCGCTGCTGCACCAGGTGATCGGCGGCCACGACCCGCGCGACTCCACCTCCATCCCGCAGCCGGTGCCGGACGTGGTGGCCGCGGCGAAGCTCGGCGCGACCGGCGACCTGACCGGGGTGAAGCTCGGTGTGGTCACCGAGTTCACCGGCGAGGGCGCCGAGCCGGGCGTGATGGCCGCGTTCCGCGAGTCGGTGGACGCGCTGGCCAAGCTGGGCGCCGAGATCGTCGAGGTGTCCTGTCCGCACTTCCGCTACGCGCTGCCGGCGTACTACCTGATCGCGCCGAGCGAGTGCTCCTCCAACCTGGCCCGGTTCGACGGCGTGCGGTTCGGCCTGCGGGTCGGCGACGACGGCAACCGGTCGCTGGAGGAGGTCATGTCGCTGACCCGCGAGGCCGGCTTCGGCGCCGAGGTCAAGCGGCGCATCATCATCGGCACGTACGCGCTCTCCTCGGGCTACTACGACGCCTACTACGGGCAGGCGCAGAAGGTCCGCACCCTGATCACCCGGGACTTCACCGCCGCCTTCGAGCAGGTCGACGCGCTGATCTCGCCGACCACCCCGTTCGTGGCGTTCCCGATCGGGGCGCGCACCGCCGACCCGTACCAGATGTACCTGGCGGACCTCTTCACCATCCCGACCAACCTGTACGGCGGCCCGGGCATCTCGGTGCCCTGCGGCCTCTCCGACGGGCTCCCCGTCGGCCTCCAGGTGATGGCCCCGACGATGGCCGACGACCGGATGTACCGGGTCGCCGCCGCGCTGGAGTCCGTGGTCGGCACGTTCACCCCACCGGCGCTGTGAGGCAGGAGCTCAGATGACCACGACACTGCCCGCGTACGACGAGGTCGTCGCGCGCTACGAACCGGTGATCGGCCTGGAGACCCACGTCGAGCTGGGCACGAACACCAAGATGTTCTGCGGCTGCCCGACGGACTTCGGCGGCGAGCCGAACACCCGGGTCTGCCCGGTCTGCCTGGGCCTGCCCGGCTCGCTGCCGGTGGCCAACAAGGCGGCCATCGAGGCGACGATCCGGATCGGCCTGGCGCTGAACTGCTCGATCGCCGAGTGGAGCCGGTTCGCCCGGAAGAACTACTTCTACCCGGACATGCCGAAGGACTTCCAGATCAGCCAGTACGACGAGCCGCTGTGCTTCGACGGCTACCTGGACGTCGAGGTCAACGGCGAGCTGGTGCGGATCGGCATCGAGCGGGTGCACCTGGAGGAGGACACCGGCAAGACGCTGCACGTCGGTGGCGCCACCGGCCGCATCCACGGCGCGACCGAGTCGCTGGTCGACTACAACCGGGCCGGCATCCCGCTGGTGGAGATCGTCACCAAGCCGGTTCCCGGCACCGGCGCGCTGGCGCCGGAGGTGGCCCGGGCGTACGTGACCGAGCTGCGGGACGTGCTCCGCACGCTGGGCGTCTCCGACGTCCGGATGGAGGAGGGCTCGCTGCGCTGTGACGTCAACACCTCGCTGAACCTGCCGGGCGAGGAGTGGGGCACGCGCACCGAGACCAAGAACGTCAACTCGCTGCGGTCGGTCGAGCGCGCGGTCCGGTCGGAGATGCTGCGCCAGGCGTCGGTGCTGGACGCCGGCGGGAAGATCACCCAGGAGACCCGGCACTTCCACGAGGACACCGGCGACACCACGCCGGGCCGGTCCAAGGAGACCGCCACCGACTACCGGTACTTCCCGGAGCCGGACCTGGTGCCGCTCGCGCCGGACCCCGCCTGGGTGGCCGAGCTGAAGGCCGCCCTGCCGGAGCTGCCCCGGCTGCACCGCCGCCGGCTCCAGGAGCAGTGGGGCCTGTCCGACCTGGACATGCAGTCGGTGCTCAACGCCGGCGCGGTCGAGCTGATCGAGGCCACGGTCGCCGCCGGCGCCACCCCGGCCGCCGCCCGCAAGTGGTGGCTGGGGGAGCTGTCCCGGCGGGCCAACGAGACCGGCGTGGAACTGGCCGACGTCGGGGCCACCCCGGAGCAGGTCGCCGAGCTCCAGGGCCTGGTCGACGCCGGCAAGCTCAACGACAAGCTGGCCCGGACGGTGCTGGAGGGCGTGGTCGCCGGCGAGGGCTCGCCGACCGACGTCATGACCAACCGCAACCTGGAGGTCGTCTCCGACACCGGCGCGCTCACCGCCGCCGTGGACGAGGCGATCGCCGCGAACCCCGACGTCGCGGACAAGATCCGCAGCGGCAAGGTCGCGGCGGCCGGCGCGCTGGTCGGCGCGGTCATGAAGACCACCCGCGGCCAGGCCGACGCCAAGACCGTCCGCGAGCTGATCCTGGAGCGCCTCGGCGCCCAGGGCTGAGTCCCACCGGAGAAGGCCGCCGTCGCAACCCGGCGGCGGCCTTCCCGCTTCCCTCGAGTACGCGCGCGACCCGCGCCACCCCTCGCGAGGGCGTCATCGGCGACGCCCGGATGGAGTCACCGTGAACCAGCACGACCTCGACGTCCTCGACGAGATCCAGCGCCGGGTGCTCTGGCTCGCCACCCGCATCGTGGACGCCGCCAACCACGACCGGAACACCGGCGACGGGGTGAAGGTCGGCGGCCACCAGGCGTCCAGCGCCTCGCTGGTCACCGCGATGACCGCGCTCTGGTTCGCCCACCTGGACGCCGAGGACCGGGTCGCGGTCAAGCCGCACGCCTCCCCGGTCTTCCACGCCATCCAGTACCTGCTCGGCAACCTGGACCGGTCGTACCTGCCGAAGCTGCGGGCCCGCGGCGGGCTCCAGTCGTACCCGTCGCGCACCAAGGACCCCGACGCGGTGGACTTCTCCACCGGTTCGGTGGGTCTCGGTGCGGCCGCGCCGCTGTTCGCCGCGGTCACCCGCCGCTACGTCGACGCGCACTTCGGCGCCCGGCCGCACTCCCGGTTCGTGGCGCTGATCGGCGACGCCGAGCTGGACGAGGGGAACATCTGGGAGGCCGTCGCCGACCCGGCCACCACCGGCCTGGGCAACGTGATGTGGCTGGTCGACTTCAACCGGCAGTCCCTCGACCGGGTCGTCCCCGGCATCCGGATCAACCAGTGGCGGGGGCAGTTCGAGGCCGCCGGCTGGCACGTCGTGGAGGTCAAGTACGGCCGCAAGCTCGCCGAGGCGTACGCCCGGCCGGGCGGGGCGGCCCTGCGGGACTGGATCGACCGGATGCCGAACGAGCAGTACCAGTCGCTGTTCGGGCTGGCCGGGCCGGCACTGCGCAAGCAGTTCCTGGACGGCGCGCCGGTCGGCATCGACGAGTTCATCGCCGACATCTCCGACGACGAGCTGGGCCCGCTCGTCACCGACCTGGGCGGGCACGACCTGGAAGCGATGCTCGACGCGTACGCCCAGTGCGACGCGGTCATCGACCGGCCCAGCGTGGTCTTCGCGTACACGGTGAAGGGCTGGGGGCTGCCGATCGCCGGCAACCCGCGCAACCACTCGGCGCTGCTCACCACCGAGCAGGTCGACGCGCTGCGCGCCGCACAGGGCCTGACGCCGGAGACCGAGTGGGACCGCCTCGACCCGGCGTCCCCGGCCGGCATCCGGGCCGGCGAGCGTCGGGAGGCGCTGTCCCGCGCGCCCCGCGAGCGGGCGCTCGGGGTCACCGTCCCGGAAACCACGAAGGTACGCGCGAACAAGCCGGTCTCCACCCAGGAGGTCTTCGGGCGGGTGCTGGTGGACCTGGCCCGCGATCCCGCCGTGGCGCCCTACCTGGTGACCACCGCGCCGGACGTGGCCACCTCCACCAACCTCGCCGGGTTCATCAACAAGACCGGCGTCTTCGCCCCCACCGAGCAGCGCTCCTGGACCGAGGACCGGATGCTGCGCTGGACGGAGAGCCCGTCGGGCCAGCACATCGAGCTGGGCATCTCGGAGATGAACCTGTTCCTGCTGCTGGGCCAGCTCGGGCTGTCCTGGGACCTGTCGGGGCAGCCGCTGCTGCCGATCGGCACGGTCTACGACCCGTTCGTGTTGCGCGGCCTGGACGCGTTCCTCTACGGCACCTACTCCGGCTCCCGGTTCGTGGTGGCGGGCACCCCGTCCGGCATCACGCTGGCCCCGGAGGGCGGCGCCCACCAGTCCACCATCACCGCCTCGGTGGGCCTGGAACTGCCCGGGGTGACCTTCCTCGAACCCGCGTACGCGGGCAGCCTGGACTGGCTGCTCTGCGACGCGCTCGGCCAGATCGCCGGGGGAGCGGCGCCGGCCGCCACCGCCGCGCCGGCCGAGGACGGGGCGTACTACTTCCGGCTCAGCACCCGCCCGATCGACCAGGCGCCGTTCGAGGCCGCGCGGGCCCGGATCGGCGACGCGGTGCTGCGCCGGCAGGTGGTCGCCGGGGCGTACCGGCTGGTGGACGCGCACCAGGCGTACCCGCAGCTGGCGGACGCCCCGGTGGTGCAGCTCGCCGCCTCCGGCGCGGTGCTGCCGGAGGTCCTCGCGGCAGCCGCGGAGCTGGCGGAGGAGGGGGTGGCCGCGCACGTCGTGGACGTCACCTCGCTGGACCGGCTCTACCGGGCCTGGCAGCGGACGCTGCGGCAGGGCGTGCGAACGGCGACCGTGCCGAGCGTGCCGGGCGCGTTGCGGTCGGCGTTCGCGGACCGGGTGCCGGTGGTGACCGTGCACGACGCCGCCTCACACGCGATGGCCTGGCTCGGTTCGGCCGTCGGCGCCCCGGCGGTGCCGCTCGGGGTGGACGAGTTCGGCCAGTCCGGCAGCGTGCAGGAGCTGTACGAGCTGCACGACCTGCTGCCCGGCAGCGTCGTCAACGCCGCCCTGGCCGCCCTGTCGCTGCGCTGACCCGGCATCCGCCACCCGCCGGCCGCTCCTGGCGACCGCCGGGTGGCGCGGTGCGCCGCCGATCACCCGGCGTGACGGGTCCGCTCCGGCACGCAGGGTGACGGCAGGACGGGCACCGGCAATGCTCGCCCCGCCCTTTGCTCTGCTTACCTCACCGCAACACCAGCCCTGAGCTGGACGAGCTTCTGGCGGGCGGAACGACGCCCGGTGACCCGGCGTGACTGTTGCGTCCGTTGAAGCAGAGCAAAGGGCGTCGCGACCATGGGCGTGGGCCGGACAGGCCGGCGAGGAGAGTGACCGGGGCAAGGAGGTGCGGCAAGCGAGCCGCAGGGAGACCCCTGGCGAGAGGGGCGGGGCCAACCGCGTGTCCCACCCTGCGGACCGGTCAGCGGGTCGGGGTCGGGCTGGCCGACTCCGGACCACCGCGGGTCGGGGTCGGGGTGACCGGCACCTCCGCGCCCTGCGCCGGGTCCCGGATCACGTGCCGCTCCAGGTTGACCTGCGACTGGCCGGTGCCGCCCACGGTGATGTCGTCGTACGCCTGAAGCATCTTCTGCTGGTCGAAGTAGAGCACCGACATCGACAGCGGGGTGGGCTTCTCGCCCTCCAGGCCGCGCAGCCCGGCCCCGCCGGTGGAGCCCTCCACGAAAAGCTGCGTCGGCTGCTTCCCCGGCACCTGCGGCAGCCTGGACACCTGCCGGGCATGGGTGTGCCCGGCCAGCACCAGCGGGCAGGTGCCGGAGAGCGGCCCGGCCGAGGCGGGGTCGTGCACCAGCGCGATGTTCACCGGTCGCGGCGAGCCGGTGACCGTGGTGGCGAGCTGTTCGCCGGCGCCGATCACCTGTTCGGCCACCTGCTTGGTCAGACCGCTGCCCGCCGGTGAGGTGTTCTTGTCCGGGGTGAACCGGGGGTCGCCGATCCCGGCCACGGTCAGCCCGGCCACGGTGGTCGTCGAGTTGTCCAACACGATCGCGTTCGGCTGCTTGGCCACCGCCGCCGCCGTCCGCGCCGAGTCGTGGTTGCCCCGGATGTAGACGTACGGCTTCTTGAGCAGGCCGATCGAGCCGACGAAGGACGCCTCCGGCTCGCTGCCCCAGTCGGTGATGTCGCCCGTGTCGATCACCACGTCGATGCCGAACTGCTCGACCACCGTCCGGATCAGCTGCCACCCCGTCGGGTTGAGGTGCATGTCCGACACGTGCAGCACCCGCGTCGTGCCGGGGGCCGGCTCGTACACCGGCAGCGCCGAGACGGTGGTGTAGAGCTGGCTGACGTTGCCCACCAGGCGCTGGAGCTGCTCGGCGTACTTCGTGTAGTCGTTGGCGATCCGGCGGGCGTCGCCCACGATCGCCGGGGCGTTGACCAGCAGCCCCTCGTACCGGGGCTCCTCGATCGCCTGCGGGCGCATGGTCGCGGCGGCCAGCCCGAGGCTGCCGGCGGTGACCACCAGGGCCAGCCCACCGGCCCAGGCCGTCCGCCGGGCGTCCCGGAAGACCAGCCCCGCCAGCAGCAGGGTGGCCAGCACCGTCGCGCCCAGCGTCTTCAAACCCAGGCGCATCACCCCGGCCCGGACGTCGGCGACGGCGGACTGGCTGGCCCGGCTGATGCTCGCCGGGTCGTTGATCAGCGCCTGGGTCCGCCGCTGGTCCAGCGCGCCCAGCCGCACCGTGAGGTAGGTCGGCCCGTCGTGGCTGTTCAGCAGCAGCGCGCCCAGCGGCGGGACGTCGACGGTGGTGCCACCGTGGAGCGACGGGCTCAGGTCGAGCTCCGCCCGGAACGGCCCGATGTCGGTGCCGACGTGCCCACCGGCGTACGTGCCGGCGACCACCCCGCCCAGGGCGACCGCCAGGACGGCCAGCGCCACGCCGAGCCGCCGCAGCCACGGGTTCCGACCCGACCGGCCGGTACGCCGCGGCCAGCTCGCCCAGCGCCGGGCACGTCCGGTCGCCGGG
Source organism: Micromonospora sp. GCM10011541 (assembly GCF_042650725.1). Classification (NCBI taxonomy): domain Bacteria; kingdom Bacillati; phylum Actinomycetota; class Actinomycetes; order Micromonosporales; family Micromonosporaceae; genus Micromonospora; species Micromonospora sp. GCM10011541. The sequence goes on from NZ_JBHSBP010000055.1 coordinate 58,316, forward strand.
GCACCCTCGTCCCCGGTGTCGCGCTGCTCGTTCTCCTGGCCGTCCATGCTGAGATTCTGACCTGCCCGTCGTGGGATCTTGGCAAACCCGAGAGAAGCCGGCGCGTTCCCACCTTTCCGACCCGCCGGTCGCCCCCGTCCCGCGGGGTGACCGGCCGGCTACGGTCGGTCGGTCAACTCCGGCCGGCCCCGCCGTCGGCGAAGACCAACCGCAGGATCCGGTCGTCCTCCGGCGCCGGCTGGCCCCGTCCGTCCCGGTTGGAGGTGGTGACCCAGAGCGACCCGTCCGGCGCGGCGGCCACCGCCCGCAGCCGACCGTACTTCCCGGTCAGCAGCTCGCGGGGCTGGCCGAGCACAGTGCCCTTGTCGGTGAACTCGACCAGCCAGAGCCGCTCGCCGCGCAGGCACGCGGTGACCAGCAACCGCCCCACCGCGGCGAGCCCGGAGCAGGAGGCCTCGCCGGTCCGCCACTGCACGATCGGGTCGGCGTACCGCTTGTCGCCGGCCCGTCCCTCGACCTGCGGCCAGCCGTAGTTGCCACCCCGGGTGATCTGGTTGATCTCGTCCCAGGTGCTCTGACCGAACTCGACGGCGTACATCCGCTTCGCCGGGTCCCAGGCGAAGCCCTGGACGTTGCGGTGCCCCAGGGACCAGACCGGCGAGCCGGGGAAGGGGTTGCCGGCGGCCGGCTTGCCGTCCGCGGTGATCCGGAGGATCTTGCCGCCGAGGCTCTTGCGGTCCTGGGCGTTCGCCTGCCGGCCCGCGTCGCCGGTGCTGGCGTACAGGCTGCCGTCCGGGCCGAAGCCGAGCCCGCCGCCGTTGTGGTTCCCGGCGGCCGGAATGCCGGTGAGGATCGGCGTCGGCCGCCCGCCGAGCTGAAGCCGGGCGATCCGGTTGTCCCGGGCGGTCGTGTAGTAGACGAAGACCGTCCGGTCCTTGGCGTAGGACGGGGAGACGGCGATGCCCAGCAGCCCGCCCTCGCCGCCGGCGGCCACGTCCGGCACGGTCTGCACGACCGTGACGGTCAGCCCCTCCGGCCCCGAGCCGGGCCCGACCTGGAGGATCCGGCCGCTGTCCCGCTCGGTGACCAGCGCGGCGCCGTCGGGGAGGAAGGCGACGGCCCACGGCACCCGCAGCCCCTTCGCCAGCACCGTGGCCACCACCTGCTGACCGGCACCGGCCGCGCCGGGCGTGGCCGACGGCGTCGGGAGGTTCGGCGGCTCGCCGGCCGGGTCGGGCCCGGGCTCGCCGAAGGCGCAGCCGGTGGTGCCCAGCAGCAGCGCCGCGCAGGACGCCGCCAGCGCCGCCCGGAGGCGGCCGATGCGGGGGTACGGGGGACGGGCCTTCACCCGGCCCAGCCTAGCCCGGCGGCCCGACCGTCCGGGTACGACGGATCCGGCGCGTCCGGCCTGCGGCACCCGTCCGCGGCGACGGGTGGCTCCGGCTCAGCGGGCCCGGTTGCGGGCGTGGGAACGGCGCGCCGGTTATCGTCGGCGGTCGTGAAGGTATGGATCCCGCACCGCTCCGGTCACGCCCTCCTCGGTGAGCTGCCCCCGGGTGTCACCGTGGAGGTGGTGGAGGACCCGGCCCGGCTCCCGTCAGTCCCCGACGGCGTGCGGTTCTGGGTGCCGCCGTTCCTCGCGGGTCCGGACGCCGGCGCGCTGCTCGCCGAGCTGCCCGACCTCGAGGTGGTGCAGCTGCTCTCCGCCGGGGCGGACGCCTGGGTGGGCCGGATGCCCGAGGGGGTCACCCTCTGCGACGCCCGCGGGGTGCACGACTCGGCCACCGCCGAGTGGGTGGTCGCCGCGGTGCTGTCCCAGCTGCGCGGCTTCGGTCCGCTGGCCCGGGCGCAGGGGCGCCGCGAGTGGGCGTACGACGAGGTGGCCCCCACCGACGAGCTGGCCGGCAAGCGGGTGCTGATCGTCGGCGCCGGCTCGATCGGCGCGGCGGTCCAGGCCCGGCTGGCCCCGTTCGAGGTCACCTTCACCCTGGTCGCTCGCACCGCCCGGCCCGCCGAGGGGGTGCACGGGGTGGACGAGCTGCCCGGCCTGCTGCCGGAGGCGGACGTGGTGGTGCTGCTGGTGCCGCTGACCGAGCGGACCCGGGGGCTGGTGGACGAGAAGTTCCTCGCCGCGATGGCCGACGGCGCGCTGCTGGTCAACGCGGCCCGCGGCCCGGTGGCCCGGACGTCGGCGCTGGTCGCCGAGCTGACCACCGGTCGGCTCCGGGCGGCGCTGGACGTCACCGATCCCGAGCCGCTCCCCGCCGATCATCCCCTGTGGGGGCTGCCGAACGTGCTGCTCACCCCGCACGTCGCCGGCTCCGTGCGCGGGCTGCTGCCGCGGGCGTACCGGCTGGTGGGGGAGCAGCTGCGCCGGTTCGCGGCCGGGGAGCCGCTGGTCAACCGGGTGGTGGACGGCTACTGACCGGGCCGGCTCAGCGGGTGCTGCCGGGCAGCCCCTGCCCGGTGGCGGCGATCAGCCGGGGCAGGTCGGCGGCCCGGACGGCGGGGAGCACCAGGCGCTCGCCGTCGTCGAGCCGGACCACCGCCCGGCCGCGCTCGTCGGCGCCCAGCTCGGCGACCCGTTCCCAGGCGATCCGGCGCTGCCCGGCGAGCGCCCGCAGCCGCAGCCCGCGTGGGTCGGCCTCGGTGCCGGACCGCCACGCCCAGAGCCCGACGGCCAGCGGGATCAGCAGCACCCACAGCAGCCACCAGCGGGCGGTGGCCAGCGGCAGGGCGCCGATGAACGCGACGATCGCGGCGACCAGGATCGCCTGGTTGGGCCGGAAGCGGACGGTGTCGGCGGGACTCACCCCCCGATGATCGCACCTCGACCCGGCGCGGCTCCGCGCGGGCAGGGCGGCGGCGTACGGCACGGACCTTGTGACCGCGGTCACTGGAATGACCCGTAACCGGACGTCGTAGGAATCGTTTGTTCGCGTGGTCGCGCCGGTTTGCCGCCCGTCGGTCCGTCGCACCCACCGTCACCCGTCCGGCCCCGTACCGCCGACACACCCCGCACGTCGTTCCGCAACGCACCGCCCCGTGCCCCCTCACGAAGGCGACCGCCGTGTCCGTCGCGTACCCCTCCGGCGACCACCGTCGCCGGCCGTCGTCGCCCGACCGCCTGGTGCTGGCGGTCGGCGCGCTGCTCGTCCTGGCCGGGTCCGCCGGCCTCGTCCCGCCGTCGGCGGCCCTGGCGCTGGCCGTCGTCGCCGGCTCCGCCCTGGCCTGCGTCCGGCTCTCCGGGCTCGCCGGCGCCCCGCCCGCGCCGGCCTGGTCCGCCGTCCCGCCTCCGCCGCCCGCCGGGATGGGCGCCGGCCCGCCCGCGTCGAGTGACGCGGGATCGCCCTCCGGCACCGGAGCGGGGCCCGGCGGCCCCACCCACCCGCCGGTCTGCGTCGACACCCGACCGCCGCCGGCAACCGACCCGAGCCGGCCGCTCGGGCGGCGCGCCGGCCGGGTCGCGATGTCCCGCCGGGTGGTCGCGATCCTCGACGCGGCCGTGCTGGCGGCCGGGCTCACCGTCGCCGTGCTGCCGCTGACCGAGGCGGCGCACCGGCCCCCGGTCGTGCTGGTCGGGCTGGCCGTCGTCGGCGCGTTCCAGGCCGTGGGCCTGCTCCGGCTGCCCGGGCGCTCCCGACTCTCCGGCCGGCAGCGGCTCCGTCGGACCGTGGACGGGGTCGGCCTGGCCGTCAGCCTGGTCTTCGCCGGCTGGGTGCTGCTGCCGGCCGGCCAGGTGCCGCCGCCGGCCCGGGCGGCGACCGTCGCGGGCGCGGCGGGGCTGGCGGTGCTGGTCGTCGCCGCGCTGGCCGAGCGGCGGCGCCGCCCGGGCGCGGCGCTCTGCCTGGCCGGGGCGGCGGCCACGCTGTCCGGGCTGGCCGGTCTGGCGGTGCTGCTGGCCTATGCGGCGCCGGAACGCGCCGTCCTCACCCTGGTCCCGCCGCTGGTGGCGGGCGCGCTGCTCACCGCCGCGGGGGCACGACGCGCGTCGGCGGGGGAGACCCTGCGTCCCGACGGGTCGCCCGCGCCGTGGCCCCGGGTGACCGCTCCGGCCGGCATCGCCGCGCTCGCCGCCGGCCACCACCTTTGGGCGGTGGGGGAGTTCAGCGCCCCGGCGATCGCGCTCGGGCTGGCGGTGATCCCGCCGGTGATCCTCCAGGAACTGCTGACCGCCGCGGACCACCGCCGGCACGCCGAGCGGATGCTCGCCCGGGAGGCGCGGCTGCGCGAACTCGTCAACGACCTCGACGAGCGGGACCGGCTGACCCGGACGGTGCGCCGGCTCATCGCCACGGACCAACTCACCGGGCTGGCCAACCGCCGGGAACTGCTGCGCGAGCTGTCCGCCCGGGGCGCGGCGCCCACGCCCGGTGCGCTGCTCGTGGTCGACCTGCACGGGCTGGGCATGGTCAACGACGGGTCCGGGCACGCGGTCGGCGACGAGGTGCTGGTCGAGGTCGCCGGGCGGCTCCGGGCCGGCTGCGGGCCGGGCGACCTGGTGGCCCGGCTGACGGGTGACGAGTTCGCGGTTCTCACCGACGTCGGGTCGGTGCTGGCGTACGCGCTGGCCACCCGGCTGCTGGCCGCGCTGACCGAGCCGTACCCGCTGCCCGGCGGGGCGGCGCGCCTGCAGGCCAGCGTCGGGTTGGCGGAGACCGGTGCAGGGGAACCGGAGGACGTGCTGCGCCAGGCGGATCTGGCCCGCCGCCGGGCGGTGCAGCTCGGCCGGGACCGGGTCGAGTGGTACGACGCCTATCTGGAGGAGCAGCTGGTCCGCCGGCTCGACCTGGAACGGGAGCTGCCCGGTGCGATCGCACGGGGCGAGCTGGACCTGGTCTACCAGCCGGTGCTGGCCCTCGCGGACCGGCGCCCGGTGGGCACCGAGGCGTTGCTGCGCTGGCGCAGTCCGGTGCTGGGCACGGTGCTGCCCGCCGAGTTGCTGCCGGTCGCGGAGGACCTGGACCTCGCCGGCGAGCTGGGCCGCTGGGTGCTCGACCGGGCCTGCCGGCAGCTCGCCCAGTGGTCCGAGGGCGGTCGGGACCTCTGGATGTCGGTGAACGTCGGGCCTCGGGAGCTGGTCGCGCCGGACTTCGTGCCGCGGACGGCCACCGCGCTGGCGGCGTACGGCGTGCCGGCGGACCGGCTGGTGGTCGAGGTGGCGGAGCCGGCGGTCGCCGCCGAGCTGCCCACCGTGGTGGCCCGGCTGGCCGGGCTGCGCTCGCTGGGCGTGCGGACGGCGTTGGACGACTTCCGGGCCGAGCACGCCTCGCTGGCCCAGCTCCGCCGGCTCCCGATCGACCTGCTCAAGGTCGGCCCGCACCTGGTCGCGTCGGACGGCGACGCGCAGCGACCGCTGATCGACGTGGTGATCAGCCTGGGCGACCGGTTGGGGGTCGACGTGGTGGTCGAGGGGTTGGAGTCGGACGCCCAGGTCGACGGGGCGCGCCGGGCCGGCTGCCGGTACGGCCAGGGTTTCGCACTGGCCCGGCCGGCGACCGCCGAGCGGGTGGAGGCGTGGTTCGAGGAGTTTCCCTCGACCTCCCGTTGAACCGGCTCGTTCAGTACTTCCCGACCTCGGTGGTGGCCGTCTCCGACCTGGCCAGCGGCAACTACGTCATCTACCGTCGGGTGCTGGCCGGCGCGCGGAATCATGGAAGGCGCGGTGAAGTCGTGAGCCATCGAGCGCTGCACGAGGGTTGGGTGCTGCGGGCCGTACCCGGTCCGCAGGTGCCGCCGGAGATCGTCGACCGGGAGGTGCCGGCAACCGTGCCCGGCTGCGTGCACACCGATCTGCTCGCCGCCGGCCTGATCCCGGACCCGTACCTGGATGACAACGAGAGCGGGCTCGCCTGGATCGGGCGCACCGACTGGGTCTACGAGACGACCTTCGCCTGGCAGCCCGGCGACGACGACCGGGTGGACCTGGTCTGCGTCGGGCTGGACACGGTCGCCACGGTCACCCTGAACGGCACCGAGGTCGGCCGCACCGAGAACATGCACCGTGGGCACCGGTTCGCCGTCACGTCGCTGTTGCGCCCCGGCCGGAACACGCTGACCGTCCGCTTCGACTCGGCGTACCGCTACGCGGAGGCGCACCGGGACCGGCTCGGCGACCGGCCGAACGCCTACCCGGAGCCGTTCAACTTCATCCGCAAGACGGCGTGCAACTTCGGCTGGGACTGGGGTCCCACCCTGGTGACCGCCGGCATCTGGCAGGAGATCGGGCTGCACGGCTGGTCCACCGCCCGGCTCACCGCCGTCCGGCCGGTGGTCACCGTCGCCGGCGACAGCGGCCGGGTCGAGCTGCACGTCGAGGTCGAGCGGGCCGCCGCCGCGCCGGTCACCGTCGGCGCCACGGTCGCCGACGCGGCCGGCGAGGTGACGATCCCGGCGGGCGAGCGCACGGCCGTGCTGACCCTCACGGTTCGCGACCCCGAGCGGTGGTGGCCCCGGGGGTACGGCGACCAGCCGCTGTACGACCTGGTGGTGACCCTCTGCGCGGAGGACGGCCGGGCGCTGGACGCCTGGTCCCGCCGGATCGGCTTCCGCTCGGTACGTCTCGACACCGCCCCCGACGCGCACGGCTCCGCGTTCGCCCTGCACGTCAACGACGTGCCGGTCTTCGTCCGCGGGGTCAACTGGATCCCCGACGACGCGTTCCCCAACCGGGTGACCCGGCAGCGGCTGGCCGAACGGTTCGACCAGGCTGTGGGGGCGAACGTCAACTTTCTCCGGGTCTGGGGCGGCGGCCGGTACGAGTCGGAGGACTTCTACGAGCTGGCAGACTCCCTCGGCCTGCTGGTGCAGCAGGACTTCCTCTTCGCCTGCGCCGCGTACCCGGAGGAGGAGCCGTTCCGCAGCGAGGTCGAGGCGGAGGCGGTGGAGCAGGTGACCCGGCTGGCCGCCCACCCGTCGCTGGTGCTCTGGACCGGCAACAACGAGAACATCTGGGGCTGGCACGACTGGGACTGGCAGGAGCCCCTGGCCGGCCGCACCTGGGGGCGCGGCTACTACCTGGAGCTACTGCCCCGGATCGTCGCCGAGCTGGACCCGACCCGGCCGTACTGGCCGGGCAGCCCCTGGTCGGGCGGCGAGGACGTGCACCCGAACGACCCGGCGCACGGCACCGCGCACATCTGGGACGTCTGGAACACCGACGACTACCGGAAGTACCGGGAGTACCTGCCGCGCTTCGTCGCCGAGTTCGGCTACCAGGCGCCCCCGGCGTACGCGACGCTGCGCCGGGCCATCTCCGACGAGCCGCTCGCCCACGACTCACCGGGCATGGCGCACCACCAGAAGGCCGCCGACGGGGACCTGAAACTCCAGCGCGGGTTGGACGCCCACCTGCCGGTGCCCGTCGACTTCGACGACTGGCACTACCTGACGCAGCTCAACCAGGCCCGGGCCATCCAGCTCGGGGTGGAGCACTTCCGCTCGCACCGGCCGGTCTGCATGGGCACCATCGTCTGGCAGCTCAACGACTGCTGGCCGGTCACCTCCTGGTCGGCGGTCGACGGCGACGGCCGGCGCAAGCCGCTGTGGTACGCGCTGCGCCGCGCGTACGCCGACCGGCTGCTCACCGTGCAGCCGCGGGACGGTGGGCTGGCCGTGGTGGCGGTGAACGAGACCGGCGCGGCGTGGCGCGGGGCGGCCAGGGTCACCCGGCTCACCCTGGCCGGGGAGCCGAGGGCGAAGACCTCGGTCGAGCTTGACGTTCCCGCGTACGGCGCGGTGGTGCTGGCGCTGCCGGCGGAGCTGGCACGGCCGGACGAGGCCCGCCGCGAGGTGCTGGTCGCCGAGGCCGGCGACCAGGCGGAGCGGGCGCTGTGGTTCTTCGCCGAGGACCGGGACGTCGACTGGCCGGCGGCGGAGTTGGACGCGGTGGTCGAGCCGGTCGACGGCGGCCAGCGGGTCCGGGTGACCGCCCGGTCGGTGCTGCGCGATCTCACGCCCTTTCCCGACCGGCTCGACCCGTCGGCCCAGGTGGACCAGGCGCTGGTCACCCTGCTGCCGGGGGAGTCGGCGACCTTCACCGTGCGGGCCGACGCGCCGCTGGACCCGGCGGCGCTGACCGCCCGCCCGATGCTGCGCTGCGTCAACGACATCACCGTCGGTATCTCGCCAGCGGACAGTCCTCGGCGCGGCCCTCGGTCCTGACGCCACCGGACCGACTTGAAGAATTCTGCAAGTGCTAAAGTCTTCAGGTCTTCGGGGAGGTTTCATGTCGGTGCCGCTGTACCAGGCCAAGGCGGAGCTGTTCCGCACCCTCGGGCATCCGGTCCGGATCCGGGTGCTCGAACTGCTCCAGGACGGGCCCAAGCCGGTCCGGGACCTGCTCGCGGCGATCGACGTCGAGGCGTCCAACCTCTCCCAGCAGCTCGCCGTGCTGCGCCGCGCCGGCATGGTGACCTCCCACCGCGACGGCCCTCTCGTCATGTACGCGCTCAGCACCCCCGACGTGGCCGACCTGCTGGCCGCCGGACGGCGCATCCTCGGCGCGGTCCTCACCGACCGGGACGCCCTCCTCGACGAGCTGCGCGGCACCGGAGGGGACCGGTGACCGGAGCGGCGCTCGGCCACGCCGCGGGTCCGGCCACCGGCGGCGCCGGCGGGGGACCCTCGCGCCGGCAGCACGACGGGCACCGGCTGCGGCGAATCGGCGGCCTGCTCCGCAGCCGACTGCTCGGGCTGCTGCCCGGCCGGGCCGACTGGGCGGCGGCCCGCCGCTCGCCCCGGCGGGACCTGCTGGCCGGGCTGACCGTGGCGGTGGTGGCGCTGCCGCTGGCTCTGGCCTTCGGCGTCACCTCCGGGCTGGGCGCCCAGGCGGGCCTGGTCACCGCCGTGGTCGCCGGCGCGGTGGCCGCCGTCTTCGGCGGCTCCAACCTCCAGGTCTCCGGGCCCACCGGGGCGATGACCGTGGTCCTGGTGCCGGTGGTGCAGCGCTTCGGCCCCACCGGGGTGCTCATGGTCGGGGCGATGGCCGGGCTGGTGCTGATCGCCCTCGCCCTGGCCCGCCTCGGCCGGTACGTCCGCTACCTGCCCACCCCGGTGATCGAGGGCTTCACCGCCGGCATCGCCGTGGTGATCGCCCTGCAACAGGTCCCCGCCGCGCTGGGCGTGACCGGCGCCCACGGCGAGAAGGTCTGGGCGGTGGCCGCCGACGCGGTCGCCCGGTTCGTCGTACATCCGAAACCGGCGGCCCTCGCGGTGGCCCTCGCCGTCGCGGCGCTCATGCTGCTCGGCGCCCGGTGGCGTCCCCGGCTGCCGTTCTCGCTGCTCGGGGTGGCCGCCGCGACCATCCTCGCCGAGCTCGCCCCGGTCGACCTGGTGCGCATCGGCGCGCTCCCGCAGGGCCTGCCCGCGCCGTCGCTGGGCTTCCTCGACCTCGACGCGGTGGGCATGCTGCTGCCCAGCGCGCTCGCGGTGGCGGCCCTCGCCGCGTTGGAGAGCCTGCTGTCGGCCACCGTCGCCGACGGGATGACCGTCGGCCAGCGGCACGACCCGGACCGGGAACTCTTCGGCCAGGGCCTGGCCAACCTCGCCTCGCCGCTCTTCGGCGGCATCCCGGCGACCGCCGCCATCGCCCGCACGGCGGTGAACGTCCGCGGCGGGGCGGCCTCGAAACTCGCCGCCCTCACCCACGCCGTGGCCCTCGCGGCGATCGTGCTGGCCGCCGCGCCGCTGGTCGGCCGGATTCCCCTCGCCGCGCTGGCCGGCGTGCTGCTGGCCACCACCGTGCGGATGGTCGAGGCCGGCTCGCTCTGGGCGCTCGCCCGGGCCACCCGCGGCGACGCGGTCGTGCTGGTGCTCACCTTCGCCGTCACCGTGATCTGGGACCTGGTGACCGCAGTGGCCGTCGGACTGGCTGTCGCCGTCGTGCTCGCGCTGCGCGCGGTCGCCCGCAGCGCCCGGCTGGAACAGGTTCCCCTCGACGCCGGCGAGCACCGCGCCGAGGAGCACGCGCTGCTGGCCGAGCACATCGTGGCCTACCGGCTGGACGGGCCGCTCTTCTTCGCCGCCGCGCACACCTTCCTGCTGGAACTCTCCGAGGTCGCCGACGTCCGGGTGGTCATCCTGCGGATGTCCCGGGTGACGACGATGGACGCCACCGGGGCGCACGTGCTCGGCGACGCGATCCGCCGGCTGCGGGGACGCGGCATCACCGTCCTGATCTCCGGCATCACCCCCGGCCACGACCAGGTGCTCAGCACCCTGGGGATCGCCGACGAGCTGCGCCGCGAGGGGCTGGTCTTCCCGGACACCCCGGCCGCGATCCGGCACGCCCGGACCGTCGCGCTGGGCGGAGCCGACGCAGCCGCACCCGTGACAGCCGTCACCGCCTGATCCCTCCTGGCGGCCCTCCGTCGGATCACGTCGTCAGCGGACAGGCCGGGGCGCCGAGTGGGAGACCCGGCCGCTCACTCCGGGACGCGTCGGTAGGCGCCGTCGCTGGCCGAGGTGGCCATCGAGGCGTACGCGCGAAGCGCCGCCGACACCGGCCGCTGCCGGTCGGTCGGGGTGTACGGGCGGTCCCGCTTCTCCTCGGCCACCCGCCGGGCCTGCAGCACGTCCTCGGGGACGTTCAGCTCGATGGAGCGCCCCGGGATGTCGATGACGATCTCGTCGCCCTCGCAGACCAGCGCGATCAGCCCGCCGGAGGCCGCCTCCGGGGAGACGTGCCCGATCGACAGGCCGGAGGTACCGCCGGAGAACCGCCCGTCGGTGAGCAGCGCGCAGGACCGGCCCAGCCCGCGACCCTTCAGGAAGGAAGTGGGGTAGAGCATCTCCTGCATGCCCGGGCCGCCCTTCGGGCCCTCGTACCGGATCACCACCACGTCGCCGGCGACCACCTGCTTGGCCAGGATGGCCGACACCGCGTCGTCCTGGGACTCGTAGACCTTCGCCGGGCCGCGGAACGTCAGGCACTCCTCCGGCACCCCGGCGGTCTTCACCACGCAGCCGTCCGGGGCCAGGTTGCCGTGCAGGATGGCCAGCCCGCCGTCGGCCGAGTACGCGTGCTCCCGGTCCCGCACGCAGCCGCCGGCCGCGTCGGTGTCCAGGGACGACCAGCGGTTGGTGGTGGAGAACGGCTCGGTGGTGCGCACCCCGCCCGGGGCGGCGTGGAACAGCTCGATCGCCTCCGGGGTGGCCGACCCGCCGCGCACGTCCCAGTCGGCGAGCCAGCGCTCCAGGTTGGGGGAGTGCACCGCGTGCACGTCCCGGTCGAGCAGGCCGGCGCGGTCCAGCTCGCCGAGGATGGCCGGGATGCCGCCGGCCCGGTGCACGTCCTCCATGTGGTACTGCGGCGAGTTCGGGGCGACCTTGGCCAGGCAGGGCACCCGGCGGGAGATGGCGTCGATGTCGGCCACGTCGAAGTCCAGCTCGGCCTCCCGGGCGGCGGCGAGCAGGTGCAGGATCGTGTTGGTCGACCCGCCCATGGCCACGTCCAGGGCGACCGCGTTCTCGAAGGCGCTCCGGTTGGCGATGGCGCGGGGCAGCACCGAGGCGTCGTCGCCGTCGTACCAGCGCTTGGCGATCTCCACGGCGGTGCGGCCGGCCTCGACGAAGAGCGACCGGCGGGCGGCGTGGGTGGCCAGCGTCGACCCGTTGCCCGGCAGCGCCAGACCGATCGCCTCGGTCAGGCAGTTCATCGAGTTGGCGGTGAACATGCCGGAGCAGGATCCGCAGGTCGGGCAGGCCGAGCGCTCGATCTCGCCGAGCTGGTCGTCGGTGACCGCCTCGTTGGAGGACGCGATCATCGCGTCGATCAGGTCGATCTTGGAGTGCACGATCCCCTCGATCGCCACCGTCTTGCCGGCCTCCATCGGGCCGCCGGAGACGAAGACGGTCGGGATGTTCAGCCGCAGCGCGGCCAGCAGCATCCCCGGGGTGATCTTGTCGCAGTTGGAGATGCAGACCAGGGCGTCCGCGCAGTGCGCGTTGACCATGTACTCCACCGCGTCGGCGATCAGCTCCCGGCTGGGCAGCGAGTAGAGCATGCCGCCGTGGCCCATCGCGATGCCGTCGTCCACCGCGATGGTGTTGAACTCCCGGCCCACCCCGCCGGCCTCGGCCACCGCGTCCGCGACCAGGCCGCCGAGGTCCTTGAGGTGTACGTGACCGGGGACGAACTGGGTGAAACTGTTGGCGATGGCGACGATCGGCTTGCCGAAGTCGTCGTCGGTCATCCCGGTGGCCCGCCACAGGGCCCGGGCACCGGCCATCGTCCGACCGTGGGTGGAGGTCCTCGACCGCAGCTCAGGCATGCGTACCAGTCTGACACCGGTCTCGCGGCGACCCCCCGGTGCGCGCGCCGTGTCCCAACAGTTGCGCACCCGGTTCCCCACGAAGTGCGCCCATCCGGCACAGTTGAGGTCGTGCACTTCCCCCCGGGCATGGCCGCCGTCGCGGTGCTGAGCGGGCTCGTCGCCGCCGTCGCCACCGCGCTGCTGACCGCGTCCGCCCGCCGCCGGGTGGGGCCCCACCGCCAGGCTCACGTGCTGCTCGCCACGGCGGCCGGAATCGCGCTGCTCACCCTCCTCGTCGGGGTCATCGCCACGCTCGCCGACAGCGAGCACTGGGCCCACCACCAGGGGCAGCGCACCGGCTTCGCGACCCTGATCTCGGTCGGCACGGCGCTGTGCGGGCTCGCCCTCGGCGCCGCCCTGCTCCGGCTGCCCGGGACGGCCGCGACCGGGCCCGCCACCGCCCGGCTGCTCCTCGACGGCCTGATCATGGCCAGCGCGCTCTGGTTCGTCGGCTGGGTGGTCTTCACCGAACCGACCCGGCTGCTCGGCGCGGCCACCCCGATTGCCTGCGTACCGATCGTGCTCGCCACCGTGGCCGCCGCGCTCACCGCCGGGCTGACCATGATCATGGTGCTGCGGGCCGCCCCGCCCCGGCGCCGACTCGCCCTGCTCGGCGCCGGTGTGACCGGGGTGACCTGCGGCGGGCTCGGCCTCGCCACCGGGCTCTGCCAGGCCGGCCCGGGGATGGCGCTGACCGGCGCGGCGGTGCAGGCGGCGGGGCTGCTGGCCACCGTCCTGGCGGTGTACCGGGTCGACCCGCCCGGCCAGGTGGACGTCGACCTGATCCGCCGGGACGGCGAGTACGCCTTCGTGCCCATGTTCGCCATGGCCGCCTCGGCGATGTTCCACCTCCTCCAGGGCGGCCGGTTCGACGCGTTCGGCATCGTCGCCGGCAGCGTCGAGGGCTTCGCGCTGGTGGCCCGGCAGTACCTCGCGCTCAACGACGTGCGCCGCTACGCCGGCCGGCTGGCCGAGCGGGAGGCGCACTTCCGCGAGCTGGCGCACACCGACCCGCTGACCGGCCTGGCCAACCGGCGCGGGCTGCTGCGGGCGCTGCGCCGCTGCGTCGAGGCCGATGTGCCCTGCGTGCTGCTCGGCCTCGACCTCGACGGCTTCAAGAACGTCAACGACATGCGCGGGCACGACGTCGGCGACGTGGTGCTCGCCGAGGTGGGCCGCCGGCTGCGCGGCAACCTGCGTCCGGGTGACCTGGCGGCCCGGCTCGGCGGCGACGAGTTCGCGGTGCTGATGCGCGGCTCGACCGACGCCGACCGGGTGGCCGAGCGCCTGCTCGGGGTGCTCGGCCGTCCGTACGACCAGCCCGAGGGGCCGGTCTTCCTCTCGGTCAGCATCGGGGTGGCCGGGAACTGCGGCGAGCCCGACGTGGAGCTGCTGCTGCGCAACGCCGACCTGGCCCTGCGCTACGCCAAGCAGCGGGGCAAGAACCGGATCGAGCGGTACGACGCCGCGTACGACCAGCTGCTGCGCCGGCGGACCACGCTCGAGCACGAGCTGCGCGGGGCGATCGAGCGCGACGAGCTGCGGCTGGCGTTCCAGCCGGTGGCGTCGCTGCCCTCGGTGCGTCCGGTCGGCGCCGAGGCGCTGCTCCGCTGGCACCACCCGGAGCTGGGCAACGTCCGCCCGGACGAGTTCATCCCGCTCGCCGAGGAGTGCGGGATGATCGCCAAGCTGGGCGCCTGGGTGCTGCACCAGGCCTGCTACCAGCTCTCCCGCTGGCTGGCCGACGGCCACGACGTCTGGGTGTCGGTGAACGTCTCCCCGCGCGAGCTGCACGCCCCGGAGTACGTCGTGCAGGTCGCCGACGCGCTGCGCGCGCACCACGTGCCGCCGCAGCGGCTGGTGCTGGAGGTCACCGAGCACGCGGTCGCCACCGACCTCGACGAGCTGATCCGGCGGCTGACCGCGCTGCGGCTCACCGGGGTCCGGATCGCGTTGGACGACTTCGGCGCGGGCTACTCCTCGCTGGGGCAGCTGCGCCGGCTGCCGATCGACATCCTGAAGATCGACCACAGCCTGGTCGCCGAGCACGAGCCGGTGCGTCCGGTCGGCCGGGACGGGCCCGCGTTCGCGCCGATGGTCGACATCGTCATGCGCCTCGGTCACCAGCTCGGGCTCGAGGTGATCGCCGAGGGCGTCACCAACCCGACCGAGCTGGCCGCGGTGGTCGCCGCGGGCTGCCGGTTCGGGCAGGGCGCGCTCTTCGGCTGGGGGGTGCCCGCCGAGCACCTGGAGGCGATGCTGGAGGCGGCGACCTCGCCGGGCGCGCGCCCGGCGCCGTTGCCCCCCGCTCCGCCGGCCGCTCCGCCCCGTCCCGCGCCGTCGCCGCTGCTGCCGCGCCTGCGGTCGAACCCGCCGGTGCCGGCGCCGCGCTCTCCGCAGGAGGGTTTCCCGCAGGTGGGAGGGGCCCGCGATGCCACTTCCGGGTACGACACGCCCGGGTCCGTGAACCAAAATGTGGGATCAGTTGACTCATCGCGTGAGATGCGTCAGGCTTAGCCGCATGTCGTCGAACCGGTCGCTGCGAGTACTTACCTGAGCGCACTCTCCCTGATCGAGAGTGCGCTGGCCCCGTGCATCTGCACGTGGGCCGTTTTTATTGCCGTCGGAACCCATCGGGGCGGCCCCCGCCCGCGTTGCACTCTGTGAAAGAGCCTCACCCACTCCAGCCGGAGGCCTGAACCGCCATGACGAGACCCACGCCAGAGACCCTCGCCCACTCCGCCCGACGGGCCCGCCCGGCCTCCGAGCCGGCGATCGACGCCGACCACGCCCCCACCCCCCGCAACGGGGCCACCCCGGCCGCTCCGGCGGTACGGCAGGCCGCCCCGACGGAGGTCTCCGGCGCGGGATCGCTCGTGCGGTCGCTCGAGGCGCTCGGCGTCGACGTGGTCTTCGGCATTCCGGGCGGTGCGATCCTGCCGGCGTACGACCCGCTCTACGACTCCACCGTGCGGCACATCCTGGTCCGCCACGAGCAGGGTGCCGGCCACGCCGCCACCGGCTACGCGCAGGCGACCGGGAAGGTCGGCGTCTGCATCGCGACCTCCGGGCCGGGCGCGACGAACCTGGTCACCCCGATCGCCGACGCGTACATGGACTCGGTGCCGATGGTGGCGATCACCGGCCAGGTCGCGCGTCCCTCGATCGGCACGGACGCCTTCCAGGAGGCCGACATCCAGGGCATCACCCTGCCGATCACCAAGCACAACTTCCTGGTGCAGACCGCCGAGGAGATCCCGCAGGTCCTGGCCGAGGCGTTCCACCTGGCCTCGACCGGCCGGCCCGGCCCGGTGCTGGTGGACATCCCCAAGGACGTCCTCCAGACGCCGACCACCTTCGCCTGGCCGCCCACTCTGGACCTGCCCGGCTACCGGCCGACCCTGCACCCGCACGGCAAGCAGATCCGGGAGGCGGCCCGGCTGATGACCGGCGCCCGCCGCCCGGTGCTCTACGTCGGCGGCGGCGTGCTCAAGGCCGGCGCCACCGAGGGGCTGCGCCGGCTGGCCGAGCTGACCGGCATCCCGGTGGTCACCACGCTGATGGCGCTCGGCGCGTTCCCCGACTCGCACCGGCAGCACCTCGGCATGCCGGGCATGCACGGCACCGTCGCCGCGGTCTACGGCCTGCAGAAGGCCGACCTGATCGTGGCGCTGGGAGCCCGCTTCGACGACCGGGTCACCGGCAAGCTGGACTCGTTCGCCCCGGACGCGACCGTGGTGCACGCCGACATCGACCCGGCCGAGATCGGTAAGAACCGGCACGCGGACGTGCCGATCGTCGGCGACGCCCGGCACGTGATCGACGAGCTGATCGCCGCGGTCACCACCGAGCGGGCCGCCGGCCACCCGGCCGACCTCGGCGACTGGTGGACCCAGCTCGACGACCTGCGCGAGCGCTACCCGCTCGGCTACGAGGAGCCGGCCGACGGCACCCTCTCCCCGCAGTACGTGATCAAGCGGCTGGGCGAGATCGCCGGCCCGGACACGATCTTCGTGGCCGGCGTCGGGCAGCACCAGATGTGGGCCAGCCAGTTCATCTCGTACGAGAAGCCGCACACCTGGCTCAACTCCGGCGGCCTCGGCACCATGGGGTACGCGGTGCCGGCGGCGATGGGCGCCAAGGTCGGCAAGCCGGACACGGTGGTCTGGGCGGTGGACGGCGACGGTTGCTTCCAGATGACCAACCAGGAGCTGGCCACCTGCGCGCTGGAGGGCATCCCGGTCAAGATCGCCGTGATCAACAACGGCAACCTGGGCATGGTCCGGCAGTGGCAGACGCTCTTCTACGGCGAGCGCTACTCCAACACCGAGCTGGGCACCCACAAGCACCGCATCCCCGACTTCGTGAAGCTCGCCGAGGCGCTCGGCTGCGTCGGGCTGCGCTGCGAGAACGCCGCCGACGTGGACAAGACCATCGAGGCGGCCATGGCGATCAACGACGGCCCCGTGGTGATCGACTTCGTGGTCGGCAAGGATGCCATGGTCTGGCCGATGGTCGCCGCGGGCACCAGCAACGACGAGATCATGTTCGCCCGGGGCGTCCGTCCCGCCTTCGACGAGGACGAGCTCTGATGACTCTGCACACGCTGTCCGTGCTGGTGGAGAACAAGCCGGGTGTCCTGGCCCGGGTCTCCGGCCTGTTCTCCCGGCGCGGCTTCAACATCGACAGCCTCGCCGTCGGCGAGACCGAGAACCCCGACGTCTCCCGGATCACCATCGTGGTCAATGCCGAGTCGTCCCCGCTGGAGCAGGTCACCAAGCAGCTCAACAAGCTGGTCAACGTGCTCAAGATCGTCGAGCTGGACCCGCAGGTCTCGGTCGCCCGGGAGCTGCTGCTGGTCAAGGTCCGCGCGGACCGCACCGCCCGGGCGCAGGTGCTGGAGACGGTGAACCTGTTCCGTGCCCGGGTGGTCGACGTCGCGCCGGACACGCTGACCATCGAGGCCACCGGCACCCCCGACAAGCTCGACGCGCTGCTGCGCGACCTCGAACCGTTCGGCATCAAGGAGATGGTCCAGTCCGGCACGGTGGCGATCGGGCGCGGCTCGCGTTCGATCACCGCCGGGCCCGCGCTGCGCGCCGCCTGACCACCACACAAGTCCACGACGGGCCGCTGCGGACCGCCGTACGAAAGGGAAGTCAATGAGCGTTGAGGTGTACTACGACGACGACGCCGACCTGGGCCTGATCCAGGGCCGCAAGGTCGCCGTGATCGGGTACGGCAGCCAGGGCCACGCCCACGCGCTGTCGCTGCGCGACTCCGGTGTCGACGTGGTGATCGGCCTGCCCGCCGGTTCGAAGAGCCGGCCCAAGGCCGAGGAGCAGGGCCTGCGGGTGGTCACCCCGGCCGAGGCGGCGGCCGAGGCCGACGTGATCATGATCCTGGCGCCGGACACCGCGCAGCGGGCCCTCTACGCCGAGGCGATCGCCCCGAACCTCGCCCCCGGCAAGGCAGTCTTCTTCGGCCACGGCTTCAACATCCGGTACGGCCTGATCACCCCGCCGGCCGACGTGGACGTGGCGATGGTGGCCCCGAAGGGCCCGGGCCACCTGGTCCGCCGCCAGTACGTCGACGGCAAGGGCGTGCCCTGCCTCGTCGCCGTCGAGCAGGACGCCAGCGGCAATGCCTTCCAGCTGGCCCTCTCGTACGCCAAGGGCATCGGCGGCACCCGGGCCGGCGCCATCCGGACCACCTTCACCGAGGAGACCGAGACCGACCTCTTCGGCGAGCAGGCGGTGCTCTGCGGCGGCGCGGCGGCACTGGTGCAGACCGGTTTCGAGGTGCTCACCGAGGCCGGCTACGCCCCCGAGGTGGCCTACTTCGAGTGCCTGCACGAGCTGAAGCTGATCGTCGACCTGATGTACGAGGGCGGCATCGCCCGGATGCGCTACAGCGTCTCCGACACCGCCGAGTACGGCGACCTGTCCCGCGGCCCGCGGGTCATCGACTCCCGGGTCAAGGAGGAGATGCGCAAGATCCTGGGCGAGATCCAGTCCGGCGAGTTCGCCCGCGAGTGGGTGGCCGAGGACGAGGCCGGCCGGCCGAACTTCGCCAAGTGGCGGGCCGAGGGCGCGGCGCACCCGATCGAGGAGACCGGTCAGAAGCTGCGCGCCATGATGAGCTGGGTGGACCGGCCGATCACCGAGACCGCCTGACCCGCACGGTGGCGGGTCCGGCGCTCTCCCCGGCGCCGGGCCCGCCACCGCCTGCGTTCCGCCCCCGTTCAGCCCCGCGACATGTCGGGTTTGTGAGGGCACTCACCCCGCAACCCCGGACACGCCGACCGGCCTGCGCCCTACGATCCCAGGTAGGTGCGTAGCCGGCACCTGACGGCCATGGCACGGCTCACCGCAGGGCGCAGCGCGGCGTCCCCCGCCGTAGCCGACCGCTCTGACGACATCTACGAGGACCGATGAATCCTGTCGTACTGATCGCCGAAGAACTCGCTCCCGCCGCCATCGAGGTGCTCGCGCACGACTTCGACGTACGCCACGTCGACGGCACCGACCGCCCGGCCCTGCTCTCCGCGCTCGCCGAGGCCGACGCGGTGATCGTGCGCAGCGCCACCCAGATCGACGCCGAGGCGATCGCCGCCGCGCCGCGCCTGAAGGTGGTCGCCCGGGCCGGCGTCGGCCTGGACAACGTCGAGGTGCCGGCCGCCACCGCGCGGGGCGTCATGGTCGTCAACGCCCCCACCTCCAACATCGTCTCCGCCGCCGAGCAGGCCGTCGCGCTGCTGCTCGCCGTCGCCCGCAACACCGCCGCGGCCAGCGCCGCGCTCAAGGCGGGGGAGTGGAAGCGGTCCAAGTACACCGGCGTCGAGCTGCAGGGCAAGACCGTCGGCGTGGTGGGTCTCGGCCGCATCGGCGTGCTCTTCGCGCAGCGGATCGCCGCCTTCGGCACCCGGCTGATCGCGTACGACCCCTACATCCAGCCGGCCCGCGCCGCCCAGCTCGGCGTCCGCCTGGTCGGGCTGGAGGAGCTGCTGCGGGAGGCCGACTTCATCTCCATCCACCTGCCGAAGACCCCGGAGACGGTGGGCCTGATCGGCGAGAAGGAGCTGTCGATCGTCAAGCCGGGCGTGCGGATCGTCAACGCCGCCCGCGGCGGCCTGGTGGACGAGCAGGCCCTGGCCGACGCGATCGCCGAGGGCCGGGTCGCCGGCGCCGGCGTCGACGTGTACGCCAAGGAGCCCTGCACCTCCTCGCCGCTGTTCGCCTTCGACAACGTGGTGGCCACCCCGCACCTGGGCGCCTCCACCCACGAGGCGCAGGACAAGGCCGGCCTGGCCGTGGCCAAGAGCGTCAAGCTGGCGCTGCAGGGCGAGTTCGTGCCGGACGCGGTCAACGTGCAGGCCGGCGGGGTGGTCGCCGAGGACGTCCGCCCGCTGCTGCCGCTGGCCGAGAAGCTGGGCCGGGCGTTCACCGCGGTGGCCGGCGGGGTCGCCGCCAGCGTCACCGTCGAGGTGCGCGGCGAGATCGTCAACCACGACGTCTCGGTGCTCAAGCTCGCCGCCACCAAGGGGCTGTTCAGCTCGGTGGTCGAGGAGCAGGTCACCTACGTCAACGCGCCGCACCTGGCCGCCGAGCGCGGCGTCGAGGTGACCCTGACGACCCAGGCCGAGACGGTCGACCACGCGAACCTGGTCACCGTCCGTGGCGCGCTGCCGGACGGCCGCACGGTGAGCGTCTCCGGCACGGTGACCAGCACCGGCACCCGGGACGTCATCAAGCTGACCGAGGTGGACGGTTTCGACGTGGAGATCGGCGCGGAGGGCATCCTGGTCTTCCTGCGCTACGTCGACCGGCCGGGCGTGGTCGGCACCGTCGGCACCCTGCTCGGCGAGGCCGGGGTCAACATCGCCGCGATGCAGGTGGCCCGCCGGGAGGCCGGCGGCGAGACGCTGATGACGCTCACCGTCGACCAGGCGCTCGGCGCGGACCTGCTCAGCTCGGCGGCCGACTCGATCGGCGCGGTCGCGGCCAGCGCCGCCGACCTGCGCGACGAGTAGTCCACACGCGACACATCGGGGGCCCGGCCGACTCGGCCGGGTCCCTCGTCGTACGGGACCGCGGGTCAGGGGGTGACGCGGGCCGGCGGTGGGTAGACCGAGCCGTCCTGGGCGTCGAAGAGCATCAGGTCGTGCTCACCGGCCAACCGCTCGATGTCGAGCAGTACCTGGTCCTCGCAGGTCGGGAAGAGGTTCAGCTCCAGGTGGTCGGCCGCCGCGTGCAGCGGGGTGACCTCCCAGGGGCTGCCCGGCCCGGCGTGGCGGTCGGGATACACGGCGGTGATCGCCCGGTAGAAGCGGACCACTCTTGGGTCGGGGTGGCGGTCGGCGTGCCGCCCCTCGCGGCACCGCTGCACCGCTGCCCGCACCTCGGCGGGCGTGGCCCCTGCCGGAAGGGCCCACACGCTCAGATCGAAACTCACGGCGGACAGCGTGCCATCCCGCGTCCGCGTCGTCACCCCTGCCCCGCCGCAGGGCAGTCGCGGATTCCCGATCCGGGGGCGGTGACGGTCCGCTGTGGAGACTCTTGCGTCGAGTTGCGTCGATTCGCTAGCGTACCGGTGCGGTCGCTGGCGGAGTCGCGGCGTCGGCCCGTCTTCGGGTGGCGTGGTCGGACGTCCGGCCCACCGGTCCGCACCCCTCGATTGCGCGAGCCACGCGCACTCGTCGCTGACCGGCCTCCACAGTCGTTGCCGAGACCGTGGGGGCCGATCGCGGCGCTCCCGGCGCCGATCCGCCCGCCACCTGCACACCTCGCGCGGCCGTGGTGCGAGGAACGGCCGATCGGGGCGGCAGCGGGCAGCGGATCGTCAGCGGCGGTGGGCGAAGAGCGCCCGATAGTCCGAGCCGGTGCGGAACCAGGCCAGCCCGGCCGGGCCGGCGGCGTAGAGCGCGGTGGCGTAGGCGTCGGCCACGGCGAGGTCCGGGCCGACGACGGTGGCGGCGACCAGGTGGTCGGCGGGCTCACCGGTGTGCGGATCCACCACGTGGCCCCGACGGCCGGTGACCCCGGAGGTGCCCACCGCCCCGGCGGTCATCTCCAGCACCAGCGGGGCCCGGTGGGCGTCGGTCGGATGGTGCACCGCCACGCGCCAGGGGCCGCCGTGCGCGGCGTGGCCGCGTACCACCAGGTCGGCGCCGGTGAGCACGGCGTAGTCGTGGATGCCCGCGGCGCGCAGCCGGGCCGCGGCCCGCTCGACGGCCCAGCCGCCGAGCAGGCCGCCCGGGTCGAAGCCGCCGGGCACCGCCCAGGCGTCGAACCAGCCGTCGGTGGCCGCGCGCATCGCGGCGCAGCGGTCCACCAGGTCGGCCAGCGGCGGGTACGACTCGGGAGTGATCTCGCCCCGCCGCAGCCGGGAGACCAGGCTGTCCGGCCGGGCCGGCCCGTAGGTGAGGTCGATGGCGCGCAGCTCGGCCACGGCGTCCCGCAGCGCCTCCCCGACGATCCGCCGGCCGAGCCACCCTGGGGCGTTGAGCAGCAGCGAGTACTCGGCGGTGGAGGTGCGGACGGTGTGCTCGGCGGTGATCCGGTCGCCGGCGGTCCCGGCGGACCGGTCCAGCCGGTGGCTGCGGGTGCCGAGCCGCAGGTCGGGGCGGCGGCTGCGGAACCCCGCCTGGTCGACCCACCGGGTCCGGGGCTGCTCGTCGACCCATCGGGCCCGTGGCTGCTCGTCGATCCGCATCACACCTGCTCCTTCGCTGACGACGCCGCAGCGCCGCGGCGAAGCCGGTCACGGGCCCCCGTGACCCGTTCCCCACCGACCCTAGGCAGTGGAGATGACCGCACCATGAATGCCACCTGGGAGCCTCCTGAGGATTCCGGTTTCCCGCATGGTGGAAGGCGCGTACCGGGAGACGGGACGACGACGTACCGTTCACGGGAAGCGACGAGGTGAGGAGCGCCAGGTGGCACGGATCGCGGTGGTGGCCGGGGACGGGATCGGACCCGAGGTGGTCGCGGAGGCCCGCAAGGTCATCGACGCGGTGCTCCCCGGGGTCGAGGCCACCGAGTACGACCTCGGCGCCGCACGCTACCACCGCACCGGCGAGGTGCTGCCCGACTCCGTGCTGGCCGAGCTGGGCGGGCACGACGCCATCCTGCTGGGCGCGGTCGGCGACCCCACCGTGCCACCGGGGGTGCTGGAGCGGGGGCTGCTGCTCAAGCTCCGGTTCGCCTTCGACCAGTACGTGAACCTCCGCCCGTCCCGGCTCTGGCCGGGGGTGCCCGGGCCGCTGGCCACCGTCAAGCCCGGTGAGGTCGACCTGGTCGTCGTCCGCGAGGGCACCGAGGGCCTGTACGCCGGCGCCGGCGGCTCGCTGCACCGGGACACCCCGGCCGAGGTGGCCACCGAGGAGAGCCTGAACACCCGGCACGGGGTGGAGCGGGTGATCCGGGACGCCTTCGCCCGGGCCGGCCGCCGCGAGCGGCGCAAGGTCACCCTGGTGCACAAGACCAACGTGCTCACCCACGCCGGCTCGCTCTGGGCCCGCGCCTTCGCGGCGGTGGCCGCCGAGCACCCCGACGTCACCACCGAGTACCAGCACGTCGACGCCGCCGCGATGTTCCTGGTCACCCAGCCCCAGCGGTACGACGTGGTGGTCACCGACAACCTCTTCGGCGACATCCTCACCGACATCGCCGCCGCGGTCACCGGCGGCATCGGCCTCGCGGCGAGCGGCTGCATCAACCCCGCCGGGACGTACCCGTCGATGTTCGAGCCGGTGCACGGCTCGGCGCCGGACATCGCCGGCAAGGGCGTGGCCGACCCGGTGGCCGCGGTGCTCTCCGCGGCGCTCCTGCTCGACCAGCTCGGCCACGCCGACGCCGCGGCCCGGGTCACCGCCGCGGTCGGCGCCGAGCTCGCCGGCCGGACCCCGGGCGTACCGCTGCGCACCGCCGAGGTCGGCGACCGGCTCGCCGGGTACGCCGTAGCCTGACCAGGGCCTTCCGCCGGCCCGGATCCGGGCCGCCAGACCCGCTCCGGGCCCACCCCGCGACGTCGTCCGCGGCGACGCGACCGCGATCGTTCTCGCCATTCGGCACGCTCGATCTGCCGGGGCGGAGCTATCCGCTGAACGACCGTTCGGGGTAAGTTTCTGGCACGAGATCCGGCGTGCGGTCCCGCATGTCGTCAAGCCGCAGGGAGGTCAGCGCGATGAGCGGTGGTGACAAGCTCGATTTCGAGATCCGTCCGAATCCCGCGCCGGTATCCGCCGCCGATCGGGCCGCCCTGCTGGCCAACCCGGGCTTCGGCCGGGTCTTCACCGACCACATGGTGACGATCCGGTACGCCGACGGGAAGGGCTGGTACGACGCCCGGGTCGAGGCGCGGGCCCCGATCCCGATGGATCCGGCGAGCGCGGTGCTGCACTACGCGCAGGAGATCTTCGAGGGGCTGAAGGCGTACCGGACGGCCGAGGGCGCGGTGACGATGTTCCGCCCGGAGGCCAACGCCGCCCGCTTCGCCGCCTCGGCCCAGCGGCTGGCGATGCCGGAGCTGCCGCGGGAGACCTTCGTGGAGTCGCTGCGCCGGCTGGTGCAGATCGACCAGGAGTGGATCCCGGAGCACGAGGACGCCAGCCTCTACCTGCGGCCGTTCATGTTCGCCAGCGAGGTCTTCCTCGGCGTCCGGCCGGCCAACGAGTACCTCTACGTGGTCATCGCCTCGCCCGCCGGGGCGTACTTCTCCGGCGGGGTCAAGCCGATCACGGTCTGGGTCTCCCCGGACTACACCCGGGCCGCCCCGGGCGGCACCGGGGCCGCGAAGTGCGGCGGCAACTACGCGGCCTCGCTGGTCGCGCAGGCGGAGGCGATCGAGGCGGGCTGCGACCAGGTGGTCTTCCTGGACGCGGTCGAGCGCCGGTTCATCGACGAACTGGGCGGCATGAACGTCTTCTTCGTCTACGACGACAACACCCTGGTCACGCCGCCGCTGACCGGCACCATCCTGCCGGGCATCACCCGGGACGCGATCCTCACCCTGGCCGCCGCAGCCGGACACCGGATCGAGGAGCGGCCGATCAGCTTCGCCGACTGGCAGGCCGACGCGGCCAGCGGGCGGCTGCGCGAGGTCTTCGCCTGCGGCACGGCCGCCGTGATCACCCCGATCGGCCAGGTGCGCTTCCCCGACGGCGAGTTCCTCGTCGGCGGCGGGGAGCCGGGTCGGTCCACCATGGCGCTGCGGCAGCAGCTGGTGGACATCCAGCGCGGCCGGGTCGAGGACCCGTACGGCTGGGTGCAGCGGGTGCTCTGACCGGTCCCGCCGATCCGGCCCGGAATCCTTCCGCAACGGCCGGAGGCGCGTCGGCCGCTGCGGTGTGGTTGGCGACGGGGGCCGCGGGGTTGCCGGGGTGTCCCTGTGAAGCTGATGACGCAGACGATTCACCGGCTCGGCACCGTCGCCCCTCGCTCCCGCCTCCGCCCGCAAGCGCCGGCCCGCCCACGCGGTGAATCGTCTGCGTCATCAGCTCCATAGTGGGTACCGACACCACCTTCCGCGCGGGCGTCGGCTGTTTCCGGGCCGTCCGCCCATCGGTCGGGCGGTGATGTGGGGCCTGTCCGACCGGCCGGGCGGGTGGGCGGGGCGAGTCCGGCACCCGCACGGGCGGGGGCAGGGCCGGTCGCCGGTGCGGCGTCGGGATTCAGTCGAGCAGGTGGTCGCGGAGCGCGGCGAGCTGCCCGTCGGTCACCCCGGCGTGGCGCAGGTAGCCCTCGGCCGAGCCGTACCCCGCGCGCAGTTCCGCGAGGAAGAGCGTCATCGCCTCGGCGGGGGAGGCGAGGAACGGCGGTGGCAGTTCCTCGGCCGCCGAGGTGGTGGCGGCGACCCAGGCGCTGAACCGTGCCGACGCCTCGGTGCTCAGCGCGTAGTCGGTGGCGATGTCGGCCTCGGCGACCCCGAGCACGGCGAGGGTGAGGGCGCAGACGAGGCCGGTCCGGTCCTTGCCGGCGACGCAGTGCACCACCACCGGCGCGTTGGCGCTGTCGGCGATCAGGCCGACCGCCTCGGCCAGCCCGGCGGTGCCGGTCTCGGCCAGGTCGGCGTACCGGTCGGCCAGGTAGCGGGCCAGGCTCTGCGCCGGGTCGTACCGGATCTCGGCCCAGTCCCGGTGCTCCGGGTGGATGTGCCGGTAGGTGAGCCCCTCGTACGCGGGCACCCGGCCGTCCCGCTGCACCTCGGCCGGGCGGCGCAGGTCGATGACGGTCCGGATGCCGAGGGCGGTGAACGCCTCCCGGTCGGTCTCGTCGATCCGGTGCAGGGAGTCGGAACGGTAGAGCCGGCCCCGGCGGACGGTACGCCCGTCGTGGCCGGTGTGTCCGCCGACGTCGCGGAAGTTGAAGAGGGCGGGAAACGGGCTCCGGCTGGTCTCGGTGGTATCCACCCTGACACGGTAATGGCCGGTGGGGCATCGCCCCACCGGCCATCGGTGCAGGTTCTTCCGTTACCGGGCGGTACCCGGCGGGATCGACGAGTACGTGTCGTCGTAGTAACCGCCGAGCTTGTCCCGGTAAGCCGGATCCGTGCCGAAGCTCTCGTCATACTCGGGCGCGGCCTTGATCTGGTCCTTGCTCCGGTCGACGTAGACCTTCTGCTCGTCGTGGTCGACGTGGTTGACGGTGCCGGCAGGCAGCAGGACCTTCTTGCCGAAGATCCACGGCCCGGTGTCGACCACGAGGTAACTGGAGTTCACCTCGTGGCTGGCCCGGTCCACCTTGCCGATGCCGCCGTCGCTCGCCTCCACCTTGTAGCCCACCAGGTCCGCGCCGGTCACCCCGGCCTCGTCCCGGTAGCTCCACGGATCGAAGCGCCCGGCGGGCGTGCCGCCCGCGAAAGCGCCGTCGCCACCGTAGGTGAGCGGGTCCGGCGTCCCGTGGGTCGTTCGAGGGTCTAGCCGGTCCATGGCTTTCACTCCTCTTCTCGACTTTCTCGGGGGATGTTGCCCTGTCGGGGTGGTTTCCTACCCGGTGTGGCGATCCATACACCACCTTGCCCGAATCAGCTCAGCGCGCCCTCCGCGTCGAGGGCCACCGCGGCGGCGTGCACGACGGCGGCGATCCGCAGCCCCTCGTGCACCTGCTCCCGGGTGAACCCGGTGCCACGCAGGGTCTTCTCGTGCGACTCAAGGCAGACGCCGCAGCCGGTGATCGCCGAGACGGCGAGGCACCAGAGCTCGAAGTCGGCCTTCTCCACCCCAGGCCGGGCGATGATCTGCATCCGCAGCCGGGCCGGCATCGAGGCGTACTGCTCGTCGCCGATCAGGTGCTTGGCCCGGTAGTAGACGTTGTTCATCGCCATGATCGTGGCCGCGCCCTTGGCCGCCTCGATCGCCTCCGGCTTGAGCTGGGTGGCCGCCTCCGCGGCGATCTCCCGCAGCACCACCGGGTTGCGGGCCGCCACCGCACAGGCCAGGGCGGTGCCCCAGGCCTGCAACGGGGTCAGCGTCGAGGTGCCGATGGTGGAGCCGAGGTTGAGCTTGATGTCCTTGGCGTACTCGGGCAGGGCCGCCTTGACCGCGTCCAGGCCCATGTCAGGCCCCGGCGCCGGCGAGCAGCGCGTTGGCGTCGAGGGTGACGCCGCCCTTGTTCCAGTTGCACGGGCAGAGCTCGTCGGTCTGCAGCGCGTCGAGCACCCGCAGCACCTCGGAGACGTTCCGGCCGACCGAGCCGGCGGTCACCATGGCGAACTGGATCTCGTTGTCCGGGTCGACGATGAAGGTGGCGCGCTGGGCGACGCCGTCCTCGCCGAGCACGCCGCAGTCGGCGGTCAGCTCGCGCTTGATGTCGCTGAGCATCGGGAAGGGCAGCTCGCGCAGGTCCGGGTGGTCCTTGCGCCAGGCGTAGTGGACGAACTCGTTGTCCACCGAGACGCCGAGCACCTGGGCGTCCCGGTCGGCGAACTCGTCGTTGAGGCGGCCGAACTCGGCGATCTCCGTCGGGCAGATGAAGGTGAAGTCCTTCGGCCAGAAGAAGACCACCCGCCACTTGCCCTCGTGGGACTTGTGGTTGATCGTCTCGAACGCCTTGTCCGCGTCGAGCGACACGCAGGCGGTGAGTTCGTACTCGGGGAAGCGGTCACCGACGGTGAGCACGGGTCCTCCTTGGCAGCGGCTTGTCAGCGGCGCGAAGCCGGTAACTGGATCAGTTCCAGATACTTCCGCAGCGATGTTTCCGCCTGGTGGCGGCCGGGTGACTTGTGAAGTTGATCACGAGGGGCCGGTTCGCCGCCGCTTCCGGCCACCGATCCGGTGCGGCCACCCAGCGTCACCATCCCGACATGTGGATTGTGCCTCCCAAAACCGAGGTCGGGGTGGCAAAGTAGTGACCGTGACCAGCTCCGTCCTGATTATTGGCAGCTAGCGCGCCGGCTTTCCCTCTCGCCGAGCGCGCAGACCTCCCGCATCCCGCGGGGGGTCTTTTTGTTGCTACCGCCGTGGTTCGAGACGAGGACTTCCATGACCTTCCAGGTGTACGACACGACGCTGCGCGACGGCGCGCAGCGCGAGGGGCTCAGCTACTCGGTGGTCGACAAGCTGGCGGTGGCCCGCCTGCTCGACGACTTCGGGGTCGGCTTCATCGAGGGCGGCTGGCCGGGCGCAGTGCCGAAGGACACCGAGTTCTTCCGCCGGGCCCGCACCGAGCTGGAACTGCGGCACGCGATCCTGGTCGCCTTCGGCGCCACCCGCAAGGCCGGCGTCGCCGTCGCCGCCGACCCGCAGGTGCGCGGCCTGCTGGACGCGCAGACCCCGGCGGTCGCCCTGGTGGCGAAGGCGGACCTGCGGCACGTCGAGCGGGCGCTGCGCACGACGGCCGCCGAGAACCTCGCGATGATCCACGACACGGTCACCCACCTGGCGGCCGGGGGGCGCCGGGTCTTCGTCGACGGTGAGCACTTCTTCGACGGTTACCGGCACGACCCGGCGTACACCGCCGCGGTGGTGGAGACGGCGCTGGCCGCGGGGGCGGAGCGGTTCGTGCTCTGCGACACCAACGGCGGGATGCTGCCGTCCCAGATCACGGCGGCCATCGCCGACGTGACGGCGCGCACCGGGCTCGCCCCGGAGCTGCTCGGCATCCACTGCCAGAACGACACCGCCTGCGCGGTGGCCAACACCATCGCCGCCGTCGAGGCCGGGGTCCGGCACTTCCAGGGCACCGCCAACGGGTACGGCGAGCGTCCCGGCAACGCCGACATCTTCGCGGTCGTCGCCAACCTCCAGCTCAAGCTCGGGCTGCCCGTCCTCCCGGACGGTTGCCTGGAACAGATGGTGCGGGTCTCGCACGCCATCGCCGAGATCGCCAACATCGCCCCCGACACCCACCAGGCGTACGCCGGGGCCGCGGCCTTCGCCCACAAGGCGGGGCTGCACGCGAGCGCGATCAAGGTCGACCCGTTGCTCTACAACCACGTGGACCCGTCGGTGGTGGGCAACGACATGCGGATCCTGGTGACCGAGATGGCCGGCCGGGCCAGCGTCGAGCTCAAGAGCCGCGAGCTGGGCCTGGACCTGGCCGGCCATCCGGAGGCGCTGACGTCGGTGACCAAGCGGGTCAAGGAGCTGGAGGCGGGCGGCTGGTCGTTCGAGGCGGCCGACGCCTCGTTCGAGCTGCTGGTCCGCTCGGAGCTGCCGGACCGGGCCGCGCCGCGGCCGTTCGCCCTGGAGTCCTACCGGGTGCTCGTCGAGCACCGGGAGGACGGCGCGGTCGTCTCCGAGGCGACGGTCAAGATCCGGGTACGCGGCGAGCGGGTGATCGCCACCGCCGAGGGGAACGGCCCGGTCAACGCCCTGGACGAGGCGCTGCGGGTCGGGCTGGCCCGGCACTACCCGGAGCTGCGCGAGTTCGAGCTGGCCGACTACAAGGTGCGCATCCTGGAGGGCAGCCACGGCACCGGCGCGGTGACCCGGGTGCTGGTGGAGACCGCCGGTGCCGGCCGCGACTGGACCACGGTGGGCGTGCACCCCAACGTGGTCGAGGCGTCCTGGCACGCCCTCGTCGACGCGCTCACCTACGGCCTCGACCGCACCCGGGTGTGACGCCGGTCAGGTGGCGGGCAGCCGGAGTTCGGCGAGGACGGCGCGGTGGTCGCTGCCGGGGAGGGCGTGCACGGTGACCGACCGGACGGCGATCCGGCGGTCGGCAAGGACGTGGTCGATGGCGACCGGCGGGATCGGGTCACCGTCGTAGGGGCCCCAGGTGCCGGCCAGGCCGGCGCCGGCCTGATCGGCGGCGTCGACGTACCCGGTGCGGATCAGGTCGCGGAGCGGGGCGTGGTCGAGGGTGGCGTTGAAGTCCCCGGCCAGGATGCTCAGCCTCCCGTTCGGGGTGGCTGGCGGCTGCGCCCGCAGGTCGGTCCACCAGTCCGGGAGCACGTCGACCGCGTACGGGGCGGCCGGGTGCGCTGACTCGACCCGGAGCGGCGGCGCACCCGGCAGCGTGAGGGTCCCGTACGCCTGGCTGAAGTAGAAGCCCTGGTTGCGGCGCACCCCCGCCTCGCTGATCGGGAAGCGCGCGTAGAGGCCCGAGCCGGTGGTGCCCACCTCGGGGTTGAGCTGCCGGTAGGGCAGCAGTTCGGCCAGCCCCAGCCGGTCCAGCTCGGCGGCGATCCCCGGGGTGAACTCCTGCACGGCCAGCACGTCCACCCGGCGCGAGCGGACCAGGTCGACCAGGGTGCGCGGGTCGGCGCCGCCCTTGAGCAGGTTGGCGGTGAGCAGCCGCAGGGTGGGTCCGCCGACGGCCGGCTGCCCGGAGGCGAACGCGCGGGGCGTCACCGCACCGACCAGCGCCACCGCCGCGACGGCCGCGACGACCGCGGGCCAGCGGCGCCGCAGGGCGAGCGCCAGCACGAGCGGGACCAGCGTCCCGACGGCGACGTACGGGGTGAAGGCGACCGCCTG
The DNA here is from genome assembly GCF_042650725.1 of Micromonospora sp. GCM10011541. Lineage (NCBI taxonomy): Bacteria > Bacillati > Actinomycetota > Actinomycetes > Micromonosporales > Micromonosporaceae > Micromonospora > Micromonospora sp. GCM10011541. The sequence goes on from NZ_JBHSBP010000055.1 coordinate 88,553, forward strand.
TACCAGCGGTCCCCGTTCCAGTCCGGCGAGTCGGAGCACCGCCCAGGCCGCCCCGGGCCCGGCGCCCAGCCAGCAGGCCGCGGTCGCCGCCCGCCGGCCCCGCCAGTCGAGCCGCCGCTGACGCGTCCCCGTGGTCACCGCGTCCACCGTACCGGTCGACGCGCCACCGCGGGCCCCGCAACCGGTCCCCGGACAATTTCGTGAATGGGCCGGCCCTCATCTTTCGCAATTTCCGGGAGTTCTGGAAATTGCGCGACACGGCAAACGAGCTATTGACCACCCACTTTTTACGGTGCTACCTTCCACCTGGTTGAGGCGCCACAACTCTCCGTAGTAAGACCAGCTCAACCCGGGTGCGAAATGTTGAGTGGTCAACATCCAAGGTGCGTGGGCAAGCGGATTCCCCGATGATCTGCTTTTTGTCGCGCCCGGTTCTCATGCGGTAATCAACCGGCCTGCGGCACGCGGGTCGGCCGTATCACCACGGTCACAAAAGGGAGACCTGTCCATGACCACATTCCTCAGACGCAAGGCGACGGCGGCAGCGCTCGGCGTCCTGACCCTCACCCTGGCCGGCGGGGGCATCGCCGCGGCGGCCCAGCCGGCGGCGAAGGCCCCGGTCGAGGTCGCCCAGCCCGGCGCCCGGCAGCCCGGCGCCCAGCCGCCGGTCACCGCCGCCCAGGCCCGCGCGGACCGGGCGGCGATGAAGGCGACCCTCGCCCCGCCGGCCCCCGGCACGATCGCCTGGGCCGTGGTGCGGTCCGACGGCGTGCTGCTGCAGCATTCCGGCAACGTCACCGGCGCCTTCCGGTTCCACTGCTGCAACGCGGGTGAGTACCGGGGCCAGTACCAGGTCACGCTCGACTACGACGTGCACCTCAAGGCCCACTCGGCCACCATCGGGACCAACGATCAGCTGAACGTCCCGCCCGGTGGCGAGATCTCCGTCGCCCCGCGGACCCTGACGCCCAACGCCGTCTTCGTCCAGACCCGCAGCTCGTCCGGCGCCTTCGCGGACCGGCCGTTCCACATCGTCATCGCCAACTGAGCGACGCCGAAGGTACTGGCCTCCGCTGCGGCGGGGGCCAGTGCCGTCTGGGCCCACCTGCGTCGGCCCGTACCGCCCGCGCCGTTGCGGACCGCTCGGGGGAGTTGTCCCGATCCGGGCGACAAAGGGTCCTTGAGGGGCTGATAATCCGACGTTTGCCGTACCGCCGGCACGGGAAGCAAGCACCGTGACGGACATCTCGGACACCCTGGCCAGCGTGCCCAGCCCGGTCGATGCCGACGCGAGCGGCGTCGAGCTGGAACAGACCCTCTTCGAGGTCAAACGCGTGATCGTCGGGCAGGATCGACTCGTCGAACGCCTGCTGACGGCCCTGATCGCCGAGGGGCACTGCCTCCTGGAGGGAGTGCCCGGCGTCGCGAAGACGCTCGCTGCCCAGACCCTCGCCCGGGTCGTCGGGGGCAGCTTCTCCCGAATCCAGTTCACCCCCGACCTGGTCCCCTCGGACATCGTCGGCACCCGCATCTACCGCGCCTCCACCGAGACCTTCGACGTCGAGCTCGGCCCGATCATGGCCAACATGGTCCTCGCCGACGAGATCAACCGGGCTCCGGCGAAGGTGCAGTCGGCGCTGCTGGAGGCGATGGCCGAGCGGCAGGTCTCGATCGGCGGGCGGAGCTGGCCGGTGCCCGACCCGTTCCTGGTGCTCGCCACCCAGAACCCGATCGAGTCGGAGGGCGTCTACCAGCTCCCCGAGGCGCAGCGCGACCGGTTCCTGATGAAGGTCGTCGTCGACTACCCGAGCGAGGCCGACGAGCTGGCCATCCTCTACCGGATGAGCGCCGACCGGCCCACGCCCCGGCAGGTGCTCGACCCGGCCCGGCTGCGCGAGTTGCAGCGGCGCGCCGGCCACGTCTTCGTGCACCACGCGCTGGCCGAGTACGTGGTCCGGCTCATCCTGGCCACCCGGGACCCCGGCCGGTTCGGGCTGCCCGAGCTCGCACCGCTGCTCGCGTACGGGGCGAGTCCGCGCGCCACCCTCGGCCTGGTCGCCGCGGCCCGGGCCCAGGCGCTGCTGCGCGGCCGGGAGTACGTGCTGCCGGACGACGTCCGGGAGTTGGCGGTGGACGTGCTCGCGCACCGGCTGGTGCTCTCCTTCGACGCGGTGGCGGACGGGGTCTCCGCGGAGGCGGTGGTGCGCCGGCTGATCGAGGCGGTGCCGCCGCCCCGGGTCGCCACCGGTCACCACGAGGTGGCGCCCGACCTGGCGGCGGCATGAGGCGCCGCCCCCTCCCGCCCGGGCCGGCGGAACCCGGTCTGGCCGACCTCGCTCCCGACCAGCGGCTGCGCCGGCTGGAACTGACCGTCACCCGCCGGCTCGACGGGCTGCTGCACGGACAGCACCGTGGCCTGCTGCCCGGGCCGGGCAGCGAGATCGCGGGCAGCCGGGAGTACCGCCCCGGGGAGGACGAGGTACGCCGGATGGACTGGGCGGTCACCGCCCGCACCACCGTCCCGCACGTCCGCGTGGTCGACGCCGACCGGGAGCTGACCACCTGGCTGCTGGTGGACGCCAGTCCCAGCATGGAGTACGGCACCGCGGCGCTGGACAAGCGGGAACTCGCGGTGGCCGCCGTCGCGGCCGTCGGCTTCCTCACCGCCGGCGTCGGCAACCGCCTCGGCGCGCAGGTGCTCGGCCCGGACGGCCTGCGCCGGTTCCCGCCCCGCAGCGGTCGTACCCACCTGCTCGCGCTGCTCCGCGCGCTGCTGGCCGCCCCACGGGCCGGCGGGTACGACGAGGAGACGGCGCCGCTCGTGCCGCCGACGCTCATCGACGGGCTCGACGGGGTGCAGCGGGTGGCGAACCGGCGCGGCCTGGTCGTGGTGGTCTCCGACTTCCTCGACGGACTGCCCGACGACCCGGCCGACGCCCCGCCGTGGGAGGCGGCCCTGCGCCGGCTGGCCGTCCGGCACCAGGTGCTCGCCGTCGAGGTGACCGACCCGCGCGAGCTGGAGCTGCCGGACGTGGGCCTGATCAGCCTGGTCGACCCGGAGACCGGCCGGCGGCGCGAGGTGTGGACCGGCGACCGGGCCCTGCGGCAGCGGTACGCCGAGGCCGCCGCCGCCCAGCGCGACCAGGTACGCCACGCGCTGCGCCGGTCCGGGGCGACCCACCTGGCGCTGCGTACCGACCGGGACTGGAGCGCCGACATCGTCCGGCACGTGCACGCCCAGCGTCGGCTGGTCGCCGCGCCGGCCGCCGCCCGGGGAGGTGCCGCGTGACCTGGCAGTCGCCCGCCCGGCTCTGGCTGCTGCTCGGCGTGCTCGCCCTGGTGGTGGGCTACCTGGTGATGCAGCGCCGGCGCAGCCGGTACGCCGTCCGCTTCACCAACCTGCGGCTGCTGGACCGGGTCGCGCCGCAGCGGCCGGCCTGGCGCCGGCACGTCCCGGCGGGGCTCTTCCTCGCCATGCTGGCGCTGCTGGTGGTCGGTTTCGCCCGGCCCAGTGCCGAGGTGCGGGTGCCCCGGGAACGGGCCACCGTGATGGTCGCGGTGGACGTGTCCACCTCGATGCTCGCCAACGACGTCGACCCCGACCGGCTGAGCGCGGCGAAGCAGGCCGCCCGGCGCTTCGTCGACGGCCTGCCGGACGAGTTCAACGTGGGGCTGGTGGCCTTCGCCGGCAGCGCGGCGGTGCTGGTGCCGCCGAGCACCGACCGGGAGGCGCTGCACGAGGGGATCGAGCGGTTGAACGAGGGGATCACCGGGGTCCAGGGCACCGCGATCGGGGAGGCGATCAGCACCTCGCTGGGGGCGGTCAAGAGCCTGGACAGCACTGCGGCCAAGGATCCCCCGCCGGCCCGGATCATCCTGCTCTCCGACGGGGCGAACACCTCCGGCATGGACCCGATGGAGGCGGCCGCGCAGGCGGTCGTGGTCAAGGTTCCGGTGCACACCATCTCGTTCGGCACCCCGTCCGGCTCGGTCGACCGGGGCGGCCGGGCCATCCAGGTGCCGGTCGACGGGCAGACCCTCAAGGCCGTCGCCCAGGAGACCGGCGGCGGATTCCACGAGGCGTCCACCAACGCCGAGCTGCGGGCCGTCTACGAGGACATCGGCACCTCGGTCGGCTACCGCAAGGAGCGGCAGGACATCTCCGCCCGCTTCATCGGCCTGGGACTGGTCTTCGCCATGGGGGCCGCGGCCGGATCGTTGCGGTGGTTCTCGCGCCTGCCCTGACCGCGGCACGGACACGTGCTGACCGCAAGCCGCACGACACGTGAGGAGCGCACGGATGGCAGTGCAGACCGGACTGGGGGAGCCACGCGGTCCCTGGTTCATCTCGCCGGACCTCGACCCGGACGGGCGCGCCCGCTGGGACGTACCGGGATCGGACCGGAACCCGGGGCGGCGCCGGCCCGGCCGGTGGCTGACGGCGCTGGCGGTGGTGGCCCTGTCCAGCATCTCCGGCGCGGCGGCGGGCGGATGGGTCGCCGGCCGGGACGCGCCCGGGCCCGCCGCGGCCTCGGCGGCGCCGGTCCCGGCGGAGCTGGTGACCGCCGCCCAGAAGACGGTGCCGGGGGTGGTCTCGGTGATGGCCGGCGGGGCCTCGGGGTCGTCCGCGAGCGGCTCCGGCTTCGCGATCGACGACCAGCAGCACATCGTCACCAACGACCACATCCTGGCCCGGGGCGGCGGGGGACCGGTGACGGTGGAGTTGCCGGACGGCCGGCGGTTCAGCGCCGAGGTCATCGGGCGGGAGCCGGGCAGCGACCTGGCCGTGCTGAAGGTGCCCGCGTCGGCGGGGCTGGCGCCGCTGCCGCTGGCGAAGCCGAACTCCGTCCGGGTCGGCGAGCCGGTGCTCGCGGTGGGTTCCCCGTTGGGGCTGGCGGGCACGGTGACCGCCGGCATCGTCAGCGCGCTGAACCGGCAGGTGCGGATCGGTTCGGGCCGGCACACCGCGGTGCAGACCGACGCGTCGATCAACCCTGGGAACTCGGGGGGACCGCTGGTCAACGCCCGGGGTGAGGTGGTCGGGGTGAACACGGCCATCGCCACCATCGACGGCAACGGCTCGATCGGCATCGGGTTCGCCATCCCGATCGACCAGGTCCAGCAGACCGCCGACACCATCATCGGCCGGGGCGGCTGACCGGCCGCGCGGCCCGGGCCCACGGTGCATACCGGATCGGGAGAACTGTCGGATATCCGGCCTGGGACCATCGGGCCATGGAAATATTACACTGAGTATGGATACTGGCGTGGGTGGAGCAAGCTGTCATCGCGGCCCTCCTCCTCGTGGGCCTGTTGATCGGATGCGGAGTCGGCGCGGCGTACGCCCGCGCGAAGCGCGGCTGGACGGACTACCGGACCATCAGGAACTCGGTGCCGGGCGCCCGACGTACCGCCTGGCTGGCGGTCCGCGCGGTCGTCACCAAGGTGGGCGTGATCGTGCTGCTGCTGGTCGGCGCGGCGGCGTACGCGGCCACGAACTCGGACCACGAGCGGGCCGGCCCGGCGTCCACACCGACCGTCACCCCCGCCCCGACCCGCACCGCGGGACGTTAGCCTCGGGGCATGGACGACGGACTGCGGGTGACCGACCGGCTGGTGGTCCCCGGTGCCGAGCTCCGGGAGCGGTTCTCCCGCTCCTCCGGCCCGGGCGGGCAGGGCGTCAACACCACCGACTCGCGGGTGGAGCTCAGTTTCGACGTGGCGGCCTCGCCCAGCCTGCCCGAGTCGTTGCGCGACCGCGCGCTGGAGCGGCTGGCGAGCCGGCTGGTCGACGGCGTGCTGACCGTCGCCGCCAGCGAGCACCGCGCGCAGCTGGCGAACCGGGAGGCGGCCCGGGAGCGGATGGCCGCGCTGTTGCGGGAGGCGATCGCCCCGCCGCCGAAGCCGCGCCGGCCGACCCGCCCGTCGCGCGGCGCCAAGGAGCGGCGACTGGCCGAGAAGAAGCGCCGGTCCCAGCGCAAACGCGACCGCCGCGTCGACGGCGACTGACCGGAAGACCGCGTGCGGGTGGCCCCCGACAGCCCGCCGACAATTTCGCCGCGGGCCCGTCGACCTCTCCGTCAAGCCCACCCTGACCGGCGAACGTGTGCTGCTGCGGCCGTTCGTCGACGACGACCTGGCCGACCGGCTCGACCTGGCGGTGGTCGACGCGGACCGGGCCGGCCGGACCGTGCTCCAGGCCACCGCCCGGTTCCACCACCCGGCGTACGCCGCGGAGTGGGCCGACCCGGCCGTCGACGACGACCTCACCGCGGTGATCGACGTGCTGGTGCGCGGGCTCGGGGCGCGCTGAGCCGCCCGCCGCTCAGTCGAGCGCGGCCAGCAGCCGGGCCCGCAGCGTGCCGGCCCGCTCGGCGAAGCCGCGCTGGGCGGCGGCGTACTCCGCCCGCCCCTCCGGGGTCTCCACCCGCACCGGCGGGTACCCCAGGTCGGCGAGGTCGTACGGGCTGGCCCGCATGTCCAGCGTGCGGATCTCCCGGGCCAGTGCGAAGCAGTCCGCAACGAGTTCCGAGGTGACCAGCGGGGAGAGCTTGTACGCCCACTTGTAGAGGTCCATGTTGGCGTGCAAACAGCCCGGCTGCTCCAACGAGTGCTGGCTCTCCCGGGTCGGGGTGAGCAGGTTCAGCGGCCGGGCCGGCGCGGTGAAGAACCGGTACGCGTCGAAGTGGCTGCACCGCACGCCCCGCTCCTCGACGACGGCGGCGGTCGCGGCCGGGCTCAGCCGCAGCGGCCAGGCGTTGTGGCGTACCTCGTCCTGAGTCTGCCGGTAGACCATCGCCCACTCGTGCATGCCGAAGCAGCCGAGGTGCGCCGGGCGGCCGGCGGTCGCCGCGAGCAGCGTCCGGATCCAGTCGATCGACTCGGCGCGCCGCGCGCGTACCCGCTCGGTGTCGAGGGTGAGGCCGGCGGCGGAGGCCCGGTAGTCCCGGCCGAATTCGGCCTGGTCCGCGTCCCGCAGCACCACGCCGGCGCCGGGGTGCCAGCGGCGCAGCTGGGCGGGGCGGTGCGAGTAGTACGTGAAGAGGAAGTCCTCCACCGGGTGTTTCACCCCGCCGCGCCGACGGGCCAGGTGCGGCGCGAGCCAGGCGTCCACCCGCTGCTCGTGCGCCCGCCGGCGGGCCTGCCAGTCGGCCGCGTCGAGCGCGGCGGCGGGGGCGAGGGCGGCGGTCACGGACCCCAGGTTACGACCGCCGCCCGACCGCCGGTCAGGGCACGTCCACCCGGACCCCGGCGGAGAAGACCCCGCTGCGCAGCTCCAACTGCTTCGGCGGCTGACTGCCGTTCACCGTGAAGACCAGCGGCAGCACCACCCGGCTGCCCGCGGCGACCGGCTGGGCGAAGACGTCCCGCCCGAGGTTGGCCACCCGGGTGGCGGTCTCGTCGGTGCTGACCCAGTTGCCTCCCGGCAGGTACGCCCGCTGCAACTGGCCGTGCCAGGTCTGCTGCTCCGGAGTGAGGTTGCGCACGCCGACGGTGGCCTGGCACTGCCGGCCGCCGGCGGCGGGCTGGCCGGCCATCCCGCAGGCGACCCGGTAGACGGTGAACTCGAACGCCGACTCGCGCAGCGGCACGCCCACCGGGCCGCTGACGCTCCGCCCCATCCACGCACCGCTGGTCGGTTGTTTGCTGGTGTCGATCGCGGCGACCCGCTGGGTGGCCGTCCAGGCCGCCGCGCCGACCACGCCGGCCAGCACCGCCGCCGCCACCCCCACCACCAGCCAGATCGGCGGTCGGCGGCGCCGGGCCCCTACCGGCGCGGGCAGCGCCGCGCGCGGGTAGAGCGTCCCGCCGCCCGCCGAGCCACCGCCGCCGCCGGCCGGGCCACCGGTCCGGCCGGCCGGCGCGGCCCCGGCCGTGGGTGGCGCCGCACCGGCCGGCGTCGCGCCCGAGCGTTGGCGGCGGCGTTGCCACCACCACCAGAGCCCGCCGACGGTGACGACCAGGACCGCGGCCAGCGCCGCGAGCAGCACCGGCGGGCGCCGCCAGGCGGGCGCCGCGGTCACCTTCGCCACCGGTACCGGGGCCGCGTTCCAGGTGGCGGTGGCGCAGTCGTACGGCCGGGTGCCATCGGTGCCGTACGCGCAGGCCGGCGCCGTCACCGGGCGGCCCGGCGCGGTCATGGAGAGCGCGGTGTTCAGGGTGGTGGTGCTCCGCGCCGGCAGCCGCAGCCGCCAGGTCACCTCGCTGGCGGACGCCCCGGAAGAGCGGTTGGCCCGGCCACCCGCGGTGACGGTGGTCGCCGACGTCCCGGCCGGCAGTTCCTGCCGTACGGTCGTCTCGACCAGGCTGTTCCCGGCGTTGCGCACGTCGATCCGGTACGCCGGCATCGGCGTGCCGGCCGGCGCCACCCGCACGGTGACCGGCGGTACCGGCCGAGGGACCGGGGCCGCCGAGGTCGGCGGCACGGCGGGCGGCGCCGCGGGCATCCCGGTGGCGGTGGGAGCCGGCGCGGCCTGCGCCGCCGCCGGCGCCGGTGCGGCGGCGGCCCGGGGCGCCGTGGCCGGCAGGGCCGGTACGGCGGCGAGCACGCCGAGGCAGTTCACGAACACTGCGAGAGTTCTGTGGTGTCGTCTCGATGCAGGCATACGAACGCACCTCCGGACCCGAAGCTATGGGGCGGCGACGGCCGGGCGGGTGCGAAGTCGGCATTCCCGCCCCGCCGGCCGGCCGACCGCGTACCCTGCCCCGTCCGGCCGCCGGACGGCGCGGTGACGTGCCGGTGGTCGCACGCGGCGTGCCGCGCCCGGCGTCGGGGATAGATTGGCCGGGTGCGTATCGCTCGTTTTGCTCATGCCAAGGGAATGTCGTTCGGGGTCGTCGAGGGCGAGCCGGAGGCCGGGCCGCAGGGCCTGACCATCGCCGAGATCGAGGGCCACCCGTTCGGCCAGGTCAAGTTCTCCGACGCCCGGTGGGCGCTCTCCGACGTCCGACTACTCTCGCCGATCCTGCCCAGCAAGGTGGTCTGTGTGGGTCGCAACTACGCCGAGCACGCCGCCGAGCACGGCAGCGAGGTGCCCAAGGAGCCGCTGCTCTTTTTGAAGCCGTCCACCTCGGTGATCGGGCCGCGCGACGCGATCCGGCTGCCGATCTTCTCCAAGCAGGTCGAGCACGAGGCGGAGCTGGCCGTGGTGATCGGCGCCCCCGGCGCGCGCCGGGCCGACCGGGCCGCCGCCGAGCGGGCGATCTTCGGCTACACCTGCGCCAACGACGTCACCGCCCGGGACCTCCAGCGCTCCGACGGGCAGTGGACGCGGGCCAAGGGCTTCGACTCGTTCTGCCCGATCGGTCCGTGGATCACCACCGGGCTGGACGTCTCCGACCTGGAGATCCGGTGTGAGGTGGGCCGCAACCCCGACGAGATGGAGGTACGCCAGCTCGGCCGGACCAAGGACATGGTGTTCGACGTGCCGGCCCTGGTGTCGTACATCTCGCACGTGATGACGCTGCTTCCCGGCGACGTGGTGCTGACCGGCACCCCGGCGGGGGTTAGCCCGCTCACCGAGGGGGATACGGTCACCGTGCGGATCGACGGGATCGGCGAGCTCACCAACCCGGTGGTGCCGGTCGCCTGATCCGTCCGACGCCTCGTTTTCGCAGGTCGCAGGCGGTTCCGGGGGGTTGGATTTGGCCTGTCGGCACCGGGAGGGTAAAGTTCACTCCCGGCGCCGCAAGGGGCCAATGGGGTATGGGGTAATTGGCAGCCCGACTGATTCTGGTTCAGTTAGTCTAGGTTCGAGTCCTGGTACCCCAGCGCAGCCGTGGGTTCGCGAGAATCCCGGTCGCTGGATTCTGGCGGAGTTGTGCTCCGTCCCTCTTCGCGAGGGGCGGTCGGCGAGCTCTGATAGAGTGCAGCTTCCTCACCACCAGAGTGGGGAAGCAGGAAGTTCTGGCCCCGTCGTCTAGCGGCCCAGGACGCCGCCCTCTCAAGGCGGTAGCGCCGGTTCGAATCCGGTCGGGGCTACAGCGCTGACAGCCCGTCCCACCCCGTGGGGCGGGCTTCTTCATGTCCGGAACCGGCTGCCGGGCAAGCCGAGGTTCCCTGGCGCGTCCGGTCGTTTCGTGGCCGGCGGCGCCGACCCCGTCTTCGGCACCGGGAGCCGGTGCCGCTAGACTACTGCCGCACCGCTCGGCTGGGCGGTGAAGCAGGAAAAGTGCCTGGCCCCGTCGTCTAGCGGCCCAGGACGCCGCCCTCTCAAGGCGGTAGCGCCGGTTCGAATCCGGTCGGGGCTACCACTCGAACGGCCCGTCTCGCGTCTCGCGAGGCGGGCCGTTCGCCGTCTGGGCAGACTCAGAGGCCGGAGAGGCGTTGGCCGGCTCTGACCACGGCCATGGCGTGGCGTTCGCCGGGGCGGCGGCCGAGGCGCTCGATGGGGCCGGAGATGCTGATCGCGGCGATGACCCGGCCGGTGCGGTCGCGGATCGGGGCCGAGACGCTCGCCACACCCGCCTCGCGCTCGGCGACGCTCTGTGCCCACCCGCGGCGGCGTACCTCGGCCAGGGTGCGGCCGGTGAACTTCGACCGGGGCAGCAGCGGCATCACCGCCTCCGGCGGCTCCCAGGCGAGCAGGATCTGCGCCGCCGAGCCCGCCGTCATCGGCAGCACCGAGCCCACCGGCACGGTGTCCCGCAGGCCGCTGGCCCGCTCGGCGGCGGCCACGCAGATCCGCTCGTCGGCCCGGCGCAGGTAGAGCTGCGCGCTCTCACCGGTGGCGTCGCGCAGCGCGGCGAGCAGCGGCTCCGCCGCGGTCAGCAGCACGTCCGGCGCGGCGTTGGCCAGCTCGCCGAGCCGGGGACCCGGGCGCCAGCGCCCCTGGGTGTCCCGGACCAGCATCCGGTGGATCTCCAGCGCCTGTGCCAGCCGGTGCGCGGTGGCCCGGGGCAGCTTGGTGCGTTCAACGAGTTCGGCCAGGCTGGCGCCGTCGACACAGGCGGCCAGGATGACCACCGCCTTGTCGAGAACGCCGACACCGCTCATACTGTGTCCCACAAGCCGAAACTTACCTCCCAGAATTTAGGATGTCCAGATGGTGGGAGTCACTCAACCGAGGACCCTGGCCGAGAAGGTCTGGGACGCGCACGTGGTGCGATCCGTCGAGGGCGAGCCGGACCTGCTTTTCATCGACCTGCACCTGCTGCACGAGGTCACCAGTCCGCAGGCCTTCGACGGGCTGCGCCTGGCCGGCCGCCGGGTCCGCCGTACCGACCTGACGATCGCGACCGAGGACCACAACACCCCGACCGGGTACGCCGACCCGGCGTTCCGCTCCCGGCGCGGCGACCTGCTCACCATCGCGGACCCCACCTCCCGCACCCAGATCGAGACGCTGCGCCGCAACTGCGCCGAGTTCGGCGTACGGCTGCACCCGCTGGGCGACGAGAACCAGGGCATCGTGCACGTCATCGGCCCGCAGCTCGGCCTCACCCAGCCCGGCATGACGATCGTCTGTGGCGACTCGCACACCGCCACCCACGGCGCGTTCGGCGCGCTCGCCTTCGGCATCGGCACCAGTGAGGTGGAGCACGTGCTGGCCACCCAGACGCTGCCGCAGGCCCGGCCGAAGACCATGGCGGTCACCGTCACCGGCGAACTCGGCCCGGGCGTCACCGCCAAGGACCTGGTGCTCGCGCTGATCGCCCAGGTCGGCACCGGCGGCGGGCGCGGCCACATCGTCGAGTACCGGGGCGAGGCGATCCGGAACCTCTCCATGGAGGGGCGGATGACGATCGCCAACATGTCCATCGAGTGGGGCGCCAAGGCCGGCATGATCGCGCCGGACGAGACCACCTTCGCGTACCTGAAGGGGCGGCCCAACGCGCCGCAGGGCGCGGACTGGGACGCGGCGGTCGACCACTGGCGGACGCTGCCCACCGACGAGGGGGCGACCTTCGACGCCGAGGTGACCCTCGACGCCAGCCGGATCACCCCGTTCGTCACCTGGGGCACCAACCCCGGCCAGGGCGCGCCGCTCGGCTCGGCGGTGCCGGACCCGGAGGAGTTCGTCTCCGAGTCCGAGCAGGCCGCGGCCCGCCGGGCGCTGGAGTACATGGACCTCAAGCCGGGCACCCGGCTGCGTGACCTGGCGGTGGACGTGGTCTTCGTGGGCTCCTGCACCAACGGCCGGCTGGAGGACCTGCGTGCCGCCGCCGACGTGCTGCGCGGGCACCGGGTCGCCGACAGCGTACGGATGCTGGTGGTTCCCGGCTCGGCCGCGGTGCGGGAGGCGGCCGAGGCGGAGGGGCTGGACAAGGTCTTCACCGACGCCGGCGCCGAGTGGCGGTTCGCCGGCTGCTCCATGTGCCTCGGGATGAACCCGGACACCCTGTCGCCGGGCCAGCGCTCGGCCTCCACCTCCAACCGCAACTTCGAGGGCCGCCAGGGCCGGGGCGGGCGTACCCACCTGGTGTCCCCGCCGGTCGCCGCCGCCACCGCCGTGGCCGGCCGGCTGGCCGCCCCCGCCGACCTGTAGAAGGGCAGCTGCTCGCGATGGACAAGTTCACCACCCACACCGGCACCGCCGTGCCGCTGCGCCGTTCCAACGTGGACACCGACCAGATCATCCCCGCCGTGTACCTCAAGCGGGTGACCCGGACCGGTTTCGCGGACGGGCTCTTCAGCGCCTGGCGGGAGGACCCGGCATTCGTTCTCAACGATCCCGCCCATTCCGGCGCGTCGATTCTCATCGCCGGCCCGGAGTTCGGTACCGGCTCCTCCCGGGAGCACGCCGTCTGGGCCTTGCGGGACTGGGGCTTCCGCGCCGTGATCTCTCCCCGCTTCGGTGACATCTTCCGCGGCAACGCCCTCAAGGAAGGTCTCCTTCCGGTGGAGCTGGAATTGAAAGCCGTCGAGGAACTGTGGCGTCTGGTGGAATCCGACCCGACCACCCCGGTGACCGTCGACCTCACCGCCCGCCAGGTCCGGGCCGGGGACGCCACCTGGGCGTTCCCGCTGGACGACCACAGCCGCTGGCGGCTGATGGAGGGCTTGGATGACATTGGACTCACCCTCCGGCATGCCGCCGAGATCAATGCCTTCGAGGCGTCCCGGCCGTCGTTCCTGCCGTCGGTCGCATAGCCGTACGCCCGATCGCACAGCGGTTTTCGCCCCCACCGGCCCGGCCGGTGGGGGCGAATCCGTTACGACACAAGGGCTTTTTTCCACCGAATGTTTGTGTCCCGGCAGCACAGGGCATACCGTGCGCGCAGAATGGCTCGCGTCGAGTCAGTAGCACAATCGGGAGGAAGTCGTGAACAAGGCCGAGCTCATCGAGGCGCTCGCCGTTCGCCTGGGGGACCGAAAGATGGCGACGGCCGCGCTCGACGCGGTCCTCACTGAGGTCCAGGCGGCGGTCACCAAGGGCGAGAAGGTGGCGATCACCGGATTCGGAGCATTCGAAAAGCGCATCCGGGGCGCCCGAACAGCGCGCAACCCGCGGACCGGCGAGGCGGTGAAGGTCAAGAAGACCTCTGTCCCGACCTTCCGCCCGGGCGCCGGTTTCAAGGAGATGGTGGCCAGCGGCAAGGTGCCGAAGGCCACGGCCGCCGCCAAGAAGACCGCCGCGGCCGCCGCGAAGACCACCGGCGCGAAGGCGGCCGGGGCCAAGGCGGCCGGGGCCAAGGCGGCCGCGGCCAAGAAGACCGCCGCGGCGAAGGCCGCCCCGGCGAAGAAGGCCGCCCCGGCGAAGAAGGCCGCCCCGGCGAAGAAGGCCGCCCCGGCGAAGAAGGCCGCCCCGGCGAAGAAGACCGCGCCGGCGAAGAAGACCGCCGCCGCCAAGACCACGGCGGCCAAGAAGGCGCCGGCGAAGAAGGCGCCGGCCAAGAAGGCGAGCCCCCGGCGCTGACCGGCTCGACGAAAAGGGTGCCCACCGTCGTGGTGGGCGCCCTTTTCGCGTACGACCACGGCGTCGCCGCCGTTGACCGGCGACCCGGGCCGCGCGGACAATCGCCGTGCCGAACACCCCGTCGGTCACGAAGAGAGGCGCCGGTGCGCCACCGCCACCTCACCACCGCCATGCTCGCCCTCGGCGTGATGCTCCTGCTGGACGTGCTGCGGGTCTGGCTGCCGTCGATCATCACCATCTTCGGGCAGGCCGCCGCCACCCCCGCCGAACTGCTCGGGGCCTTCGCCGTCTCCTGGTTCCTCCTCGCCCTCGCCGCGCCCGCCCTGGTACGCCGGCTCGGCGCCCGCCCGGTCGGCCTCGTCGCCGCCGGGGCGCTGGCCGGCGCGCGGCTCGCCCTGACTGCGGCGCCGGGCGGGCGGCTCCAGCTCTGGCTGGCCTGCGCCGGTCTGCTCGCCGGCCTGGTCTGGCTCGCTGCGACGGCCGCCGTCGTGGCCCGCCCGGTGTCCGGACTGGCGCTCGGCCTGGTCGCCGCCGCCGTGGGGCACGCCCTGCTCGGCACGGAGGACCTGGTCTGGCGGGGCGGCTGGCCGGGGTGGACGCTCAGTGCGCTGCTGGCCGGGGCGTTCCTGGCCGTGCAGGCAGGCGCCGGCCGGACCCGGGCGGCCGTGTCAACGGGCGGCTCCGGCGGCGCGCGGGCCTGGCTGCTCGCGGGGCCGGCGACGCTGCTGGCCGGTCAGCTGGCGCTCTCCCCGGCGGTGTGGGACGCCGCCGCCTCCTACCGGCACGGGTCGCCCGACCTGCCCGGGCTGGGTCTTCCGCCGGCACACGTGCCGGCCCTGCCGATCCTCGCGGTGGGGCTGTTCGTGGTGGCGGCGTTCACCCGGCCGCCGAGGTGGCTCGCCCCGGTGCTCTGGCCGGCCGCGCTGCTGGCGGGGGCGGTGCTCTTCGCCGCCGACCGGGCCGACTGGTTGGGACCGGCGTTCCTGCTCGCCGCCGGTGGCCTCGGCGGCTGCCTCGCCCTCGCCGACGCTCTCACGGACACCCACACCGAGACCGACACGAACACCGACGCTCGCACGGACACCGGCACCGGCGGCGACACCGACGACGCCCACACCGGTGGCGGCATCGACACCCGCCCGGACGCCGGTGCGGACACCAGGTCCGGCGGCGGCACGGGCGCCGGCTCGGTTGGCTCCGGGCGGCGTGGCCACGCGGCCGTCGGCGGGATGCTGGTCTTCGCCGTCGCGGCCGTCGCCTACTACGCGGCCTACGACCTCGGGTACCCGAACGGCTGGGTGCCCGTCGCGTTGGCGGTGCTCGTCGGAGTGGTCGCGGTCACCGGGCGGCCCGCCGCCGCGTCCGTCCTCCCGGGAACCGCGCCGGCGTGGACGGCCGTCGGGCTCATGCTGCTGACCGCGGTGGCCGCCGGGATCCACCGTCCGGTGCCCGCCACCGAACGGCGTGCCGTGGCGGCGGGCAACGTACGCGTGGTGGCGTACAACGTCCGGATGGGCTTCGGGCTGGACGGACGGCTCGACCTGGACGGCCTGGCCCGGGCGGTCACCGGGAGCCGGCCGGACGTGGTGCTGCTCAGCGAGGTGGACCGCGGCTGGCTGCTCAACGGCGGCCACGACACCCTCGCGCTGCTGGCCCGGCGGCTGCGTATGCCGTACGTCTTCGCGCCGGCCGCCGATCCGGTGTGGGGCGACGCTGTGCTCAGCCGCTGGCCGGTGCGCTCCGGCGAGACCCGGCCGCTGCCGGCCGGCGGGGCGCCCACCGGGGCGCAGGCCCTCGGCGTGACGCTCGACCTCGGTGGCGGTGCCCGGCTGGCCGTGGTCGCCACCCACCTGCAACCTCCGCCCGGCCGGGGCCCGGTGACCCAGGCCCGCCAGGTCGCCGCCTTCGCCACCCGGTACGCGGCCGGCCGTCCGCTGGTGCTGGCCGGCGACCTGAACACCGAGCCGGGCGATCCGGCGTTCCTGGAGTTCACCGGTGCCGGCCTGGTGGACGCGCTGGCGTCGGCCCGGCCGGTGCCGACCAGCCCGGCCGACGACCCCCGCGAGCAGATCGACCACGTCTTCGTCTCCCCGGGCGTCACCGCCGCCGACGTGGTGGCGCCGCGCAGCACCGCCAGCGACCACCTGCCGGTCACGGTCACCCTCACCCTGCCCTGACCGGTCCGCGTTCCGCCCGCCCCGGCGTCCCGGCGGTGTGGCATCGCCCTGCGTCGGTGCGGGTCGGCCGGGACGGGGCGTCCGGCCGGCGCGGTGCGGACGGCGCTGGGCTGGGGAGGTCGGCGGCGGCCCGCCCGCCGCTGCCGACGCGCTAAAGCCGGTCGGCGGCGACCAGGCGGTCGCCGGAGAAGGCGAGCAGCCAGCCACCGCCCTTCGGGGTGGTGAAGTCGTCGGCCCGGCCGGCCAGCCGCTCCAGGGCGCCCGGCAGCACCTTGCCCTGACTGCACACCGCCACCGGCTCCCCGGCGGCGGCCAGCGCGGCGAGGTGCGCGGCCGCGGCCAGCGCGCACTCGTCCACCTGCTGGCCGGGTTTCGGCTCGTCGAAGTCGCCGACCACCTCGATCGGCAGGTCCAGCAGGGCGGCGGCCGGGTCCAGGGTCTGCACGCAGCGGCGGGCCGAGGCGGACAGCAGGCGCGCCGGGCGCACCAGGGCGACCAGTTCGGCCAGCGCCTGCGCCTGGGCCCATCCGGTGGCGTCCAGCGGCCGGCCGGTGTCCGGCCCGGACCAGGTGCCCCGCTTGCCGGCGTGCCCGTGCCGGACCAGCAGCACCGTGGCGGTGACCGGCGGCAGCGCCGCGAACGCGCCGAGCACCTCGGCATCGTGGGGGTAGCTGACCAGGCGTACCGCCTCGTCGGCCGGGAGCCAGCGCACCTCGTCGACCTCGGTGTCCGGCTGGAAACCCCCCTCGGCCACCGCCCGCATCGACCAGTAGTCCACCCGCTTCGGACGGCCCTCGCTGCGATAGTGGACGGCGGGCAGCCGGACCTGTGGCACCGCCCGGACGTCGGTCTCCTCGGCCATCTCCCGAACCGCCGCCCGCAGTGGGTGCTCACCGGGCTCCAGCTTGCCCTTGGGCAGCGACCAGTCGCCGTACCGGGGCCGGTGCACCAGGCAGACGTCGACACCGGCGGCACCCGGCCGCCAGGCGACCCCGCCCGCCGCCCGGATGCTCGCCGGCTCCTCGTCCGTCATTCGCTCACCGTAAGCCCGGCCGCGGTGCGCCGTGGCCCGCTCAGCCGGCCGTCCCGCCCACCCGTCGCAGCAGCAACTCCTGCAGATGCGTCAGCGGCCCCTCCTCGGTGCCGGTACGCCGGGTCCAGGTCCCGTCCCCGGCCAGCTCGAACGCGTCCACCTCGGGGCTCATCGCGGCGGTCAGCACGTGGTCCAGCTCGGCCCGGGCGACCGGGTCGCTCACCTGCACCAGCGCCTCCACCCGGCGGTCCAGGTTGCGGTGCATCAGGTCGGCCGAGCCCATCCAGAACTCGGCGTCGCCGTTGTTGCCGAACCGGAAGACCCGCGAGTGCTCCAGGAACCGGCCGAGGATCGAGCGGACCCGGATGTTCTCCGACAGCCCCGGCACCCCGGGGCGCAGCGTGCACATGCCCCGGATCAGCAGGTCCACGTGCACGCCGGCCCGCGACGCCCGGTAGAGCGCGTCGGTGATCTCCTCGTCGACCAGCGAGTTCACCTTGAACTGCACCAGGCCCGGCATGCCGAGCCGGACGTGCGCGATCTCCCGCTCGATCCGCTCGACCAGGCCGCTGCGGATGCCCTGCGGGGCCACCAGCAGCCGCCGGTACGCGGTCTGCCGGCTGTACCCGGTCAGCACGTTGAACAGGTCGGTCAGGTCGGCGCCGATCTCCGGGTCGGCGGTGAGCATGCCGAAGTCCTCGTAGAGCCGGGCCGTCTTCGGGTGGTAGTTGCCGGTGCCGATGTGGCAGTAGCGGCGGATCTGGTTGCCCTCCTGGCGTACCACCAGGGCGGTCTTGCAGTGCGTCTTCAGGCCGACCAGGCCGTAGACGACGTGGCAGCCGGCGCGTTCCAGGGTCCGGGCCCACCCGATGTTGGCCACCTCGTCGAAGCGTGCCTTCAGCTCGACCAGCACCACCACCTGCTTGCCGGCGGCGGCCGCGTCGACCAGCGCGTCCACGATCGGGGAGTCGCCGCTGGTGCGGTACAGGGTCTGCTTGATGGCGAGCACGTTCGGGTCGGCCGCGGCCTGCTCGATGAAGCGCTGCACGCTGGTGGCGAACGAGTGGTACGGGTGGTGCACCAGCACGTCCCCGTCCCGCAGCGTGGCGAAGACGCTGCGTGGCACCTCGCCCTCGGTGAGCCGGGGATGGGTGGCCGGCACGAACGGCGGGTCCTTCAGGTCGGGCCGGTCGGCCTCGCCGTACACCTGCCAGAGCGCGGAGAGGTCGAGCAGGCCACGGACCCGCAGCACGTCCTGGCCGTCCATGTCCAGCTCGCGGACGAGCAACTCCAGCATGTGGTCGGAGATCGAGGCGGCGACCTCCAGGCGGACCGGCGGGCCGAACCGGCGCCGGGCCAGTTCCCGCTCCAGGGCCTGGAGCAGGTCCTCGTCGCGGTCCTCGTCGACCTCCACCTCGGCGTTGCGGGTGACCCGGAACAGGTGGCACTCCACCACCTGCATGCCGGAGAAGAGCTGCCCGAGGTGCACCGAGATGAGGTCCTCCATCGGCAGGAACCGCACGCCGGGCTGATCCCGGGCCACCCGGACGAACCGGGGCACGTTGTTCGGCACCTTCACCCGGGCGAAGAGTTCCGACCCGCCGTCCGGGTCGCGGACCGACACGGCCAGGTTGAGCGACCGCCCGGAGATGTACGGGAACGGGTGCGCCGGGTCGACGGCGAGCGGGGTGAGCACCGGGAAGATGTGCTCCCGGAACCAGGTGCGCAGCCGCTCCCGTTCGGCGTCGTCCAGCTCGCTCCAGCGCAGGATCCGGATGTCCTCGGCGGCCAGCTTCGGCAGCACGTCGTCGACGAAACAGGCGGCGTGCCGGGCCACCAGGTCGGCGGTCCGCTCCGCGATCAGCTCCAACTGGGTCCGCAGCGGCAACCGGTCCCCGCCGCGGACCGGCAGGCCGGCGGAGAGCCGGCGCTTCAGCCCGGCCACCCGCACCATGTAGAACTCGTCCAGGTTGCTGGCGAAGATGGCCAGGAACTTGGCCCGCTCCAGCAGCGGGGTGCGCGGGTCCTCGGCCAACGCCAGCACCCGGGCGTTGAAGTCGAGCCAGGAGAGCTCCCGGTTGAGGAAGCGGTCCTCGGGCAGCGGCGGCGCCGGGGGCGGCTCCTCGTCGGCGCCGGCGGTCGGGCGCTGCTCCGGGCCGGTGACCGGGTCGAGCACCTCCTCCAGCCCGGCGGAGGCCGCCGCGGTGTCGGCACCGGGCGAGCCGGGGTCCCGGGGCGGGGTCTCCTCCGGGGGGCGGACGGTGCGGAAGCGGTCGTCGGTGCCGCGGGTGCGGACGCCGTTGCGGGGTTCGGCCGGGTCGGTGGCGTGCGGCGGGCGGTCGGGGTGCTTGCGAGGGGTGCTCACCAGCTCATAATCACCCGATTCCGGTTAACGCAAAATGAACTTGGCGGGGTGATCAGGGCATCGTCGGCAACGTCACCCGGACCACCGTGCCCGTCGCATCGACGTCGATGCGTACCCGCTGACCCAGCCGGAGCAGGCGCAGCCCGGAGGCGTCGAAGGCGCGGGCCGGGAAGGCCAGCTCGGTGCCGTCGTCGAGGAGCAGCACCCCGCTGCGGGTCGACGCGTCGTAGGTGGCCACCGTGCCCTGCATGCCAGCACCGTACACCGGACGGGTCAGGCCGGGGTCGCGGCGGCGGA
Source organism: Micromonospora sp. GCM10011541 (assembly GCF_042650725.1). Classification (NCBI taxonomy): domain Bacteria; kingdom Bacillati; phylum Actinomycetota; class Actinomycetes; order Micromonosporales; family Micromonosporaceae; genus Micromonospora; species Micromonospora sp. GCM10011541. The sequence goes on from NZ_JBHSBP010000055.1 coordinate 108,284, forward strand.
GGCCCCCAGGAGTGCCGCGGTGCGCGGCCCGAGGCCGAGCCGGGCGGCCGCGGCCAGGTCGACCGAGGTGTCCACGTCCCGGCGCAGGCCGGGCCAGTCGCCGGTCAGCGGCAGCGCGCCGCTCGCCGCGTGCGCCTCCGCCGAGCCCGCCCCGAACCGGGGCTCCAGCGGCACGCCCGCCGGCGCCGCGAGCAGCACCGTGCCGTCGCCCGGGGCGTCGGCCACGAACCGGCGTACCCCCGGGGGGCCGGCCGGGACCGCGGACAGCGCCGCCGCCAGCTCGGCCGGGCGCAGCGCCGGCAGGTCGGCGGTCAGCCCGGCCACCCGGGCGTGCCGGCCGGCGGCCGCGGCGCCGTGCCGGAAGGCCGCGTTCAGCCCGGCGTCCGGCGGGTCCGGAACGATCCGGGCGCCCGCCCCGGCCAGCTCCGCCGCCACGTGGGCGTCGCCGGTCACCACCAGGACCTCGGCCACCGCCGGGCAGGCCAGCACCGCGCGGACCGTGTCGGCCGCCAGGGCCAGCGCCAGCTCCTCATGCGGTACGCCCGGCAGCGCGCCCCGCAGGCGGCTCTTCGCCGCCGGGAGACGCTTCACCGGCACCACTACGGTCCAGGTCGGCTCAGCCACGTGACAATCCTGCCAGTTGGGCGGCGGTACCCTCACTGGCCGGACCCGGGGCGAGCAGGCATGATTTCGTCGCGGGACGTGGGCGCGCGGGTCGGGGCACGACGAGGAGGCAGGGTGACACGGCGAAGGCTGGGATTCTGGCGACGGTTCGCCGTGGTGCTGGTCAAGCCGGTGATGACCGTCTGGACCCGGCGCGCCTGGCGCGGGTCGGAGCAGCTGCGCCGCCCCGACGGCATCATCATCGTCCCCAACCACATCTCGCACGCCGACCCGCTGGTGGCCGCGCACTTCATCCACGACGCCGGGCGCTGGCCGCAGTTCCTGGGCAAGGCCAGCGTCTTCCGGGTCCCGGTGATCGGCTGGATCCTGCACCGGTGCCAGCAGATCCCGGTGGAGCGCGGCACCGTCGACGCGGTCAAGTCGCTGGACAAGCTGGTCGCCGCCCTGGCCGAGGGCGGCGCGGTGGTGATCTACCCGGAGGGGACCACCACCCGGGAGCCCGAGCTGTGGCCGATGAAGGGCAAGACCGGGGCGGCCCGGCTGGCGCTGGCCACCGGCGCGCCGGTGATCCCGCTGGCGATGTGGGGGCCGGAGAAGCTGTTCGACCCGCGGACCACCCGGTTCGGCCTGCGGCCCCGGATCCCGGTGACCGTGGTCGCCGGCCCGCCGGTCGACCTGAGCCGCTGGGCGGGCGCCACGCCGACCAGGGCGGTCCTGGAGGAGATGACCGACACCATCATGCTGCGGCTGCGCGACATGGTCGCGGAGATCCGCGGCGGCACACCGCCACCGCTCTGGGCCCGTCCCGCCCGTCCGCGCGATCCCGAGGTGACCGAATGAACCGGCTCAGTGTCGTGGTGCCGCTCGGCGGCGTCGAGCGCGGGGAGGCGACGGCATGACCGGCCACGTGGCGGTGCTGGGCGCCGGGTCGTGGGGCACCGCGTTCGCCAAGATCCTCGCCGATGCCGGCCGGGACGTGACGATCCTGGCCCGGCGGCGGGCGGTCGCCGACGCGATCCGGTCCCGGCGGCACAATCCGGACTACCTGCCGGACGTGCGGCTGCCGGAGCGGGTCACCGCGACCGGGGACGCCGAGGAGGCCATCGCCGGGGCCGAGGTCGTGGTGCTCTCCGTCCCGTCGCAGACCCTGCGCGGCAACCTGGCCGGGTGGACCGGTCACCTCGGCCCGGACGCCACCCTGGTCTCCCTGATGAAGGGGATCGAGCTGGGCACCACCAAGCGGATGAGCCAGGTGATCACGGAGACCGCCGGGGTGCCCGCCGACCGGGTGGTGGTGGTCTCCGGCCCCAACCTGGCCCCCGAGATCGCCGCCGAGCAGCCGGCCGCGACCGTGGTCGCCGGCACCGACGCCCGGCGGACCGCCCTGGTCCAGTCGTCGATCCGGACGCCGTACTTCCGGCCGTACACGAACGACGACGTGATCGGCTGCGAGCTGGGCGGCGCGGTCAAGAACGTGATCGCCCTGGCGTACGGCATCGCCACCGCGATGGGCTTCGGCGACAACACCCGGGCGATGCTGATGACCCGGGGGCTGGCCGAGACCGCCCGGCTGGGCGTGGCGCTCGGCGCGGACCCGATCACCTTCGCCGGCCTGGCCGGCATGGGCGACCTGGTCGCCTCCTGCTCGTCGCCGCTGGCCCGTAACCGCACCTTCGGCGAGCACCTCGGCCGGGGCGAGACGCTGGAGCAGGCGCAGGCCGCCACCCGGCAGACCGCCGAGGGCGTGAAGAGCTGCCTGGCCATCCGTGACCTGGCCCGGGCGCACGGGGTGGAGATGCCGATCACCGAGCAGATCGAGCGGATCTGCCACGAGGGGATGGACCCGCGGCTGGCCGTGGACGCCCTGATGAGCCGGACCGCGAAGCCCGAGTCGTACGAGTGAGGCGGCCATGACCGAGTGGGGGGACGGCACCCGTAGCGTGCACGCAGGGCTGCCCGAGCCGCAGCCGGGGCAGCCGTTCCTGCCCGGACCGGTCTTCGCCGCGCCGTACCACCTGGACCCGTGGCGGGGGCCGGCGGCGACGCCGAACGGGTACGGCCGTCCGGACAACCCCACGCGGCGGCTGCTGGAGGCGGCCATCGGGGAGTTGGAGGGCGGGGACTGCCGGGTCTTCGCCAGCGGCCAGGCAGCCATCACCGGGCTGCTGCTGGCCGTGCTGCGCCCCGGCGACACCGTGCTGCTCCCCGCCGACGGGTACTTCCCGGTCCGGGCGTTCGCCACCGCCACCCTGGAGGGCGTCGGCGTCCGCGTCGGCTTCGTGCCGACCGCCGGGCCGTACCCCTCGTTCGACGGCGTGCGGCTGGTGCTGCTGGAGACCCCGGCGAACCCGGGCCTGGACGTGGCCGACGTGCCGGCGCTGGCCGCCCGGGCGCACGCCGCCGGTGCCCTGGTCGCGGTGGACAACACCACCGCCACTCCGCTCGGGCAGCGGCCGCTGGACCTCGGCGCCGACGTGGTGGTCGCCTCCGGCACCAAGGCACTGACCGGCCACTCCGACCTGCTGCTCGGGTACGTGGCGACCCGCTCGGCCGCGCTGATGGAGCCGGTGACCGCGTGGCGGACCACCACCGGCGGGGTGCCGGGGGCGTTCGACTGCTGGCTGGCCCACCGTTCGCTGGCGACCATGGACCTGCGGCTGGCCCGGCAGTCCGCCAACGCCGAGGCGCTCGCCCGGCTGCTCGCCGACCGCGCCGACGTGACCGGCCTGCGCTGGCCCGGACTGCCCGGGGATCGGGCGTACGCGGTCGCCTCGGTCCAGATGCGACGGATGCCCGGGGTGCTCTCGTTCGACCTGGGCGACGCCGACCGGGTGGCCCGCTTCCTCGACGCGTCCCGCCTCGTGGCCGCCGCCACCTCGTTCGGCGGCCTGCACACCACCGCCGACCGGCGGGCCCAGTGGGGCGACGACACCGCACCCGGCTTCGTCCGGCTCTCCTGCGGGATCGAGGACCCCGCCGACCTGGTGGCCGACGTCGCCGCCGCGCTCGACGCCAGCCGAGCCTGACCGCCCTGGTCGGCACCCGGACGGCCGGACACCGGCCCGCCGCCGTGGCCCGGAACGCCGCGACGGGCCGACGCCGCCTGGCCCCGGGACGCCGGGACGGACCGACGCCGCCGGCTCCGCTATCGTGACGGTCAACCACGGCCCGCGCGGGCCACGACCGGAGGAGGTGAGACCGATCCACCAGCAAAGGACCGGCGCTCCCTCCGAGTCCGCGCCGCCCCAGGGTTAGGCGACGCCGGGAGCGCCGACGAGCGTCTCCCGGAGGCATGTCATGGCACCGACCCTGTTCTCTCCCGACCGTCCCGCCCTCGTGCAGCGGCTGCGCGCCGCCGGCTGCGTCTACGCCGAGGACGAGGCGGACCTGCTGATCGCCGCGGCCGACTCGGCCGCGGCGCTGACCGACCTCGTCGACCGCCGGGTCGCCGGCCTGCCGCTGGAGCACCTGCTCGGCTGGGCCGAGTTCTGTGGCCTGCGGGTGGCCGTCGATCCCGGCGTCTTCGTGCCGCGCGGGCGGACCGCGCTGCTGGTCGCCGCCGCCGCGGCGCTGGCCGGTCCCGCGCCCGCCGTGCTGGACCTCTGCTGCGGCTCCGGCGCCGCCGCCCTGGTGCTGCACGCCCGGCTCGCGCCCCGCTGGCTGGCCGCCGCCGACGTCGACCCGGCGGCGGTGGCCTGCGCCCGGCGCAACCTCACCCCGCTGGGCGTGCCGGTGTTCGAGGGTGACCTGTTCGCGCCGGTCCCGCCCGAGTGGCGCGGCCGGCTCGACCTCGTGCTGGCGAACGCTCCGTACGTGCCGACCGCGGCGGTCGCGCTGATGCCGTCGGAGGCGCGGCTGCACGAGGCCCCGGTGGCGCTCGACGGCGGCGTGGACGGGCTGGCCGTGCTGCGCCGGGTGGCCGTCGGCGCGGTGGATTGGCTCGCCCCGGGCGGACACCTGGTGGTGGAGATCAGCGAGGGACAGGCCGACGCGCTCTGCGCGGCGTACGCGTCCCTCGGCCTGGAGCCGACGGTGGTGCGCGACGACGACCTCGACGCCACCGCCGTCACCGCCCGCCGACCGGGCTGAGCAGAGCCGCGGCGAGGACTTCCGATCGTGCCGGGCATGCGGCGCCCCGAGCGCTCGGCTCGGGGCCTGCACGGGACCCTTCCCGCCGGCCGGGCTCTGTTCGTCCTCCGGTCGGTGGTGAACGTGGAACTAGTGCGGTGCCCACTAACGTTCACCGGGTAGCCGGTAGGTGTTGTGGATCCTCGCCGTGTGGGCGAGCGACTCCCCACCGGGTGGTGGGGCGGGCCTCCGCGGGCCAACTGATCCTCGCGCCGCCGATGGTGGCCGGCGGGGGTCACGTCGGGACCGGCCGGCTCCGGGGAGGTGCCGGCCGGCTCGACGGTGCGGGACCACCTGCGGCAGCACAACCGTTGCCAGGGTGGTGGGTCCGCCGCCCGGGATACGGGTGGCGATGCTGGCGGCCGCGACGAGGTCGCGGTGCCCGGAGAAGCGGCAGTGCGGGCAGGACAGGGTCCGTCCGCGGGGTTTCGGTACCCGCCGTCGGCAGGCGGGGCAGGTGGACGAGGTGCCGCGTTCGTCGACCAGCCGTACGGTGATCCCGGCGAGGGTGGCCTTGTCGGTGAGGACCTGCAGGAGCGGGCCGATCTGCCACTGCCGCAACCGCAGGTTGTGCCGCCGCCCCGCGTCGATGTCGAGCACCCCGCGGGGGTCGCCGACGTGCAGGACACCGACGCGTTGCCGCACCGTCCAGGACACGACGGTGCGGGCGGCCTCGTGCTGGGCCTGCCGGACCCGCCGCCGGTGCCGGCCCTCGACCCGGCGGGCCCGACGACGGTACTGCCGCCACCGCCGGGATCCCTTCTCACCCGGCTTCGGCGCCCGCCGGGCCACGGCACGGCGGCGGGCCTTGGTGTCGGCGAGGTGCATGCGGTGTTCGGCGCGGATCGCCCGCCCCGACACCAGCAGCCCCTCCCCGTCGGTGCCGGCCACGGCGTAGGGGTGGATGATCCCGAGATCCACCCCGGCCACCCGGGCCGGATCCGGTTCCTCACCCGGCGGGTAGACGGCCACCGGCACTTCGGCGGTCACGTCGAGGAACAGGCGGCCGCCCTCACACAGCAGGGTGATCGAGCGGACCTGCTCCGCCGGATACGGCACCTCCCGCGCCAGGCGCACCCACAACGGCGCAGTGCCTTTCGCGGTGGGAATCCGGACCCGGCGGCCGTCGAGGGTGAACGTGCCGTGATACCAACGCACCGGCACCAACCCCCGCCGACGACGCGGGAACCGCGCCGACAGGTCACCGGCCTTGCGGCGCTTCGCCGCCGCGAACCACGCATCGGAGAAGCGGCGCAACACCGACCGCGCGCCAGTGGAGTCCAGTTCGGCGAACGTGCTGGCCCCGAGGCTGCTAGTGCCCGGTACAACTGCTGAAAGCCGACCAGCGGGGCGTCGTGACGGCGGCGCCGCCACGCGTTGACCTCCACCACACACGCCCACACATCGGCGGCCGAGCGCAGCAGCCCGAAACACCGCCGCCGCTGCCCAGGCGTCACCCGCACAGCAACCCGGGCCGTGCGATGCACGACCCGCGGCAAGGCGGGATCCCGACGACGAGGCACGAACCGAAGCCAACACCACCCCTACGACACATTCCCCAACCCGACCAACCCGGCGAACGTCTCTGCCAAAGCATTACCCTCACGTCGAGACGGGATCGGCGGGAGGCGGTGGCGGGTTGGGCAGCGCGGGTGTGCCGGTGGTGGTGGGTCTCGACAACGGCGGGACCAGCAACAACGCGACCGTCCTGACCGTCGACGGCCGGTTCCTGGTGGACGGTCTGGTGGAGATACCGAGTGAGGTGCGGGCCGGTCCCGAGGCGGCGATCGAGGCGTTGGCCCGGGCGCTGGACGGGGTGCTGGCGCTGACCGGCGTGCCCCGCGAGCTGGTCCGCGCCGTCGGTCTGGACACGCCGGGTCCGGCGAGCGCCACCGGGGTGATCTCCTCGCGCGGCTCGACCAACTTCTCCCAGCCCGCCTGGCGGGGGTACGACGTGCGCGGCGCGCTGGAGCGTCGGCTCGGCCTCCCGGTGATCTACCACAACGACGGCAACGCAGCCGCCCTCTACGCCCACCACGTGCACTTCGGGGCGGACGCGCTGCGCCGCTCCTCGGTCGCCGCCATCGTCGGCACCGGGCTCGGCGGTGGGGTGGTGGAGAGCGGCCGGGTCGTCTCCGGGGCCGCCGGGATGGCGGGGGAGTTCGGGCACGTGCACATCCCGCTGGACGGGGTGCTGGGGCCCGGTCAGCCGGTGCCGATCTGCGCCTGCGGCTTCGTCGCGGACGCCGAGAGCGTCGCGTCGCTGACCGCGATCGAGCGGAACCTGCTGCCGTACTGGCTGGGCCGGTACCCCGGGCATCCGCTGGCGGCCGAGGAGCCGCGCCGGGCCGCGAAGCTCGTCCGCGGGTACGGCGAGCGCGGCGACGCGCTGGCCCGGGCGGTCTTCACCCAGCAGGCGATGGCGCTGGGCCGGCTCTTCACGATCGCGGCCAACTTCACCGACCCGCACGCGTACTTCATCGGGGGTGGGGTGGTGGAGGCGGCGCCGGAGTTCCGCGACTGGTTCCTCGCCACGGTCGCGGAGCACACCGTGCTCCGCGCCGAGCAGGCCGCCGTCGCCACCTTCGAGCTGGTGCCGGACCGGGACATGGCGGGGGCCCGCGGGGTGGCCATCGCGGCGCTGGAGACCCTGCTTGCGGGGTCGCCGGCGGCCGGCCCGGTGGTCGCCGGCTGACCACCGTCGCGGCCGGACCTGAGCCCTACGCGCGGGGGCCGGGCGGCGTCAGTCGCGGGGCGGCGCGCCGGTGAAGGCCGCCCAGGCGGCCGGGGAGAAGACCAGCGTCGGACCGGTGGGGTCCTTGGAGTCGCGGACGGCCACGGCCGCCGGGAGGACGGCCATCTCGACGCAGGCGCCCTCGTCGCCGCTGTGGCTGCTCTTGCGCCAGTGGAGGCTGTTCGTGGATCGCATCGGTTCTACCTTCCCTTGAGGAGTTGGACCAGCTGGTCCCGGCTGTCCGCCGGACTCAGCGCCACGGTCCGGAGATGTTCCATGATCTTGGTGCAGGTCCGCAGGTCACCCGGCCGGTCGAGGACCATCTGCCCGGCCACCGTCTCCACCGAGGCGATGATCGGGTCCTCGGGGTCGGCGAACTCCAGGATGTGCAGCGAGCCCCGGGTGCCCCGGTGGTAGCCGGCCGCCAAGGGGATCACCTGCACGGTGATGTTGGGCAGCTCCGCCATCTTCAGCAGGTGCCGTAGCTGGCCCTCCATGACGGCCCGGTCGCCCACCGGGCGCAGCAGCGCGCCCTCGTCGATGATCGCGTCGAGGATCGGCGGGGCGTCGGCGGTGAGCCGCTGCTGCCGGTCGAGTCGCAGGTGGACCCGCTGCTCCACCTGCTCGTCGCTGAGGGTGTGCGGACCGCCGCGCATCACCCCGCGGATGTAGTCGGCGGTCTGCAACAGGCCGGGCACCACCGAGGGCTCGAAGTTGGCGATTCCGGTGGCCTCCGCCTCCAGGGCGATGAAGTCGATGGTCCGGCGGTCCAGCAGGTACGAGTAGGAGACCCACCAGCCGGGCTTACGGGCGTCCTTGGCGAGCTGCACCGCCGCGGCCACCTCGTCAGCGCCGACCCGGTAGAGGGTGAGCAGGGCGCGGACGGTGGCCGGGCTGACCAGCGTCTGCGCGTTCTCGTAGCGGGACAGGGTGCTCCGGGTGCTGTTGATCTCGTCGGCCGCGGCCTCGAGGGTCAGGCCGGCGGCCTCCCGGTGGGTGCGTAGGGCGATGCCGAGCCGTCGGGCGCGTGCGGTCTTCGGAGCCATGCATCGATGGTCGCACATCAACGGGAGGGTGCGCGTGAGAGAAAGCCGATGAGAGTTGCATTCACGCGTGTCCACCTGTCAATCTGTGACGGCGTCCTCACCGCCGGTTGTCGTGGCGACGGTGGTGGTGAGCGACCGGAGGGGATGGGGCGCGCGGCGATCGGGTTTTACTCCCCCACGACCCGATCGCCGCGTGCCCCTCATCCGCAACCGACGGGGAGGGACCCGCATGACGCTGACCGGACGCCACCCCCGGGTGCCCGGACCCGTCCGCCCAGCCGGTGGTGGTCGGCGATGACCCGGTTCCTCGTGGTCCTCACCGACGTCCGGCCCCTGGAAGGGCCGGGCCGCAACGAGCGGACCAGCCCGGAACGACGCCGACAGGTGGTCGGGGCCAGCAGCCGGGAGGCCGCCGACCGGATCGCCGGCGCGTTCATGGCCCTGGGCATGGTGCGCGCCGGCCGGCAGCGGGTGAAGGTGATCGCGGTGGGCCGCCGGGGGTACGTCCGGGAGAGCGTCGCCTGAGCCGTCAGAGCAGCTTGCGCCGCTTCAGGTACGCCACCAGGTCGTCGTAGACGCCACCCTCGTTGGCGAACATGGCGACGTTGCGAGCGGTCGACAGCCAGGGCCGGGTCGACGGGCGGACCTCCTTCAGCGCCCGCTCCAGGTCCCGCTGCTCGATCATCCGGACCTCGCCGCTGCGTACCGAGTCGGCCATCGCGAACTCGGCAGCGGTCTCGCAGAGGTGGGCCAGGTCGGCGCCGGAGAAGTCCTCGGTCGCGGCGATCACCCGGCGCAGGTCGATGTTCGCGATCGGCCGCTGCCGCAGGTGGTACTCCAGGATCGCCGCCCGGGCCTCGGCGTCCGGCGGCAGCACCAGCACCACCCGGTCCAGCCGGCCCGGCCGGCGCAGCGCCGGGTCCACGTCCCACGGGGTGTTCGTGGCGGCCAGCACGAAGACCCCCTCCTTGCTGCCCTCCATGCCGTCCAGTTCGGCCAGCAGCTGGTTGCCCAGCGTCCGCATGGAACTCGACGAGACCTGGGAGCGCTTGTGGCCCAGGGCGTCGACCTCGTCGAGGAAGAGCACGCAGGGCGCGTTGCGCCGGGCCGCCTCGAACAGCTCGTGCAGGTTCCGCTCCGAGTTGCCGATCCACATGTCGAGCACGTCGACGATGGACAGGGAGAGGAACTTCGCGCCCATCTCGCCGGCCACCGCCCGGGCCAGGAAGGTCTTGCCGCACCCGGGCGGGCCGTAGAGCATCAGCCCGCCGCGCAGGCTCTTGCCGTACATCCGGCGCAGCTCGGGGTTGCGCAGCGGGCCGAGGAAGGCCAGCTCCAGGCGTTCCTTCACGGCCGTCATGCCGCCCACGTCGGCCAGCCGGACCGTGGCGGACTCCACGTCGTACACCCGGTCGGCCTCGCCGACGACCGGTTCCGGCTCGTCGCCCGCCCGGGCGAAGCGCGGTGGCACGACGTCGGCCAACTCCTGCTCGTACGCGGCCAGCGGGTCGTCCCCGGGCGGCGTCGGACCGGCGGGGGCCGGGCGCGGCGCGGCCGGACGGGCCGGCGCCGCCGCCTCCGGTGCGGGTGCCCCCAGCGCCCGCTGCATCAGGGCCTGCGCCTGGTCGTCGCCCGGATCCCGGGCGAGCGCCTGCCCGACCTGCGCGATCGCCTCCGCGCCCCGGCCGGAGTCCAGCAGCAGTCCGGCCAGGTGCAGGCGCAGGGGCAGGTCGTCCGGGCGGGCGTCCAGGGCGGCCAGCAGGCTGTCGATGAGGGGATCGGCGCTCATAGGACGAGGAGCGTAGTGAAGGTGGGCTCGCCTCCGCTCGCCCGCACGGCAATTACTCCCCGTATATGACTCGTTGACTGGTTGCGCTGTCCCGACCCACGTCCCCGGGTATCGGCTTCGGGTTCTCGCCACGCACAGTAAGGTCAATCGGGTGAGCGCCACCGGCGAGCACGGCCAGCCGCAGTCGCGAGCGAAGAGGTGACCTCGAGTGACCACCCCAGGCAAGACCCGTGTGGCGATCGTCTTCGGCGGCCGCAGCCCCGAGCACGGCATCTCCTGCGTCAGTGCCGGCAGCGTCCTGGGCGCCCTCGACCCGGACGAGTTCGAGGTGGTGCCGGTCGGCATCACCCGGCAGGGCCAGTGGGTGCTGACCAGCGGCGACCCGAGCGAGCTCTCGATCCAGGCGCGCAAGCTCCCGGAGATCACCGCCGCCGCCGGCGCCGCCCTGGTGCTGCGCGCCGAGCCGACCGCGGGCGGCCTCATGGTGCTCGACCCGACGGAGGGCCCGCGGGCGCTGGCCGACGTGGACGTGGTCTTCCCCGTGCTGCACGGGGCGTACGGCGAGGACGGCACCATCCAGGGGATGCTGGAGATGGCCGACATCCCGTACGTCGGGGCGAACGTCTTCGCCTCCGCCGCCGCCATGGACAAGGAGTTCACCAAGAAGCTCTGCGCCGCCGAGGGCATCCCGGTCGGCCCGTACGTGGTGCTGCGCAACGGGATGACGCTGAGCGAGGCGGACAAGGAGCGGCTGGGGCTGCCGGTCTTCGTCAAGCCGTCCCGCGCCGGCTCGTCCTTCGGCATCACCAAGGTCGACGACTGGTCCCAGCTCGACGCGGCGGTCGCCACCGCCCGGGAGATCGACACGAAGGTGCTGGTCGAGGGGGCGGTCGTCGGCCGGGAGATCGAGTGCGGCGTGCTGGAGGGCGAGGCCGGCGGCGCGCCCGAGGCGTCCGTGCTGGCCGAGGTCCGGATGGTCGGCGACCGGGAGTGGTACGACTTCGAGGCGAAGTACCTCTTCGCCGACGAGGTCTGCGAGTACGACGTCCCGGCGAACCTGCCCGAGCGGGTCACCCGGCAGGTCCAGGAGTACGCCACCCGGGCGTTCACCGCGCTCGACTGCTCCGGCCTGGCCCGGGTCGACTTCTTCGTCACCCCGGAGCTGGACGTCTACCTCAACGAGATCAACACGATGCCCGGGTTCACCCCGACGTCGATGTTCCCCAGGATGTGGGCGGCCAGCGGCCTCGAGTACCCGAAGCTGGTCAACCGCCTCATCCGTAGCGCCCTGCACCGCCACGCCGGCCGCTGACCCGGCCGCACCGGAGCCGTCCCGCGGGGAAGCCCGCGGGGCGCCGGTCAGGCGGTGCAGCCGGCGGGGGCGGACTTCGCCGAGGGGACCGCGGAGACGACGGCGTCGGAGATCGGGCCGACCCATTGCAGCGGCTGCTCGTACTGCCGGGGCACCCGGACCCGGACCGGGGTCTCCCGGTCGACGGTGGTCAGCACAGTGGCGTCGGCCTCCTGCACGGCGTGCCAGCAGACCTTGTCGACCGACCACACCTCGTCGGTGGGCTGGACGATCGGCGGGGTGCCGCCGCAGACGACGGTGAGCGCCGGGTCGCCGTACGCGACATTCTGCTCCGGGCCGGCGGTGACCGGCCGCTGGGTCAGGTCGCGGACCCGGTCCGGCAGCTGCGACACCAGGGCGCGGCAGACCGTCGCGGGCCGCTCGGCCAGCGTCGGGGCGGGCAGTTCCACCGGGGCGGTGGACTGCGGCCGCGCGGCGGTCGCCGACGGGCGCGGCGCGGCGGCCGGCTCGTCCGGGGCGAGCTTCGCGAAGGTGAAGCCGGCCACCGCCACGGTCACCGGCAGCGCGATCAGCGTGGCCATCAGCGCGGCGCGGCGGGTGGTCCGGTCCGGGCGCGGCGTCTCGTCGGCCGGGCGGGACTTCTCGAGAGCGGGGGACACAGTGATCTCGTCCACTTACAGGCGCACCACCGAACACGTGAGGGTGCGGGTGATGCCGGGCACCATCTGCACCTTGCTGACGATGAGTTTGCCGAGCTCGTCGACGGTGTTGGCCTCGGTGAGGACGACCACGTCGTACGGCCCGGTGACGGCGTCGACCCGTACCACGCCGGCAAGGTCCGCGATCAGACCGGCCACGTCACGCGCCCGACCGACCTCGGTCTGGATGAGGATGTACGCCTGTACCACGACTCGACCTCCGTCCGTCGCCGCCTGGGGCGGCCCGAAGGGTGAAACTACCTTACGGAGCAGGCCTGATCCCTATCGGTCGTCGGCTGGACGCGGTGAGCGAGCACACGCGGCTGCCGGGCGGGGCGTGCCGTGGCGTGGTGACGAGCATGAATGAGCGCGGCGAGGGGACAAGATGACGGTCGCGGGTGTCGGGGAGTTCGGACTGATCGACCGGGTCACCGCCCGGTTGACGTACGGGGAGAGCTGCCTGCTCGGCCCCGGTGACGACGCGGCGGTGGTGGCGGCGCCGGACCGGCGGGTGGTGGCCTCGACGGACGTGCTGGTCGAGGGGCGGCACTTCCGCCGGGACTGGTCGAGCGCGCGGGACGTGGGGCACCGGGCGGCGGCGGCCAACCTGGCCGACATCGCGGCGATGGGCGCCAGCCCGACCGCCCTGCTGGTCGCCCTCTGCATGCCGGCGGATCTGGACCCGAGCTGGGCGGAGGAACTGGCCGACGGGCTCGGCGCGGAGGCCGCCCTGGTCGGCGCGAGCGTGGTCGGCGGCGACATGTCCGCCAGTCCCACGCTGACCATCGCGGTCACCGCCCTCGGCGACCTGGCGGGCCGGCCGCCCGTGGTCCGCTCCGGGGCGCGGCCCGGCGACGTGGTGGCCCTGGCCGGGCGGACCGGCTGGGCGGCGGCCGGGTACACCGTGCTGTCCCGCGGTTTCCGGACGCCCCGGCTGCTGGTGGAGGCGTTCCGGCGGCCCGAGGTGCCCTATCCGGCCGGTCCGGAGGCCGCCGGGCTCGGCGCCACCGCGATGATCGACGTGTCGGACGGGCTGCTGGCCGACCTGGGCCACGTGGCGAAGGCCAGCGGCGTCGCCGTCGACCTGCGGCGGGACGCCTTCGAGGTGCCCCGGCAGATGCGGGACGCGGCGCAGGCGCTCGGCGTCGACCCGTACTCCTGGATCCTCGGCGGGGGCGACGACCACGCCCTGGCCGCGACCTTCCCGCCGGCGGTGGCGCTGTCGGCGGGCTGGCGGCCGATCGGGCGGGTGACCGAGGGGGCGGGGGTGACCGTGGACGGCGTGCCGTACGCCGGGCCGGCCGGCTGGGACCACTTCCGCCGGTCGGAGTGATCTGCGACCGAACCGGGCCGGTGGGCCCGGGGCGCGCCGGGCGGCGGTCGTACCCTTCAGGCGTGACTGAGATCGAGATCCGGGTGCAGCGGTTCGACGCGCCCGAGTCGCAGGCATTGATCAAAGCGGCCCTGGCCGACCTCGGCGAGCGGTACGGCGGCAGCGGCGACGACACCCCGGTGGACGCGGCGGAGTTCGAGCCGCCGGCCGGCGCCTTCCTGGTGGCCTACCTCGGCGGACAACCGGTGGGCTGCGGCGGCTGGCGCAGCCACGGCGACGACGGGGAGGCGGCGGAGCTGAAGCGGATGTACACCGCGCCGGCGGCCCGGGGGCGGGGCGTGGCCCGTGCGGTGCTGGCCGCGGTCGAGCGGTCGGCCCGGGAGCAGGGCCGCAACCGGATCATCCTGGAGTGCGGCGACAAGCAGCCCGAGGCGATCGCCATGTACACCTCGGCCGGGTACGAGCGGATCCCGAACTTCGGCTTCTACCAGGACGCCCCCGGCTGCCTCTCCTTCGGCCGCACCCTCTGACTCGGGTCTGGCGGGTGCGCGACGACCCCGGTCGTCGCGCACCCGGCCGGCCCGGCCGTGCCCGGACACGACAGAACCGGCGGACCGTGACGGTCCGCCGGTGCTGGGTGTTTCGGGAAGCTTGGGGCTACCGCGTCAGGCGCGGGTGACCTTGCCGGCCTTGATGCACGAGGTGCAGACCTGCAGCTTCTTGGTGTTGCCGCCACCGGCCGGGGTCCGCACCGACTGGATGTTCGGGTTCCAGCGGCGGTTGGTCCGCCGGTGCGAGTGGGACACGTTGTGGCCGAAGCCCGGTCCCTTGCCACAGACGTCGCACACGCTAGCCACGGGATACTCCTGGGATTGAAACGTTCATGAGGTCGCCGCCAGGCACTGCCCGGGCAACCTGGCCAGGTTACCCGATGACCCGCCGGTACGCCCAACCGGCCCGGTCGGCGGCGACTCGGGCCCGACCAGCGTACTCGGGTCGGGCGGGCTTCGACGAGCGACGGCCGGGCGGGGGGACACGCCGGCCGACCCCGGCGCGTGTCGGTGCGCGCAAGTAGGCTTCTCGCCGTGCTGGACACCCTCGACGCCGCCGCGGTGCGCCGCTGGTGCGCGAGCGGGCTGGCCGCCATGCGCCGGCACCAGGGTGAGATCGACGACCTCAACGTCTACCCCGTCCCGGACGGCGACACGGGCACCAACCTGGTGCTCACCCTCACCTCCGCCCAGCAGGCGCTGGCGATGGACCTGGACACCCTCCCCGAGGACGGGCACACCCCGCACGGGCACGCCCTGCGGCTGATGGCCCGGGGCGCGCTGCTCGGGGCCCGGGGCAACTCCGGGGTGATCCTGTCGCAGATCCTGCGCGGCTTCGCCGACGCGCTGGCCGCCACGCCGGCGGTCCGCGGTCGCCAGCTCGCCGCCGCGCTGGCCGACGCGGCCACCGCCGCGTACGGGGCGGTCGCCCGGCCGGTCGAGGGCACCCTGCTCAGCGTGGTCGCCGCCGCCGCGCGCGCCGCCGACCAGGCGGACAGCGACGACCTGCGGGTGGTGGCCCGGGCGGCGGCCGGCGGGGCCGCGCGGGCGCTGGCGCGGACCACCGAGCAGCTGCCGGCGTTGGCCCGGGCCGGCGTGGTGGACGCCGGCGGGCGCGGGCTCTGCGTGCTGCTGGACGCGCTGGTCGAGGTGATCACCGGGGAGAGCCCGCAGCAGCCGGCGCCCGCCCCGCCCACGGTCCGTCCGCCGGCCACGGCCGTCCGGGAGACCGGCTCGCCGGAGTACGCGTACGAGGTGCAGTTCCTGCTCGAGGCCGGGGCGGAGGCGGTCGCGCGGCTGCGCGCCGAGCTGGACGCGCTGGGCGACTCGCTGGTGATCGTCGGCGACGGCGGTGACGGCGGCGGCACCTGGAACGTGCACGTGCACGTCAACGACGTGGGTGGGGCGATCGAGGCGGGGGTGGTGGCCGGCCGGCCGCACCGGATCTCGGTGACCCGCTTCGCCGACCAGGTGGCGCCGGCCCCGCCCCCGCCGACGCTGCGGCCGGACGGCCGGGCGGCCGTGGTGGTGGCGGCCGGTGCCGGCATCGCCGAGCTGTTCGGCGCCGAGGGCGCCACCGTGGTGCCGGGCAACCCGTCCACCGGCGAGCTGCTGGACGCGATCCGGGCCACCGGCGCCGCCCGGGTGGTGGTGCTGCCCAACGACCCCAACACCCAGTCGGTGGCGAGCGCCGCCGCCAAGGAGGCCCACCGACTCGGCGTCAAGGTCAGCGTGGTGCCGACCCGGTCCCCGGTGCAGGCCCTCGCGGCCCTCGCCGTCCGGGATCCGGGCCGGCGCTTCGAGGACGACGTGATCGCCATGGCCGAGGCGGCCGGCGCCTGCCGGTACGCCGAGGTCTGCCACGCGAGCCGGGAGGCGCTCACCGTGGCCGGGCCGTGCCGGCCGGGCGACGTGCTGGCGCTCGTCGAGGGGGAGGTGCACCTGATCGGGGCGGACCTGCTCGACACCTGCACCGCCGTGGTGGACCGGATGCTCGGCGGCGGTGGCGAGCTGGTCACCCTGCTGTGCGGGGCGGACGCCCCGGCCGGGCTGGCCGACCGGGTACGCGAGCACGTGGCACGGGCCTGGCCGTTCGTCGAGGTCCAGGCGTACGAGGGCGGGCAGCCGCACTATCCGCTGCTGCTGGGGGTGGAATGACGAGCGAGCCGGCCACCATGGACACGCCGCTGAAGAAGCTGGTCGGGGAGAAGACCGCGAAGGCCCTGGCGAGCCACCTGGACATGCACACCGCCGGCGACCTGATCTACCACTTCCCTCGCCGGTACGACGAGCGGGGCGAGCACACCGACATCCGGTCGCTGGACGTGGGCGAGCAGGTGACCGTGCTGGCCCAGGTGCAGCGCACCGCGGTGCGGCCGATGCGGCAGCGGCGGGGCAACCTGCTGGAGGTGACCGTCGGCGACGGCTCCGGCGGGGTGCTCACCCTCACCTTCTTCGGCAACCAGGCGTGGCGGGAGCGGGAGCTGCGCCCCGGCCGGTGGGGCCTGTTCGCCGGCAAGGTCACCGAGTTCCGGGGCAAGCGGCAGCTCAACGGCCCGGAGTACGTGCTGCTCGGGGAGGGCGGCGACGGCGAGGCGGCGGCCAACGAGGAGGTCGAGGAGTTCGCCGGCGCGCTCATCCCGGTCTACCCGGCCGCCGCCGCGGTGCCCACCTGGGTGATCGCCCGCTGCGTCCGGGTGGTGCTGGACACCTTCACCCCGCCGGAGGACCCGCTGCCGGCGACCGTGCGGGCCGCCCGCAACCTGATCGGCATCGACACGGCGCTGCGCGAGATCCACCGGCCCTCCAGCAAGGAGGAGCTGTACCGGGCCCGCCGGCGGCTGAAGTGGGACGAGGCGTTCGCGGTGCAGCTCACCCTGGTGCAGCGCAAGCACCGGGCGGCCGACTGGCCGGCGAAGTCCCGGCCGCCGCGGGACGGCGGACTGCTCGACGCGTTCGACGCCCGCCTGCCGTACGAGCTGACGCCCGGCCAGCGGTCCGTCGGCACGGAGGTCGCCGCCGACCTGGCCACCGCGCACCCGATGCACCGGTTGTTGCAGGGCGAGGTCGGGTCGGGCAAGACGGTGGTGGCGCTGCGGGCCATGCTCCAGGTGGTCGACGCCGGCGGTCAGGCGGCCCTGCTCGCCCCGACCGAGGTGCTCGCCGCCCAGCACTACCGGGGCATGCTCGACCTGCTCGGCCCGCTCGCCCGGGCCGGCGAGCTGGGCGCCGCCGACGGCGCCACCCGGGTGGAACTGGTCACCGGTTCGCTCGGCGCGGCGGCCCGGCGGCGGGCACTGGCAGAGGTGGCCGAGGGTCGGGCCGGCATCGTGCTGGGCACCCACGCGCTGCTCTACGAGGGGGTCGACTTCGCCGACCTGGGCCTGGTGGTCGTCGACGAGCAGCACCGGTTCGGCGTGGAGCAGCGGGACGCGCTGCGCGCGAAGGCCGACCAGCCGCCGCACGTGCTGGTGATGACGGCCACCCCGATCCCGCGCACGGTCGCCATGACCGTCTACGGCGACCTGGAGATCTCCACCCTCTCCCAGCTCCCGCAGGGCCGTTCGCCGATCGCCTCGCACGTGGTGCCGGCGGCCGAGAAGCCCGCGTTCCTCGACCGGGCGTGGCGCCGGCTGCGCGAGGAGGTCGCCGCCGGGCACCAGGCGTACGTGGTGTGCCCGCGGATCGGGGAGGGACCCGCTTCGGAGGAGGAGCCGCCCCGGGAGGACGACAACGGGCGGCGGCCGCCGCTGGCCGTGACGGAGGTCGCCCCGCTGCTCGCCGAGGGGCCGCTGCACGGGCTGCGGATCGGGGTGCTGCACGGGAAGCTCCCGGCCGACGAGAAGGACGCGGTGATGCGGTCCTTCGCCGCCGGTGACCTGGATGTGCTGGTCGCCACCACCGTGGTCGAGGTGGGCGTGGACGTGCCCAACGCCACCGTGATGATCGTGCTCGACGCCGACCGGTTCGGCGTCTCGCAGCTGCACCAGCTGCGCGGGCGGGTGGGCCGGGGTTCCGCCGCCGGGCTCTGCCTGCTGGTGACCGAGGCGATGGAGGGTTCGCCCGCCCGGGAACGGCTGGACGCGGTCGCCTCCACCACGGACGGTTTCAAGCTCGCCGAGCTGGACCTGGAGCAGCGCCGGGAGGGCGACGTGCTGGGCGCGACCCAGTCCGGTCGCCGCTCGCACCTGCGACTGCTCTCGCTGCTGCGGGACGCCGACCTGATCCGGGACGCCCGGGCCGAGGCGATCGCCCTGGTCGAGGAGGACCCGGAGCTGCTCCGGCATCCGGCGCTGGCCGCCTCGGTCGCCGCCCTGGTCGACGAGGAACGCGCGGAGTACCTGGAGAAGGGCTGACCGCCCCCGCGAGCGGAGCGGCGGGGCCGCGCGGCGCCGCCGTGGTCGGCGAGCTGAGCGCCGGCTCGGCGAGTGCGGTGGCCGGCCCGGATGCGGCGGGCGGTCGCATGGACGGGGGACAGCGCGAGGGCGCGCCGACCGGCTGGTCGACGCGCCCCCGTCAGTTGCGATGGATCAGGCGGTGAAGCGGATCCGACGACGTCGTGCCACGACGAAGAGCACCGCGCCGGCCGCCAGCAGCGCGGCCGCGCCGCCGGCGATCAGGCCGGCCGGCGCACCGGTCTTCGGCAGCGCCGGCCCGCCGGCGCCGCCGCCCGCGGGCGGCGTGCTCGGGTTGGGACTGGTGCACTTCGCCGGCTTCTCCCAGGCGATCGGCGAGGCGTCGTCCAGGCCGTCGGCCCTGGGGGTGACGGTCAGACCCTCGACGGCCTTGAACGTCGCGGTCCTGGTCTCGCCCGGCTTCACGACCAGCGTCTGCGCGTCGCCCTTGTTCGGGGTGAGCGTGACCGTGACGGTCTTGCCGTCCTTCGGGTTCTCGACCTGGAAGATCAGCGCATCGCAGGTCATCTTGATGCTGCCGGTCGGCTCACCCGGCGCGACGCAGTCCTTGGCCGTGGCGGGCTTGGCGTCGAAGATGGGCGCCTTCTGCCCGGCCTCGGTTACCGTGATCCTGGCGGCGTTGCGGGCCGGCACGGTGATCGTGGTGTCCTTGCCGGCCGCGACGGTCGCGGTCTTCGTGAAGCCGTCGGTGCCGGTGACGGTGAACGCGGCGTCCCTGGTGGCCTCGGCGCCGTTCTCCAGCTTCACCGCGACGTCGCCGTCGCCGTCGCAGTCCGCGGTCACGGTGGCCTTCGGGTTGGCGGCAGCCGGCGGCGGGGTCACCACCTTGTCGCAGCTCTCGCTGAACTTGATGGACGCGCTGCTGTCGTCCTTCTCGTTCCACTCGTTGTCCCACTGCGCCTTCACGGTCAGCGAGGCCTCGGTGGCGTCGCCCGAGAGGCGGGCGTTGCCGACCACGGGCGTCGACACCGGGTGCGGGTAGACACCGGGCTCGCTCACCGCGATGCCGTCGACGGTGAACGGGGTGGCTGTCCCGTTCACCACGCTGGTGGCCTCGGCCTTGGCGAACCGGTAGTTGTGCACGCCTTCGGGGGCGTAGCTGTTGACGGTCCAGGTCGTGACCCACTCGCCGGCGGCGGTGTCGCACTCTGCGGTGACCTTGACCACGCTGTGGTGCGCGCTGGCCGGGCTCCCCAGGGTCAGGGCGCCGGCGATGCCGATCAGGGTGCTTGCGGTCACCGCCATGACATGGCGGTACGGGGATTTGAGACGGTTCACGCCTTCTCCTGACGAGGGATGTCGGGGGGTGGTCCCGGGAGGCGGAACGATCACCACCTGCCGTCCGGCGCGACCTGTTCCGGCGCCCTCCCGGCGCCGCGTGCCGGTTGCGGAGCGCGGCACGCCGGGCGACTTTATCGATGAGTCGTGAATCGGGAACGGCCCTGGGATCGATTAACAATGATGTTATCCATTCGAGATCATTGATGGACTCTCCGTGTCGGGCGGATCACGACAGCCGCCCGTCGCCGCCGGTGATCGTTCGGTGGTTCGCCCCGATCGACGGTCGCGTAGCGTCAGCAGCATGTGCAGGAGCAGACGGTGACCCGGATCGTGGCCGGGACGCTCGGCGGCCGACGCATCGCCGCGCCGCCCGGCGCCGGCACCCGGCCCACCTCCGACCGGGTCCGGGAGGCCCTGTTCAGCGCGGTGCAGGCGGAGGTGGACCTGGGCGGGGCCCGCTTCGCCGACCTCTACGCGGGCTCCGGCGCGGTCGGGCTGGAGGCGCTGTCCCGGGGCGCCCGGCACGTGCTGCTGGTCGAGTCCGACCCCCGGGCCGCCCGGGTGATCCGGGAGAACGTCGCCGCGCTGCGGGCCGCCCCGGCCGCCCGCCTGGTCACCGGTCGGGTCGCCACCGTGCTCGCGGCCGGTCCCGACGGTGACCCGTACGACGTGGTCTTCGCCGACCCGCCGTACGCCGTACCCGACGAGGAGATCACCGCGATGCTGGCCGCGCTCGCCGACGGCGGCTGGCTGGCCGCGGACGCCCTCGTGGTGGTGGAGCGGTCCAGCCGTTCCGGACCGGTCACCTGGGTGGAGGGCATCACGCCCGAGCGCAGCCGCCGTTACGGCGAGACCACCCTTTGGTACGGTCGCCGATCATGAGACGTGCGGTCTGTCCCGGCTCCTTCGATCCGGTCACCAACGGACACCTCGACATCATCGGCCGGGCCAGCCGGCTCTTCGACGAGGTGATCGTCGGCGTGCTGATGAACCAGTCGAAGCGTGGCCTGTTCACCGTCGAGGAGCGGATCGACATGCTCCGCGAGGTGACCTCCTCGTACGACAACGTGCGGGTCGAGTCGTTCCGCGGGCTGCTGGTGGACTTCTGCCGGGCCCAGCAGGCGAGCGTGCTGATCAAGGGCCTCCGGGCGGTCAGCGACTTCGACTACGAGCTGCAGATGGCCCAGATGAACATCGGCCTGGCCGGTGTGGAGACGCTCTTCATGCCGACCAACCCGCTCTACTCGTTCCTCTCCTCGAGTCTGGTCAAGGACGTCGCCAAGTGGGGCGGGGACATCTCGTCGCACGTGCCGGACGTGGTCCGCGAGCAGCTGCGCGCCCGGCTGGCCCCGGGGCAGCCCGGCTGACCCGACCGCCGGCGGCCCGGCGCGACGCGCCGGGCCCGGCGCGGATGGGCCACCTGTCGTCCGCGCACGACATCATTGGTGGAGCGGGAACCCGGCCGCAGCCCGCATCATGTAGGTCGGCCGAAGAACGACAGGAGTGAGGTACCGGTGGACCCGCTCGATCGCATCGACGAACTGATCGCCATGGTGGAGCAGGCCCGCTCCGTCCCGATGTCGCGCAACAACTGCATGGTCGACCGGGGCGAGATGATCGGCGCCCTCGACGAGCTGCGCGCCGAACTCCCCGCCGACCTGCGCCGGGCCGCCGCGCTGCTGGAGGAGCGCGACAAGATCATGGAGGCCGGCAAGCGGGAGGCCGACCGGATCATCAGCGAGGGTGAGGCGGAACACGCCCGCCTGGTCTCGGTGAACGAGATCACGGTCTCCGCCGAGCACGAGGGCGCCCGGATCATCGCCGAGGCCCGCGCCGAGGCCCAGCGCCTTCGTGACGAGGTGGACGACTACGTCGACACCGCGCTGGCCAACTTCGAGCAGTTCCTCACCCGGGCGCTCGCCTCGATAGAGCGCGGTCGGGACAAGATGCACGCTTTGCGGGAGATCGGCACCTTCGCTGGGGACGAGGCGGATCGCCCGCTACCCTTCTGAGCGGCACCCCGGCAGCCGACAGGCGGGGTGCGCCCCGCCCCGGTTCGACGGTCGGGTGCTCGTCCAGGTAACCTTTTTTGTCGGCCTCTCACCGGCCGGAGTCTAACTATGCCCAAACACTCGCCTTCATCACTCAACCCCAGGTCGCCGCTGGTCCTCGACACGAGGGACCTGCCGCGTCGGCCTGGTGCGTTGCGTACCGTCAAGCGGGTCGTACCGGCACCGGCGGACCTCGGCGTGGAGTTGATCGGCGTGCCGGAGGGCGCGGATCTCGACCTCGACCTGAGGTTGGAGTCGGTGTCCGAGGGCGTGCTCGTCTCCGGGACCATCACCGGTCCCGTCAAGGGCGAGTGCGGCCGTTGCCTGCGCGAGATCAACGACTCGGTGGTCGTGAACGTCCAGGAGCTGTACGCGTACGAGAACAGCACCACGGACACCACGACCGACGAGGACGAGGTGGGCCGGATGCAGGACGATCTGATCGACCTGGAGCCGGCGCTGCGGGACGCGGTGGTGCTCACACTGCCGACCAACCCGCTCTGCCGGGAGGACTGCCCAGGGTTGTGCCCCGAATGCGGGGTGCACTGGGACGATCTGCCGGCCGATCACAGCCATCAGCAGATCGACCCGCGTTGGGCGGGCCTGTCGCAACTGACCCGTAAAGAGGAGTAAGAACCGTGGCCGTCCCGAAGCGCAAGATGTCGCGCAGCAACACCCGGTCCCGCCGGGCGAACTGGAAGGCGGCCGTGGTCGCGACCGTGGCCTGCCCGCAGTGCAAGTCGGCGAAGCTGCCGCACGCCGCCTGCTCCGTCTGCGGCACCTACAACGGCCGCCAGGTTCTCGAGGTCTGACCTGGACGCCGAGTGACGCCCCCGACCGCGGGTCGGGCGGCGCGCGCACCCTGGCAATCGCCCGGTGCCCCGGCTCCCTCCACCGCCGGCCGTGCAGCGGCCGGCGTTCCGGTGGAGCCGGGCACCGCGCGGATCGCCGTTGACCTCCTCGGCGGGGACGACGCTCCCGCCGTCGTGGTTGACGGCGCTCTGCGGGCCGTGCGTGCCGACCCTGACCTGCATCTGCTGCTCGTCGGTCCGACCGAGGTCGCCGGCGGGCTGATCGACGCCCTCGATCCGGCGCAACGCGCCCGGGTCGCGGTCCGGCCGGTCCGGACCGCGGTCGGCATGGCCGACCATCCCACCGCCGCCCGCGAGCACAGCACCGTCCGCGCCGCCGTCCACGCGGTACGCGAGGGGCTCGCGGACGCGCTCGTGTCCGCCGGTTCGACCGGCGCCACCGTCACCGCCGCCGTGCTCGGCTTCGGGCGCTGGTCCGACGTCCGTCGGCCGGCCCTGGTGGCCACCCTGCCCGCGGTCGCCGGCCCGGTGGTGCTGCTGGACGTCGGCGGCGCCCTGGAGCCCCGCCCGGCCACCCTCGCCCGGCACGCCGTCCTCGGCGCGGCCTACGCCGCCGTGGCGCACGGCGTCGCCGAGCCCCGCGTCGGCCTGCTCTCGGTCGGCACCGAGGCGGGCAAGGGTGACTGGCTGCGCCGGGCCGCCGACCCCGCGCTGGCCGCGGTGCCGCTGCCCTGCGGCGCCCGCTACGTCGGCCTGGTCGAGGGGTACGACGTCTCCCTCGGTGTGCGCGCCGATGTGGTGGTCACCGACGGGTTCACCGGTAACGTGCTGCTCAAGGCGATCGAGGGCGCGTACGCGATGGCCGGCGGTCCGCCCGCCGGTGGCGGCGCCCCCCGCGCGGCCGCCCTGCTCGGCGTGGCCGGCACGGTGGTCGTGTGCCACGGCGCGGCCCGGCCCGACGACGTCGCCTCCGGCATCGCCCTCGCCGCCCACCTGTGGCGGCGCGGGGCCACCGAACTGATCTCCGGCCTGCTCGATGGCATTCCGCAGGATTCCGCACACGGCAACGAGGTAGTGCAATGACCAACGACAAGCGGCGGCGCGCTCACATCAGCCACCTGGAGGCGGCCTTCGGGGTGTCGCTCGACCCGGAACTGCTGGAGCGCGCGCTCACCCACCGTTCGTACGCGTACGAGAACGGCGGCCTGCCCACCAACGAGCGGTTGGAGTTCCTGGGCGACTCGGTGCTCGGCGTGGTGATCACCACGGCGCTCTTCAACAACCACCCGGACCTGCCCGAGGGGCAGCTCGCCAAGCTGCGGGCCAGCGTGGTGAACATGCGCGCCCTCGCCGACGTGGCGCGCGGCCTCGGCCCGGACGGGCTCGGCGCGTACCTGCTGCTCGGCAAGGGCGAGGAGAGCACCGGCGGCCGGGACAAGGCGAGCATCCTCGCCGACACCCTGGAGGCGCTGCTCGGCGCGATCTACCTCCAGTACGGCCTGGACACCGCGGCCCTCGTGATCCACCGGCTGTTCGACCCGCTGATGGCCGAGTCGGCCGGCCGGGGCGCCGCCCTGGACTGGAAGACCAGCCTCCAGGAGCTGACCGCCGCGCTGGGGCTGGGCGTGCCGGAGTACCGGATCGAGGGCACCGGCCCGGACCACCTGAAGACCTTCACCGCCTGGGTGGTGGTCGCCGGCAACCGGTACGGCGGCGCCGAGGGCCGGAGCAAGAAGGAGGCCGAGCAGCGGGCCGCCGAGTCGGCCTGGCGGATGCTGACCGAGCAGGCCGAGGCGGGCGCGGCGGCCGGCGACGGCGCGTCGGGCGACGCCGGGAGCGAGACCGCCGACGCGGGCGCCGGCCGTGCCTGAGCTGCCCGAGGTCGAGACGGTCCGGCAGGGCCTGGCCCAGTGGGTCATCGGCCGCCGGATCGCCTCCGTGGAGGTGCGCCATCCGCGCGCGGTGCGCCGGCACACCCCGGGCGGCGGGCACTTCGCCGACGTGCTGACCGGCCGGACGGTGACCGATGTCCGCCGCCGGGGCAAGTACCTCTGGCTGCCGCTGGACAGCGGTGACGCGTTGATCGGCCACCTCGGCATGTCCGGCCAGCTGCTGCTCCAACCGGTCGGCGCGGCCGACGAGCTGCACCTGCGGGTCCGGTTCCGGTTCGCCGACGACGGCCCGGAGCTGCGCTTCGTCGACCAGCGCACGTTCGGTGGGCTGTCGGTCAGCGAGGGCGGCGCCGAGCTGCCGGACGAGATCGCGCACATCGCCCGGGACCCGATGGACCCGGAGTTCTCCGACGCCGGTTTCGTGGCGGCGCTGCGCCGGCGGCGGACCGAGGTGAAGCGGGCGCTGCTCGACCAGACCCTGATCTCCGGGGTGGGCAACATCTACGCCGACGAGGCGCTCTGGCGGGCGAAGCTGCACGGCGCCCGCCCCACCGACGCGCTGACCGGCCCGGCCGCGCAGCGGCTGCTCGGACACGTCCGGGACGTGCTCGGTGAGGCGATCAAGCAGGGCGGCACCAGCTTCGACGAGCTGTACGTCAACGTCAACGGCGAGAGCGGCTACTTCGACCGGTCGCTGAACGCGTACGGCCGGGAGGGCGAGCCCTGCCCGCGGTGCGGCACGCCGATCCGGCGCGAGGCGTTCATGAACCGGTCGTCGTACAGCTGCCCGCGCTGCCAGCCCCGTCCCCGCGGTGCCCTGAGGGGTTGACCCCGAGGCGGCTCCGGGTTGCGCCGGTGTGCCTCGACCGGTGGTCCCGGCGCGCCCCCGCGTTCGTACCCGGAAAAGCCCTTTCTGTCCGGTTGGCCGATCCGGTCCTGCCCGGCCGGCCGGTGCTCGCCGGATCGGGGACGAGCCGGGGCCGTTCCCCGATGTCCGGGCCCCCTCCGCTCCCTAGCGTCAACACGGTCGGTACTGGACCGGCGCGTGGAGGGGGAACCGGAGATGGGCAGGCGACCGGTGACGGTGCGGTTGGCGCGGTGGAGTGCGGAGCATCCGTGGCGGGCCATCGGGCTCTGGGTGGTCTTCGTGGCGGTGTGCTTCGTCGGCGGGAACGCCGCCGGCCTGACCGAGGCGACCGACGAGGACATGGCGATCGGCGAGGCGGGACGGGCCCAGCTGATCGTCGACGGCGGGAACTTCGACCGGCCCGCGGTGGAGAACGTGCTGATCACGCCCCGCGCCGGGGCGCTCGACCAGACGGCGGCGAAGGCCGCCGCCGACGACACCGCGGCGCGGCTGCGCCAGATCGACGGCGTCGCCTCGGTGGGCGCGCCGATGCCGTCCCGCGACGGCCGCGCGCTGCTGGTGCCGATCACCATGTCCGGCGACCCGAAGACCGCCTCGGACCGGGTGCAGCCGCTGCGGGACGAGACCGCGCGCGTCCAGCAGGCGCACCCGCAGTTGCGGGTCGAGCAGGTCGGCGGGCCGTCGATCAACAAGGCGCTGGACGACACCCTGGGCAAGGACTTCAAGCGGGCCGAACTGCTCAGCCTGCCGGTCACCCTGGCCATCCTGATCATCGCGTTCGGGGCGCTGATCGCCGCCGGCGTGCCGGTGCTGCTCGCGCTCTCCTCGGTGGCGGCGGCGATGGGGCTCTCCACCCTCGCCTCGCACCTGGTGCCCGCGACCGACACCACGGCCAGTGTGATCCTGCTGATCGGCATGGCCGTCGGCGTCGACTACTCGCTCTTCTACGTCCGCCGGGAACGGGAGGAACGGGCGAAGGGCCGCTCCGGCCTGGACGCGGTGGAGATCGCGGCGGAGACCTCCGGGCACGCCGTGGTGGTCTCCGGCTTCGCCGTGATCATCTCGATGGCCGGGCTGCTGCTCGCCAACGACGCGGTCTTCTCCTCGCTCGCCGTCGGCTCGATCCTGGTGGTCGCGGTCGCGGTGACCGGCTCGCTGACCGTGCTCCCGGCGCTGCTGGCCAAGCTGGGCCGCTGGGTGGACCGGCCCCGGGTGCCGCTGCTCTGGCGGCTCACCGCGCCGCGTACCGGGCGGCCCGGGGAGCGGGCGCCACGGTTCTGGCCGGCCGTCCTCAAGCCGGCGCTGCGGGCGCCGCTGGCCACCCTGGTCGTCTCGGTGGGGCTGCTGCTCGCCCTGGCCGCCCCGGCGCTGGGCCTGAAGCTGAAGTTCCCCGGCATGGAGGACCTGCCCCGGACCACGGCGGCCATGCAGGCGTACGACCGGCTCACCGCGGCCTTTCCGAGCACCGGCACCAGCCACACCGTGGCGGTGCGGGCGCCGGCCGAGCAGGCCGACCGGGTCCGGGCGGCGCTGACCGACCTGGCCGGGCGGGCCGCCGCCGACCCGCTCTTCGCGCCGGCCGAGGGGGACGGCCCGAAGATCGAGGTGTCGGCGGACCGCCGGGTGTCGGTGCTGGAGGTGGCCACCCCGTACGCCAGCCGCACCGACGAGGCGGCCCGGTCGCTGCACGAGCTGCGCGACGACCTGGCGCCCGCCGCGCTGCGCGGCATCCGGGCATCGAGTACGCGATCGGCGGCGGCGTCGCCGACAGCGAGGACTACGCCGCACACGTCCGGGACAAGCTGCCCGTGGTGATCGGCTTCGTGCTGGCGCTGACCTTCCTGGTGATGGCCTGGACGTTCCGGTCGGTGGTGATCGCGCTCACCGCCATCGTCCTCAACCTGCTCTCCGCCGGGGCCGCGTACGGGCTGCTGGTGCTGGTCTTCCAGGGTGACTGGGCGGAGGGGGTGCTCGGCTTCACCTCGATGGGGGCGATCGTCTCCTGGCTGCCGCTCTTCCTCTTCGTGGTGCTCTTCGGCCTGTCGATGGACTACCACGTCTTCGTGGTCAGCCGGATCCGGGAGGGCGTCCGCAGCGGCATGTCGAACCGGGACGCGGTGGCGTACGGGATCAGCTCGTCGGCGGGCGTGGTGACCAGCGCGGCGATCGTGATGGTCGGCGTCTTCGCGATCTTCGCCTCGCTCAGCACGATCGACATGAAGCAGCTCGGCATCGGGCTGGCCGCGGCGATCCTGCTGGACGCCACGATCATCCGGGCGGTCGTGCTGCCGTCCCTCATGACTCTGCTCGGCGACGCGAACTGGTGGGCGCCGCGCTTCCTGCGGGCCCGGGCGGCGACCCCGCCGGCCGACCCGCCCACCCCGGCGCCGGAGCTGGTCGGCGCCCGCTGACCTGCGCCGCACGAGGGGGGCCCCCGGCGCCGGGGCCCCTCGTCACGTCCCGGTCCCGCGCGAGGCCGCGGGCGCCGCTGCCGGCTGACCACCATCGGTCACGGACGTCGCCACCGCCCGGGCCGGTCAGGGGAGCGGGCAGGACTCCCGCCAGGCGTCCAGGTCGCGGTCCTTGCGGATGGAGGCGAACCCGTACCCGACGGTGGTCACGCAGAACTCGTCCGGGCTGCCGGTGTACTCGACGTGGAAGACCGGCTTGTGGGCGTCGGTGAAGGGCAGCAGCTTGGCGCACTGCCGCCGCCGGACGCACTCCTCGTTGACCGCGAAGTCGAAGTCCGGCGCCAGCGCGGCGACCTGCGGCACGTCGTTGACCAGGCCGGGGGAGAGGTCGAGGGACCGGGCGAGGGTGGCCAGCCGCCGGTTGAACAGCAACTGGTCGTCGAAGTCGAGCGGAAAGCCGGGCCGGTGCAGATACCCGTCGGCATCGGCGAGCGCCACCGCCCCGAAGCCCTTGCCCCGGCACAGCCGGAACCGGTCGGCCAGCACCGGTTTCAGCGTGTCCCACTGCCGCACGTCCAGCCAGCGGCTGCCCGGCCGGCCCGCCGCCGCGGTGCCGCGGACGGCGGTCGGGAAGCGGCTGGCGTCCGGGTCCGTGCCGGCGTACGTGCCGACCCGCACCTGGCAGACCAGCCGGCGGTCCCGGGCGCGCAGCGCCGCGGTCTCGGTGGAGGTGGTCCGCACCGGATCGAGCAGGAAGACGTCCGCCTCGGCCGTGACGTCGAGCGTGCCGCTGAGCTGCCACTGCCACTGCCACCGGTGGGCCGACTCGACCGGCCACGGGGTGGGTGCCCCGGGCGGGAGCAGTTCGGCCCGGCAGCCGGGCAGCGGGGCGAGCAGCAGCAGCGGCACCAGCGCCGGCAGGGTCCGGCGCAGTCCGCGCCGGAGGGCGCGCGCTGGCCGGACCCACGGTGCGGGCCGGGCCGGCCGGATCCGCATCGGCAGCTCCCGGGTAGCGGGCGGCACCCCGCCGCCCCTGCCGGTACGCCGGGCTGACCCCGGCGTACCTCACCCGGTCAAACGACCGCGGACCCGGTCACGACTCGCGTTCGGTCAGCGCGGGGTGCCGAAGTCCTGCGTCCAGTACGGCCCGTTGCTCCGCGCCACACCGACGCCGATCTCGGTGAAGGAGCAGTTCAGGATGTTGGCCCGGTGCCCCGGGCTGTTCATCCAGGCGTCCATCACGGCGGCCGGCGTCTGCTGGTTCCAGGCGACGTTCTCGCCGTACGCCCGCCAGGCGTAGCCGACCCGGTCGAGCCGGTCGCCGACGTCGCTGCCGTCGCTGCCGTCGTGCGACATGGTCTTGTGGTCGGCCTGGTCCTGGCTGTGTGCCTGGGCCGCCTTCATCAGCTTGTCGTCGATGCTGAGCGCCTTGCAGCCGGCCTTGGCCCGCTCCTTGTTCACCAGGTCGACCACTTCCTGGAGCTCGGCGCTGATCCGGCCGGTCGTGGTGGTGGTGGCGGTGCTGCGGCTCGGTGCGGCGGCGCGGTCGAGCTGACGGGACGGTGCGGTGGTGCGGCTGGGCTTCGGCGCGGCCGTCCGGCTGGCCGACGGGCTCGGCCGGGCGGTGCTCGGCTTCACCGTGGGGGAGGGCGGGGCGAGCGCGTCACCTGGGGCGGCGTCGGTGCTCGGCGCGGCGGGGGCGGCGGCCACGGTGTCGTCGACGGCCGTCGGGTCGGTCTGCTGGCCGCTGCCCGGCAGCAGCAGGGCGCCGACGCCCAGGCTCACCACCAGGGTCGCCGCGGCGGCGGCCCCGCCGATCAGGAGCGGCCGGGGGAAGCGCCGGGCCTGCCGGTGCCGGCCCTCGCCGGAGCCGCCGGGGCCCGCATCCGGGGCGGCCCGGAACGCGGTCAGGTCGGCCGGGGTCGCCCCGTCGGGCCCGGGGTAGCCGCCGGGGTGACGGCCGGCCTCCTCGAACGGGGCGACCCGGGGCAACTCGCCCGTGCGGTCGGCGCGGTAGGCGTCAGGCTGCTCGAACGGTGCCACCGGGAAGGGGAGTTCACCGGTCCGGTCGGGCTGCCATCGCTCGGTGGGGCGCTCCCGCCAGGCGTGCCCGGGCTCCGCCGGCTCGTCACCGAAGAGGTACGACGACCGCGGCTCCGGCCGGTCGGTGAGCCACGCCGGGGGGTGGTCGGTCGGCGGCTCGGGACGCCGGTGAGCGTCGTCCGGGTCGGTCGGGTCGGTCCAGCGGTACACGCCTGTCGCCTCCACGGGGTCGGTTGCGGGCCGGGCTGACCGTACGGGTGGGCCACGAGCTGCGGCAACGTGGCTAAGAAAGAGTTAAGGGGAAGCGGACAGACGGGTGGAGGCGTTCGCGCAATCCCGGGCGTACAGTTAAGTCGTCCGGACAGAGCGTGTCCGCGCCTTGTGGCAGCCCCCCGACAAGTGGACAGGTCGACGTGGAGATGATCTACGGCCTGCGGGAACTTGACGAAGGAGGGGTTTTCGGCTCAATATGTAGGTGTCGCCAGTCGCGCCCGGTCATGCCCACTTATCGGTGGGATGACAGCCGCGAACACCAGGGGCGCGCGTTGGCCGGCCTTTCCGGCAGCGCATATCAAGGAGTCAGCATGGCGAAGGCCCTCTACGGCCACGTAGGTGCAGCGCCCGACCGGCGTCTGCTCGACGAGGTCACCCGACTGCGTGCCAGGGTTCAGGCACTGGAGTTCGAGATCACGCGTCTGCGCGCCGAGAACGATCGGCTTGCGGCGGCCGCGGCGGAGGCTGACGACCTCCTCCGGCTGGCCGAGCCGGCGCTGACCTGATCTCCGGTTGTCGGAAAACTGAATCGCACCACACGAAAACGCGCGCCGACACTCAAGTGCCGGCGCGCAGTTCTGTCCGCGCCCATTTCCTCGCCGCTTTCCCGATCTTGTGAATCGCTCGGGGAAATGCGCGCCGGGGGCGCGGAACGCGAATAGCGATCTTGTAATTCTCGCCACCGGCGAACACTCCTGGCGGATCGGCGCGCGACCGGCGCGGGTGGGTCGCGTGCGGCGGTGCCCCGACCCCCGGGTTAGTCTGCGGGTTCACCAGGTCCGCGCAGCCGGCGACGGTACGGCGGCCACCGGACGAGGATCGAGAAGGTGCATCTCAAGAGCCTGACGGTGAAGGGCTTCAAGTCCTTCGCCTCCGCGACGACGCTGAAGCTGGAGCCCGGGATCACCTGCGTGGTGGGCCCGAACGGCTCCGGCAAGTCCAACGTCGTCGACGCCATCGCCTGGGTGCTCGGCGAGCAGGGCGCCAAGGCGCTGCGCGGCGGCAAGATGGAGGACGTCATCTTCGCCGGCACCGCCGGGCGGGCGCCGCTGGGCCGGGCCGAGGTCACCCTCACCATCGACAACACCGACGGCGCGCTGCCGATCGAGTACACCGAGGTCTCCATCACCCGCCGGATGTTCCGCTCCGGCGAGAGCGAGTACGAGATCAACGGCGACTCCTGCCGCCTGCTGGACATCCAGGAGCTGCTGTCGGACTCCGGCATCGGCCGGGAGATGCACATCATCGTCGGCCAGGGGCGGCTGGACGGCATGCTGCACGCCAAGCCGGAGGACCGGCGGGCGTTCATCGAGGAGGCGGCCGGCGTCCTCAAGCACCGCAAGCGCAAGGAGAAGGCGCTGCGGAAGCTCGACGCGATGCAGACCAACCTCAACCGGCTCACCGACCTCACCGCCGAGCTGCGCCGCCAGCTCAAGCCGCTGGGCCGGCAGGCCGAGGTGGCCCGCCGCGCCGCCGCCATCCAGGCCAACCTGCGTGACGCCCGGCTGCGGCTGCTCGCCGACGACCTCGCCACCCTGCGCACCACGCTGGACAAGGAGATCGCCGACGAGACGGCGCTGCGCGAGCGGCGGGAGCAGATCGAGGCGGAGCACACCGAGGTGCAGGCCCGGCTCGGCGAGCTGGAGGGCGCCCTCGCCGAGGACGCGCCGCTGCTCGCCGCCGCCCAGGACACCTGGTACAAGCTTTCCGCCCTCTCCGAGCGGTTCCGTTCGATCGAGCAGCTCGCCCGCGAGCGGCTGCGCCACCTCAGCGCCGTCGGCGACGACGAGCGCCCGGGCCGCGACCCGGACCAGCTGGAGGCCGAGTCGCAGCGGGTCCGTGAGCAGGAGGAGGAGCTGCGCGCGGCGCTGACCGAGGACCAGATCCGGTTGGCCGAGGCCGTCGAGCACCGGCAGGAGCTGGAACGGCAGCTCGCCGCCGCCGAGCGGGAGCTGGTCTCCGCCGCCAAGGCCATCGCCGACCGGCGGGAGGGGCTGGCCCGGCTCACCGGTCAGGTGAACTCGGCCCGGGCCCGGACCACCAGCGCCGGCGAGGAGATCGAACGGCTCGCCGCCGCCCACGCCGACGCGATGGCCCGCGCCGAGAAGGCCCAGGCGGAGCTGGACGCCGTCGAGGAGGTGTCCACCGAGGCGGACCGGGACAACGCCGACCTCGACGCCCGGCACGCCGAGGCGGTGGCCGCCCAGGAGCGGGCCCAGGCCACCGTCCGGACCCTCGCCGACGCCGAACGCGCCGCCGAGAAGGACGCCGCCACCTGGAAGGCCCGCGAGGAGGCCCTCGCTCTCGGCCTGCGCCGCAAGGACGGCGCGGGCGCGCTGCTGGCCCGCGCCGACCAGGTGCCCGGCCTGCTCGGCAGCCTGGCCGGGCTGCTCACCGTCGCCCCGGGCCGCGAGGCGGCGCTGGCCGCCGCGCTCGGCGGGCTCGCCGACGCGGTGGCGGTCAGCGGGGTGGACGAGGCCGTCGAGGCGATGCGGCTGCTGAAGATCTCCGACTCCGGGCGGGCCGGACTGCTGGTCGGCAGCCCGGCCGGGCCCGGGATGGCCGGTCCGGCCGACGCGCTGCGCCCCAAGCTGCCCGACGGCGCCCACTGGGCGCCCGACCTGGTGGAGTGCGGCGCCGACATCCGCCCGGCCGTGCACCGGGCGCTGCGCGACGTGGTGCTGGTCGACGACCTGGCCGCCGCGGCCGAGCTGGTCGCCGGCAACCCGGAGCTGCGCGCGGTCACCCCGGACGGGGACGTGGTCGGGGCGTACGCGGCGGCCGGCGGGTCGGCCAAGGCGCCCAGCTACATCGAGGTGCAGGCCGCCGTCGAGGAGGCCCGGGCCAACCGGCTCACCGCCGAACGGACCAGCGCGGAGCTGCGCGAGCAGCTCGTCGACGCCCGTGCCGAGGTGGCCGCCGCGAAGGAGGCCGTGCAGCACGCCGCCGCCGCCAAGCGGGAGGCGGAGAGCCACCGCAACGCGGCCGCCCGCCGGCTCGCCGAGCTGGGCGCGGCCGCCCGCTCGGCGAAGGCGGAGACGGACCGGCTGGGCGAGTCCCGGGCCCGCGCCGAGGCGGCCCGGGAACGGGACCTGCTCGCCTTGGCCGAGCTGGAGGAGCGGCTGCGGCTGGCCGAGGACACCCCCCTCGACGCCGAACCGTCCACCGAGGAACGCGACCAGCTCGCCGCGATGGTGCCGCAGGCCCGGCAGAACGAGATGGAGGTCCGGCTCGCGGTGCGTACCGCCGAGGAGCGGGTCTCGTCGATCGCCGGCCGGGCCGACTCGCTCGCCCGGCAGGCGACCGCCGAGCGGGCCGCGCGGGAACGTGCGGCGGCCCGGCGGGCGGCCCGGACCCGCGGCGCGGCGATCGCCCGGGCTGTGGTCGGCGGCGCCCGCGAGGCGCTGACCCGGCTCACCGAGTCCATCACCCGGGCCGAGGAGCACCGCGACGGCGTCGCCCGCGAGCGCGCCGCCCGCGAGGCGGAGCTCCAGGAGGTGCGCGGTGCGGCCAAGCGGCTCGGCGCGGAGCTGGAGCGGCTCACCAGCCAGGTGCACCGGGACGAGGTGGCCCGCGCCGAGCAGCGGCTGCGCATCGAGCAGTTGGAGGCCAAGGCCGCCGAGGACTTCGGCCTGGACGTGGAGACCCTGGTCGCCGAGTACGGCCCGGCGCAGCTCGTCCCGCCCACCCAGGTGGACGTGGCGGCGGCCGAACGGGACGGCCTGCCGGTGCCCGAGCCGGTTCGCTACGAGCGCCCGGTGCAGGAGAAGCGGGCGGCCAAGGCGGAACGGGAACTGGCCCTGCTGGGCAAGGTGAACCCGCTCGCGCTGGAGGAGTTCGCCGCGCTGGAGGAGCGCTACAAGTTCCTCTCCGAGCAGTTGGAGGATCTCAAGGCCACCCGGCGGGATCTGCTCACCGTGGTCAAGGACGTCGACGACCGGATCCTGGAGGTCTTCGCCAGCGCGTTCGCCGACACCGCCCGGGAGTTCGAGCAGGTCTTCACCGTGCTCTTCCCCGGCGGCGAGGGCCGGCTGATCCTCACCGACCCGGAGGACCTGCTCGCCACCGGCGTGGAGGTGGAGGCCCGGCCGCCGGGCAAGAAGATCAAGCGGCTGTCGCTGCTGTCGGGCGGCGAGCGGTCGCTCACCGCGGTGGCGATGCTGGTGGCGATCTTCCGCGCCCGGCCCAGCCCGTTCTACATCATGGACGAGGTGGAGGCGGCCCTCGACGACGTGAACCTGGGCCGCCTGATCACCCTGCTGGCCCAGTTGCGGGAGAAGAGCCAGCTGATCGTGATCACCCACCAGAAGCGGACCATGGAGATCGCCGACGCGCTCTACGGTGTGACCATGCGCAGCGGCGTCACTCAGGTGATCAGCCAACGGCTCAACCGGGCCGAGGACGAGGAGCGGCCCGGCCGCGGCGAGGAGAACGACTAGTGGCTCGGGAACGCGCGACGGCGCTCCTGGTGGACTTCGACGGCGTGCTGCGCCGCTGGGACCCGGCGGTGGCCGCTGGCGTCGAGCGGGACTACGGGCTCCCCAACGGCGTCCTCGGTGAGATCGCCATGTCCTGGGGCCTGCTCCAGCCGGTGCTGACCGGCAAGGTCAGCCACGCCGAGTGGATGACCAGCGTGGCCGAGGCGCTCACCCCCTCGGTGGGCGACCCCGCACGGGCCCGCGCGGCCGTCGAGGAGTGGCAGCGCTACCGGGGCGAGGTCGACCAGGACGTGCTCGCGTTCCTCCGCGAGGTTCGGGCGGCCGGCGTACGGGTGGGGTTGGGCACCAACGCCACCGACCTGCTCGACGCGGACATCGCCGCGCTCGGCCTCACCGAAGAGCTGGACGTTGTCGTCAACTCCTCGGTGATCGGCGTGCACAAGCCGGCCAAGGAGTACTTCGAGGCGGCCTGTGCGGCGCTGGAGACCCCGCCGGCCCGGGTGCTCTTCACCGACGACGAGGACCGGGCCGTCCGCGGCGCCCGCGCCGCCGGGCTCTCCGCGCTTCGCTGGGGCGGCCCGGACGACCTGCGCTACCTGCGGGCGGCGCTGGCGTACTGAGGCGACTCCGTCTCGCCGAGGTGGCGGCAGCCCGATCGGGACGACACCGCCACCTCGGCGACCTGGAGTGGATCACGCGTCAGTCGCCGGTGACCCCGTCGATGCGTTCGCGGATCAGGTCGGCGTGGCCGTTGTGCCGGGCGTACTCCTCGATCATGTGCACGTACACCCAGCGGACGTTCATCTCGTCGGCGCTGCCGTCGGGGCGGCGACGCAGGAAGGTGTCGTCCAGCGAGAGGTCCGCGGCGGCGGCCCGGGCGGCCTCGACCTCCGCGGCGAAGGTGGCGAAGGTGGCTTCCGGGTCGGCGTCGGCGACGGCGTTGAGGTCGGCGTCCGGGTCCTCCTCGGCGTCGTAGAGGCCGGCGATGTCCTGGCCGGCGGCCCGGATCCGGAACCACCAGCGCTCCACGTCCGCCATGTGCCGGACCAGGCCGAGCAGGGTCAGCCCCGACGGCTCCACGCTGGGGGTCTTCAACTGTTCGGCGGTGAGGCCGGCGCACTTCATCAGCAGGGTCTGCCGGTGGTAGTCGAGCCAGCCTTCCAGCATGGTCCGCTCGTCGGCGACGTACGGTTCGTTGGTCCGGGTGATCTCCGGCGCTCTCCAGGTCATGCCGGCCATCCTGGTCGGCGGGTCCGACAGCCGCGACGGAATATCAGGGCACCACGACGACCGGCCAGCGGCCGGTGCGGACCAGCCGGGTGGCGACCGAGCCGACCAGGCGGTGCCCGGCCTGCTCCGACGACCCCACCACGACCAGGTCCGCGCGGGTCTCGTCGGCCGCCTTGCGGAGCTCGGTGTACGCGTCGCCGCGCCGGCACAGGAACGTCACCGGCAGGCCCAGTTCCTCGGCCCCGCGCCGGCACTCCTCGCGCAGCTCGGCGGCGAGCTCGTCGTGGGTCTGCTGCACCGCCCCCGCCACCACGCCGGAGATCAGTCCGGTGTAGGCGGCGGGGGAGCTGACGAAGACCACGACCAGCCCGGCGCCCTGCCGGCGGGCCAGTCCCGCCGCGTACGAGGCGGCACGCAGCGAGGTCCGGGTGCCGTCCACGCCGACCAGGACCACCCGGGGCCCGTCGGTGCCGCGTTCGAACGGCAGGGGACGGGCCTCCGGGCCGTACTCCTCACGATCGACCGGGATGCTCATCGGGTCAGTCCTGCACGCCGGTCCGTACCACGGAGGCCCCGCCGCCGGCGGCCACGGTGGACTCGCGCTCGACCTCGTCGGTCAGCGGGTCACCGTTGTGCCGGCGCAGCGGCACCTCCTTGATGAAGCAGACCGCGATCAGGGCGATCAGCCCGAACGGGGCGGCGGCCAGGAAGATGTCCCCGGCGCCGTGCCCGTACGCGGACTCGATCACCGTCCGGATCGGGGCCGGCAGGGTGTGCACGTTCGGCAGGACCCCGCCGCTGCCCGAGCCGGCGCTCGGGATGCCGAGCCCGGCCAGGCCGTCGGCGATGTAGTCCTTGACCTTGTGGCCGAGTACCGCGCCGAGCACGCTGACGCCGATCGCGCCGCCGAGGCTGCGGAAGAAGGCCACCACCGAGCTGGCGGCGCCGAGCTCGTGCGGGCCCACGGTGTTCTGCACGGCGAGGACCAGGTTCTGCATGGTCATGCCGACCCCGATGCCGATCAGCGCCATGTAGATGCTGAGGTGCCAGTACGGGGTGTCGTAGCGGAGCGTGCCCATCAACGCGAAGCCGGCGGTGAGCAGGGCCGAGCCGGCGACCAGGTACCGCTTCCACCGGCCGGTGTTGGTGATGATCCGGCCGACGAGCGTGGAGGAGACCAGCAGGCCGCCGATCATCGGCAGGGTCATCAGGCCGGACATGGTCGGGCTCTCGCCGCGGCTGATCTGGAAGTACTGGCCGAGGAAGACCGAGGCGCCGAACATGCCGACGCCGACCGCGATGCTGGC
The DNA here is from genome assembly GCF_042650725.1 of Micromonospora sp. GCM10011541. Lineage (NCBI taxonomy): Bacteria > Bacillati > Actinomycetota > Actinomycetes > Micromonosporales > Micromonosporaceae > Micromonospora > Micromonospora sp. GCM10011541. Next base: position 145,521 of record NZ_JBHSBP010000055.1, read on the forward strand.
CACCACGGCGAGGGTGATGGTGCGGTTGCGGAACAGCCGCGGCGGGATCATCGGCTCGCTGGCCCGGTTCTCCACCCGGACGGCGAGCACGCCGAGCAGCAGCGCGCCGACCACCATGACGCCGGTCTGCCAGGAGATCCAGTCGTACTTGTCGCCGGCGAGGCTGACCCAGACGAGCAGCAGCGAGACGGCCGCGGTGATCAGCGTCGCGCCCCACCAGTCGATCTTCACCTCCCGCTTGACCACCGGCAGGTGCAGGGTCTTCTGGAGCACGATCAGGGCGAGGATCGCGAACGGCACGCCCACGTAGAAGCACCAGCGCCAGCCGAGCCAGTCGGTGTCCACGATCACGCCGCCGATCAGCGGGCCGCCGATGGTGCCGACGGCCATCACCGCGCCGAGGTAGCCGCTGTAGCGGCCCCGCTCCCGTGGCGCGATCATCGACGCCATGATCACCTGGGCGAGCGCGGTCAGACCACCGGCGCCGACGCCCTGGAGCACCCGGCAGGCGATGAGCTGCCCGGTGGACTGGGAGAGCCCGGCCAGCACCGAGCCCAGCACGAACACCGTCAGGGCGAGCTGGACCAGGAGTTTCTTGCTGGTCAGGTCGGCCAGCTTGCCCCAGATCGGGGTGGTCGCGGTGGTGGCCAGCAGCGTCGAGGTGACCACCCAGGTGTACGCGGACTGGCCGCCGTGCAGCTCGGTGATGATCCGCGGCAGCGCGTTCGAGACGACCGTGGAGGAGAGGATCGCGACGAACATGCCCAGCAGCAGGCCGGAGAGGGCCTCCAGGATCTGCCGGTGGTTCATGTCCACGGCCGTCGCCCGGGTGGGCGCTGTCGCCTGGCTCATCGTGGGGTGCCTCCGGTGGAAGTCAGGGAAGAGAATGCTCCAGGCAACCGTACGGGTTGGTTGCCTTAAGCAACAACCTGACGTGGCGCAGGTCTTATTCCCGCCGGAAATGGCTCAGAAGGTCTCGTTGAACCGGTGGAGCAGCCGGGCGAACTCCTCGACGTCCCGCCTCGGCCAGCTCTCCATCGTGTGCCGCATCTGCCCGAGCCGGGCCGACCGGGCCGCGTCGAACCGGCGGGTGCCCTCCTCGGTGAGGCTGATCTGGGCCGCCCGCCGGTCGCCCGGATCCGGGTCGCGGCGCACCAGGCCGAGCCCCTCGAGGCCGTGGATCTGCCGGCTGAGCGTCCCCTTGCCGATGCCGAGCCGGACGGCCAGCTCGGTCAGCCGGATCGAGCCGCAGCGCCGCAGCCAGAGCAGCAGGCCGTACGCGTTCGGCTCCAGGTTGGGATGCACCTCCCGGGCGATCTCCCAGGACAGCGCCCGCCCGCGGCGCAGCAACGCGGCCAGCTCGTCCTCCACCGCGCGCAGCGTCTCCGGCAGGTGCTCGTCCACGGCAGCGAGCGTACTCAGGCCGCGTCGGTGAGCCGGCGCTGCGCCACGGTGCGGAGCCGGCCGTCGCTCGTGGTGCCCTCGATCATCACCTCGGCCGAGCGGCCGCGGTGGGTCAGCGTGGCCACCGCGTTGCCGAAGTACGGCCCGGCCAGCCTCTTCCACCGCACCGCCGGGCGGCGCACCCCGGCCGAGCGGGCCAGGGCGCGGGTGGCCGCCGCCGGGCCGGGTGACCAGCCCAGCGTCATCAGCGGGCGGATCGCGGCCGGCACCTGGTTGTGGATGGGGGAGCAGGTGAGCTGGTGCACCGGGGTGCGGACGGCCGGGTCGGGGAAGCGGACCCGGGCCACGTACGAGTGGTGCACGTCACCGCCGAGCACGCTGATCGAGGCCGGTGGGGCGTACGCCGGCCCGGCGCCGACCCGGTCGCCGGGGCGCCCCGGGGTGCCGCTGCCGAGCCGGGCGAACAGCTCGCCCAGCGCCTCGAAGCTGCGGCTGAAGGACGCCCAGTGCTCGAGGTCCAGGGCCCGGCGCACCTGCTCGGAGAGGCGGGCCACCCACGGCCGGCGGGAGTCGGCCAGCCGTTCGTTCCAGGCCTCCACGTGGTGGATGCCCGGCGGCAGCAGCCAGGGCAGCGAGGCGCCGACCACCAGGTGGTCGTACACGCCGTGTGCCCGGTCGAGGAACCACGACCACTCGCCCGGCGGCAGCATCGCCCGGTTGCCCGGGTCGAGCACCCGGCTGGACCGGTTGTCCAGCATCACCAGGCGGGTGCGGCCCAGGTCCAGCGCGTAGCTCCACTGGTACTGCACGGCGCGCCAGCGTTCGGTGTCGTGGGCGACGTCGGCCTCGGTGTCGACCCGCTCGCCGAACTCCTGCAACACGCTCGTGGCGTCCTCGGCCGCGCTCACCTTCGCGTAGAGCGGGTCGGCGGCGATCTCGTCCGGGGCGAGGTTGCCCAGGTGCTGGTAGACCCAGTACGAGGCGAGCCCGCTGCGGATCCGCTCGGCCCACCACGGCTGCTGGCGCATGTCCGCCCGCCAGTCGGCTGAGGTGTTCCAGTCGTCGATGATCTCGTGGTCGTCGAAGATCATCACGCTCGGCACGGTGGAGAGCAGCCAGCGGATCTCCGGGTCGCGCCAGGACTCCAGGTAGAGCTTGGTGTACTCGTCGAAGCTGACCACCTGGGTCGCCGGGGCCTCCTTCGGCCGCCGGCGACGCCGCTTGAGCAGCCGCCGCACGGTCGGCGAGGTGACGTCGGCGTAGACCTGGTCGCCGAGGAGCACCAGCAGGTCCGGCCGGGCGGCCCGGCCCGGGTCGGCGATCAGCCGCCGGGCGTACGCGTCGAGCGCGTCCGGGGGCAGCTTGCGGGCCGTGGCGTGCTGGGTGGTCTCCCGGCACGAGCCGAAGATCAGGGTCACCGGCTGGTCCCGGTCGTCGGCCGCCCGGGTCCGGATGACGCTGGCCGGGAAGCCGCTCTCCGGCACCGGCCAGGCGACCTCGTCGTCGATCAGCAGCTCGTAGCTGGTCGCGCTGTCCGGGGTGAGCCCCGCCACCACGACGATCGCGTAGTGGTGGTCGTACGCGGAGAAGGTCGGCGCGGTCCCGGCGGCCCCGTCGGCCGTGCGGACGGTGACCACGGCGGGCGCGCTGGTCTCGACCCAGACGGTGGCCCGCGTGCCGACGACCCGCCGCAGCAACGGACCGATGAGCAGGCGCGCGCGGGGCATGGCCGACCTCCGAGGTGAGCGGACTTCATGTTTACTACCCGGCCGGCGGTCGCACCACAGCTGGCTGGCGTCGAGCCTACCGCCGGCCGGCACCGGCGGCGGGGTGCGGTCGATGAGACGCCGTCGCCGGCATCTGACAGGATTTCGGCATGACGGAATACCTCCTCATCGCGCTCGCCCTGCTCGGGGTGCTGATCCTCGGTGCCCTCGGGCTGGTGGTGCCACGGCTGCGCCGGCGGCCGGAGCCGCCGCTGCCCAAGACGGAGGTCGACACCCGGGCCGAGGAGGGCCTGGCCGGTCCGCCGGTCGAAGCGGCGGAGGCCGACCTCACCACCGGCGTCCTGGTCGAGCCGACACCGGTGATCGAGGCCCCGCCCGCGCCCCCCACCATCGAGGTCCCCGAGCCCACCGCCGGCCGGCTGGTCCGGCTGCGCTCCCGGCTGTCCCGCTCGCAGAACGCCTTCGGCAAGGGCCTGCTCGGCCTGCTCAGCCGCGACCACCTGGACGAGGATGCCTGGGAGGAGATCGAGGACAGCCTGATCACGGCCGATGTCGGCATCGACGCCACCCGGGAGATCGTCGACCGGCTCCGGGAGCGGACCCGGGTGCTCGGCACCCGCTCCGCCGGCGAGCTGCGCGCCCTGCTCGCCGCCGAACTGGTCAACGCCCTCGACCCGACGCTGGACCGGTCGCTGAACGCCGACCCGAAGGTGGGCATGCCGGGGGTGCTGCTGGTCGTCGGGGTCAACGGCGCCGGCAAGACCACCACCTGCGGCAAGATCGCCCGGGTGCTGATCGCCGACGGACACTCGGTGCTGCTCGGCGCCGCCGACACCTTCCGGGCCGCCGCCGCCGACCAGCTGGAGACCTGGGGCGGCCGGGTCGGCGCGGAGACCGTCCGCGGGCCCGAGGCGGCCGATCCGGCCAGCGTCGCCTTCGACGCGGTCAAGCGCGGCATCGACACCCAGGTCGACACCGTGCTGATCGACACCGCCGGCCGCCTGCAGAACAAGGTCGGCCTGATGGACGAGCTGGGCAAGGTCAAGCGGGTGGTGGAGAAGCACGGCCCGATCGACGAGACCCTGCTGGTGCTGGACGCCACCACCGGGCAGAACGGCCTGGAGCAGGCCCGGGTCTTCACCGAGGTGGTCAACGTGACCGGGGTGGTGCTGACCAAGCTCGACGGGACGGCCAAGGGCGGCATCGTGATCGCCGTGCAGCGCAAGCTCGGCATCCCGGTCAAGCTGGTCGGCCTCGGCGAGGGCCCGGACGACCTGGCCCCGTTCGACCCGGCGCAGTTCGTCGACGCGCTGCTCGGCACCGAGCCGCTCGCCCGGGACGCGTAACCTCGAGTGACGACTGACGATCGCGCCTGGGCGGGGTGGCGCGAACCCAGCCACCCGTCGCCGCGCCTCGGGAGACCGTACGTGACTTCGCAGGAGATCCCGCTGCACGGCGGGAACGTGAGCACCGTGGTCCGGGTGGGCGACACGGTCCGGCGCAACGCCGGGCCCTGGACGCCCTCCGTGCACGCCCTGCTGCGCCACCTGGAGTACGTCGGGTTCACCGGCGCGCCCCGCGCCCTCGGCATGGACGAGCGCAACCGGGAGGTCCTGTCGTACCTGGAGGGGGAGTGCGGGGAGTACCCGCTCGCCCCGCACTGGGTCACCGACGAGGCGCTGGTGACCGTGGCCACCATGCTGCGGATGTTCCACGACGCCCAGTACGGCTTCACCCCGCCGCCGGGGGCGGTCTGGCGCTCGTTCGGCCCGCCCCCGCCGGACACCGAGGTGATCTGCCACCACGACGCCGCCCCGCACAACGTGATCTGGCGGCCCGACGGCACCCTGGGGCTGATCGACTTCGACCTCGCCTCGCCCGGCGCGCGGATCTACGACGTGGCGTACGCGGCCTGGACCTGGGTGCCGATCTTCGCCGACCGGGACTCGATCACCCTCGGCTGGAAGCACCCCGACCGGCCGCGCCGGCTGCGCCTGTTCGCCGACGCGTACGGGCTGATCCCGCGGGACCGGCACCGGCTGATCCGGACCGTCCGCAAGCGGATCGTGGACCACGTGGAGGGCATCCGCCGGATGGCCGCGGCCGGGGACCCGGCGTTCGTCCGGATCGTGCACAAGGGGCACCTCCGCCGTCCGATGCGCGACCTGCGGCTGCTCGACTACGAGCGGCACGCCCTGGAGTACGCGCTGCGCTGATCGGCCGGGTCGCGGGGCGTCGGTGGTCGCCCGGCCATCGACGCCCGCCGTACGGCCGATCCACCGCCGCCCATCCCGGCGGCTGTGCGGGTTTCTTCACACGTCCGAAACACACCGTCACGGACCGGAAATCGGCCGGGGTCGTTGAGTGAAACAGCCGGCGACGAAGCTTCCGCGCAACCGGCTGACGGGCGACGCTGCCAGGTCTCAGTCGGAGGGAGGACTTCCACACCGAGAGGAGGCAGCGTGGAGATCAACACCGGCAACACCGCCTGGTTGCTCTTGTCGTCTGCGCTCGTGCTGCTCATGACGCCCGGTCTGGCCCTGTTCTACGGCGGCCTCAACCGGTCCAAGGGCGTACTCAACATGATGATGATGAGCTTCTCCGCGATCGGGCTCATCTCCGTACTTTGGGTCATCTACGGCTTCACCCTGGCGTTCGGCACCAACGACAGCGCCGGGGCCAACAACGTGATCGGCAGCTTCACCCAGTACTTCGGCACGCAGACGAACTTCATCGGCGAGGAGTGGCTGTTCCTCGGCGCGGGGACCGGCATCCCCACGTACGTCTTCATGGTCTTCCAGATGATGTTCGCCGTCATCACCGTGGCCCTGATCTCCGGCGCGGTCTCCGACCGGCTGAAGTTCTCCGGCTGGTTGCTCTTCGCCTTCGCCTGGTTCACCCTGGTCTACGTGCCGGTCGCGCACTGGGTCTGGGGCGGCGGCTTCATCGGCTCCAAGATCAAGGCGCTGGACTTCGCCGGTGGCACCGCGGTCCACATCAACGCCGGCGCCGCCGCGCTCGGCCTGGTCCTGGTGCTCGGCAAGCGGGTGGGCTGGCCCCGGGAGAGCTTCAAGCCGCACAACATCCCGTTCGTGGCGCTCGGCGCCGGCCTGCTCTGGTTCGGCTGGTTCGGCTTCAACGCCGGCTCGGAGCTGACCGTCGACGGCACCACCGCGGTGGCCTTCGTCAACACCCAGGTCGCCACGGCCGCCGGTGTGCTCGGCTGGGTCCTGGTGGAGTGGGTGCGCAGCAAGAAGCCGACCCTGGTCGGTGCCTCCTCCGGCGCCATCGCCGGCCTGGTGGCGATCACCCCGGCCTGTGGCTTCATCGCCCCGCTCCCATCGGTCCTGCTCGGTCTGATCGCCGGCGCGGTCTGCGCCGTCGCGGTGAGCCTGAAGTACCGGTTCGGCTTCGACGACTCGCTCGACGTGGTCGGCGTGCACTTCGTCGCCGGCTGGATCGGGTCGCTGTTCATCGGCCTCTTCGCCACCCTCCAGGTCAACTCCGCCATCGAGGGCCTCGGCGCGAGCGAGGGTCTGTTCTACGGCGGCGGGGTCACCCAGCTCGGCCGGCAGGCGCTGGCCAGCGGGATCGTCTCGGTCTACTCCTTCGGGGTGGCCGTGCTGATCGCGCTTGCGGTCAAGGCGCTGATCGGGCTGCGGACCGGCACCGAGGACGAGGTCGCCGGCATCGACGTCGCCGAGCACGCGGAGAGCGCGTACGACCTGTCGCCCACCACGGGCAGCAGCGCGGGCGGCGCGTTCGCCATGGCCGGGATCGGCGCCGCCAAGCCTGCCCCGGAGTCCGCCGAGCCGGCGGACGAGCCCGCCGCGCCGGTCAGCGAGAAGGTCGCCGGTTAACGTTCCTGGGATGGAGGGGTTGGACATGAAGCTGGTGACCGCGGTCATCAAGCCGTACCAGCTGGACGCGGTGAAGGAGGCCCTGCACGCCCTCGGCGTGGCCGGCCTGACCGTCAGCGAGGTCCAGGGGTACGGCCGGCAGAAGGGGCACACCGAGGTCTACCGGGGTGCCGAGTACACGGTCGAGTTCCTGCCCAAGATCCGGGTCGAGGTGCTCACCGACGAGATGGACGTCGAGAAGATCGTCGACGCCATCGTGGCGGCGGCCCGGACCGGCAAGATCGGCGACGGCAAGGTCTGGGTGACCGGCGTCGAGGAGGTCGTCCGCGTCCGTACCGGCGAACGCGGCCTGGACGCCCTGTAGGAGACCCGCACCGATGACCTCGTTGATCAGGAAGAACGCGTCAGGACGCCCCGGCGACGGCGGCGCGGAGCTCTTGATCAACGAGGTCGTCGGCGTTCCCGCCGGGATCGGGGAGGCGGCGCGGGCGGCGCGGGCGGCCGCGTTCGACTCGTGGCTGGGCGCGCTGCTGCCCGAGCAGGACGGGATCGCGCTGATCGCCGTCGGCGGGCTGGGGCGGCGGCAGTGCGCGCCGTACGGGGACCTCGACCTGGTGCTGCTGCACGCCGGGGTGCCCGGCACCGACGAGCTGGCCGCCAAGCTCTGGTATCCGATCTGGGACGCCGGGCTGCGGCTCGACCACTCCGTACGGACCGTCGCCGAGGCGCTCTCGGTGGCGCAGGACGACGTCAAGGTGGCCCTCGGCCTGCTCGACGCCCGCTATCTCGCCGGTGACCGGACGCTCGCCGACCAGCTCATCCGCACCGCCACCGACCACTGGCGGCGCACCGCCGTCCGCCAGCTCCCCGGCCTGCGGGAGATCACCACCGCCCGCTGGGCCGCCCACGGCGAGCTCGCGTTCCTGCTGGAGGGCGACCTGAAGGAGGCGGCCGGTGGGCTGCGCGACGTCGGCATCCTGCGGGCCATCGCCACCGCCGGGATCACCGACGCGCTCCGCCCGGCCGTCCGCGCCGCCCACCTGCGCCTGCTGGACACCCGCGACGCCCTGCACCAGCAGGTCGGCCGCCGGGTCGACCGGCTCGTCGCGCAGGAACGCGACGGCGTCGCCGAACTGCTCGCTGCGGACGACGGCGACGCCCTGCTGCGCCGGGTCGCCGGGGACGCCCGCACCGTCAGCCACGCCCTCGACGACGCCTGGCGCGCCGCCGACCGGCTCCGCTCCGGCCGCCGCCGGGGCGCCGACGGCCGGCCGCTGCGCCGACCCGTGGCCCGCGACGTCGTCGAACACGACGGAGAGCTGGTGCTCGCCCGCACCGCCATCGGGGCCCGCCCCGACCCCAGCCTGTCGCTGCGGGTCGCCGCCGCCGCGGCCGCCACCCGGCTGCCCATCGCCCGGGCCACCTGCGAGTGGCTGGCCGCGTACTGCCCGCCGCTGCCCGCGCCCTGGCCGCCGGCCGCCCGGGCCGCGCTCATCACCCTGCTCGGCGCCGGTCCCGGCCTGGTGCCCGCCTGGGAGACCTGCGACCGGTACGGCCTCATCGACGGCTGGCTGCCCGAGTGGACCCGGCTGCGCAGCCTGCCCCAGCACAACCCGGTGCACCGGTTCACCCTGGACCGGCACCTGGTGCAGACCGCGTACGAGGCGAGCCGGCACACCCGCGAGGTGGACCGCCCGGACCTGCTGTTGCTCGGCGCGTTCCTGCACGACATCGGCAAGGGCCTGCCGGGCGACCACAGCACCGTCGGCGCGCCGGTGGCCGAGGCGGTGGCCACCCGGATCGGGCTGCCCGACAGCGAGGCGGCGCTGATCGGCGCGCTGGTCCGGCGGCACCTGCTCCTGCCCGACGTCGCCACCCGCCGGGACCTCGCCGACCCGAAGACCATCGCCGACGTGGCCGACCAGGTCGGCGACACCACCACCCTGGACCTGCTGCACGCCCTGGTGCGCGCCGACGCCGCCGCCACCGGGCCGGCCGCCTGGTCGGACTGGAAGGGACGGCTCGTCGCCGAACTGGTCGCCCGGGTGCGTACCGCGCTGGACACCGGCGTCCTGCCCGCGCCCCCGGCGCCCGACCCGGCGCTGGTCGCGGGGCCGCTGCCGGTCGTACACCTGACCGGGGACCGGGTGGCGGTGGCCGCGGCGGACCGGCGGGGCCTGCTCGCGACGGTCGCCGGCTGCCTGGCCCTGCACCGGCTCGAGGTGCTGTCCGCGGACGCCTCCACGGTCGACGGCCGGGCCCTGGTCGAATGCCGGGTGCAACCCCGCTACGGGCTCGCGCCCGACCCGATCGCGCTCAGCGCCGACCTGCGCCGGGCGGTCGCCGGGGACGTCTCGGTCACCCAGCGGCTGCGCGGCCGGGCCCTCGCCGCGCGCGGCGAGGGTGCCGCCCCCCGGGTGGTCTGGCACCGGGAGGCGGCCACCGACGCGGTGCTGCTGGAACTGCGGGCGGCCGACGCGGCCGGCCTGCTCTACCGGGTGACCTGCGCCCTCGACGAGGCCGGCGCGCAGGTCCGGGCGGCCCGCATCTCCACCCTCGGCGCCGACGTGGTGGACGCGTTCTACCTCGTCGGCGGCTGGCCCGACGACGCCGAGCGGGCCCGGCTGGAGAGCGCCGTACTGGCCGCGGTGTAACCACGGGCCGCGGCCGGCTCGAGACGGGTGGCGGGGCCGCGATCCACACCCCCGGCTACGTCCCGGGGCGTAGCCGGAGGGCCGCCCGCGGGGCGACGTGCGACGGGCCGCCGGGCGGCACCCTCGGAGCATGAACCTGCCAGTGCAGACCCAGGGGCTCACCAAACGGTACGGCGGGCTGACCGCCGTGCGGGACCTCGACCTGACCGTCCGGGCCGGCGAGGTGTACGGCTTTCTCGGCCCGAACGGCGCCGGCAAGACCACCACGCTGCGGATGCTGCTCGGGCTGGTCCGCCCGACGTCCGGCACCGTACGGCTGCTCGACCGGACGCCCGGCGCCGGCCGGCTCGGCGGTGTCGGCGCGCTGATCGAGGGGCCGGCCTTCTACCCCTACCTCTCCGGCCGGGACAACCTGCGGGTGCTGGCCCGCTACGCCGGCGTCGGCGCCGACCGGGTGGCCCTGGTGCTGGACCTGGTCGACCTCACCGACCGGGCCGGCGACCGGTACGCCGGCTACTCGTTGGGCATGAAGCAGCGGCTCGGCGTGGCCGCCGCCCTGCTCAAGGACCCACGCCTGCTGATCCTGGACGAGCCGACCAACGGCCTCGACCCGGCCGGCATGGCGGACATGCGCACCCTGATCCGGCGCCTCGGCGCCGGCGGCTGCACGGTGCTGGTCTCCAGCCACCTGCTCGGCGAGGTCGAGCAGGTCTGCGACCGGGTCGGGGTGATCTCCCGGGGACGGCTGATCGCCGAGGGCAGCGTCGCCGAGCTGCGCGGGGCGGCCGGCCTGTGGGTGCTCGCCGACCCGCTCGACGAGGCTGCCACCCGGGCCGGCGAGCTGGTCGGACCGGAGCGGGTACGGGTGGTCGACGGCGGGTTGGAGCTGGCGGTCGAGCCGGAGCGGGCGGCCTGGCTCAACGCCGAGCTGGTCGGCGCCGGGGTGGCGGTCCGCGAGCTGCGGCCCCGCGAGCGGGACCTGGAGCAGGTGTTCTTCGACCTCATCGAGAAGGGAACGGTCGATGTCGCGTAGCGCCCGGGCCGAACTGGCCAAACTCGTCCGACGGCCGGCGTCCTGGCTGCTGCTGGCCATCACGCTGGTGCTCGCCCTGGTCTTCACCTACGTCTTCCCGTACGCGAGCATCGCCGGCGGCACCGGCGGCCCGAACAGCGAGCGGACCCTGCCGATGCTGCTCCCGGACCACCTGGTCGGCAACTCGCTCGGCGGCCTGCCGGTCTTCCTCGGCGCGATCGTGCTGATCCTCGGCGTCCTCACCGTCGGCGGCGAGTACGGCTGGGGCACCTGGAAGACCGTCCTGGCCCAGGGCCCCTCCCGGCTGGAGGTGTACGCCGGCAAGCTGCTCGCGCTGGCGGTCGCCACCCTGGTCGTGGTGCTCTCCGTCTTCGTCCTCGGCGCGGTGGCCGGCGGGCTGATCGCCGCCGCCGAGTCGCAGCCGGTGCACTGGCCCGCGGCTGGCGACCTGCTCACCGGGATCGGGGCGGGGTGGCTCATCGCGACGATGTGGGCCATGCTCGGTGCCGTGCTCGCCGTCGCGCTGCGGGCGGTGGCCCTGCCCGTCGGGCTGGGTCTGGTGTGGATGCTTGCGGTGCAGAACCTGCTCGCCGCGATCGCCGCGCCCCTGCTGGACTGGGTGGCCCAGGTGCAGAAGGGCCTGCCCGGCCCGAACGCGGGTTCGCTGGCGGCGGCGCTCGGCGCGCCCGGGGACACCCCGGGCGTCGCGGCGGCCGTCGGCGGCGGGCAGGCGGCGCTGGTCGTCGCGGCCTACCTGGTCGCCTTCGCGGCCCTGGGCGGGCTGCTGCTGCAGCGCCGCGACATCGGCTAGGCCGGGCGGGGGAGGGGACGGTGGACCGGAACCGCGGGATTCAGTGGAGCGACCAGATCTACGACGCCGTCGTCGCCCTGGTGCTGCTCGGGGTCGGGCTGGTCGGCACCGCACCGGCCGGCGCCAACGAGGGGATCGGCATCGGCCGGGCGACGTACCCGCTGGTGGCGGTGGCCGCGCTGGCGCTGGCGGTGCGCCGGCGCTGGCCGCTGGCGACGCTGGGGGTGGTCACCGTGGCCACCACGGCGTACCTGGTGCTCGGCTATCCGTACGGGCCGATCCTGTTCGCGTTCCTCGTCGCGGTCTACACGGTCGCCGCGTACCTGCCGCTGCGTACCGGCGCGGTGGCCGGCGGGGTGGCGCTGGCGGTCCTGCTGGTGCACGTGGTGGTCGGGGTGCGTCCGCTCGGGCTGCTCGGCGCCATGCCGGCCGCCGCCTGGGTGGTGGTCCCGTTCGCGGTCGGCACCACGGTCCGGCTGGTTCGGGAGAACGCCGCGCGCGGCCGGGTCGACGAGGCGCGCCGGCTGGCCGACGCCGAGCGGCTGCGGGTCGCGCGGGAGGTGCACGATGTGGTCGGGCACGGCCTCGCCGCGATCCACATGCAGGCGGAGATCGCCCTGCACCTGCTGGCCCGTAAGCCCGAGCAGGCCGAGGCGGCGCTGACCGCGATCAGCCGCACCAGCAAGGAGGCCCTGGACGAGCTGCGGGTCACGCTCACCGTGGCCCGGCGGGACGAGGCGGCCGACGACCGGGCGCCGACCCCCGGGTTGGCCCAGCTGCCGCAACTGCGCGACCGGCTGGCCGGCGCGGGGGTGCCCGTCACCGTGGAGGTCACCGGGGAGCCCCGGACCCTGCCGGTCGCCGTCGACCTGGCCGCGTACCGGGTGGTGCAGGAGTCGTTGACCAACGTGCTGCGGCACGCCGGTCCGGCCACCGCCACCGTCCGGCTCCGCCACACCTCGAGCGGGGTGGAGATCGAGGTGACCGACACCGGCCGGGGCGCGGTCCCCGGCCCCGGGGGCGGCTACGGTCTGGCCGGCATGCGGGAACGGGTCACCGCGCTGGGGGGCACGTTCACCGCCGGCCCCGCACCTGGCGGCGGATTTCGGGTGTCCGCGACCTTGCCCGTGGAGGAGGCACAGTGATCACCGTGGTGCTCGCCGACGACCAGGACCTGGTCCGGATCGGGCTGCGCGCCCTCGTGGAGAGCGAGGACGACCTCACCGTGGTGGGCGAGGCCGCCGATGGGCTCGCCGCGGTCGAGACGACCCGGCGGGAACGCCCCGACGTGGTGCTGATGGACGTCCGGATGCCGGGGATCGACGGCATCGAGGCGACCCGGCGGATCGTCGCGGATCCCGGGCTGGCCGGGACCCGGGTGATCGTGCTGACCACCTTCGAGCTGGACGAGTACGTCTTCGACGCGCTCCGCCACGGGGCCAGCGGCTTCCTCACCAAGGACACCCGGCCCGCCGAGCTGTTGCGGGCGATCCGGCTGGTCGCCGACGGTGAGGCGCTGCTGTCGCCGTCGGTGACCCGGCGGGTGGTCCGGGAGTTCGCCACCCGGCCGGCCCGGGTGCCCCGACCCCATCCCCGGCTCGGCACGCTCACCGAGCGGGAGCGGGAGGTGGTGGGGCTGGTCGGCGAGGGGCTGAGCAACATCGAGATCGCCGAGCGCCTGGTGGTCAGCCCGGCCACCGCGCGTACCCATGTCAGCCGGGCCATGGTGAAGCTGGGCGCCCGGGACCGGGCCCAACTGGTGGTCTTCGCGTACCAGTCGGGGCTGGTGGGGTCCTGACCAGCGCGGCCGCCCGGTAGGGCGATCTTGTCGAAGGTCGGGGCGGGGCCGGGCCGGCGGGAAGCAGTGGCGAGGTGGGGCGGTTACCCTTGCGGGTGGCCGGCCTTGTGCGTGCCGGCCGAGTTCGTACCCGCCGGAACACTAACAAACGGGATGTTCGCGTGTTTGACACCTTGAGTGACCGCCTGTCCGGGATCTTCACCAAGCTCCGCGGCAAGGGTCGGCTCAGCGATGCCGACATCGACGCCACCGCGCGCGAGATCCGCATGGCGCTGCTGGAGGCCGACGTCGCCCTGCCGGTGGTCAAGGGCTTCATCGCGAACGTCAAGGAGCGCGCGCGGGGGGCCGAGGTCTCCCAGGCGCTCAACCCGGCGCAGATGATCATCAAGATCGTCAACGAGGAGCTGATCAACGTCCTCGGCGGCGAGGGGCGGCGGCTCCAGTTCGCCAAGCACCCGCCGACCGTGATCATGCTGGCCGGCCTCCAGGGTTCCGGTAAGACCACCCTCGCCGGCAAGCTGGCCCGCTGGCTCAAGGCCCAGGGCCACCAGCCGCTGCTGGTCGCCGCCGACCTCCAGCGCCCCAACGCTGTCGGGCAGCTCCAGGTGCTCGGTGGCCGGGCCGGCGTCGAGGTGTACGCCCCGGAGCCCGGCAACGGCGTCGGCGACCCGGTCCAGGTGGCGCGCGACTCGATCGAGCATGCCAAGCGCGCCGCCCGGGACATCGTCATCGTCGACACCGCCGGCCGCCTCGGCATCGACGCCGAGATGATGCAGCAGGCCGCCGACATCCGCGACGTGGTCGACCCGGACGAGGTCATCTTCGTCGTCGACGCGATGGTGGGCCAGGACGCCGTCCGCACCGCTGAGGCGTTCCGCGACGGCGTCGGCATCACCGGTGTAGTGCTCTCGAAGCTCGACGGCGACGCCCGCGGTGGCGCGGCGCTCTCCGTCCGGGAAATCACCGGGCAGCCGATCCTCTTCGCCTCGACCGGCGAGAAGCTGGAGGACTTCGACGTCTTCCACCCCGACCGGATGGCCAGCCGGATCCTCGGCATGGGCGACGTCCTCACTCTGATCGAGCAGGCCGAGCAGGCCTTCGACGCCGATCAGAAGGAGAAGATGACCGCCAAGCTGATGGGGGGTGAGCAGTTCACCCTGGAGGACTTCCTCGACCAGCTCATCGCGGTCCGCCGGATGGGCCCGATCGCCAACGTGCTGGCCATGATGCCCGGCATGGGGCAGATGAAGGACCAGCTCGCCGACCTGGACGACAAGCACTTCGACCGGGTCACCGCGATCATCCGGTCGATGACCCCGGGCGAGCGCACCAACCCGAAGATCATCAACGGCTCCCGCCGGGCCCGCATCGCCAGCGGCTCCGGGGTCGCCGTGATGGACGTCAACCAGCTGCTCAACCGCTTCGCCGACGCGCAGAAGATGATGAAGCAGATGGGCGGCATGATGGGCCTGCCCGGCGGTGGCCGGCGCAAGGCGACCAAGTCGCCGAAGAACAAGCGCAAGGGCACCAAGGGCGGCGGTCGGCCGCGTACCGGGGCGGGCGCCGGGCTGCCGGGCGGCTTCCCGGGCGGCATGCCGCAGCTCCCGCCGGGGCTGGACCCGGGTGACCTGGCCGGCGGCCAGGGCCTGCCCCCGGGCTTCAAGCTCCCGAAGATCGACTTCAACAAGCTCGGCAAGGGCGACAACCGGCCCCGCTGACCCCGCGGCACCGAGCACGCCAGCCTTTCGGCAGGTCGCGCCGGTCGAGTGCTTTCATCAACTGAAGGGGCCCCGGTTGGGGCCCCTTCTCAGTCCTCCGCCACGTCGGGTCTGTGCTGCCGTATCCACTTCTCAACCTCGGACTTCCGCCACACCTTTCCCATCGCCAACACGGCGATTGGCTCGGGGAAGTTGCGTTGATTGGCGATGACGGAGGCGCGCTGTCGGGATACGCCACCGAGCATTTCCCGAATCTCTGACACGCCTACAAGCTCCACGGGTTGACGATGACAGCAGCATGTCATCATGACAGCGACAACTGCGGAGTCTGTTGACGAGGACAACAGGCGGCGTCATCATGAGCGGGTGACCCCGCCTAATGCCTCACCCGGCCATGACCAGCCGCTGCACACCTTCCACCGGGTGCACCAACACTTACCCAGGCGGCCCCTGTGGCTCTGCCGGGTGTGCTCCGCCGCCTGGCCGTGCGCTACGGCCCGCATGCTGCTGCGGGTCGAATACGCGGGGAACGCGGTAGCCCTGTCGGTCTACCTGGCCGGCCAGTTGTTCGACGCCACCGCGGATTTGATCAAGCTAAACCCGAGCCCTGCCCCGTCTCCGGCGGATCTGTTCGACAGGTTCCTGGCCTGGGCGGCACAGCGGCCTACTTGAGGGGGGTTCACGGTGGGGGCCAGTCGTTCGCTGACCGTGCGGCGGGCCGGGCCGCTCGCGTGCGGCGGGGAGTGATCCGGTAGGACTGTGCACATGGCTCTGCATGTGCGCGGTGTGCTGCTGCCGGACGACGAGGTCCGGGACATCTGGCTGGACGGCGACCGGGTGACCTTCGACCCGGTCCCCGGGGCGGAGACGATCGCCGACGGCGGCTTCGTGCTGCCGGGGTTGACCGACGCGCACTGCCACATCGGCATCGCCCGGGGCGGCGCCCCGATCACCTCGCTCGACCAGGCCCGCGAGCTGGCCCGCACCGACCGGAACGCCGGCGTGCTGGCCATCCGCGACGCCGGCTCGCCGTACCCGTACCCGGAGCTGGACGACGACCCGGAGCTGCCGCGACTGGCCCGCGCCGGCCGGCACGTCGCCCCGCCGAAGCGCTACCTGCGCGACATCGGCGTGGAGGTGGGCGCGGCGGAGGTGGCCGCGACGGTGGCCGAGCAGGCCGCCGCCGGCAACGGCTGGGTCAAGCTGGTCGGGGACTGGATCGACCGCGGCGTCGGCGACCTCGCGCCGGCCTGGGACGCGGACACCATGACCGCGGCCGTCGCGGCCGCGCACGCCGCCGGGGTGCGCGCCGCGGTGCACACCTTCTCCGAGTCGGCCGTGGAGATCATGGTGCGGGCCGGGGTGGACTCGGTGGAGCACGGCACCGGGCTCAGCCTGGACCTGATCGACCTGATGGCCCGGCAGGGCACCGCGCTGGTCCCCACGATGATCAACATCGCCACCTTCGGCGGCATCGCCGAGCAGGCGCGCGCCAGGTTCCCCGGGTACGCCGACCACATGATCGCCCTGCGCGACCGCTTCCCCGAGGTGGTCCGGGCCGCGTACGAGGCCGGGGTGCCGATCTACGTCGGCACCGACGCGGGCGGCGGGATCGACCACGGGCTGGCCGCCGAGGAGATGCTGCTGCTGCACGAGCGGGCCGGCATGTCCGCGCTGGACGTGCTCGCCGCCGCCTCCTGGGGCGCCCGCGCCTGGCTGGGCTTCCCCGGCCTGGTCGAGGGCGGCCTCGCCGACCTGGTCGTCTACCCCGACGACCCGCGCCGCGACCTCCGCGTGGTCCGCACCCCGTCCCGCGTCGTCCTCCGCGGCCGCCTCATCCGCTGACCCGCCCCGGGTTCAGGAAGAGGTGCAGGGCCAGGTCGGCCAGGGCGCGGGCGGTCTGCTCGGGCGGGGCCTGGGGGAGCACGATGTGGCTCACCACCAGGCGGACGATCGTGTCGGCGGCGAACGCCAGCCCGGCCGGGTCGGCCCCCGGCAGGTGGACGCTCGCCCACTCCAGCAGCGCCCCGGTCGCCTCGGCCAGCACCAGCTCGGAGCGGGTGGTCAGGTAGGGCAGCAGCTCGTCCGAGCCGCCCCGCGCGCTGCTCAGGATCGCCTTGATCAGCGGGTTCCCGGCCGCCTCGGTGAGGGTGTGCGCGATGGCCGCGTACGCCCCGGCCCGGACGTCGGCGCCGTGCTCCGCGAGCGCCGCGCGGACCGCCGAGACGAACCGGTCGACCTCCCGCCGGGCCAGCGACTCGGCCAGCCCCGCCTTGGTGCCGAACTCGTTGTAGACGGTCTGCCGGCTCACCCCGGCCGCCCGCGCCACCCCACCCATCCGTACGCCGTCCCAGCCGCTCGCGACGGTCTGTGCGCGGGCGGCGTCGACGATGCTGTCCCGCAGGCGTTGGCGGGCCGAGTCCCGGGGTTCGTCCATGGTTGCCCGGAAGTCTACGGGCGGCGGGACGGCTCAGCTCACTACGAGGTGGTACTGCGCCTGCTTCCTACTACTTGCTCATAGTTGAGCGGTTCGGGTGATTCGCTCTCCGCTCGGCGGTGGCCGGGCTGGAGTCCTGGACCGGCAGTCTGGTCCGGTGGCGATCTGTCCGGTCCTGCAGGATCTGCTTCACCATGTGGTGTGGGGTGTGCAGGGCGATGTCGGGGTCGCCGGCTCGGTGCAGGATGTTGATCGCGGCGTTCACGTCGGCCTGCCACACCACCCCGCATCGGGTGCAGTGAAACCGGTCCCCGCTGCGTCGGCCGAACCGGCCGCATTGGTGACAGGTTTGTGAGGTGTAGGCGGCGTTGACGGGCACGAGCGCAGAACCTCTACGCTCCGACACGCTTTTCAGGGCCTCGGCGGTGACTCCTTTGGTCCATGCGGCGAGACGCCGGTTGATGTTCTTGCCCAGCCTCTTGCGCCCGGCGAAGCGTTTGGTGAGGTCTTCGGCGATCACGGTGGCGGCCTTGTCCACGACCTCGTGCACGGCGGTGAAGATCTCCGTACGCACCCGCGCCCGATGTCGGGCGGCCTGCCGGTCCCGCTTGATCGTGCCGAGGTTGTTGGCCTTGATCCGGTGCGCTTTCGCGTAGTCGCCACGGAGCGCGGCGTTGTTGGCGATTGAGCGTAGCTTCGCCCGACGGCGGTTTCGTTCCTTCAACCGGTCCGACTCGCGGGTGAGCAGGTCGCCGAGCTGTTCACCGTGGGGCTGGCCGTCGGAGTCGGTGAGGGCTTCGGTGTAGCCCTTGTCCACGCCGATCGTCGCCTCGCCGCATGGTCGCTGTGATGAGCGCATCTGCGACGCGTCGATCTGGTAGTGGACCTCGACTCGGCCGCCGCGCAGGATCAGGCGCAGCGTCCCGGTCGGGGCGACGGTCGTAGACAGCGGGATTTTGACCATCTTGCGGGGTTCAAGGCCGGGAATTGCCAGCCACAGCCGGCCTCGCCCGTCAACGAGGGCGTTGTAGTTGTCGGCGCGTACCACGATCTGATCGTGCGTGCGGTTGTGGCCACGCTTCCAGTGCTTGCGCATCTGCCGAGACAGGAACGGATCGTCAGCCCATTGGTCGGCCTTCAGCGCGGTGAACATTCGCTTGCGCTCGGCCGGATCGCTCGTGCGTCGGATGATCGCCCGCCTGACGTCGACCTTGGCCGCCTCCAGGTTCGCGGCGATGTCGGCCATGACGTCGCGGACGGTTTCCTTCCACGCATTCGCCAACACGGCGAACTGCACGTGCCTGCCGTCAGCCAGCCACCGGTCGCGCACCTGCCGGTCCCGCAGTCCGGCCGCGACACCGTTGATCGAGCCATACCGCTGCCACACCTCGCTGCGCACCCAACCCAACCGGCGGGCCTGCTCCACCAGGGCGGCGTACTTTCCTGGGTTCATCCGTGCCGAGTAGGCGATGCGGGTGACCTTCACCGGTCATCCCCCAGGGTTAGGTCCGCCCCTTTGAGTTCCTTCTCGTAGCTGCGCAGACCGTACAGGCGGCATGAGAAGGTGTGCACGATGGCCAACAAGTCCTCCACTAGTTCCTGCTGTGGGGACAGTGACTCCTGATTGGCGACGACGATCTCGCAGCCGCCACGTGCCGCCACGTGCTCCAGGAAGTCGAAGCCGAACCGGGCCAGCCTGTCCTTGTGCGCCACCACCAGCGTGCCAACCTCCCCCCGGTCGACCGCGTCCATTAACGCCAGGAACTTCTTACGGCGCAGGTTCATCCCGCCGCCGACCTCGCTGATCCACTCGTCCACGGCCAGACCGCGAGCAAGGCAGAACTGCTGCATCGCCGCCACCTGCGAGGCCAGGTCGGCCTTCTGACCCGGCGATGACACCCGGCAGTACACCACGACCTTCCGCCGGTCGGCGTCGAAGCCCGGCTGCAGCACCCGGCGCACATCAGAATCGTCGAAGTACCGCTGCCCCGACGGCAGACGACGGGCCGCGATCCGACCCTCCGCCTCCCACCGGCGCACCGTACTCACCGAGCGGCCCACCCGCTCGGCGAACTCGCCGATCCGATACACGCTACCCACGACAGCCAATTGTGGACAGCTCTAGAAAGGGAAGCAACCGCTAGTCGCTGCTCCACCCAGAAGCCGCCGCCGTCGCTGCCGCCGAAGGCCAGCTCGTGCGCGCCGGGGGCCAGCGGCGGGAGGCATGCCCACAGCCCCCAGACGCTCACCGGGGTCGCGCGGGGCGTCGAGGTGACGCCGTTGCCCAGCGCGCCGCGTACCTCGAACGGGGTCGGCGTGCCGATCGTGGCCAGCGGCAGCGGGACCGCGTCCAACTGGGCGTGCCCGGTCGCCCGGGACACCACCGGGACCTCGCCCGCCTCGGCTGGGAACCGCCACAGGCCGCAAATGCTAGTCAGCGTCGGGTTCGTGCCGCTGCCCCGCCCGCGCCCGGCCGGGGCGCTGCTTCCCGCCAGTCGGGCGTGCCCGATCGCGGCGGCCCGGCGGACGGCGCATAGGATGTGCGGTCATGGCACGCGTGCTCACTCCCCGTGCGGAGGACTTTCCCCGCTGGTACCAGGACCTGATCGCCAAGGCGAAGCTGGCCGACAACGGCCCGGTCCGGGGGACCATGGTGATCCGACCGGCCGGCTACGCCATCTGGGAGCGGATGCAGGCCGAGATGGACGCCCGGATCAAGGCGGCCGGCGCGGAGAACGCGTACTTCCCGCTCTTCATCCCGGAGAGCTACCTCAAGCGTGAGGCCCAGCACGTCGAGGGCTTCTCGCCGGAGCTGGCCGTGGTCACCCACGGTGGCGGCAAGCAGCTCGCCGAGCCGGTCGTGGTCCGCCCCACCAGCGAGACGGTGATCGGCGAGTTCATGGCCAAGTGGATCGACTCGTACCGGGACCTGCCGCTGCTGCTCAACCAGTGGGCGAACGTGGTCCGCTGGGAGCTGCGGCCGCGGATCTTCCTGCGCACCAGCGAGTTCCTCTGGCAGGAGGGGCACACCGCGCACGCCACGCGGGAGGACGCGCGCGCCTACGCGCGGCGGATCCTGCACGAGGCGTACGAGGACCTGATGGTCAACGTCCTCGGCATCCCGGTGGTGGTCGGGCTGAAGACCGCCCGGGAGCGGTTCGCCGGCGCGACCGCCACTTACACCTGCGAAGGCATGATGGGCGACGGCAAGGCGCTCCAGCTGGGCACCAGCCACGAGCTGGGGCAGAACTTCGCCAAGGCGTTCGACATCAGCTACTCCTCGGCCGAGGGCGGCCGGGAGCACGCCTGGACCACCTCCTGGGGCACGTCGACCCGGATGCTCGGCGGTCTGATCATGGCGCACGGCGACGACAACGGCCTGCGGGTGCCGCCGAAGCTGGCGCCGATCCAGGCGTACGTGATGATCGTCAAGGACGGCGAGGGGGTCGGCGAGGCGGCGGCCAAGCTCCGCGACGGCCTGCGCGACGCCGGCGTCCGGGTCGCGCTCGACGACCGCACGGACACCGCGTTCGGCCGCCGGGCCGTCGACGCCGAGCTGCGCGGCTATCCGGTACGCGTCGAGGTCGGCCCCCGCGACCTGGCCACCGGCAACGCGGTCGTGGTCCGGCGTACGGACGGCTCGAAGTCCCCGACGCCGGTGGCCGACGTGGTCGGCGCGGTGCTGGCCGCGCTGGAGGCCGACCAGCGGGCGCTGCACGACCAGGCTCTGGCCCACCGCGAGTCCCGGACCGTCGAGGTGTCGACGCTGGGCGAGGCGATCGAGGCGGCGGCCACCGGCTGGGCCAAGGTGCCGTGGTCGGCGGTCGGCGTCCAGGGCGAGGCCGAGGCGAACGCCCAGGGCGTGACGGTCCGCTGCCTGCTGCGGGCCGACGGCTCGGTGCCGGACTCGGAGGACGAGTCCGACCTGGTCGCCATCCTCGCCCGCGCCTACTGAGGTGCGGCCCGGCGACCCCGTCGCCCGGTTCGCGCCGGGTCGGCTGATCATGCACCGGAACGTGCGGCACGGCCGGATCGGTTGGGTCCGGTCGGCCCGGGTGGTCCTGGACGACGACCGGGGCCTGCTGCTCTGGATCGCCCGGGACTCGCCGGTGGCGCACGAGGTCACCGAGGCGGGGCTGGGCATGCGGGCGATGCCGTTCGCCGAGTGGATCACCTCGTCCTACCGCCTGGCGCAGGGCCGGTGGAACGGGCCGCCGGTGCTGAAGTTCCTGCCCACCGGGGCGGCCCACTCGGTCTGGTGGTTCCGGGACGGGCAGGGCCGGTTCAGCAACTGGTACGTCAACCTGGAGGAACCGGGCGTCCGCTGGGACGACGGCCCGGTGGCCGGCGTGGACATGGTCGACCAGGATCTGGACGTGGTGGTCCGGCCGGACCACAGCTGGGAGTGGAAGGACGAGGAGGAGTTCCTCGAACGCCTCGCCTTCCCCGACGACTACTGGGTGGCCGACGAGAAGGCGGTCCGGGCCGAGGGGGAGCGGGTCATCGCCCTCGCCGAGGCCGGGGCGTTCCCGTTCGACGGGACCTGGTGCGACTTCACCCCACCGGCGGAATGGGGCATACCGGACGAACTGCCACCGGGCTGGGACCGTCCGCCGGTCCGCTGACGGTGTCGTCCGTCACTCGGACACCGGCTCGGGTGACCTGTCCGGGTCCGGTGTGAGAGATCGGCGCCGGATCTGGCAGAATGGCTTGCTGGTATCCGGCGCGCGTCCGGCGCCCTCTAACCCGGGCGCGTCGCCAGTCCACCGAGCAGTCTCCGGCCCAAACCCCACTGTGCCGGTCGGCGCTCACCCATGCACCGCCCGTACCGGGCCGGTGAGATCGCAACAGGAGCGAAACAACTGTGGCCGTAAAGATCCGGCTCCTGCGGATGGGCAAGATCCGCAACCCGCAGTACCGCATCGTCGTCGCCGACTCGCGCACCAAGCGTGACGGTCGCGCGATCGAGTTCGTGGGCGTGTACCAGCCGAAGGAAGACCCTTCGGTGATCGAGGTCAAGTCGGAGCGGGTCCAGTACTGGCTGTCGGTCGGCGCGCAGCCGAGCGAGGCCGTGCAGCGCCTGCTGGAGCTGACCGGTGACTGGCAGAAGTACAAGGGCCTGCCGGCCCCGCCGCCGCTGAAGGTCGCCCCGGAGCGGGCCGACCGCAAGGCGGCGTACGAGGCTGAGGCGAAGGCCGCCGCCGGCCTGGCTCCGGAGACCCCGGCCAAGCCGGCAAAGAAGGCCGCCAAGGCGGAGGCTCCCAAGGCGGAGGCTCCCAAGGCGGAGGCCGCCCCGGCCGAGGCCGAGGCGCCGAAGGCCGAGGCGCAGACCGGTGCCGAGTCCGGCGAGCAGGCCTGACATGGCACTGCGTCCCGCCCTGGAGCACCTGGTCAAGGGGATCGTCGACCACCCGGACGACGTCCGGGTGCGGATGGTCGATTCCCGTCGGGGCAAGCGGCTCGAGGTCCGCGTGCACCCGGAGGATCTCGGCACGGTGATCGGGCGGTCCGGCCGGACCGCCAAGGCACTGCGCCAGGTGATCGGCTCCATCGGTGGGCGTGGGGTACGCGTCGACATCGTCGACTCGTACTGATGCTTCTCGTCGTCGGCAGGATCGGCAAGCCGCACGGGATCCGCGGTGAGGTCACCGTGGAGGTGCGGACCGATGAGCCCGAAGCACGGTTCACCCCCGGTTCGGTGTTGCGCACCGAGCCGGGGGTGACACCCCCGGCCAACCCGGCGCCGGGTCCCGGTGTGCCGTTCCGCGTGCCCGCCGAGCTGACCATCGAGTCGGCGCGTTGGCACCAGGGCCGGCTGCTGGTGGCCTTCGAGGGCGTCCTGGAGCGGGACGTCGCCGAGGCGCTGCGCGGCACGCTGCTCACGGTGGACAGCGGCGACGTGGCCCCGCCGGCGGACCCGGAGGAGTTCCACGACCACCAGCTCGTCGGCCTCGCCGTGGTCACCCCGGCCGGGGAGCGGCTGGGCGAGGTGGCCGGGATCGACCACGCGCCCGCGTCCGACCTGCTGGTGCTGCGCCGCCCCGAGGGGCGTACCGCGCTGATTCCGTTCGTCAAGGCGATCGTGCCCGAGGTGGACCTCGCCGGCGGTCGCGTCGTCGTCGACCCGCCGGCCGGTCTGCTCGATCTCTAGGCCGCCGGAGCACCCCCAATGCGCGTCGACATCGTGTCGATCTTCCCGGAGTACTTCGCCCCGCTGGACCTGTCGCTGATCGGCAAGGCCCGGGCGAACGGCACGCTGCGGCTGGCCGTACACGACCTGCGGACCTGGACCCACGACGTGCACCGCACGGTGGACGACACCCCCTACGGCGGCGGCCCCGGCATGGTGATGCGGCCGGAGCCGTGGGGTGAGGCGCTGGACGCCCTCGCCCCCGACGAGCTCAACCCGGACGGCCACACGATGCCCCGGCTGCTGGTGCCCTCGCCGGCCGGCGTCCGGTTCACCCAGGCCATGGCGCACGAGCTGGCCGCCGAGTCGCACCTGCTCTTCGCCTGCGGCCGGTACGAGGGCATCGACCAGCGGGTGCTCGACCACGCGGCGACCCGGATGCGGGTCACCGAGGTCTCCCTCGGTGACTACGTGCTCTTCGGCGGCGAGGTCGCGGTGCTGGTGATCCTGGAGGCGGTCACCCGGCTGCTGCCCGGGGTGCTCGGCAACGCCGGCTCGCTGGACGAGGAGTCGCACGCCCACGGGCTGCTCGAGGCCCCGATGTACACCAAGCCGGCGACCTGGCGCGGGCACGAGGTGCCGGACGTGCTCCGCTCCGGCGACCACGGGCGGATCGCCCGCTGGCGGCGGGACGAGGCGCTGACCCGGACGGCCGCGCGCCGCCCCGACATGATGGCCGCGCTGCCGCCGGAGAGCCTGGACAAGCGGGACCGGGCGGCGTTGGACCGGGGCGGATTTTCCTCGCCGCCGGGGGATGTGGCAAAGTAGAGGGGTTGCCGCATCCGTCCGCGCCCGCGGACGGCTGCGAGGATCCTCGACCGGGGCCGGCCCGCCGTCCACCACCCGGGGATCAGAATCACCCATCCGCGCACCGACTGACGGTGCGCCGTGAGCCTCACGAGGACACAGCGATGAACATCCTGGACGCCCTTGACGCCCAGTCGAAGCGGGTCGACCTCCCCGACTTCCGTGCCGGTGACACCGTGAAGGTGCACGCGCGGGTCGTCGAGGGCAACCGGTCCCGTGTCCAGATCTTCCAGGGCGTCGTCATCCGCCGCCAGGGTGACGGTCTGCGCGAGACCTTCTCGGTCCGCAAGGTCAGCTTCGGTGTCGGTGTGGAGCGGACGTACCCGATCAACAGCCCGGCGATCGACCGGATCGAGATCGTGACCCGCGGTGACGTGCGTCGCGCCAAGCTCTACTACCTGCGCGAGCTGCGCGGCAAGAAGGCCAAGATCAAGGAGCTGCGCGAGAAGCAGCCGACCAGCTGACTTTCCGCTCGCCACGCCGCCTGAGCTGCGCGGATGTCGTATCGACCAGATCGCATTACTCTGATCGTACGGGCGCAGGAGGGCAGCGACGCCGCAGCGCGTCTCGCGGCGGCACAGCGGTCCACTACCGCCCGTGGGGTCTCACGACGGGGCTCCCGGGCGGTAGTGTCGTTTCTGCGGACCGGAGAGTGGCATGGTGCAGATGCTTGACGAGGACGGCACCGTCGATCCGTGGCGCCGGCGGGCCCGGCGCGCCCGGCGGCCGATGCCCCTCTGGCAGGAGTTGCCGCTGCTCCTGATCGTCGCCTTCTGCCTCGCGGTGCTGATCCGCACCTTCCTGCTCCAGGCGTTCTTCATCCCCTCCGGGTCGATGGAGAACACCCTCCTCATCGGCGACCGGGTGCTGGTCAACAAGGTCGTCTACGACGTCCGGGATCCGGTGCGCGGCGAGGTGGTGGTCTTCCGGGGCACCGACAAGTGGGTCGCCCAGGAGACCCCGGCGCCGCCGGCCGGCTTCGCCGGGAAAGTCGGCCGCACCCTCGGCGACCTGGTCGGGGTCAGCCGCCCCGGGGAGAAGGACTTCATCAAGCGGGTGATCGGGGTCCCCGGCGACAAGGTGTGGTGCTGCGACAAGGGTCGGGTCGTGGTCAACGGCGTGCCGCTGGACGAGCGGGCGTACGTCTCCGAGGATTCGCCGGTCGAGCTGCCGCCCAACCCGAAGGAGTGCCGGTCCCGGCAGTTCACCGAGGTCGTCGTGCCGGCCGGGCAGATCTTCGTGATGGGCGACCACCGGCTGGTCTCCCAGGACGCCCGCTGTCAGGGTCCGGTGCCGATCGACAACGTGGTGGGCCGGGCCTTCATGATCGTCTGGCCCTCCGAGCGATGGACCTCGCTGCCCGTGCCGGACACCTTCGCCAGCCTGGCCCGGGCGGACGGCGCGCCGGCCCGGCCGGCCCCCGTCGATCCCGACCCGGTGGGCGGTGTCGTGCTGATCCTCCCGGTCACGGCGGCCCTCTCCGTTCTCGCGCGTTCCGGACGGTCCCCACGCGCGCGGCGTCGTAGGCTCCTCCCGTGATTGACGAGCAGACCGAAAAGCCCCGCAGTTCCTTCTGGAAGGAGCTGCCCATTCTCCTGGGCGTGGCGATCCTGGTCGCAGTGCTGGTGCGTGCCTTCGTGCTGCAGACCTTCTTCATCCCCTCCCCGTCCATGGAGAACACTCTCAAGATCGACGATCGGGTGCTGGTCAACAAGCTGGTCTACGATTTCCGGTCGCCGCACCGGGGCGAGGTGGTCGTCTTCAAGGCGCCCACCGAGTGGAGCGGCAACCCGGAGGGCGAGGACTTCATCAAGCGGGTGATCGGGGTCGCCGGCGACCACGTGGTCTGCTGCGACGCCCAGGACCGGCTGGTCATCAACGGCCGGTCGCTGGACGAGCCCTACATCTATCCCGGGAACAAACCGGCCGACCAGGATTTCGACATCACGGTGCCGCAGGGGCGGCTCTGGGTCATGGGTGACCACCGGGAGGCCTCGGGCGACTCGCTGGAGCACTGGCAGCAGTCCGGCCAGGACATCACCGAGGCCACTATCCCCGAGGACCAGGTGGTCGGGCGGGCGTTCACCGTGTTCTGGCCGGTCGACCGGGCGACCTGGCTCACCGTCCCGAAGCAATTCGACGGGATCCCCAATCCCTGAGCCCGGGAGGCGTGGGCGTTCGTCGGAGCCGTCTGGCAGGCTTGGGCGGTGACCGTCTACACCCCTCGTCGCGCGGCCCGGGTGCTGCTCGTCGACGCGGCCGACCGGGTGCTGCTCTTCGCCGGCACCGATCCGGCCCGACCGAGCCACGCCTACTGGTTCACCCCGGGCGGCGGGCTCGACCCGGGGGTGAGCCCGGCCGACGGCGCCGCCCGCGAGCTGGCCGAGGAGACCGGGCTGCGGCTCACCCCGGCCGAGGTGGGCCCGCCGGTGTGGGCCGAGACGGTCGAGTTCCCGTTCGACGGCGTCTGGTACCGGCAGGAGCAGGAGTTCTTCCTGGTCCGCGTCCCGGGCTGGGAGGTGGACACGGCGGGCTTCGACGAGGTCGAGCGGGCCAGCGTCACCGGCCAGCGCTGGTGGTCCCTGGACGAGCTGGCCGGGACCGACGAGCGCTACTACCCGGAGGACCTGCCGGCCGTGCTGACCCGGGCGCTCGCCGCCCGACCGGCCGCCCACGGGGGTGCGCCGTGCTGACGCCCCCGCGCACCGTGGTGCGCCGCGACGGTGGCCTGTACGCGCTGGAGCGGGCCCTGCAGCGGCGCGGCTTCCGGCACGTGGCCGGCGCGGACGAGGCCGGGCGGGGCGCCTGCGCCGGGCCCCTCGTCGCCGCCGCCGCGGTGCTGCCCGAGGGGCGGCGCGGCGAGATCGACGGGCTGGCCGACTCCAAGCTGCTCACCCCGGCCAGCCGAGAGCGGATCTACGACGAGGTGGTCGCCCGCGCCCTCGCGTACGCGGTGGTGGTGATCCCCGCCGAGGAGGTCGACGCCCGGGGGCTGCACGTGTGCAACCTGGCCGCGATGCGGCGCGCCCTCGCGTCGCTGACCACCCGCCCGGAGTACGTGCTGACCGACGGCTTCGGCGTCGACGGGCTGGACGTGCCGGGGCTGGCGGTCTGGAAGGGCGACCAGGTGGCGGCCTGCGTGGCGGCGGCGAGCGTGCTGGCCAAGGTCACCCGGGACCGGATCATGGTGGAGCTGGACGACCGGTACCCGAGGTACGGCTTCGCCGAGCACAAGGGCTACATCACGCCGGAGCACACGGCGGCGCTGCGGGAGCACGGGCCGTGCCGGGAGCACCGCTTCTCGTACGTCAACGTGGCCACGATCTCCGGCCGGGACGGGCGCCCACCGCGGTCCCGGCGTCCGGTGGTGGACGGCCCGGACGAGCCGATGGAGCGCTCCGGCGCGTCAGGGAGTACCGTCGGCGTGGCGTTGGGCGAGCAGCCTCGACCCCCGGCGTCGGTGGGGGAAGATGTGGTCATGGAAGGCGGAGTGCGATGAGCGCGGAAGATCTCGAGAAGTACGAGACCGAGATGGAGCTGCAGCTCTACCGGGAGTACCGCGACATTGTCCGCCAGTTCTCCTACGTGGTGGAGACCGAGCGCCGTTTCTACCTGGCCAACCAGGTCGACCTGCACGTGCGTAACTCGGACGGCGAGGTCTACTTCGAGGTCGAGATGCACGACGCCTGGGTGTGGGACATGTACCGTCCTGCCCGCTTCGTCAAGAACGTCCGGGTAATGACGTTCAAGGACGTCAATGTGGAAGAGCTCGAAAAGCCGGACATCTCCCTTCCCGCAGACTCCGGATTCGGCGGCTGACGGTCTCCGCTCGCCGCGGCTGACCCGCCCGGCCGGCGGCCCGGCCCACCGCGCCGCTCACCCCGCCAGCACCGCCACCTCGACCCGCTGCACCAGGTTGTTGGCGAAGCCGCCCCGGTTCCACGGCTGCTCCACCGGCTGGCGGCGTCCGGAGGCGTCCGTGGCCCGGGCGCTTAGCACGTACCGCCCCGGCTCCGGGGCCCAGTCGAACTCCCACCGCCGCCAGGCCCACTCCCCGCCGCTCGGCTCGTCCAGCCGGGCCGGCGCCCAGCTCGCCCCGCCGTCGGTGGTCACCTCCACCGCGCTCACCGGCGCGTGTCCCGACCAGGCCCGACCGTCCACCGTGCACGGCCCCGGCCGCAGCACCCGGGTCCGCGACATGAAGTCCGGGAAGCCCGGCGGGCGGACCAGGGCGCGCGGTTCGATCCGGGTCACCGGCACGCCGGGGTCGTCGGCGTCCTTCCGCAGCCGGTACGCCACCGCGTTCTGGTAGCCGTCGAACGGCTCGGCCAGCACCCGGATGCCGCGCAGCCACTTCACGTGCGCCATGCCGTACCAGCCGGGCACGATCAGCCGCAGCGGGGACCCGTGCTGCGGCAGCAGAGGAGCGCCGTTCATCTCGTACGCCAGCAGCACCTCCTCGCGCAACGCGTCCGCGACCGGCAGCGCCCGCCGGTAGTCCTGCTCGACGCCCCGCTCGACGCCGTGGTCCGCGCCGGTGAAGACCACGTCCACGGCGTCCGGGGAGAGCCCGGCCTCGCGCAGCAGCGGCGCCAGCGGCGTGCCCGTCCACTCGGCGTTGCCGACCGCCTCCACCAGCCACGGCTGGCTGACCGGCCGCGGGTGCAGCAGCGCCCGGCCGTTGCCGGCGCACTCCAGCGTCACCCGGTGGGTGACCCGGGGCCGGTCCCGCAGCGCGGCCAGGTCGAGGCTCAGCGGCCGGTCCACCGCGCCGTCAACGGTCAGCGTGTGCGCCGCCGGGTCGACGTCCGGGATGTCGTAGTGGATGAGCAGGTAGTGCAGCCCGGCCGGGGTGACGTCGTAGCGCAGCGCCTCCAGGGGGATGCCGTGGTTGCGGGCGGCGAGCTGCAGTTCCTCGGCGCTGATCGCCTCGTCCGGACCGGCGATCCGGGACGGCCGGCTGACGTCGTCCACAGTGGTCATCTCTGCTCCCGGCGGTCGGCGGGCGGACGCCCGGTCACGGGTGGGTGAGGCGGTCGTGGCCGACGAACTCGAACATCCGCACGCCGGCCGGCAGTGGCCGGGGCCGGCCGGTGAAACGGTGCACGCCCACCCCCACCCCGTCGGCCGGGCTGCTCACCGCCACCGGGGTGAAGCCCTCCTCGGCGAACCAGTCGCAGATGCTGGGCACCAGGTCGGGCTCGCGGCGGTGCCGGGTCCAGAAGACCGTCCCGCCGGTGGCGCAGAGGGCGGCGCAGTGCCGGACGGTGGCCCCGATGTCGGCGTCGACGATGTTGCCGAAGATCCCGCAGACCAGCACGAGATGCGCCGGGGCGAGGTCGGCGTAATGGTCGGTCAGCGCCGCGTCCCCGACCACCACCTGCACCGCCGGCAGGCCGGCCTCCGCCGCGGCCGCCCGGGCCACCTCGGCGTTGCGGGGGTCCAGCTCGACCAGGCGGGCCGTCACGTCGCCCCGCCGGGGATGCGTGGCGAGCACCGGGATCAGGTCCCGCCCCTGACCGGCGCAGAGGCTGACCACCCGGAGCGGGCCGGGCGGGGCCTGGTCGAGCGCCCCGCGGATGTGCAGCCGCAGCTCGGTCAGGCGTCGGAACAGGGCCGAGCCCGGCTGGTCGTAGTCGTCGTGCCAGGCGTACCAGTCCCGCGTCACCGGCTCAGCATAGGCGGTGCGGGTGGCCGGCCGGTGCCGCCCGCATAGCAGATCGGCCCCGCCGCCGGCCGTTGTCCACAGCGCGGCCGCCGTCCACAATCGGCGGTGTGCCCGGTGGCATCGGGGACCGCCGTCGGGGCAGGCTGCCGGCCGTGCGAACCATGCCCGGGCCCGTCACGGTGGCCCTCCTCATGCTTCCGCTGATCCTCCCGGCGGCGCCGGGACCGGCTGCCGTCCCGGCGGTCGCGGGCCCGGCGTCCCGGGCGGGCGCGCTTCCGGCCGGTCCGTCCCCGGCCGGCTCTTCGGCCGGCTCAGGAGCGCCGCGGTCCGAGCCGCGGTTCCGGTGGCCGCTCGCCGGCACACCGCGGCCGGTGCGCCGGTTCGACCCGCCGCCCCAGCCCTGGCTGCCCGGTCACCGGGGCGTCGACCTGGCCGCCGTCGCGGGCGTCGAGGTCCGGTCGGCCGGCGCGGGGGTGGTGCTCTTCGCCGGTACGGTCGTCGGTCGCCCGGTGGTCACCGTCGGGCACGGCGACGGGCTGCGGACCACCTACGAGCCGGTACGCCCCGGGCTGCCGGCCGGCGCCCGGGTCACCGCCGGTACGCCGATCGGCACCCTGCTCGCCGGCCACCCCGGCTGTCCCGCCGCGGCATGCCTGCACTGGGGGCTGCGCCGGGGCGACGAATACCTCGACCCCCTCGCCCTGCTCGGCCTGGGCCCCGTCCGGCTGCTGCCGCTGGACGGCGACCGCTCACCGCTGGGCGAGCAGCGCAGGGAGCTGGACGGCCAACCGGTCGTACTCGTCGGGGGTGTTGTAGACCTGGCCGCCCAACCGCAGCCAGCCCCGGTCGTGCCAGGTCATCACCGCCACCTCGGCGGCGAGCCGTTCCGCGATCCGGGTCTGCAGCGCCTTCGCCGCGTCCATCGTGGTGGCGACGCCGCGCGGCAGCGGGATGAGCCGCATGGACACCGTCGGTCCGCCGGGCTCCGGCAGGTCGGCCGGCGCCACCCCGAGGGCGTCCCCGACCACCCGCTGCCCGTACGCGGCCAGCGCGGCGTTGTGCGCGCGTACCCGGTCCAGGCCCAGGCTGCGCAGCGTGAACAGCCCCACCGGCGCGGCCAGCCACGGCGTGTAGTCCAGCGTCGCCTGCCACTCGACCCGGGCGGGAAAGCCGGCCTCCTGCTCCCAGGAGACGACCAGCGGCTCGATCCGCTCCCGCCACGGCTCCGCGACCACCAGCGCGGCGGTCCCGCGCGGCGCGTACGCCCACTTGTGCAGGTTGCCGACCCAGAAGTCGGCGCCGATGGAGGCCACGCTGATCGGCAGCATGCCCGGGGCGTGCGCCGCGTCGACCAGCACGGGCACGCCGTGCTCGCGGGCCACCCCCACCACGGCGGCGGCCGGGAAGAGCCGGGCGGTGGCGGACGTGAGCTGGTCGAGCACCACCAGCTTCGTCCGTCCGGGGCGCAGCCCGGACCGGACGATCTCGACGACCTGCTCGTCCCCGGCGGTCAGCGGCACGTGCAGGGTCCGGCGCGTCGCCCCGGTGCGGCGGCATTCCCGGTCGACGGAGAAGCCGACCGCGCCGTACCCGTGGTCGGTGGTCAGCACCTCGTCGCCGGGGCGCAGGCCGAGCGACTGGAGCACCACCGCCACCCCGGTGGTCGCGTTGCCCACCAGCGCGGTGCCGTCCGGGTCGGCCCCCAGGAAGCCGGCCAGGTGTCGGCGGGTGTGCGCGATGCGGTCGACCAGCCCCTGGGTGAAGAAGCGCAGCGGGTTCGCCTCCATCTCGTCGCGCAACCGCTGCTGGGCCCGCTGCACCCCGATCGGGACGGCGCCGAACGAGCCGTGGTTGAGGTGACTGACCGACGCGTCGAGCGAGAAGAGCAGCCGAGCCCCGGGAATCGGCTCGGGCGGCTGCGGGACCGTCATCCGCCGATCGTAGCCCGCCGTCGATCATCAACTCGCCGATCACCGCCCTCCCGCGGCCCACCGGCGGCGCCGCCCGTCGGGCCGTCGTTCAGGCGCGCGGGTGCGCCTGCCGATACGCCGCCCGCAGCCGCTCCACCGAGACGTGCGTGTAGATCTGGGTGCTGGCCAGCGAGGAGTGGCCGAGCATCTCCTGCACCGCGCGCAGGTCCGCGCCGCCCTCCAACAGGTGGGTGGCGGCCGAGTGCCGCAGCCCGTGCGGGCTGGTCCGGGGCAGCCCGGCCCGCTCGGCGTACCCGGCGACGATCCGGCGCGCGGTGGTCGGGTTCAGCCGTCCGCCCCGCGCCCCCAGCAGCAGCGCACCTCCCGTGCCCGGATCGGCCAGGGCAGGCCTGCCCCGGCCCAGCCACGCGTCCAACGCGCGCTGCGCCGGCACCCCGTACGGCACGGCGCGCTCCCGGCCGCCCTTGCCCAGCACCCGGACCACCCGGCGACCGTGGTCGACGTCGGCGATGTCCAGGCCGCACGCCTCGCTGATCCGGATCCCGGTGCCGTAGAGCAGTTCCAGCAGCACCCGGTCCCGCAGCAGCACCGGCTCGTCCTCGCCCGCCGGCGATGGTCCGGCCGCCCCGGCGCCGGCCTCCGGGGATGCGGTGGGCCGGGAGGGGGCGGCCATCAGGGCGGCGGCCTGGTCGGCCCGGAGCACGGTGGGCAGCTCGCGGTGGGCCTTCGGACTGGCCAGCGGGGCGGCCACGTCGGCGGGCAGCAGCCCCGACCGGTGGGCCCAGGCGCTGAACGTACGTGCCGACGCGGCGCGACGGGCCAGCGACGTCCGGGCGGCCCCCATCGTCCGCTGCTTCGCCAACCAGCTGCGCAGCACCGTCAGGTCCAGCTCGGCCAGGTCGACACAGCCCATCCGGACGGCATGGTCGAGCAGC
The DNA here is from genome assembly GCF_042650725.1 of Micromonospora sp. GCM10011541. Lineage (NCBI taxonomy): Bacteria > Bacillati > Actinomycetota > Actinomycetes > Micromonosporales > Micromonosporaceae > Micromonospora > Micromonospora sp. GCM10011541. The sequence goes on from NZ_JBHSBP010000055.1 coordinate 178,494, forward strand.
GAGACCAGATCGGTGACGTACGCCCGCACGGTGTGCGCGGAGCGGTTGCGCACCCGGGCCAGATGGTCGGCGAAGTCGTCCACGGGCTCCCGCATCGCCGGTGGCAGTCCCTCGTGGGCGGCGCGGGTGCTGCGCCCCTGCCCGCTCACCGTCCACTCCGGGCCGGTGCGCCGGATCGCGTCCGCACCGGCTCGTCCGCGCCGGTGGGCGCCGCTGCCGGACTCGGCCTGATCCTGCTGTCGGCGGGCACCGGCCCAGCCTACGGTCCTGATCCCGCAACGGCAGAGCACCAGCCGGCCGTCCGGCACTGCGTCGACGTCAGTCGTGCGTCGCCGTCCGTCGTCGTCGTTCCGCCTCATCCTCGGGCCGCCGGTGGGCGCCCGACGCCCGTCGCGCCCCGACGTCGGGCGCCGGGCTCCGTGGCGCACCGGCCCGCGCGCTGCCGTGCGCCTTTCGCCCGGCGCCGGGTGTCTCACGGGCACCGGCACCGTGTCGCGGATCGACGCGCCGTCGGGGGTGGCTGACCGGGCCCTGGACAGGAGAAACTGGTCGTACGAAGAGGACGGTGGGCAGGGCCGCCGAGCGGACGTGACAAGGGCCGCGCCGGTGCGGCTGCTGATCCCCAGCCTGCCCCGAGTGCGCCGGCCGCCCGGCCGTGCCGGACTGACTCGGGGGCGGGCCGGGGTGTCAGGGCTTCGGACCGGCGCGGCGGCATCACGGTGTGGGGCTGGCCCTGGGGCCAGCCGGTTGTCGGACGGGGCGCGGGTGTCACGGTGTCGAGCCGGGCGCGTGGCGCGGAAGGGTGATTCGCGAGGCGGAACGGAGCGGCGTCGATCCGGCTAGGTGACGCCGACGGGAGGAGGGGGACCGATCGTGGGTGTGGATGCCGTCCTCTATCGGCTGGTCCGGGCCGGGCCCGGTCGGGGTCGTCCGTCGCACATCGCGGCCGGGGTGGTCGCCGATCCCGACGACGTTCTGCTGGACCTGTTGAAGCGGGTGCGGGGCGGGGGTCGTACGCCGTTGCTGGACCGCGTCGATCCGCTCGGCGAGCTGGTGGTCGCCGCCGAGGCGGCGCCACAACTCCTCGCCGAGCTGGGCTGCCTGGCCGAGGTGGCCCGCGCGCCCGCGGAGGTGGACCAGGTCCGCCAGCTCGCGCAGCTCACCCGCCGCTGCCTGACCAGCCGGGAGGTGGAGATCCGCTTCGAGGGCGACTGAGCCGACCGACCCGGCCCCGGTGGGCCATCCCCCTCCGGCCGGCTGGCGGAGCCATCTCGGCGGCGGGGATGACTCGGCCCGGCGGCGGCGGGCGGAGCCATGTCGGCGGTTAGGCGGACTCATTCGGGCGGCGGGGCGCACTCATTCGGGCGGTGGCGGCGCGCCTGCCGGGCGGGCGCCGGCCGCACGCCGCTCCGGCGGTGGGGCGAGCGCGTACCCGCCGTCGCGGCGGACCACCAGCCCCAACTCCTCCAACAGGGACAGCTTGCGCAACGCCACCCGTACGCCCACCCCGGCGCCGGCGGCCACCGCGTCCGGGCTGCGCAGCCCTCGGCGTGGCAGGGACTCCAGCACCAGGGCGGCCTCGTCGTCGAGCTCGTCGGCCGGGCGTCGCGGGCCGCGGGCCGGGGGCGCCAGGTCGGCGCCGATCCGGCCCACCTCCTCCAGCACGTGCGCGACCCCGGTGACGAGTCGGGCTGCGGGTTGCTCCCGGAGCAGTTCGTGGGCGCCGACCGACATGGCCGAGGTGACCGGACCGGGCACCACCATTCCCGGTCGGTCGATGGCCAGCGCCCGGCGCATGGTCTGGGTCGCCCCGCTGCGCGCGGACGCCTCCACCAGCACGCTTCCCCGGGTGGCGGCGGCGATCACCCGGTTGCGGATCAGGAACCGCGGCCGGAGCGGCTCGGCGCCCGGCATCCACTCACTCACCAGCAGCCCCGTCTCGGCGATCCGGTCGAAGAGGGCGGCGTTGCCCATCGGGTAGGGCCGGTCCACCCCGCAGGCCAGCACCGCCACGGTCAGCCCACCGGCGCTCAACGCGCCCCGGTGCGCGGCGGCGTCGATCCCGAACGCCCCGCCGGAGACCACCGACCACTCCCGGTCCGCCAGGCCGTAGCCGAGTTCGGTGGCCACGTGCACGCCGTACGACGTGGCGGCGCGGGCGCCGACCACGGCCACCGACCGGGCCATCGCCTCGGCCAGCGGCCAGGCGCCGCGTACCCAGAAGCAGAGCGGTGGGGCCGTCTCGGTGTCCACCCGGCGGCTGGCGCCGGAGAGGGCGAGGCGGCGCAGTTCGTCGACGCCGACCGGCCACTCGTCGTCGTCGGGCGTGACGATCCGCGCGCCGAGCCGATCCGTCCGCTCCAGCGCCCGGGCCGCGGCGGCCCGGGGGTCACCGGCGGCCAGCCGGGCCGCCACGGTGGCGTGCAGCTTCTCCTCCGGCGCGCCGCCGTCGCAGAGCAGCGCCAGGGCGGCCGGCGCCCCGAGCCGCTCCACCAGCCGGTGCACCGACCAGGTGCCCGGTTCGGTCAGCCAGGTCAACGCGACCCGGGCCAGCCGGTCCGCCGTATTTGACTCCTCGTCCCCGCTCATGCTTCCTCTCCCGTCCGTAGTCCGATCGCCTCCCGGACGTCCTCCCGGTCCGGCCGGTCCCGCCCGTCCAGGTCGGCGATCGTCCACGCCAACCGGATGATCCGGTCGAAGCCGCGGGCCGAGAGCGACCCGCTGTCCAGCCGGGCGCGCAGCTCTCCGGTGTCGTGACCCGGCAACCGCCAGGGCGAGCGGCGCAGCAGCGGTCCGGGTATCTCGGCGTTGAGCCGGCGGCCGACCGGGGCCCAGCGCTCGGCCGCCGCGGCGCGGGCCGTGGCGACCCGCGCGCCGACGGTGGCCGAGGACTCGTTCGCGCCCCCCGTCGCCATCAGTTCGGCCGCCCGCACCGGCAGCACGGTCACCTGCACGTCGATCCGGTCCAGCAGGGGCCCGGAAAGCCGCCCCAGGTAGCGGCGCCGGGTCAGCGGGCTGCACTCGCACTGCGTGTCGCCGCCCGGTTTCGCGCAGGGACAGGGATTGGCGGCCAGCACCAGCTGCACCCGTGCCGGGTACTCCGTGCCGCCCCGGGTCCGGGCCAGCCGGATCCAGCCGTGCTCCAGCGGCTGGCGCAACGCCTCCAGGGCGCCCTTGCTGAACTCCGGCGCCTCGTCGAGAAAGAGCACCCCGCGGTGGGCCAGCGACACCGCGCCCGGGCGGGCCAGCCCGGCACCCCCACCGACCAGCGCCGGCACGGTGGCGGTGTGGTGCGGCGCCTGGAACGGCGGGCGGCGCAGCAGCCGCCCGTCCGACGGCAGCACGCCGGCGATCGAGTGCAGCGCGGTGACCTCCAGCGCGGCGTCGTCGTCCAGCTCGGGCAGGATCGACGGCAGGCGTTCGGCCAGTATTGTCTTGCCGGCGCCGGGCGGCCCGAGCAGCGCGAGGTGGTGACCGCCGGCGGCGGTCACCTCCAACGCCCGCCGGCCCAGCCCCTGGCCGGCCACGTCGGCCAGATCCGGCCCGGCCGGGGGCGCCGTCGGGCCGGTGGGCGGGGGTTCCAGCAGCGACGTGCCGTCCCGGACGAAACCGACCAGCCGGTGCAGGGTGTCGACCGCCCGGACGCGGACGCCGGGGACCACCGCCGCCTCGGCCGCGTTGGCGACCGGCACGATGACCCGGCCCAGCCCCGCCTTGGCCGCGGCGGCCACCATCGGCAGCACGCCGCGGACCGGTCGGACGGTGCCGTCCAGCCCCAGCTCGCCCAGGACCACCACCCGCTCCAGCGGCGCCAGCGGCAGCTCGCCGGCGCCGCCGAGCAGAGCGGTGGCGATGGCCAGGTCGAACGCGGAGCCGTACTTCGGCAGGTCGGCGGGGAGCAGGTTGAGGGTGATCCGCCGGTTCGGCCATTTCTCGCCGGAGTTGACGATGGCGGCGCGGACCCGGTCCCGGGCCTCGTGCAGGGCGGTGTCGGGCAGGCCGGAGATGACCACCGCCGGCAATCCCGGCGCGAGGTCGGCCTCCACCTCCACCACGTGCCCGGTCACCCCGACCAGGCCCGCGCCGAGCACCTTGGCGTAGCTCATGCGGGCACCTCGCTTCGCTCGGCGCCGGCCTGAGCCTCATACCGCGCTGCCCTGAGGATTCGCTCGCTGCGCTCGCTCATGCCGGACCGCCCATCTCAGAACGCGCCCTTGAGGTGGTCGACCCGGGCCGCGCCCGCCGCGGACAGCCGGACCGCGAGCACGTCGAAGCGCACCTCGTCGGCGGTCGTGCCCGTCTCGGCCAGCCACCGGGCGGCCAGGCCGCGCAGCCGGCGCGCCTTGGCCGGTACGACCGCCTCGGCCGGGCTGCCGAAGTCGTCCGTACGGCGGGTCTTCACCTCGCAGAAGGCGAGCACGCCGCCCTCCCAGGCGATGATGTCGATCTCGCCGTCCGGGCAGCGCCAGTTCCGGGCGACCGGCCGCAGTCCCGCCTCGATCAGGTGTCGGACCGCGCACCGCTCCCCGTACGCGCCGACGGCCTGGTTCCGCTTCGTCATGGCGGCCAGGGTGGGCGCTGCCCGGTCGGCCCGGTCGTCCCGCCCGGTCTGCCTGTGGACAAGCGGGAGGGCTGTGGACGGCCGGACGATCATGCCTGGACCGTGCTAAGGGACCAGACGCGCGCCGGCGATGACCGGATCCGCGCCGGACTGAGCTGGGCGGCGTCGTCCGACGGCCGGATGGCGTCCGTGGAGCCGTTCGCATAGCGTGCCCGTCGTGGACGGACGACGGAGCTTTCCCGAGGATCAGCAGGGGTCGCACTGGAGCGACCGCGGGTACGCCGAACCGGACTGGCGCGGAGCGGGCGACCCGCGCTACCGCGACGACGACCTCCGGACCCCGGAGCAGCGCGACGGCGCGGACGAGGGCCGGTACGCCGACCCGGTGAACTCCCGGTACGGCGAATCGGGTCGCTTCGGTGCGGCCGACCGGCTCGGTGACGGGCACCCGGAAACCGACGGCTACCGGCCGTCCCGGTCGCGACGCGGGGAGGACCCCGAGGTCTCCGGCGAGCTGCCCGGTGAGCGCGGCGGCCGCCGGGCGGCCCGGGAGGGCGTGGATCAGCTCGCCGCCGGCGCCCGGGAGGGTGTCGCCGGGCCGGACCCGCTCGGCGCCGACCGGCTGCCGGACGCGCTGCGACCCGCTCCCCCCGGCGGCTACCCGATCGTCGAGCCGGCCCGTCCGGCCGAGCCGACCCACGCCGCGGTGCCGCCGTTCGCGGTGGGCGAGCGTCCGTCCGGCCCGACCCATGCCGGTCCGACCCCGCTCGTCGTCGGGGACCGGCCGGGCGGCCCCGCCCCGTCCCTCGAACCGGTGGGCGGTCCGGCCCCGAATCCGCTGGAGATGCCGACCGGTCCGATGCCGGCGGTCGCGCCCCGGCTCGACGCCCCGCCGGCCGGCGACGGCGTCTACCGGACCCGTCGGCCGGCGCTGGCGGTGGTCCTCGCGGCGCTGACGCTCCTCTTCGAGGCCCCCGCCCTGCGGGTCCTCCTGCACGGCCTGGTGGGCGACCCCGTCTCCGCCCCCGACGTGGTGGTGGGGACGTTCCTGGTGGCCGGGCTGCCGATCTTCGCCACCGGCCTGTACGGGCTGCGCACCGGTGGGCTGGCGCTCGCCGAGGGCAGCCGGGGCTGGCTCCGCCCGCCGACGGCCTACCTGACCGTCGGGTTGGTGCTCTTCGTCGCCGCCGCGCTCGGCGCCCGCTGAGCGGTCCCATCCCGCATCGCCGCCCGCCCGGGCTGGGCGCCCGGCATCGCCGGGTCGAGCACGGGCCGGTCGCCCGGCGTCGCCGGGCCGGACCGGGCTCGGCGCGCGGCGGGGCCGGGGCGGGACGCCGGGGACCGGTCCGGGCGGTATGCCTGGAAAGTGACGGTGCGGGACGTTCCCGCACCCCGGGACCGGCGGGCGGAGAAGGGGCGTACACTGGTCGACTGGCGACCGCCTCGCGCGGTCGACCTCGCGCGCCCTCTCCACGGTTCCCCGTGGGGCGACGGCCTCCCTGGTCCCGATCTTGGTCGGGCCCACCACGGCCGGCGACCAGGCGCCAGGACGCCCGGCCACCGGCCGGGCGTGACAACCAGGGATCTTGAGGAGTACCCCACCATGGCCGTCGTGACCATGCGTCAGCTGCTGGAGAGCGGTGTCCACTTCGGGCACCAGACCCGGCGCTGGAACCCGAAGATGAAGCGCTTCATCATGACGGAGCGCAACGGCATCTACATCATCGACCTGCGCCAGACCCTCGACTACATCGAGAAGGCGTACGACTTCGTGCGTAACACCGTCGCCGAGGGTGGCAGCATCCTCTTCGTCGGCACCAAGAAGCAGGCCCAGGAGGCCATCTCCGAGCAGGCGACCCGGGTCGGCCAGCCGTACGTCAACCACCGCTGGCTGGGCGGCATGCTGACCAACTTCCAGACGGTGTACAAGCGCCTGCAGCGGATGAAGGAGCTGGAGGCCCTGGGTGACCTGAGCGGCACCGCCGCCGGTTACACCAAGAAGGAGACGCTGCAGCTCTCCCGCGAGAAGATCAAGCTGACCCGCACCCTGGGTGGTCTGCGGGACATGCAGAAGCTGCCGGCCGCGATCTGGGTGGTCGACACCAAGAAGGAGCACATCGCCGTCGACGAGGCCCGCAAGCTGGGCATCCCGGTGATCGCCGTGCTCGACACCAACTGCGACCCGGACGAGGTCGACTTCCCGATCCCGGGCAACGACGACGCCATCCGGTCGGCGGAGCTGCTGACCAAGGTCGTGGCCGCCGCCGTCGCCGACGGTCTGATCGCCCGTTCCGGCCGTCGCCGGGGCGGCGACGAGAAGCCGGAGCCGGGCCAGGTCGGCACCGACGAGCCGCTGGCCGAGTGGGAGCGCGAGCTGCTGGAGGAGCCGAAGAAGGCCGACGTGCAGCAGCCGGCCGTGCAGCAGCAGCCGGCCGAGCAGCAGCCGGCCGAGCAGCCGCAGGCCGAGCAGCCGGCGGCCGCCGCCGCGGAGTGATCGCGCCGCCGCGTCCCCACCGTCCGTTTTTGCGGCCGGTGGGGCGCGGCGGATCCGCCGGGAACATCCGGCCCGGATCCGGGTAACCCGGCAGCCAGACCATCCCACCGCAGTCTCAACACCGAAGAGAGAGTCATGTCCAACTTCACCGCCGCGGACGTCAAGAAGCTCCGCGACCTCACCGGCGCCGGCATGATGGACTCCAAGAAGGCGCTGACCGAGGCCGAGGGCGACTTCGACAAGGCCATCGAGATCCTGCGCGTCAAGGGTGCCAAGGACGTCGGCAAGCGGGCCGGCCGCACCGCCGCGAACGGCCTGATCGCCCACTCCGGCAAGGCGCTGCTCGAGCTCAACTGCGAGACCGACTTCGTCGCCAAGAACGACGCCTTCATCGCCCTGGCCCAGCAGCTCGTCGAGCACGGCGAGCGCAGCGGCGTCAGCACCGCCGAGGAGCTGCTCGCCAGCTCGATCGACGGCAAGCCGGTTGCCGAGCTGATCCAGGAGCAGTCCGCCAAGATCGGCGAGAAGCTGGTGCTGAACCGCTTCGCCAAGCTGGACGGCAACGTCGCGGTCTACCTGCACCGCAAGAGCCAGGACCTGCCGCCGGCCGTCGGCGTGCTGGTGGAGTACGCGGGCAAGACCGACGAGGCCGGCGACGCCGACGCCCGCGGTGTCGCCATGCAGGTCGCCGCCATGCGGCCGAAGTACCTCACCCGGGACGAGGTGCCGGCTGAGGTCGTCGAGTCCGAGCGGCGCATCGCCGAGCAGACCGCCCGCGAGGAGAACAAGCCCGAGGCCGCGCTGCCGAAGATCGTCGAGGGCCGGGTGAACGCCTTCTTCAAGGACTACGTCCTGATCGAGCAGGCGTCGGTGGCCGACAACAAGAAGTCGGTGAAGCAGATGCTGGCCGAGGCCGGCATCGAGGTGACGCGCTTCCTGCGGTTCGAGGTCGGCCAGGCCTGAGCCGCCAGCTCGGGCGCGTGACGCGCCCGTGGGCAAGCAACGTCGACGAGGAGGCCGCCGGTGTACGTGACAGGCACCGCGGCCTCCTCGTCACATAGGGTCTGCAGCGGCAGGCACGCGGCGCACGCGAAGGTGCGCGACGGGAGGGGCGGGGCGGATGACGCAGGTTGTGAGTGACCGGAGCCTGGCGGCGGATGATCCCACCGCCCCACCGCCCGGCCGGGCCCGCCGGGTGGTGCTGAAGCTCTCCGGCGAGGTCTTCGGCGGCGGCGCGATCGGTGTCGACCCGGACGTCGTGCAGGCCATCGCCCGGCAGATCGCCACCGTGGTCCGCCGCGGTGTGCAGGTCTCGGTGGTGGTCGGCGGCGGCAACTTCTTCCGCGGCGCCGAGTTGCAGAAGCGCGGCATGGACCGGGCCCGGGCCGACTACATGGGCATGCTCGGCACGGTGATGAACTGCCTGGCCCTCCAGGACTTCCTGGAGAAGGAGGGCATCGAGACCCGGGTGCAGAGCGCGATCACCATGGCCCAGGTCGCCGAGCCGTACATCCCGCTGCGGGCCATCCGGCACCTGGAGAAGGGCCGCGTGGTGATCTTCGGCGCGGGCGCCGGCATGCCGTACTTCTCCACCGACACGGTCGCCGCCCAGCGGGCGCTGGAGATCCGCGCCGACGTGGTGCTGATGAGCAAGAACGGCGTGGACGCGGTCTACACCGCGGACCCCCGGGTCGACCCGACCGCCAGCAAGCTGGACACGATCACCTTCTCCGAGGCGCTGCGCCGCAACCTGCGGGTGGCCGACGCGGCGGCGTTCAGCCTCTGCATGGAGAACGGCCTGCCGATGCTGGTCTTCGGCGCGCAGGGTGACGACACCATCGTCCGGGCGGTCGGCGGTGAGAAGATCGGCACCCTGATCACCGCCTGAGCGTCCCGCCGGCGCGGCCGGCGGTCCTCCGACACCACATCAGCAGAGCCCACGACGAGCAACAGAAGGAGGCGAGGAGACCGGTGATCGACGACACCCTCCTCGAGGCCGAGGAGAAGATGGAGCGTGCGGTCGAGCACGCCAAGGAGGAGTTCGGCGCCATCCGCACCGGTCGCGCCAACGCCGCCATGTTCTCCAAGGTCATCATCGACTACTACGGCACCCCCACCCCGCTGCCCCAGATGGCGTCCATCGGCGTCCCCGAGCCGCGCATGGTGATCATCAAGCCGTACGACAACTCGCAGATCAATGCCATGGAGAAGGCGATCCGCGACTCGGACCTCGGCGTCAACCCGAACAACGAGGGCAACCAGCTCCGCATCCTGCTCCCGCAGATGACCGAGGAGCGGCGCCGCGAGATGATCAAGGTCGCCCGGCACAAGGGCGAGGAGGCCAAGGTGGCCGTCCGCAACATCCGCCGCAAGGCCAAGGAAGAGCTGGACCGCCTGGTCAAGGACGGCGAGGTCGGCGAGGACGAGGGCCGCCGCGCGGAGAAGGACCTGGACGACCTGACCCAGCGGTACGTCGCCACCGTCGACGAGCTGGTCAAGCACAAGGAAGCCGAGCTGCTCGAGGTCTGAGCCGCCCGACGACCGTCACGGCACCGGTGTGCCGCCACCCGCCCGGGTGGTGGACCCGGTGCCGTCGTCGTGGTGGGCCATCGTCCGCCGTGCCGGGTTCCCGGGTGCAGTAGGCTCGGCACGATTCCCGCCCCACCACGGGGTGAACGGCGGGGATCGGCCAGCCGTCGCGCCGGTCAACCGGAACAGTCACGCCTGTAGGGGATGGTCTTGGTCTTGCGTCAAGTGGTGGAACTCGTACCGCGTTCGCTCGGTGCGTGATGTCCCACCCCGACCCCTACGGCGCTGCCGAGCCCCGCGGCTGGGACCGACCGGACCGTCCGCCCGCGCTGCCCTGGCCCGAGTCTGACCTCGAGCCCGGGCCGTGGCGTCGTCCGGGCGCCAACCCCGAGCTGTACGCCGAGCCGCCCGGCCGGGCCCGACCCGCGGCCGACCCGTATCCCGGCCCGGCCGGCGACCCGTACGCCCGGCCGGACGTCGCCGGCCGTCGGCCCGGCCCGTACGACGAGCGTCCCGGCCGCGCCAACGGCCGCCCGGACCGGGCCACCGACGGCCCGGGCCACCCGTACCGCGACCGGCGTGACGCCGCCCCCGGTCGCCGGGTCCCCGACCGTGCCGACCTCGGCCACCCCGACGACCGGATCCACGGTGCCGACCGCGGCTACCGGGACGCCGACCCTGACGACGGCCCCCGGTGGGGCGCCGGCTACCGGGACGCCGGGCCCGACCGTGCCGGCTACCGGGGCGGCGGGCCCGACCGTGCTGGCTTCCGGGACGGCGGGCCCGACCGTGCTGGCTTCCGGGGCGGCGGGCCCGACCGTGCTGGCTTCCGGGACGGCGGGCCCGACCGCGCCGGCTACCAGGACGGCGGGCCCGACCGCGCCGGCTACCGCCCTGCCGGCCGCGACGAGCGGGATCTGCGCGACGGCGGCCCCCGCCATCCGGCCGGCCTGGACCGGCGCCACCCCGGGGGCGGGCCGTGGGGTGACCGGCCCGGCCCGCCGGACGACGAGTACCCGACCGCCCAGATCGCCCCGATCCGGGACGAACCTGACCCGGAACCCGAGCGGCCGTCGGGCCGCCCCTCCCGGGGGCGGCGGCGGGCCAGCGCCGACCGGCCGCCCACCCAGCAGCCCGCGCCGAGCCGGGCCGGCCGGAACCTGCCGGCCGCGATCGCGGTCGGGGTCGGCCTCGGCGCGGCGATCCTGGTGCCGCTCTTCCTCTACCCGCCGGCGTTCCTCGGTGTCGTGGTCGCCGCCGTGGCGGTCGGCACCTGGGAGATGGCCCGCGCGGTGCGCCGTGGCGGGGCCCATCCGCCGCTGGTCCCGCTGGTCGCCGGCGGGGCGATCACCGTCGGCCTGGGCTGGTTCGCCGGCCCGGACGCGCTGAGCCTCGGCCTGCTGGTCACCGTGCTGGGCACGATGATCTGGCGGTTGGGCGACGGCCCGGGCAACTACCAGCGCGACCTCACCGCGGCCACCCTGATCGCGGTGTACGTGCCCTTCCTCGGCGGCTTCGCGGCGATGCTGGCCGCCGCCCCCGGGGACGGCCGCCTGCGGGTGCTGGTCACCCTGGTCGCCGTGGTCCTCTCCGACACCGGCGGGTACGCGGCCGGCGTGGCGTTCGGCAAGCACCCGATGGCGCCCTCGATCAGCCCGAAGAAGTCCTGGGAGGGCTTCGCCGGGTCGGTCACCGCGGCGGCCGCCGGCAGTGCCCTGCTGATCTGGCTGCTGTTCGACGTGCCCCCCTGGTGGGGCGCGCTGTTCGGGGTGGCGATCTCCTGCGCGGCGGTCCTCGGTGACCTCGCCGAGTCGATGATCAAGCGGGATCTCGGCGTGAAGGACATGAGCAACCTGCTCCCCGGGCACGGCGGCCTGATGGACCGGCTCGACTCGATCCTCTTCGCGGTGCCGACGGCGTACCTGCTGCTGGCGGTCCTCGTGCCGGTGGTGGGCTGAGGCATGAATCACGTCGGCTGGCGCGCCTCCTCCGCGCGGTCGGGGCCGATTCGGCACGGACGGACGGCGGCGTCCCGCTCCCGGCGTGTCAGACTGGACGCGCCATGACGAGCCTGCCACTGATCTCCGTAGACCCCGACGCCCGCGGCCGCCGGCCCGCGATGCCTCCCCGTCACCTCGCCGACCTGGACCTGCCGGGTCGGCAGGCGCTCGTCACCGAGCTCGGTGAGCCGGCCTTCCGCGCCAAGCAGGTCTCCAACCACTACTTCGGCCGGTTGGTCCGCGACCCCGCGCAGATGACCGACCTGCCGGCGGCCACCCGGGAGCGGCTCGCCGGGTCGCTGCTGCCCGCCCTGCTCACCCCGGTACGCGAGCTGGCCTGCGACGACGGGGCCACCCGGAAGGCGCTGTGGCGGCTGCACGACGGTTCGCTGGTGGAGAGCGTGCTGATGGGCTACCCGGACCGGGTCACCGTCTGCATCTCCAGCCAGGCCGGCTGCGGCATGGCCTGCCCGTTCTGCGCCACCGGCCAGGCCGGGCTGACCCGCAACCTCTCCACCGCCGAGATCGTCGACCAGGCCGTCTACCTGGCCGGGGTGGCCGCCTCCGGCGCGGTCGCCGGGTCGCCGCCGCGGCTGTCACACGTCGTCTTCATGGGCATGGGCGAGCCCCTGGCCAACTACTCGCGGGTCGTCGGGGCGATCCGCCGGCTGGTCGCCCCCGCCCCCGAGGGGCTCGGCCTGTCCCAGCGCCACATCACCGTTTCCACGGTGGGGCTGGTTCCGGCCATCCGCCGACTGGCCAGCGAAGAACTCTCAGTGACTCTTGCGTTGTCGCTGCACGCCCCCGATGATGAGCTGCGCGACGAACTCGTCCCGGTCAACCAGCGCTGGAAGGTGTCCGAGGTGCTGGACGCGGTGTGGGACTACGCGGCCACGACGGGGCGTCGCGTGTCGATCGAGTACGCGATGATCAAGGACGTGAACGACCAGCCGTGGAGAGCCGATCTGCTCGGACGGCTGCTGGCCGGCAAGCTGGCCCACGTGAACCTCATCCCGCTCAACCCGACTCCGGGCAGCCGCTGGGACGCCAGCCCGAAGCCGGTCGAGCGGGAGTTCGTCCGGCGGTTGCGCGACGCCGGGGTGTCGACCACGGTGCGGGACACCCGGGGACGCGAAATCGACGGCGCGTGTGGGCAGCTCGCCGCCGCCGAGGACAGGGACACCGACCCGCCGTGCGAAGCAACGGCGTGACCGGGCGTAGCGAACGAGACCAGGAGACATAGTGGCGAGTCAGGGTCAGCGTTTCCGGCGTAAGGCGCTCCGCCGGGGATACAAGGTCGACGAGGTGGACGCCTTCCTGGACCGGGTCGAGGCGACCCTCGCCGGCCAGCCGGTCGGCGCGCCCGTGGCCTCCCAGGAGGTCCACGACGTCGTCTTCCGGGTCCGCTTCAACGGCTACGACGAGTGGCAGGTAGACCTGCACCTGGACCGGGTCGAGCGGCAGCTGGCCGAGCTGGAGGAGCGCGGGGGCGTCCCCGGTGGGCGGGGCGGCGATCCCCGGATGGGCGACCGGCTCGGCCCGCCGATGCGCGACGACCGCGGCCTGTCGCCGGTGCCGCAGCCGCCGATGCCGCCCCGGGCGATGCCCGCGCAGGCCGGCCCGCCCGCCGACCGCTACGGCCGGTACGACGAGCCGACCGGCGCCTTCGCCGGCGGGTACGACGCCCCCCGTGGCGGGTACGACGCGCCGCGCGGCCCGGGTGGCCCCGGCCCGATGGGTCCGGGCGCCCCGATGGGACACGGCGGCCCGCCGTCGCGCGGCCTGCCCCCGGGCCCTGGCGGGTACGGCCAGGAGCCGGGCGGGTACGGCCAGGAGCCCGGCGGGTACGGCCAGGAGCCGGGCGGGTACGGCCAGGACGACCAGCGCTTCGACGGCTTCGAGGCCGGCCGGCACGGGCGTGCCGACATGACCGCCGAGATCCGGATGTCCGAACGGGAGCTGCGGGACATGCGCGGCCGTGGCCCGGCCGGCCCGCCGGCCCTGCCGCAGCAGGGCATGGGCGGGGGTCCGCCGATGGCCGGTCCGCCGGTCGGTGGCCCGCCGATGGTCGGCCCCCCGATGGCCGGCCCGCCCGGCAGCGACCTCTACCGGGTCGACCAGATCCGGCGCAGCTTCCAGGTGCGCCGCTTCGGCAGCGGCTACGACCCGGACCAGGTGGACCGCTTCTTCGAGAGCCTGCTCGGCGGCATGCAGGGCCGCAATCCGATGCCGGTCAACCCGAAGGACCTGGACACCCTGCGCTTCGGCCTGGTGCCCGGTGGCTACTTCGAAGCCGAGGTCGACGCCGCCCTCAAGGACGTGCAGGACATCCTCTTCGGCCGCTGAGCCGGTACGACGACGAAGGCCCGCCCCCCGACGGGGGCGGGCCTTCGCGCGTTGCTGGTCCTGGGCGCCGGGCCGGGTCAGTGCCGCAGGCCGTTGCGGCGCAGCACCGAGTCGCCGATGACGATGGCCAGCAGCAGCACGGCGAGCCCGACCAGCCAGATGTCCTCGACCTTGCCCTCGTGGTTGCCGCAGAGCGCCATGAGCACCAACGCCACCGCCGAGAGCACCGCCCCGATCCGCCCGGACTTGCGGTGCCCGGGCTTGTGCTGATCTGGCGCGGTTACCGGCTCGCTTCCTGCCACTGTCGGTCCTTCCCTCGCGATCGGATCTCCGGTTAGTCTGGCACGCCCCGCGCCGGCCCCGGCGCAGGGTCCGACCTGTCTGGGGGACGGCATGACCCGCGCGGACGACCGTGAGGTACTGAAGACGGCGTACGAGGCGTGGGAGGCGGAGAACTGGCCGGTCGCCGCCGAGCTGCTGGAGCGGCTGGCGCGGCGGCACCCGGACCACTCCGGTGCCGGGATCTGGTGGTACGACGCGGCGCTGGCGCACAAGTTCCTGCGCAACTGGGCGAAGGCGTACGAGCTGGGCCGGGAGGCGGCGGCGCGGGCGGAGCGGGACAGCCAGGACCCGGCGTTCTGGAACCTGGGCATCGCGGCGACGATCATGGAGGACTGGGCCACCGCCCGGGACGCCTGGCGGGGCTTCGGGGTGGACCTGCCCGACGGCGAGGGCGAGATCGCCGAGGATCTCGGGCCGGGCCTGGTCCGGCTCAACCCGACCGGGCCCGCCGAGGTGGTCTGGACGCGCCGGCTCTGCCCGACCCGGGCCCGGGTGTTGAGCGTGCCCACACCGGAGTCGGGGCGCCGGTTCGGCGAGATCGTGGTGCACGACGGCGAACCAAAGGGGCGGCGGGAGGTCGACGGCCGTAGCTACCCCGTCTTCGACGAGCTGCTGTTGTGGCGGGAGTCTGCGCTCCCGACCTCGGTGGTCCGGGTCGACGTGGCCCGGGCGGACGATGTGCGCGCCCTGGTCGCGGTCTTCGAGGAGCGGGACTACGGGGCGGAGCCGTGGAGCAGCTTCGCGGCGATCTGCACCTGTTGCAGCGAGGACACCCTGAACCACGACGCCGACCACGCCGTCACCGGCGAGCAGCGGGTGAGCCTGGCCGCCCCGGTCGACGAGATCCCCGCCCTGCTGGAGAGCTGGCGGGCGGCCGCGCCGGAGTGGCGGAGGTGGACCGGCACGGTCGAGGGCTGATCCGGCCAGGGTCGTCGGACCCTGGTCGGCGGGGCGGATCGGCACTAGCGGCGTCGCGGGTCGGCGACCACACTGCCTCAGGTAGCGTCTTGACGTACACCTTGATTGTCTTTTTGAGGGGGACTGCGGTGCGAGTGACCGGTACGGGACATGCCAGCATGCGGATCGACACGGCCGCGGGCAGCATCCTGTGCGACCCGTGGGTCAATCCGGCCTACTTCGCCTCCTGGTTCCCTTTTCCGGACAATTCGCTGCTGGACTGGGAGACCCTGGGTCAGGTCGACTATCTGTACGTCTCGCACCTGCACCGGGACCACTTCGACGCCAAGCAGCTGCGCGACCACGTCTCGAAGGACGCGACCGTCCTGCTCCCCGAGTTCCCCACCTCGGAGATGGAGGACGAGCTGCGGGAGCTGGGCTTCACGAAGTTCCTCAAGGCGCCGAACGAGCAGGTCGTGGACCTGCCCGGCGGCCTGAAGATCATGATCCAGGCGCTGACCAGCCCGACCGACGGCCCGATCGGTGACTCTTCGCTCTGGGTGGAGTACGACGGCGTCCGGCTGCTCAACCAGAACGACGCCCGCCCGACGGACCTGACCGTCTTCGCCGAGCTGGGTCACGTGCACGCGCACCTGCTCCAGTTCTCCGGCGCGATCTGGTATCCGATGGTCTACGAGCTGCCGCAGGCGGCCAAGACCGCGTTCGGCAAGCAGAAGCGGGACCGGCAGTTCGACCGCACCTGGCGCTACATCGACGACCTGAAGGCCGACCACGTCTTCCCGATCGCCGGGCCGCCCTGCTTCCTCGATGACGCGCTGTGGCAGTTCAACGACATCCACGGCGACGAGGGCAACATCTTCCCCGACCAGTCGGTCTTCCTGGCGGAGTACGCCAAGGTCGGCGGCACCAACGGCATCGTGCTGCTGCCCGGCAGCGTCGCCGAGATCACCACCGAGGGCGCGACCACCACCCACCCGGTGCCGGTGGAGGAGTTCTTCGCGGACAAGGTCGCCCACCTGGAGGAGATGCGGGAGCGCAAGCGCCCGGTCATCGAGGCGGAGAAGGCGTCGTGGCGGCACCCCGAGGTGGACGTGCTCGGCGAGATGAAGCGCCGGATCGAGCCGCTGCTGGACGAGTCGATCTACCTGGCCAAGGGGGTCGGCGGCCCGGTCCGCTTCGACCTCGTGGGCTACGACGGCGAGAGCGTCGAGTCCATCGTGGTGGACTTCCCGGGCAAGGAGGTCCGGCCGTACGCGGACGAGAAGGTCCGCTACCGGTTCCGCACCGAGCGGGCGCTGATCGAGCACCTGCTGCACATCGGCGAGGTGGACTGGGTCAACTCGCTCTTCCTCTCCTGCCGCTTCTCCGCGGCCCGGATCGGCCAGTACAACGAGTTCGTCTACGCCTTCTTCAAGTGCCTCTCCGAGGAGCGCCTCCAGTACGCCGAGGGCTGGTACGACGAGCACGAGCGGGCCGTCGACGCCGAGGACATCACGCTGGACGGCTGGGTGGTGCAGCGCCGCTGCCCGCACCTGAAGGCGGACCTGAGCCGGTTCGGCATCGTGGAGGGCGAGCAGCTCACCTGCCAGCTGCACGGCTGGAGGTTCGACCTGTCCAGCGGTCGCTGCCTCACCAGCGTCGGCCACAAGATCCGCGCCCACCGCGCCGACGAGCAGACCCCCGCCCCCGCTGGCGAGGCGCTCAGCTGACGACCGGGCCGGCGCGCCGACGGCGCGACGGCCGCACCTCCGATCCGCGCCCGCGCGGCCCCGCCCTGCGCGATTATGCAGTGGTGGTGGGTGGCGAAAGTCGCAGACCGGCACCGACCGGACACCAGCGAGAGCGGGGCGGGGCGTGACGGCGGCAGGCGGAGAAGAGAGGGAGTACCGGTACCGGCGGGACCGGGAGATGGCCCGGGACCCGTCCCGGGTGGAGACGTTCAGCGACGGGATCTTCGCGGTCGTGCTGACGGTGATGGCCGTCGAGCTGCTCCAGTACGGCCCGGCCAGGGCCGGCGGGAGGGAGCTCCCCGACGCCCTCGCCCACGCCTGGCCGTCCTACCTGGCGTACGTGATCACCTTCGGGATCGCCGGCCAGATCTGGCTCGGCCACCACAACATGTGGCGGTACGTGGTCCGGGTGGATCAGGTGCTGCTGGTGTTCAACCTGCTCCTGCTGCTCTTCGTGGCCGCGATCCCGTTCACCGCCGACCTGCTCTCGGACAACCTGCGCGGCAGCGCGGCCGAGCAACGGCTGACCGCCGCCCTCTACGTCGGCACCGTGCTCGGTGAGTCGCTCTTCTTCAACCTGAGCTGGTGGTGGGCTCGGCGGCACCGGCTGCTCCACCCCGACCTGGATCCTCGGCTGGCCCGGGCGGTCGCGCGGCGACTGCTGCTGCGCCCACCGCTCTATCTGATCGCCTTCGCCTTCGTCTTCGTCGACCCGATCCTCAGCCTCCTCCTCTACCTGCTGCTCGTCGGCCTCTCTCTCATCCGCCGCCCCGGCGACCTGCCCCGTTTCTCCGCCGAAGCCGGCGGGGAGGTCAGCGACCGAGGTCGGTGAGGATGCGGCGGGCGGCGTTGTGGCCGGCGGCGCCGATGACGCTGCCGGCGGGGTGGCAGCCGGCGCTGCCGGCGTAGACCCCGTCGACGCCGGTGGCGTACGGCATGCGGTCGGTGAACGAGACGGTGTTGTCGACGTGGTGGATGTGGCCGCCGGTGATGCCGAAGTGCGCCTCGATGCCGGGCGGCGGGAGCGGCACCGCGTCGGCGATCAGGTCGCCGGCGCCGGGGGCGTAGCGTTCGCAGATCTCGATCAGGCGGGACACGTAGCCGGGCAGCGCCTCGTCCCAGGTGGTGCCGGCCAGCTCGTAGGGGACCGACTGGACGAAGAGCGCCGAGGAGTGGTGCCCGGCCGGGTCCGACAGCGACGGGTCGACGGTGGTGTGCAGGTACCACTCGATGGTCGGCTCCTCGGGCAGCCGGCCGGCCTGCACGTCCGCCCACATCGCGCGCAGCGCCGCCATCGGCGACTCGCCGCCGGCCCCGACCAGCGACGCCGAGCCGGGCAGCAGGTGGATGGTCGAGCCGAACGGGCTCGGCGCGTCCGCCGGCAGGCAGGAGAAGCGGGGCAGCCCGGTCAGCGCCAGGTTCAGCTTGAGCGTGGTGCCGGGACGGCGGACCGCCGCCATCCGCTCGCCGAGCGGCGCCGGCAGCGCGCCGTCGGGCAGCAGGTCCATCAACCGGTACGGGTCGCAGGCCCCCAGCACCACGGAGGCGCCCACCGTCCGCCCGTCGGCGAGCACGACACCGGACGCCGCGCCACCGTCGAGGGTGATCGCGGTGACCGGCGTGCCGGTCCGGATCGTCGCCCCGGCGGTGCGGGCGGCCTCGGCGAACGTCCGCGAGACGGTGCCCATGCCGCCCTCGGCGATCATCCAGGTGCCGCCCGCGCCGGGAAGCCGGCACATGTTGTGCACCAGGAAGTTGTGCCCGGTGCCCGGGTCGTCCGGGCCGGCGTTGAGCCCGGAGAGGCCGTCGGTGACCGCGTACATGCTGACCAGCAGCTCGGAGCGGAAGTCGAAGCGGGCCAGGTAGTCGGCCACCGAGCCGCGGACCAGGTCGACGAAGGCCTGTCGCAGCGCCGGCCGGACGTACCGCTCGGCGGTCTCCTCCACCGGCAGCGGCTCGGTCAGCCAGGCCGGCGCCAGGTCCTCCCGGAGCGCGGCCAGCTCGGCCTGGAGGGCGTCGTCGGCGGCCACGTCGGCGGTTGAGAAGAACTCCGCGAGCTGCCGCCGGGTGGCGGCGGTGTCGCTGCCGAAGAGCAGGTACGGCGAGCCGAGCCCGCCCGGGGTGGGCAGGAAGTAGTGCGGGTCGCGGCGCAGCACCGGGATGCGCACGTCGAGCGCGGCGAGCAGCTCCGGCGGCATCAGCCCGAGCAGGTACGACCCGGTCGAGTGGCGCAGCTCCGGCACCTTCGGAAACGGATTCTCGGTGCGGGTCGCCCCGCCGATCACCTCGGCCGCCTCCAGCACCAGCACGTCGAGGCCGGCGCGGGCCAGCAGGATCGCCGAGACCAGACCGTTGTGCCCGGATCCGACGATCACCACGTCGGCGCGGGCGGGCAGCTCACTCGCTTCGCTCATGCCCGGGCAGCCTAGTGCCGGGCGGCCGCTCGCGGGGAGGGGTTCGCCGGCCGGAGCTGGGCGAGCAGACCGACCAGTTCGGTCTCGAAGAGCGCCTCCGGCTCGTCCACCGCCCAGGCCAGGTGGTCGGAGACCTCCATCGCGACCAGGCCGTAGATGCGGGTCCAGGCGGAGAGAAGGCGTACCCGACCTCGATCGGCAGCACACCGGGCGGTCACCGCCGGGCCCCCGGCCCCCTCGCCAAGGTCTACCGCCGCTACGGCATCCGCGAGTCCGCCGACCCGCGCGCCGCGACCCGCACGGCCCGCCAACGGCTCAGCGCCAGCGTCGCCGAGTAACCGGCCAGCACGATCACGTGGAAGAGGTAGAGCCAGAGGATCACGGCGACGCCGCCGCCGACCTCATCGAGGCCGCCGAACGGCACGCCCAGGTTCAGCGGCAGGGAGCAGAAGAGCACGAAACCATGCAGGAAGCCGGAGAGGTTCGCCGCGGTGAACGGGCCCATCCCCAGCGTCGCCAGCCAGTCCGGCGCGGCCGGGCCGACCACCCGGAAGACTCACATCAGCACCGGCGTGAGCACCAGCCACGTCGCCAGGAAGGACAGCACCACGCCGAGCGCGCCGATCCAGCCGCCCCGCCGGACCAGGTGGGTGGTGAGCGGCAGGGCCAGCAGGATCGACAGCAGCAGCAGCCGACCGCGCCAGCCGACCAGCGCCCCGTTCTCGCCGCCCGGCTCGGCGACCGAGACGAAGGCCCGGCGCAGCCCCTCGCCGTACAGCGAGGCCGGCAGCAGCGAGGCCAGCGCCAGCAGCGGGGTCAACCCCACCCCGGCATCGACCAGCGCCGCCACCGCCCGGTTGGCGCCGATGTCGGTAGGCAGCGTGTTGATCGCGTACGAGGTGAGCCGGCGGACCCGGTCGGCCCCGGCGACCAGCCCGGTCAGCCAGATCGCCAGCAGCGCCACCGGCACCACCGCGATCGCCCCGTAGAAGGTGATCGCGGCGGCGTGCAGCGAGAGATCCCGGCCACACAGCGGCCGGAACGCCGCGCTGGTGATCCGCTTCGCCCGCCGCCATCCCTCGCCCATCGGGATCTCCTTCCCTGTGGGGCGAGCCGGCACGCATTACCATCCGCCGACATGACGATCGTCTCGACCGACCGCCTGGTGGTCCGCGACTGGACCGAGGACCAGGCGGACCTGGACCGGATCTACGACATCTACTCGCGGGACGAGGTGATGCGCTGGTTGGGCGGGGGATCGGGGCGGATGACCGACCCGGCGCAGGCGGCGGAGCGGGTCCGGTCCTGGCTGGACCGGTACGCCCCGTGCGGCGACCGGTACGGCATCTGGGCGATCGAGCCCCGCAACGCGGGTCGGGCGGCGGGCAGTGTGCTGCTCAAGGCGCTGCCGGGCCGAGACGGCGTCACCCCCACCGACGACATCGAGGTCGGCTGGCACCTGCACCCCGACTCCTGGGGGCACGGCTACGCCACCGAGGCGGCCCGGGCGGTGCTCGACCGGGAGTTCGCGACCGGCGCCCGGCAGGTCTACGCGGTGGTGATGGCGGGCAACGACGCGTCGATGGCGGTGGCGCGGCGGCTCGGCATGACCCACCTCGGCGTCCGCACCGACTGGTACGCCGGGGCCGAACTGGAGACCTTTGTGCTGCGCGCCGAGTCGTAGCCGTTCGGGGGAGAGCGACGAGCAGCGGTTCACGTCTATCGTCCGCAATCATGATCATGCGGTTCGACTACGTTCCTGACCGCCGCCGACTGGTCGCCGCGACCCGTCGGGCGTCCCGCCGCGCCATGCTTCTCACGCGAAGCGTCGGCGCTCTCGCCGCTGTGGCTGCTGTCGTGGCGGTGTTGCTCGACGACCCGGCGTTCGCCGTCGGCTGGGCGGCCATCGCGGTGTGTGGCCTGTGGCTGTTCCCGCTGCTGTCGATCCGCCGGGCGGTCCGCGTCAGCTGGCACCTCTTCGGCACCCCGGGCACCTGGGAAATCAGCGACGACGGGATACGCCGGGTGACCGAGAAGTTGGACACCCTGTTTCGGTGGGAGGCGGTGATGGATGTGGAGCTGATGCCGGACCAGCTGCTTCTCCGGCTCAACAAGGCGCAGTTCCTTCCCGTCACGACGGTGGACCTGTCGGCGGAGCAGCGCGACGAGCTGATCTCCCACCTTCGCGGACGAGGGTTGGTCTTCCGCGGCGAAAGGGCGAAGGGCGGGACGCCGACGCGGGCTGCTGCCTAGCGGACCGTGGGCCAGGGCCGGGTCCAGCCGAGGAAGCGGGCGAAGAATTCTGCCGGATCGACCTGGTCGGGGCGGGTGCAGCCGGTCGGCGATCGCGTCGTGCATCAGCAGGCAGAGGTAGACGGCCAAGCCGGGTCGGTCGTGGGCGTACTCGGTGCGCAGGCCGAGTTTGGCGGGCTGGCAGGGCCAGGGAGCGGCGCAGACCCGACACCGCCAGGTCGGGCGGGCGGCGACGTGCCGGCTCAGCTCGGCCAGGGACACCCCGTCCCGCTCATCCTCTGCCACCGGTGCGGGTGGACCTGCGCTGACGACGGCGGCCCCCGGACGTCGCGGGACACCGGTAAGGCCCGTTGATCGGTAGGGTCGGCGGCCGTGGAGATCGAATTCACTCATCAGCGCGACCGGGGGTACGCCCGACGGCTCGTCGCCGCCAGCACGGTCCGCAGTGGCGCCACACACTTCGTCACCGGCCTGGTGACGGCCGCCGCGGGCGTCGCCGCGCTGACCGCGGAGCCGGCGTGGACCTACCTCTGCGGCTGCCTCGGACTCGGCGTCGGTATCGGCTGGATGCTCAAGGTCCTCCTTCTCCCCGGCCAGGCGGTCCGGCGATTGCCCGCCGCCTGGTTCCAGCCGCGTAGCTACCGCTTCGACGACGACGGGGTCGCGTGGAGTTCGGCGTACGCCCGGTCCTGCGTCAGCTGGGCGGCCTTCGGCCGGGTCACCGTGCGGCCGTTCGCCTACCTGCTCTGGCAGCCCGGCAACCTCGCGGTCTGGGACGTCCCACGCGGGTCGCTCACCCCCGAGCAGGACCGCCAGCTCGCCGCCCTGTTCGCCGCCCACATCCCCGCCGCGCCCACCCGGCCCACCGCACCGGTCGAGCCGTCCGGCGAGCAGGGACCGCAGGCGCCCGACCGGGTCCGGCCCCCGACGCCGTAGCGCCGGCAGCGCCGTGGGCCGGCAACGCACGTGGTGTGCGATCCGGCGGGTGGCACGACGAGCCGTGGACCGCGCAGCTCGCGTTCTCGTTCGACCCGGCCGATCTGCTCGACGAGGAGGCGCCGGTGGAGGAACCGGACAGCGGGGAGTGAGGCTCCCAGCGGGCGTTCAGGACGCCTGGGGAAGAATGGCCGGGTGACCTCTCCCCGCGACCTCGTCCTGCTCGGGTCCACCGGCTCGATCGGTACCCAGGCCATCGACATAGTCCGGCGCAACCCCGACCGGTTCCGGGTGGTCGCGCTCGGCGCGGGCGGCGGCAACGTCGAGCTGCTCGCCGCGCAGGCCCTCGAACTGGGCGTGGAGGCGGTCGGGGTGGCGAAGGCGTCCGCCGCGCAGGACCTCCAGCTCGCCTTCTACGCCGAGGCGAGCCGGCGCGGCTGGGCCACCGGCGACTTCAAGCTGCCCAAGATCGTGGCCGGGCCCGACGCGATGACCGAACTGGCCGGGTGGCCGTGTGACGTGGTGCTCAACGGGGTGGTCGGCTCGCTCGGGCTGGCGCCCACCCTCGCGGCGCTGCGCGCCGGCCGTACCCTCGCCCTGGCGAACAAGGAGTCCCTCGTCGCCGGCGGCCCGCTGGTGAAGGCCGCGGTGACGCGGCCGGGGCAGATCGTTCCCGTCGACTCGGAGCACTCGGCGCTGGCGCAGTGCCTGCGCGGCGGCACCCGCGGCGAGGTGCGGCGGCTGGTGGTCACCGCCAGCGGCGGCCCGTTCCGGGGCCGGCGCCGCGACGAGTTGACCGAGGTCACGCCCGCGCAGGCCCTCGCCCACCCGACCTGGAACATGGGTCCCGTCGTCACGATCAACTCCGCCACCATGGTCAACAAGGCGCTGGAGGTGGTCGAGGCGCACGAGCTGTTCGACGTGCCCTATGCCGACATCGAGGTGATGGTCCACCCGCAGTCGGTGATCCACTCGATGGTCGAGTTCGCCGACGGCTCGACCCTCGCGCAGGCCAGCCCGCCGGACATGCGGCTGCCCATCGCGCTCGGCCTCGGCTGGCCGGACCGGGTGCCGGGGGCCGCCGCCGCGGTCGACTGGACGAAGGCACACACCTGGGAGTTCTTCCCCCTGGACGACGCCGCGTTCCCGGCGGTCGCGCTGGCCAAGGCCGCCGGTGCGGCCGGGCGCTGCCGGCCGGCGATCTACAACGCGGCCAACGAGGAGTGCGTGGCGGCCTTCGTCGCCGGGCGGCTGCCGTTCCTCGGCATCGTCGACACCCTCGAGCGGGTGTTGGAGGACGCTCCGGACTTCGCCGAACCAGGTACCGTCGAGGACGTGCTCGCCGCCGAGTCGTGGGCACGAACGCACGCCCAGGAGATCATCGCGGCGTCGGTGGAAGGAGCTTGATGGCAAACCTGCTCGGGGTGGTGCTCTTCGCCCTGGCGATCCTCATCTCGGTGAGCCTGCACGAGGCGGGGCACATGCTCACCGCCAAGGCTTTCGGGATGAAGGTCACCCGGTACTTCGTCGGCTTCGGCCCGACGCTGTGGTCGTTCCGGCGGGGGGAGACCGAGTACGGCGTCAAGGGCATCCCGCTCGGCGGCTTCTGCAAGATCGTCGGGATGACGCCGCAGGACGACGACGTCGACCCGGCCGACGAGCCGCGGGCCATGTGGCGCTACCCGGTCTGGAAGCGGACGATCGTGATGTCCGCAGGCTCGATCACCCACTTCGCGCTGGCCCTGGTCGCGCTCTGGGTCATCGCCATGTCCGCCGGCCTGCCCAACCCGGACTTCCCCAGCACGGAGCAGGAGTTCCGGGCCCAGCCCGCGGTCGTCTCCCTCGCCCCCTGCGTGGTGGTGGAGAACGCCAACCGCGCCTGCCAGGCCGGCGACCCGGTCAGCCCGGCCGCCAAGGCCCAGCTCCGCGACGGCGACCGGATCACCGCCGTCAACGGCCGGCCGGTGAGCAGCTGGGGCGACATGCTGGACGTGGTACGCGGCACCAAGCCGGGCACCGCCACCGTCGAGTACGTGCGCGACGGCACACCGGCCACCGCCACCGTCGACCTCGCGTCCGTGCAGCGCCCGCCGCTGGACGACCCCAAGGGCGCCACCGCCGCGGTCTCCGCGCTCGGCGTCGCGCTCCAGCCCAGCACCCCGGCCCGGCTGACGTACGGGCCGGTCGGCGCGTTCGGCGCGACCGCGGACTTCACCGGCACCATGGCGGTGGAGACCGTGCACGCCATGCAGCGCATCCCGCAGAAGGTCCCCGCCCTCTGGACCGCCATCACCGGCGGCGAGCGGGACGTGGACACCCCGATCAGCGTGGTCGGCGCCAGCCGGCTCGGCGGCGAGGCCGTGGAGAACAACGCCTGGTTGATCTTCTTCATGCTCTTCGTCTCGCTGAACTTCTTCATCGGCGTGTTCAACCTGCTGCCGCTGCTCCCGCTGGACGGCGGGCACATCGCCATCGCCTGGTTCGAGCGGGCCCGGTCCTGGCTCTTCGCCCGGCTGGGCCGTCCCGACCCGGGCCGCGTCGACTACCTCAAGCTCATGCCCATCACGTACGCGGTGATCCTGATCGGTGGCGTGTTCACGCTGCTGACCATCACCGCGGACGTCGTCAACCCGATCACGCTCTTCCCAAGGTGAGTGCTGAAGTGACCGCTGTCAGTCTCGGTATGCCCCCCGTACCGCCGCCGCCGCTCGCCCCGCGTCGGGTCAGCCGCCAGATCATGGTCGGCTCCGTACCGGTCGGTGGGGGTGCGCCGGTCTCGGTGCAGTCCATGACCACCACCCTCACCGCCGACGTCAACGCCACGCTCCAGCAGATCGCCGAGCTGACCGCGTCCGGCTGCCAGATCGTCCGGGTCGCCGTGCCCAGCCAGGACGACGTGGAGGCGCTTCCGGCCATCGCCAAGAAGTCGCAGATCCCGGTGATCGCCGACATCCACTTCCAGCCGAAGTACGTCTTCGCCGCGATCGACGCCGGCTGCGCGGCCGTCCGGGTCAACCCGGGCAACATCCGGCAGTTCGACGACAAGGTGAAGGAGATCGCCAGGGCGGCCGGCGACGCCGGGGTGCCGATCCGGATCGGCGTCAACGCCGGCTCGCTGGACAAGCGGCTGCTCGCCAAGTACGGCAAGGCCACCGCCGAGGCGCTGGTCGAGTCGGCGCTCTGGGAGTGCTCGCTCTTCGAGGAGCACGGCTTCCGGGACATCAAGATCTCGGTCAAGCACAACGACCCGGTGGTGATGATCCGGGCGTACCGCCAGCTCGCCGAGCAATGCGACTACCCGCTGCACCTGGGCGTGACCGAGGCCGGCCCGGCGTTCCAGGGCACCATCAAGTCGGCGGTGGCCTTCGGCGCGCTGCTGGCCGAGGGGATCGGCGACACCATCCGGGTCTCGCTGTCGGCCCCGCCGGTGGAGGAGATCAAGGTCGGCAACGCGATCCTGGAGTCGCTGGGCCTGCGCGAGCGGGGCCTGGAGATCGTCTCCTGCCCGTCCTGCGGCCGGGCCCAGGTCGACGTCTACAAGCTGGCCGAGGAGGTCACCGCCGGCCTGGAGGGGCTGCCGGTGCCGCTGCGGGTCGCCGTGATGGGCTGCGTGGTGAACGGCCCGGGTGAGGCCCGCGAGGCGGACCTCGGCGTCGCCTCGGGCAACGGCAAGGGGCAGATCTTCGTCAAGGGCCAGGTCGTGAAGACGGTCCCGGAGGCGCAGATCGTCGAGACGCTGATCGAGGAGGCGCTGCGGATCGCCGACGAGATGGGCGCCGAGATCCCCGAGGAGCTCCGCGACATGGTCCCCGGCCCCCGGGTCACCGTGCACTGACGTTCCGACGCACCGTCGCAGCGGGCGGCCGTCCCCGTCGGGGAGGGCCGCCCTCTGCGCGTACGTGGGTCGGTGGTCACTCGGATTCGGCGAGGATGGCGTAGAGCTTGCGGCGGGTCTCGTCGAGCACCTGGGCGGCCCGTTCGCGCTGGTCGTCGGTGCCGGTCATCATCACCTGGCGCAGCGCGTTCATGGCCTGCGCGCCGGCGTCCCGGATGTCGTGCCAGCTGTTGACCGTGTTCTCGGCGAACTCCCCCCAGGGCGGGGTCTGCGCCGCCTCGGTGGCCTCCGCGCGCCCCTGGTCGGTGAGGTCGAACCGCTTGCGCCCGCCGCCCGACCCGTCGGTGGCGACGATGACGCCCTCGTCCTCCAGCAGTTGGAGGGTGGGGTAGATCGAGCCGGGGCTGGGTCGCCAGGCCCCGCCGGTGCGGGAGTCGATCTCCTGGATCATCTCGTAGCCGTGCATCGGCCGCTCGGTGAGCAGGGCCAGCACGGCGCCCCGCACGTTGGGCCGCCGCCCCCGGCCCCGACCGCCCCGGCCGCCCCGCCCGCCGTGACCGTGCGGTCCCGGGGGGAACGGCGGGCCGGGCGGGAACGGGGGGAAGCCGAAGCCGCGCATCCGGGCCTCGTGCATCGCGTGCATCCGTCCGTGGAATCCCATCGGACTCTCCCATCGTCGTAGTGTCGCTGATGCATCGACGATATATCGGCAACGCATCGACGACAAGACGAATTCGGGGCAGGATCGCAAACCGTACGTACGTCTTGCTAAGCTGCCGACGTGCGCCTGCTTCCCGAACCGGGCCCGGCCCGGACCCTCGCCCTCTCCACCCTGGTCAACACCGTCGGCCGGGGCACCTGGCTGACCGTCAGCGCGCTCTTCCTGACCCGTTCGGTCGGCCTGACCGTGGCCCAGGTCGGCCTCGGCCTCACCGTTACCGCGCTGGTCAGCCTGGTGGCCAGCACCCCGATGGGCTACCTCGCCGACCGGTACGGCCCGCGCGGCATCCAGCTCGCCGCGCTGCTCGCCTCCGGCGCCTTCACCGCCGCCCTGGTCGCCGTCCGGTCCTTCCCGGCCTTCCTCGTCGTCGGCATGCTGATGGCGGTCGCCGACGCGGCCAGCCGGGGCGCGCGGGGCGCGCTGATCGCCGGGGCCGTCCCCGCCGACCAGCGGGTGCGTACCCGGGCCTGGCTGCGGGCCGTCACCAACGTCGGGATCTCGGTCGGCGCCGTGGTCGCCGGCTTCGGTCTCGCCGCGGACAGCCGGGCCGGGTACGTGACCCTGATCCTGCTCGACTGCGTGACGTACCTGCTCGCGGCGGCGATCCTGCTCCGGCTGCCGGCCGTACCGCCGGTCCCCGCGCCCACGCACGGGCCACGGCTGATCGCCCTGCGCGACCGCCCCTTCCTGGCCTTCACCGTCCTCGACGGGCTGCTCTCGATGCACTTCGGGCTGATCAACATCGCCCTGCCGCTCTGGATCGCCGATCACACCGCCGCCCCGGACTGGCTCGTCTCGGGCTGCATGCTGGTCAACACCGTCATCGTGGTGCTCTTCCAGGTCCGCGCCTCGCGCGGCACCGAGGACCTGGCCGGGGCGGCCCGGGCCGCCCGCCGGGCCGGCGCGGTCATCGCGGTCGCCTGCGGGCTCTTCGCCGCCAGTGGGGGCGTGTCGGCCGCGGCCGCGGTGGCGCTGCTGCTGGCCGGGGCGTTCGTGCACGTCATCGGCGAGCTGTGGCACGCGGCGGCGGGCTGGGGGATCTCCTTCGGCCTGGCCCCGGCCCACGCGCAGGGGCAGTACCAGGGCGCGTACGGGATGGGCATGCAGCTCGGCGGGATGGTCGCCCCGGTGGTGGTCACCACCCTGGCGGTCGGCTGGGGAGTGCCGGGCTGGCTGCTGCTGGGCGCGCTGTTCCTCCTGCTCGGGCTGCTGGTGCCGCCCGTCGTGGGGTGGGCGCGGCGGTCCCGCCCGGCCGAGCCGGCGCCCGCGCCGGTCCCGGTTGGCTGAGCGGGTCCTCAGGTCGACCCGCGCGCCACCGGGCCGATCTGGCAGGCTGGTAACCGTGCTGACGGTGCCGGTACGTCAACTGGGGGAATCGGAGCGCCGCGCGGTCGAGCGGCTGCTCGACCTCGATCCGTTCGCGGGCGCGCAGGTGGCCGAGCGGGTCGCCGCCCGCGGGCTGGCCTGGTGGCGGGCCGACGGCCGGATCCTCGGCTACGGCGCCCGGCGCAACCTGGAGTCGATCTGCTGGCTGGGCGGCAACCTGACCCCGGTGCTCGCCACCGAGTCGGCGGTCGCGGCCTTCGCCGAGCAGCTCGGCACCGAGGAGCGGCTCTGCTCGTCGATCGTCGGGCGGGCGGACGCGGTGCTCGGCCTCTGGGACCGTCTTTCCGGGCAGTGGGGGCCGGCCCGGGACGTACGCCCCAACCAGCCGCTGCTGGCCACGGACGCGCTGCCCGCGGTGGTGGGCGACCCGGAGGTGCGGCGGGTGCGCGGGGGCGAGATCGACCGGCTCTTCCCGGCGGCGGTGGCCATGTACACCGAGGAGGTCGGGGTCTCGCCGCTGGCCGAGGACGGCGGGCGCGGCTACCGGCGGCGGGTGGCCGACCTGGTCCGCGCGGGCCGCGCCTACGCCCGGTTCGTCGACGGCAAGGTGGTCTTCAAGGCCGAGCTGGCCGTGGTGACCCGGCGGACCGCCCAGGTCCAGGGGGTCTGGGTCGCGCCGGAGTGGCGGGGTCGGGGGATCGCCACCGCGGCGATGGCGGCGGTGGTCCGGGACGCGTTGATCCGGGTCGCGCCGACGGTCAGCCTTTACGTCAACGACTTCAACCTGCCCGCCCGCCGGGTCTACGAGCGCTGCGGCTTCCGGCCGGTCGGCACGCTCGCCACCGTGCTCTTCTGAGCGGCGTCCGGCCGGGCATGGCCGGGATCACGTCCCGCTGACTGGCCTCGAACCGGACGTTGGAGGCTATGCTGACCATGTTTTTATACTGACTAGTCAGTTCAACGAGGTCGGGATGGGACGATGAAGATCGTCGAGGCCAGCGGGCTGGGGCTGCGGACCCGCCGAGGCTGGATGTACCGGGACGTCGACCTCACCGCCGAATCCGGCGAGCTGCACGCGGTGACCGGGCCGCCCGGCAGCGGGCGTACCTCCCTGCTGCTCGCCCTGGCCGGCCGCTTCCCGCACACCCACGGGGAGCTGCGCCGGCGCGGACCGGCCGCGCTCGGTCAGGTCGCCGGGGTGCACGAACCCGACCCGACGCTGACCGTGGCCGAGCACATCCAGGAGCGGCTGCTGCTGCTCGGGCCGGTGCCGCGCCGCCGCCGGCAGCTGGTGCCGGTCGCCGCCGTCCGGGCCCGCCGGGCGTACCGGCGGGACGCCTTCGCCGCCGCCATCGCCGGCGCGGGCTTCACCGACACCCCGCTCGACCCCGACCGGTACGGCCGCGACCTCACCCCCGTCGAGCGTCAGGTGCTCGGCCTGGTGCTGGCCAGCCTGAGCGGCCCCAACCTGATCGTGGCCGACGACGTGGACGCCGGATCCGACGCCCCCGAGCGGCAGTGGATCTGGGCCGCCCTGTCCCGCCTCGCCGACCAGGGGTACGCCGTCATCGCCAGCGCCCGCGCCGTCGAGCCCGGCACCGCCGCGATCACCCACCGGATCGGCGACCCGACCCTGCCCGCCCGCACCGAGTTGTCCCTGCCCCCGGCCGCCCTCGTCGCCCCCCGGGCGGCCCAGGACCAGACCCCCGAGGTGACCGCATGAGTGTCGTTCGACTCGCGCTCTTCGAGCTGCGCCGGATGACCCGGGGCCGGCTGCCGCGCGCCGCGCTCGCCGTCCTCACCGTCATCCCGCTGCTCTACGGCGCCCTCTACCTCTATGCCTTCTGGGACCCGTACGGGAACCTGGACCGCATCCCGGTCGCCCTGGTCAACGCCGACCGGCCGGCCAAGGCCGGCGACGGCACCGAGGTGCACGCCGGCCGGGACCTGACCGACGAACTGCTCGACCGCAAGGTCTTCGGCTGGACCGTCACCGACTCCGACGACGCCGCCGCCGGCCTGCGCAGCGGCCGCTACCACCTGGTCTTCGCCATCCCGGCGGACTTCTCCGCCACCCTGGCGGCCAGCCCCGAGCCGGACCGGCCGGCCCGCCGGGGCGAGCTGAAGGTGGTCAACGACGACGCCACCAACTACCTGTCCGGGCTGCTCGCCCGCTCCGCGTTCAGCGAGATCCGGGCCGCCGCCGCGGAGAGCACCGCCGCGTCGTACTTCGACAAGATGCTGATCGGGTTCACCGATGCCAAGGCGGAGACCGGCCGCGCCGCCGACGGCGCCGGGAAGATCCACGACGGGCTCGGCGCCTCCGAGGACGGCGCCGGGAAGATCGCCGACGGGCTGGGCACTGCCGAAGACGGCGCCGGGCAGCTCGCGAGCGGGCTCGACAGGTCCGTGCAGGGCGCGGACAAGCTGGCCGGCGGCCTCGACCAGCTCTACACCGGCGCGGCGCAGATCGCCGACGGCACCAACCGCGCGGCGACCGGGACCCGCGCGGCCGCCGCCCGGGTGGACGCGGCCGCCGACAAGTACGAGCCGCTGCTGCGCAAGAACGCCGCGGACATCCAGCGCGCCGTCACCGGAGTCGCCGAGGGCGCGCAGGCGCTCGCCGACGGCATCGACGCCCTGCCGGCGAAAGCGGACCAGGTGGTGACCCGGGCGGAGCAGGTCCGCGACCGGCTGGACGCGCTGGTCGAGGCCCACCCCGAGCTGGCCGACGAGCCGAACCTCGTCGCCGCCCGGCAGGCCGCCGACAAGGCCGTCACCGCCGCCAAGGCGATGGCCGCCGCCCTCGACAAGACCGACCTGGCGGCGCTGCGGAAGCAGATGACCGAGGTCGCCGCCACCGCCCGCGAGGTCGCCGCCGCGGCCCCGCACCTCGCCGACGACGTGGCCGCCGCCCGCGCCAAGGTCGACCAGCTCGCCGACGGGCTCACCACCCTCGCCGACGGCAGCGCCAAGCTGCGCGACGGACTGGGCGGGGCGGCGAACGGCGCGGACCAGCTCCGCGGCGGGCTGTACCGGCTCGCCACCGGCGCCCGCCAGCTCGACGGCGGGCTGGCCCAGCTCAGCAGCGGCAGCGACCGGCTCGCGGACGGGCTGACCAAGCTGGAGGGCGGCGCCGGCGACCTCGCCGACGGGCTGGCCGCCGGGGAGAAGAAGCTGCCCGGGTACCACGACGCGGACAGCCGCTCCGACGTGCTCGGCGACCCGGTCGGGCTGATCCGGAAGTCGCACAATCCGGCCGGCTCGTACGGCGTGGGGTTCGCCCCGTACTTCCTCGCCCTGGCGCTCTGGGTCGGCGCGATGATCACGTACATGCTGCTCCGGCCCGTCAACCGGCGGCACGTGATGTCCGGCGCGCCCGGCTGGCGGGTCGCGCTCGCCGGCTGGCTGCCCGCCGCGGCGATCGGGCTGGCCCAGGCCGGGGTGCTCTTCGCCGTGGTCACCCTGGTGCTCGGCCTCGACCCGGTGCACGGGGCGGCCACCCTCGGCCTGCTGGCGCTGACCTCACTCGCCTTCACCGCGATCATGCAGCTGCTCGGCGCGGCGCTCGGCCCGGCCGGCCGGCTCGCCGCGCTGGCCCTGCTGATGCTCCAGCTCACCTCGTCCGGCGGCACCTACCCGGTGCAGACCTCGCCCGGGTTCTTCCAGGCGATCCACCCCTGGCTGCCGATGACCTACGTGGTGGCCGGGCTCCGGCACACCATCAACGGCGGGCCCGCCGGGCCGGTGCTCACCGGGGCGGCCGTGCTCGTCGCGTTCGGGGTGGGCGCCCTCGCGCTCACCGTCGGCGCGACGCGCCGGTCCCGCCGGCTCACCCCGGCCAAGCTGCACCCCGAACTGACCATGTGAGGATGGCTGATGGGCCGGACGGCGGTGACCCGGGGCTCCGGCACGGGCCGGCCCACCGGCGCGGGCCGGGGTGGTCGACGGGGAGGGCGAGTGGCGGACGGACGGTCGCGGCGGCGGGAGGACACCCGCCAGCGCCTCTTCGTGGCGGCGGTGGAGCTCATCGCCGAGCAGGGCTTCTCGGCCACCACCGTGGACGACATCGCGGCCCGGGCCGGGGTGGCGAAGGGGACCGTTTACTACAACTTCGAGTCCAAGACGGTGCTCTTCGAGGAGCTGCTGCGGCACGGCATCGGGCTGCTCACCGCCGAATTCCGGGCGGCGGTCGCCGGGCTGCCGCCCCGCGAGGCGCTCGCCGCCCTGGTCCGCGCCGAGCTGGAGTACATCCGCCGGTACCGGGCGTTCGCCCAGCTCCTGCTCTCGGAGATGTGGCGGACCAACCGGGAGTGGCAGCAGACCCTGCGGCTGCTGCGCGGCGAGGCCATCGAGGTGATCGCCGAGACCGTCCGGGCCGGGGTGGCCAGCGGCGACCTCCCCGCCGACCTGGACGTACGCATGGCCAGCTCGGCGCTGTTCGGCGTCGGGCTGGTGGTGGCCGTGGACTGGCTGGTGTTCCAGCCGGAACGGCCGATCGAGGAGGTGCAGGAGGCGCTGCTCGGCATTGTCCGCCGGGTCGCCCAGACCTGAGCCGGGGACGTCTGCCGCCGGCGTAAATGCGTTGAGCGGTCGCGGCCGGACGACGAGGCTGGGGTCACCGCCCCGCCCACCCGAGTCCGGAGGACCGTCCCATGCGCCTGCTCCGTGATCTCTGGGCCACCGCACCGCGCCGGATGGCGGTCGTCGTCCTGCTGATCCTGCTCGGCGCCGGCGGCCAGGCCGCCGCCTCGGCGCTGGCCGGGCCGGTGCTGGTGCACCGCTCGGCCGGCTGGTTCGCGGCCCTGGCCGTGGCGCTGGTCGCCGCCGTGCTCACCGACCTCGCCATCGGACTGCTGATGGCCGGGCTGACCGCCGACTGGTCCGCCGACGTCCGCCGCCGGCTCTGCCGGGTGGCGCTCGGGCAGGACCTGCCGACCCTGGAGACCACCCCCGTCGGCGAGCTGCTCGACCGGATCGACAACGACGTCTACCAGGTCGCCGCCGAGATGCGGAACACCGGCGTCCGGCTCGTCCAGGGCCTCGCCGTGTGCCTGCTCGCCACCGCGAGCGCGCTGATCGTCTGGTGGCCGGCGGGCGTCGGGATGGTCGTGCTGACCGCCCTGCTCGGCGTGCTGCTGCGCCGCCCCACCGGGCGGATCGCCCCGGCCCGGATGGCCGAGGAGGAGGCCTGGTCGGACCTCGCCGCGGTGATGGAGGAGGCGGTGCACGGCCAGGACGACGTCCGGACCAGCCTGGCCCGCCCGTACGTGCTGCGCCTCTACGCCCGGCGGGCCGCCGAGGTGATCGCCCGGGGCGGCCGGGTGTTCCGGCTGTCCGCCCGGGTCACCGCCCTCGCCGCCGGCGCCGTCCGGATCGGCATCGCCGCGGTGGTCCTCTCCGGCGCCTGGGCGCTGGCCACCGAGCGGATCGACGGTGCCCGGCTCACCGCGATCTGGCTGCTCGCCCTCGCGTTCGGCGCCACCGTCGAGCACATCGCCCGCTGGGTGCCGCACCTCCAGCAGGCGCTCGGCGCCTGGGCCCGGGTGCAACTGCTCGCCGGCGCACGGCAGGAACCCGTCGGCGGGACCACCCCGGCCGACGGTGACCTGACCGTGCGCGGGCTCACCTTCCGCTACCCGTCCGGCGGGGACGAGCGGGGGCCGGCGCTGCGCGACATCCGGCTCACCTTCGCCCGCGGCCGGTCGTACGCCCTGGTCGGGCGGACCGGATCGGGCAAGTCCACGCTGGCCAAGGTGCTCACCCGGGCGGTGGACGTGCCGCGCGGCACGGTCTTCCTCGGCGACACCGACCTGGTGGACCTGGACGTCGAGGCGCTGCGCCGGTGGATCGCGGTGGTGCCCCAGCGCACCGAGATCCTGGCCGGCACCCTCGCCGAGAACGTCGCCCTCTTCGACCCCGACCTGCTCGACGACGCCGCCCGGGCGCTGGCGGAGCTGGGGCTGGCCGGCTGGATCGCCGAACTCCCCGACGGCGTGGACACGAAGCTCGGCGAGGGCGGGCACGTGCTCTCCGCCGGGCAGGAGCAGCTCGTGGCGTTCGCCCGGATCCTGGTCCGCGACCCGCACGTGGTGATCCTCGACGAGGCCACCGCCCGGCTCGACCCGGTCACCGAGACCCGGGTCCGGCAGGCCACCGAACGGCTGCTCGCCGACCGGATCGGCATCCTCATCGCGCATCGGCTCTCCTCGGTGCGCCGCTGCGACGAGGTGGTGGTGATGGCCGACGGCGCGGTGCTGGAGGCGGGCCCGCTGCGCGAGTCGGAACGCTTTGCCGAGCTGCTGGCGACCAGCCACGCCAGCGCGTACGCCGCGACCGGGGTCGGGCGCGGCGGGGTGGACCTGCTGCCCGGGCCCGACGAGCCGTGGGACGACGGCGAGCCGGCGGCCGCGCCGGTCGAGGCCGTCCGGCCGGCCCAGGTGGTCGTACCGAGGAGGGACCCGCCGCCGCTGCCCCCGGCGCCGCCCGCGCGGACCATGCGGGAGATCCTGCGGCTGGGCACCAACGACCCGCGGTACGGCCTGGTCTCCGTCAGCCTGTTCGTGGTGATGACCCTGCTCGGCCTGGACGGCTCGGTGCTGCCGTGGCTCTGGGCGGACGTGGTCGGCGGCGGCGACCCCTGGCTGCCGGCGCTGGGCATCGTGGCCGCGCTGCTGGTCGTCCTGCCGCTGCCGTACCTGACCAACCTGTGGTTCCCGCAGTGGTGGATCCGGCAGTTGCTGCGGATCAGCCTGCGGCTGGTGCACGGGCAGACGGGGGCGCGCCGGGTCAGCGGGCACACCCCGGCCGAGGTGGTCGCCCAGGGCGGCGACACCGACCGGGTGGTGCAGCTCGCCGACAACCTGATGGACCAGTTCATCTCGGTGGCGATCGTGGTGACCATGACCGTGGTGACCGGCAGCCTCGTGCCGGCGCTCTTCTTCGTCGGGACGATGGTGGTCTCCGGGCTGGCGGCGACGCTGTTCGGGCCGCGGCTGGAACGCACCGCCGGGGGCACCGTGAAGGCCCGGGCTGCGTTCGCGACCGCCCTGGTCTCGTCGCTGTCCGCGGCCCGTACGGTGAAGCTCGCCGGCGCCACCCGCCCGGTGCTGGACCACCTCGCGACGCTGGACACGGTCCGCAGCGACCGGCAGCGCCGGGAGATCTCCATGCAGGTGTGGGCGCGGTCCACCCCGTCGGTGGTCAGCGGCCTGCTGCCGATCGGCGCCTGGGCGCTCTACCTGGCCGGCGGGCTCTCCGCCGGCGCGACCCTGGTGGCGGTCTCCACTCTCGGGGCGGCCCGCTGGTTCGCCTGGACCACCGCGTCGCTGGTCTCGCACTACCCGTCGGCGCGGGTGTGGACCCGCCGGACCGTGGCGATGGCCGGAATCGGGGAGTATTCCGCGGCGGTGCCGGGGGTCGACCTCGCCGCGGGCACCGCGCCCGCGCCCGAGCCGCCGCCGCGGCACCCGCTGCGCCGGCTCGACCTCACCGGCTTCGGGGCGCTGCACTCCGACGGCACCCTCGCCGTCCGGGACGTCGACCTGACCGTCGAACGGGGGCAGCTGGTGCTGGTGGTGGGCCCGGTCGGCTCCGGCAAGTCCTCGCTGCTGCGGGCCCTCGCCGGCATCGTGCACCACACCGGCACGCTGCGCTGGAACGGCGATCCGGTCACCGAGCCGGAGCTGTTCCTCCGCCCGGGCCAGGTCGGGTACGTCAGTCAGCTGCCCCGGGTGCTCTCCGGCACGGTGGCCGACAACATCGCCCTGGGCCACGACGTGGACGCCGCCGACGCGGTGTCGACGGCGCAGCTGGAGCACGACCTGGCCGCGGCCGGTGGCGGGCTCGGGCTGCTGATCGGGCACAAGGGCACCCGGCTGTCCGGCGGGCAGCTCCAGCGGCTGGCGCTGGCCCGGGCGCTCGCGCCGCGTACCGAGCTGCTGATCGCCGACGACGTGTCGTCCGCGCTGGACGTCACCACCGAGCTGGCGCTCTGGGCGGCGCTGCGCGACCGCGGGGTGACCGTGGTCGGCTCGACGTCCAAGCGGGCCGCCCTGGTCCGCGCCGACCACGTCGTGGTCCTGATCGACGGCGGGGTCGCCGCCCAGGGCCCCTGGCGGAACCTGGAACCCCACTGGTCCCACCTGGCCGGCTGACCGGCTGACCGGCATCGTCGATCATGAGTTTAGCGGGGACGCCTGCCCGCTTTATCCCCGCCAACCTCATGATCAACAGCGATCGGGGGGGGTCAGAAGGCGCGGGTGTACTGGTTCGGCCAGTGGGGTTCGGCGGTGAGCTTGGCGGCGGCGCGGCGGGGCCAGTAGGGGTCGCGGAGGAGTTCGCGGCCCAGGAGGACCAGGTCGGCCTCGCCGGCGGCGACGATCTGCTCGGCCTGCTCCGGCTCGGCGATCAGGCCGACCGCGCCGGTGAGCACGCCCGCGTCGCGGCGGATCCGGGCGGCGAGCGGCACCTGGTAGCCGGGGCCGACCGGGATGCTCGCGCTGGCCGAGGCGCCGCCGGAGGAGGCGTCCACCAGGTCCACCCCGGCGGCGGCCAGCTCGCCGGCGAGCACGACGCTGTCCTCGACGGTCCAGCCGCCGGAGACCCAGTCGGTGGCCGAAATCCGGGTCAGCACCGGCACCGACTCGCCGACCGCGGCGCGTACCGCCCGGGCCACCTCCAGGGTGAGCCGCATCCGAGCGGTGCGGTCCCCGCCGTAGCCGTCCGTACGGTGGTTGGTCAGCGGGGAGAGGAACTCGTGCAGCAGGTAGCCGTGCGCGGCGTGGATCTCCACCGCGGCAAAGCCGGCGTCCAGCGCCCTACCGGCGGCGGTGGCGAACGCGGCCACCACGCCGGCGATCCCGGCCTCGTCCAGGGCGGTCGGCCGCCGGTAGTCGGGCAGGAACGGCTCGGTGCCCGGGCCGACCGGGGTCCAGCCGCCCTCGGCGTCCGGCACGCCGCCGCGCCGCTCGGCCCACGGCCGGTGCGTGGCGGCCTTGAACCCGGCATGCGCCAGCTGCACGGCCGGCACCGCGCCCTGCGCGGCGACGAACGCGGTGATCGGGCGCCAGGCGTCGACGTGCGCGTCGGACCAGAGGCCGACGTCCTGCGGGCTGATCCGGCCCTCGGGGACGACCGCGGTGGCCTCGGTGACGATCAGGCCGGCGCCGCCGACGGCCCGGGAGCCGAGGTGGACCCGGTGCCAGTCGGTCGGCAGTCCGTCCGGGCCGGCGCTGTACTGGCACATCGGGGCCATCGCGACCCGGTTGGGCAGGGTGACGCCGCGCAGGGCGAGCGGGGTGAACAGGGCAGTCATGCGGTGATCCTCTCGAAGCACGAAAAAGGGAGGGCCCGGGGGCCCTCCCTTTTCAGGTTGCTCAGGCCGGGACGGGAGCCAGCCGGTCGGCGGGCCGCGTCTCGTCGGCGTCGACCAGCTCGCGCTTGCCGGCGGACTCGTACGCGGCCCGGTCGAGGGTGCCCTCGCGGGCGGCCACGATGGTCGGTACGAGCGCCTGACCGGCCACGTTGGTGGCGGTGCGGATCATGTCCAGGATCGGGTCGATCGCCAGCAGCAGACCGGCGCCGGCCAGCGGCAGGCCCAGCGTGCTCAGGGTCAGGGTGAGCATCACGATCGCGCCGGTCAGGCCGGCGGTGGCGGCCGAGCCGACCACCGAGACGAAGGCGATCAGCAGGTAGTCGGTCACGCCCAGGTCCACCCCGAAGACCTGCGCCACGAAGATCGCGGCCAGGGCCGGGTAGATCGCCGCGCAGCCGTCCATCTTCGTGGTGGCGCCGAACGGCACCGCGAAGGAGGCGTACTCGCGGGGTACGCCGAGCCGCTCGACGGAGCGCTGGGTCACCGGCATGGTGCCCACCGAGGAGCGGGAGACGAAGGCCAGCTCGATGGCCGGCCAGGCGCCGGCGAAGAAGCGCAGCGGGTTGAGCCGGCCGGCGACGACCAGCAGCACCGGGTAGACCACGAAGAGCACGATCGCGCAGCCGACGTAGACGGCGGTGGTGAACTTCGCGAGCGGGGCGACCAGATCCCAGCCGTACGCGGCGACGGCGTGGCCGATCAGGCCGAGGGTGCCGATCGGGGCGAGCCGGATCACCCACCAGAGCGCCTTCTGCACGATGCTCAGCACGGCGCGGTTGAACTCGACGAACGGCTCGGCGGCCTGGCCGACCAGCAGCGCGGCGGCGCCGACCACCAGGGCGAGGAAGACGATCTGGAGCACGTTGCCCTCGACGAACGCGCCGACCGGGTTGGTGGGCACGATGCCGGTGAGGAAGTCGGTCCAGGAGCCGGTCTTCTTCGGTGCGGCGGCGCCGGCGACGTCCAGGGTGACCCCCTTGCCGGGGTCGGTGAGCAGGCCGAGGCCGATGCCGATGCTCACCGCGATCAGCGCGGTGATGCCGAACCAGAGCAGGGTCTTCAGCGCCAGCCGGGCGGCGTTGGCCACGCCGCGCAGGCTGACCACGCTGACCACGATGGCGGTGAAGACCAGCGGCGGGACGGCCAGCTTGAGCAGCTGGACGAAGAGGCCGCCGACGGTGTCGAGGGTGCCGGCCAGCCAGGTCAGGTCGTTGGCGCGGGCGAGGAAGCCCAGCGCCACGCCGAGCACGAGGCCGAGCAGGATCTGCACGGAAAAGGGGATCTTGCGCAAGGCGGAAGCCATGAGGATGCGTCCAAGGTCTGTCGGAGGGTCGGTCGGGGGCAGCGTCAGGAACGAGGCTGCGCCGGACAGACGCCGCTGGCCTGCAGTCGGAGGTCGACATACAGGCGCACGGTGAGGTGCCAGACGTTGGTCATCGCCTGCTGAAGCTACTCCCAGCCAACGCACAGGTGGAAGGACCGATTGGGGTGATGCTCCTTACAGCAGCTTTCCGGGGTTCATCAGTCCCCGCGGATCGAACAGCTGCTTGAGCCCTCGCATCAGGTCCAGCTCGAGGCTGTCCTTGTAGTCGGCGATGATCCCCCGCTTCGACTGCCCGAGCCCGTGCTCGGCGCTGATGCTGCCGTCGAACGCGCGGGTGGAGTCGTAGATGACGCGGGCGAGGGCGCCGGCTCGCGCCCGAAACTCCTCGTCGCCGCTGCCCACCGGTTTGCTGAGGTTGTAGTGCAGGTTGCCGTCGCCGATGTGGCCGTACGTCACGATCCGGATGCCCGGGACGGCCCCCTCGAGCGCCCGGTCGGTGCCTTCCACGAACGCCGGGATGCGACTCACCGGCACGGTGACGTCGTGCTTGAGGCTGGGGCCCTCGTGGTTCTGCGCCTCCGAGATGCCCTCGCGCAGCGCCCACAGCGCGGCGGCCTGCGCCGGGTTGGCGGCGACGACCGCGTCCACCACCAGGCCATGCTCGAACGCCTCCCCGAGCGCAGACTCGATCACCCCGTCAAGGCCGGCGACCGGCAGCGAATCGCTCAGCTCCACGAGTGCGTACCAGGGATGGCGGTCGCCGAACGGGTCCCGCGCGCCCGACGAGTGGCGCAGCACCAACTCGACGCTCTGCCGGGACATGATCTCGAAGCCGGTCAGCCGGTCGCCGGCCAGGCCCCGGAGGACACCGATCAGGTCGACCGCGGCCTGCGGGCCCGGCAGGGCCACCCACGCCGTGGCGCGGCTGCGAACGGCGGGGAAGAGCTTCAGCACGGCGGCGGTGATCACCCCCAGCGTGCCCTCCGCGCCGATGAACAGTTGCTTGAGGTCGTAGCCGGTGTTGTCCTTCCGCAGCCCGCGGAGCCCGTTCCAGACTCGCCCGTCCGGGAGCACCACCTCCAACCCGAGGGTCAGGTCACGCGTCGTTCCGTAGCGGAGTACGCCGGTCCCGCCGGCGTTGGTCGCGAGGTTGCCGCCGATCGTGCAGCTTCCCTGCGCGCCCAGGGACAGCGGGAAGAGCCGGCCGGCGGCCGCCGCGGCCTCCTGCACCGACTGCAGGACCGCGCCGGCCTCCACGGTGATGGTCTGGTTGGCGGCATCGAGGTCGCGGATGCGTCGCATGCGCGTCAGGGAGAGCACCACCTGACGGCCGGATGAGTCCGGGATGGCGCCTCCGCACAGCCCCGTGTTGCCGCCCTGGGGGACCACCGCGACGCCGGCCTCGCGGCACAGCGCGACGACCCCGGCCACCTCCTCGGTGCTGCCCGGCCGCACGACGGCCGCGGCGGTTCCCGTGTACGCGTTGCGCCAGTCGGTGAGGTAGCCGGCCATCTCGCCCGGGTCGCTGATCAGGCCGGAGGGCCCGACCACCTCCCGGAGCCGGCCGATGAGGTCTGCGGTCATGAGGCCGCCGCTCCCTTCCCGTGGTCCGTCGTGCAGGGCGGCCAGCGACCCACCCGCGGAGGTGACGAGCTCGGTGCCGAAGCCGACCATCGTGCCGCGGCCCCCGGTCTTCTTGAGGCCGGCGCTGCCCCGTCCCGCCGTCGTCGCGGACCTCCACCTGCCAGACCTCACCCCGCCGGCGCAGGGAGGTGACCTCCTGGCGGTCCTCGCTCGGGCCGCTCCTCGACACGATGACCCTCCCACGCTAGAAACCCACGACGATGCCTGTCCAAGTCCAGCCCGGCATGGGTCGATACCCATACGACATTGCGATCAGGCGAGCAGCACGGCGATCCCGACCAGCACGGGAACGGAGAGGACGGTGGTGAGCAGCACGACGTCCCGCGCCAGCTCGGTGGCCCGGTCGTAGGACGAGGCGTAGACGAAGACGTTCTGCGCCGTCGGCAGGGCCGAGGTGACGGTGACCGCCAGCAACGCCACCCCGGAGAGGCCGGCGGCCCACCGGCCGAGTGTGTAGGCCAGCGCCGGCTGGGCGAGGGTCTTGAGCGCCACGGCCAGCCACACCCGGGGGGCCGCATCGGCGGACGCGGGGCGCGGCGCGCCGTGCAGGCTCATGCCGTACGCCAGCAACGCCGCGGGAACCGCGAGCGCGGCGACGAGCTCGACCGGCTCCAGCACCAGCGACGGCAGGTCCACGCCGGTGGCCGCGACGAGCACGCCCAGGCCGCAGCCCACCACGACCGGCGTGCGGAGCGGCTGGGTGAGCAGTCGCCAGCGGGGCAGGGCGTCGGCCGCCGTCTGCGAGCCGGCCAGCACGGCCAGCCCCACCGGCGCCATGACTAGTACCTGGAACAGCAGCACCGGGGCCACGAACGACGCGTCACCGAGGACGTACACCGAGATGGGGACGCCCAGGTTGCCCGCGTTGACGTAGGAGGAGGCGAGGCCACCGACGGCCAGCTGGGCCGGCGACAGCCGCCAGCGCCACCGGGCCAGCGCCGCGTACAGCAGCGCGCTGAGCACCGCGCTGCCCGCGGTCGCCACGAGGGCGGCCGACAGGAGCACCGCCGGTTCGGCCTTCGCGAGCGTGAGCAGCAGCAGGGCGGGCGTCGCCACGAAGTAGGACAACCGCGACAGCACGCGCGCGGCGCCGGCACCCAGCGTGCCGGCCCGGCCGACGACCCAGCCGACCGCGATCACCGCCACCAGGGCGGCGAAGCCGCCGACCACCCCGTTCACCCGGCCGCGCCCGCGGCTGCGCAGCTCACCCGACCGCGGCGGGCGATGCGTCCGCCGGCAGCGCGAGGACGGCCGGCGGCCCCTGCGGAGGGAACCGGGCGGCTCGCGTGGTCATCGGGGCAGCTCCAGGATGCCGTCGATGCGTCGCGGGATGGCGCGGTAGTCGTCGGTGAGCTCGGGCGGGAGCAGGTCGGCGGGCGCCCCCTGCCAGGTGACCGGGCGCAGGAACCGTCGGATCGCGGTGGTGCCGACGGACGTGTGCTGCGAGTTGGTCGACGGCCACGGCCCACCGTGGTGCTGGGCCCAGGAGACGGCCACGCCGGTGGGATAGGCGTCGTAGATCAGCCGGCCGGCCCGGGGGCGCAGCTGCTCGGACACCGCCAGCGGCAGGTCGGTCTCGCCCCCGCCGCGCAGCACGGTCGCGGTCAGCGACGAGGGCATCGTGTCCAGGGCCGTGAACAGCTCGTCCTCACCGGCGTAGCGGGCCACGACCGACACCGGCCCGAAGCATTCCTCGGTGACCTGCTGCGGTAGCTCGCGCGCCGACGTCGCGAGCAGGAGCGGAGCGGCCAGGAAGCCGGCTCCCTCCGGCTCGGCGCCGCGGGCCAGCACCTCGACGCCCGGAGCGTCGGCGAGGCCACCGGCAGTGCGGCCGTACGCGGCGGCGATGCCCTCGTTGAGCAGTACCGGAGCGGCGCTCCCCTGAACCGCCTCGGCCATGGCCCCGACCACCGCGTCGCCGTCGGCGCCGGCAGGCACGAAGACCAGGCCGGGCTTGGTGCAGAACTGGCCGCCCCCGAGGGTGAAGGAGCCGACGAGCTCGGTGCCGATCGTCGGCCCGCGCTCTGCGGCGGCCCGCGGCGTCACAACGACCGGGTTTAGGCTGCTGAGCTCTCCGAAGAACGGCACCGGGTCGGGGCGCTGCTCGATGATCTGCAGCAGCGCGCGCCCGCCGGTGACCGAGCCGGTGAAGCCCACGGCCCGGACCGCAGGGTGAGCGACGAGGTCCGCGCCGGCCTGGACGCCGTGGACGAGGCCCAGCGTGCCTGCCGGAGCGCCGGCCTTGTCGCCCGCCGCCGCCAGGATGTCGAACACCAGCTGCGACGTCGCAGGGTGGGACCCGTGCGCCTTGACGATGACCGGGCAGCCGGCCGCGAGCGCCGAGGCGGTGTCGCCGCCGGGCACGGAGAAGGCCAGCGGGAAGTTGCTGGCGCCGAACACCGCCACCGGGCCGATCGGCACGAGCATCCGGCGCAGGTCGGGGCGGGGACCCATCGGGGTGTCACCGGCGTGGTCGATCACCGCCTCGACGTAGCTGCCCTCGTCGAGGACCTCGGCGAACAGGCGCAGCTGGTAGCAGGTGCGGGTGAGCTCTCCGTTCAGCCGCACCGGCCCGAGCGCCGTCTCGCGGTCGGCGACGGCGACAACGTCCGCCCGCCGGTCCTCCAGCGCGTCCGCGAGGGTGCGCAGCAGTCGCGCCCGCCCGGCGCGGCCGAGCGCCTCCAGACCGGGGGCCGCGGCGAGGGCGGCCGCGCAGAGGCGGTCCACCTCCGCGGTGGTCGTCTCCTGCGCGACCTCCTCGACCACCTGGCCGGTGCGGGGATCGATGCTGACGACTGCGGCCATGAGGTGTTCCTCCAGTGCTGGGGTGGGGTGGTTCAGCGGGACGCGCCGACGTGGAAGCGGTCCACGGTCCAGGCGCGGGCCTGCTCGCTCAGGGTGATGCCCAGCCCGGGGCGGTCCGAGATGTACATGCGGCCGCCGCGGGTCTCCAGGCGCTCGTTGAACAACGGGTACAGCCAGTCGAAGTGCTCGACCCACGGCTCGTGCGGGTAGGCGGCCGCCAGGTGCACATGGATCTCCATCGCGAAGTGCGGCGCCAGTTGCAGGTTGCTGTGGTCGGCCAGAGTGGCGAGCTTGAGGAACTGGGTGATGCCGCCGATGCGGGGGGCGTCGGGCTGAAGGATGTCGACCGCGCCGGCCCGGATCAGCTCGTAGTGCTCGGCGACGCTGGTCAGCATCTCCCCGGTCGCGATCGCGGTGTCCAGCGACCGGGCGAGCTGGGCGTGGCCCTCCGCGTCGTAGGCGTCCAGCGGCTCCTCGATCCACGCCAGGCCGAACTCCTCCAGCGCCCGGCCGACCCGCATGGCCGTCGGCCGGTCCCACTGCTGGTTGGCGTCCACCATGAACGGAACCGCGTCACCGAGGTGCTCCCGCACCTTGCGGACCCGGCGAAGGTCCTCCGCCGAGTCCGGCTGACCGACCTTGATCTTGATTCCGCCGACGCCCGACTCGAGGGTGCGGCTGGCGTTCTCCAGCACCTGCTCGATCGACTCGTGCAGGAAGCCGCCGGAGGTGTTGTAGCAGCGGACCGAGTCCTGGTACGCGCCCAGCAGCTTGGCCAGCGGCAGCCCGGCCCGCTTCGCCTTGAGGTCCCACAGCGCCACGTCGATCGCGGCGAGCGCCTGGGTCGCGGCGCCGCTGCGCCCGACCGAGGCGCCGGACCAGACGAGCTTGGTCCACAGCCGGCCGATGTCGCTCGGGTCCTCGCCGATCAGGTCGGTGGCGACCTCCCGGGCGTGCGCGAACTGCGCCGGCCCGCCGGCCCGCTTGGAGTAGCTGAAGCCGACGCCCTCGAACCCGGCCTCGGTACGGATCTCCGCGAAGAGGAACGTGACCTCCGTCATCGGCCGCTGGCGGCCGGTGAGGACCTTCGCGTCACTGATCCCGGTGGGCAGCGGCAGCGTCA
This sequence comes from Micromonospora sp. GCM10011541, assembly GCF_042650725.1. Classification (NCBI taxonomy): domain Bacteria; kingdom Bacillati; phylum Actinomycetota; class Actinomycetes; order Micromonosporales; family Micromonosporaceae; genus Micromonospora; species Micromonospora sp. GCM10011541. Next base: position 223,171 of record NZ_JBHSBP010000055.1, read on the forward strand.
CCGAAGAGAGGGTCACCGACTCGATCCGGTCGAGGACTGCAGGGGCGGTGGTCATGTCTCTCCTTTGTCGGACCTGGGGCGGCGGTCAGCGGACCAGGCAGGGGCGCTTGGGGTCGAAGACCCAGCCGGGGACGAGGTACCGCATCGCCACGGCGTCGTCGCGGGCGCCGAGGCCGTGCTCCAGGTAGAGCTCGTGCGCCGCGTTCAGGGCGTCGCGGTCCAGCTCGACGCCGAGGCCGGGCGCGGTGGGGACGGCGATGCGCCCGTCCCGGATCTGCAGGGGCGCACGGGTGAGCGCCTGCCCGTCCTGCCAGATCCAGTGCGTGTCGAGGGCGGTGATCTCGCCCGGGGCGGCCGCGCCCACGTGGGTGAACATCGCCAGCGAGATGTCGAAGTGGTTGTTCGAGTGCGAGCCCCAGGTGAGGCCGAAGTCGGCACACAGCTGGGCGACCCGGACCGAGCCCCGCATCGTCCAGAAGTGCGGGTCGGCGAGCGGGATGTCGACCGCGTTCGACCGGACCGCGTGGGCCAGCTGGCGCCAGTCGGTGGCGATCATGTTGGTGGCCGTCGGCAGCCCCGTGGCCCGGCGGAACTCCGCCATGACCTCGCGCCCGGAGAACCCGCCCTCGGCTCCGACCGGGTCCTCGGCGTAGGCGAGCACCCCGTGCAGGTCGCGGCAGAGCTCGACGGCCTCGGCCAGCAGCCAGCCGCCGTTCGGGTCGAGCGTGATCCGGGCGTCCGGGAACCGCTCGGCGAGGGCGCGGACCGCGGCGACCTCCTGCTCGCCGGCCAGCACGCCGCCCTTGAGCTTGAAGTCGGTGAACCCGTACCGGGCCTGCGCCGCCTCGGCCAGCGCCACGATGGCGTCTGGGGTCAGCGCCGGTTCCCGGCGCAGCCGCTCCCAGTCGTCGGCCGGTTCGGCCTCGGCGAGGTAGGGCAGGTCGGTCGAGCGGCGGTCACCGATGTAGAAGAGGTAGCCGAGCATCGGGACGGCGTCGCGCTGCTGTCCGTCGCCGAGGAGCTCCGCCACCGGCACGCCGAGGTGCTGACCCAGCAGGTCCAGCAGGGCCGACTCCAGCGCGGTCACCGCGTGGATCGTCGTCCGCAGGTCGAAGGTCTGCCGGCCCCGCCCGCCGGCGTCCCGGTCGGCGAAGGTGTGGGCCACCGTACGCAGCAGCCGACCGAACTGCGCGACGGGCTGCCCGATGAGCAGCTCACCGGCGTCGGAGATGGTGCGGCGGATCGCCTCACCGCCAGGCACCTCGCCGACGCCGACCCTGCCCTCGCTGTCGGTGACGATGGCGATGTTGCGGGTGAAGAAGGGGCCGTGCGCGCCGCTGAGGTTGAGCAGCATGCTGTCGTGCCCCGCGACGGGCACCGCCTCGACACGGGCAACGGTCGGGGAGCGGCCAGTCATCGCCGTCCTCTCGGTGTCGGTGAGCAGGGTCAGGAGATCTTCTCGACCAGGGTGGTCAGCTCGGCGAGCTCGGTCTCGGTCAGGTCCGTCAGCGGGGGCCGGACTCGGCCGCCGTCGCGCCCGACCGTGGTCAGGCCGGCCTTGACGATGGAGACCGCATACCCCCTCGCCCGGTCCCGGATGTCCAGGTACGGGATCACGAAGTCGGTGAGCATCTGGTAGACCGCCGGCCGGTCCTGGGCGCGGACGGCCGCGTAGAACCGGAGCGCGAACTCGGGCAGGAAGTTGTACAGCGCCGAGGAGTAGGTGCTCACCCCGAGCTGGAGCAGCGGCAGCGCGAACGTCTCGGCGGTCGGCAGTCCGCCGACGTAGATCAGCCGGTCGCCGACCCGGGCGTAGGTACGGGTCATCTGCTCGATGTCGCCCACGCCGTCCTTGAGCCCGATCAGGTTGGGGTTACGGTCGGCGAGCTCGGCGACGGTGGCGTCTGCGAGCACCGCGTTCGCCCGGCTATAGACGATGACGCCCAGGTCGGTCGCCCGGCACACGGCACTGATGTGCTCGACCAGGCCCTTCTGGCTGGCCTCGGTCAGGTACGGCGGGAACAGCAGCAGCCCGGAGGCGCCGGCGGCCTGGGCGGCCTGCGCCTGGGCGATGGAGACGGCGGTGCCGCCGGTGGCCGGCGCGATGACGGGGACCTTGCCGGCCACCTCGTCGACGGCGACCCGGACGACCCGGTCCATCTCGGCCGAGCTGAGCGAGAATCCCTCACCCGTGCCGCCGGCGGCGAACAGGCCGGCGACGTCGAAGCTCGCCTGCCAGGCCAGGTGCTCGCGGTACCGGGCCTCGTCGAACTGCAGGTCGGCGTCGAAGTGGGTGACCGGGAAGGAGAGCAGGCCGGACTTCAGCCGGTCAGCGAGAACGTCCGGGGGCAGCAGCGTCACGGTGATCGTGTCCTTGGGGTCCGGCGGGTCCGCGCCGCAGACGGTCGGTGGCGCGGACGGTGGTCGGGCTCACGGTAAGAACTGTTGACGATGCATGTCCAAGAGCACTTCCGCATGGAGCGATACCTGACAGGTATCAGTTGGGGGCGACCCGCTGCTCCAGCGCGGCGAGCGCCCGCCACAGCGCCGGGTTCTTCGAGTTCCGGGCCCACAACAGGTGGAGCTCGACCGGCTCGGGCGTGGGTGTCTCCAGCCGGACGAACCCCACCCCCTCGATCGGCAGGCGCGCGGCGGACGCGGGAACGAACGCGACGCCGCGACCGGCCGCCACGAGCCAGAGCATGGTGAGCACCTGGCTCACGGTGTGCACGGTGTTCTCGGCGGCGATCGGCACGACGCCGGCGACCAGGTCGTAGAAGTACTTCGCCTTGGTCGGCGAGTGCATGACCACCGGCTCGCCCGCCAGGTCCGGAGCCGTCGCCGGCCGGCCCAGCTCCAGCAGCCGGTGACCGACCGGCGCGGCGACGAGCAGCGCCTCGCGGTGCAGCGGCCGCGAGCCGAAGGCCTCTTCGTCGAAGGGTGGGCGGGCCAGCCCGAGATCGACCTCCTCCTTGAGCAGGCCGGCGACCTGCTCGCGGGTCACCATCTCGGCCAGCTCGACGTCGACGTCGGGCAGCTCGCGGGTCAGGTCGTTCAGCAGCTCGCCGAGGACCCCGTACGCGGAGGCGGCCGTGAACCCGATCCGGACCACGCCGCTGGCCCCGGAGGACACCCGCCGGGCCAGCTCAGGGGCGGAGTCGGCGAGAATCAGCAGGCGGCGGGCCTCGACCAGGAACGCCGTGCCCGCCGCCGTGAGGGTGACCCGCCGGTTGTCCCGCTCCAGCAGCTGGGCCCCGACCACCCGTTCCAGCTTCTGGATCTGCCGACTCAAGGGGGGCTGCGTCATCTGCAGCCGGGCGGCCGCGCGACCGAAGTGCAGCTCGTCGGCCACTGTGACGAAACCGCGAAGTTGCTCAAGCGTGAACGCCATGTCAAGAAGGTATCAATTGATGCTGCATTGGATTTGGACAGGCATGAGCCGAGGTCCCTAGGCTCCCGTCATCCAGGCGTCCGTGACCCCACTCACAGCGCCACCGGCTGAAACATGGCTCTGCTAAGAGGAGAACGACATGACGATCAACCGCGTGCGCCGGTGGGCGACGGCGGGTGCCGGGTTGGCCTTGGCCCTCTCGCTCGCCGCCTGCGGCGGCAACGTCGGCGGCGGATCCAGCGACGACGCAAAGTTCCCGGGTGACTCCCCGATCACCGTTCTCGTCGGCCAGGACCCGGGCGGCAGCACCGACCTCATCGCCCGCGCTTTGGCCGAGCAGGTCTCCGACGACCTCGGCGTGCCCGTCACCGTGGAGAACAAGCCCGGGGCGAACGGCGCCCTGGCCGCCAAGGAGCTGGCCGGCAAGAAGGCCGACGGGCACACCCTGATGGTCTACAACGGCAGCCTGGCCTACATCACGCCGCTGGCCGTCGCCCAGGGACAGGCGCCCGACATCGCGGACTACGAGATCGTCACCGGCATCAGCCAGGACGACTACGTGCTCGTCACGGCGCCCAAGTCCGGTTTCAAGACCGTCGACGACCTGGCCAAGGCCGGGCGGCAGATCACCTTCGGCACCACCGGTGTCGGCACGGGCAGCCAGCTGTCGCAGGAGCTGCTGTTCGCGCAGGCCGACATCGACGCCAAGGCCGTTCCGTTCGACGGCGGTTCGCCCACGCTCACCGCGGTCCTCGGCGGCCAGGTGGACGTCGGCTCGATCCAGCTGGGCGAGGCCATCGAGCAGATCAAGGCCGGCAAGCTGAGCCCGATCGTGACCTTCGCCGAGAAGCGGCCGACGTACCTGCCCGACACCCCCACCGCAGTGGAGGCGGGCCACGACGTGCCGGTGCAGCAGTCGCGGGCGATCTTCGCCCCGAAGGGCACGCCGAAGGAGGTCATCGACAGCCTCCGGGCGGCGCTCCAGAAGGCGTTCCAGGCCGACGCGTACAAGAAGTTCAACGAGGAGAACCAGCTCACCCCGAACGAGGTCGACGGCGAGGAGCTGCGCAAGCAGTGGACCGGCAACCTGGACAAGTACCGCAGCGTGGTCGAGAAGCACGGCATCAACCTCGGCGGAGCGAAGTGACCTCTGCACCCGACGGGGCGCGTACCCCGGGGAGCCCCGGCGGCCGGTCGGCCGCCGGGGACACCCCCCCGGGGGCTCGGGTGGCCGGCCCGGCGGGCAGCACCGCCGCCGAGGAACCCCGGGTCGGGGAAGCCGGCCTCGACGGGCTCAGCCTCGAGGAGGCGCTCCACCGGGTCGAGGAGGCCGAACACGAGGGCCGTCCACCCGCCGCCGGACCGCTGAGCAACGTGCTCGCCGCCGCCGCCGTCGTCGCGTTCGGTGTCGCCGCGCTCGTCGGCTCCGCCCGCCTCGGACTCGGCACCGCCCGCAGCCCCGAGTCCGGCACCTGGCCGCTGCTGGTCAGCGGCGCGCTCGCCGTGCTGGGCCTCGGTCTCCTCGCCACGGCCAGGCGGACGTCGGACGCGGAACGATTCTCCAGGGCAAGCTGGCTGGTCCTCGCCGGCCTGGCCACCATGGTGGTGTTCGTCGCGGTCATCGAGATCATCGGATTCGAGATCCCCGCCGCTCTGCTCGCCTTCGTCTGGCTGCGGTTCCTCGGCCGGGAAGGCTGGCGCACGTCGATCGTCACGAGCCTCGCCATGGTGGTCGCGTTCTACCTCGTCTTCGTGGCGGCCCTCTCGGTCCCCATCCCGCACCTCTTCTAGGAGGGTCCGTGGACTTCGCCCCAGTACTCGACGGCTTCGGCGTCGTACTCGAACCGACGAACCTGCTGTACTGCCTGATCGGTGTCGTCATCGGCATGCTGATCGGCGTCCTGCCCGGCCTCGGTCCCGCGGCGACCATCGCGATCCTGCTTCCGGTCACCTTCGGCATCGAGCCGGTGACCGCGATCATCATGCTCGCCGGTATCTTCTACGGAGCCCAGTACGGCGGCACCATCACCTCGGTGCTCCTCCGGCTCCCCGGCGAGGCGTCCTCGGTGGTGACCGTCTTCGACGGCCACGCGCTGGCCCGCCAGGGCCGGGCCGGCACCGCCCTCGGCATCGCCGCCGTCGGGTCGTTCATCGGCGGCACGGTCTCGATCATCGCCCTGACGCTGGTCGCGCCGGTGGTGGCGAGCTTCGCGCTGGACTTCGGCCCACCCGAGTACACGGCCCTGGCCCTGCTCGGCATCCTGCTGGTGGCCACGGTGAGCAGCGGCGGACGGTTGAAGGCCGTGGTCGCCGCCTGCATCGGCCTGCTGCTGGCCACGGTCGGCCGGGACAGCTTCACCGGTGCCGAGCGGTTCACCTTCGACAACCTGTCGCTCGCCGACGGCCTGGACTTCGTCCCGATCGCCATGGGGCTCTTCGGCCTCGGCGAGATCCTCTACAACCTCGAGGAGCGCCACCGGGCGGTGCAGGCTCCCACCATGGTGGCCAACGTGTGGCCGTCGCGCGCGGACCTGCGGGAGGCGTCGGGGGCCATCGGGCGAGGATCCGTTCTGGGCTTCGTCCTGGGCATTCTGCCTGGCGGCGGTGCGACGTTGTCCTCCCTGGCCGCCTACGCGCTGGAGAAGCGTCGGTCGAAGAACCCCGAACGGTTCGGCAAGGGTGCCATCGAGGGGGTCGCCGCCCCGGAGACGGCGAACAACGCGGCCGCGACGTCGTCGTTCATCCCGCTGCTGACCCTCGGCATCCCCGCCAACGCGACGATGGCGGTCATCTTCGGTGCGCTGCTGATCCAGGGCGTGAGCCCCGGCCCTCAGCTGGTCAGCCAGGAGCCCGAGCTCTTCTGGGGCGTGGTCAACTCGATGTACATCGGCAACATCCTGTTGCTGATCATGAGCATCCCGCTGGTCGGCCTCTTCGTGAAGATCCTGCGGGTGCGGGCCACCATCCTCGCGCCCGTCACTGTGCTGATCACGCTGGTCGGCGTCTACACCGTGAACAACGACGTCTTCGACATCGTGCTGGTGATCGTCTTCGGTGCCCTCGGCTACCTGATGAAGAAGTTCGGCTTCGACCCGGGCCCGCTGGTGCTGGCCTTCGTGCTGGGCTCGCTGCTGGAGGACTCGCTGCGCCGCTCACTGCTGATCTTCGACGGCGACGCGACCGGCTTCTTCACCAGGCCGATCGCCGGGACCCTGCTCGTCGTGTTCCTGCTCGTGGCCCTGCTGCCGCCGATCCGGGCCGCCCTCACCAGCCGGCGGGCGACGTCCCACCCCGACACCGCACCCCACGACAACAAGGAGTTGGTGTGACCGTTCTCGTCGCCTACGTCCCCACGCCCGAAGGAGACGCGGCCTTCACGGCGGCCGTCGAGGAGGCCGGACGCCGCCAGGAACCGCTGCTGGTCCTCAACACCCCGCGCGAGGGTGCGCCGGTCAGCGTGGACGTCGCGAGCGAAGTCACGGTCGCGGCTCTGGTCGAGCGTGCGACCGCGGCCGGTGTCGACGTCGAGATCCGCCAGAACGCACACGCCGGGGACCTCGCCGACGAGGTCGTGCGCGTCGCCGACGCGATCGACGCCTCGGTGATCGTGATCGGTCTGCGCCGCCGCTCACCGGTCGGCAAGCTGATCATGGGCAGCGCGGCGCAGCGCATCCTGCTCGACGCCGACCGGCCCGTCCTTGCCGTCAAGCCCTGACCTCGGTGGTGCCGGGCCGGCGGAGGACTGGCCCCACCGCAGCGCTGTCGGCCGCTCCCGGCGCCCCGGGCTGAGCGTCGGGCAGCGGCCTTCCGCTACCCCCGGGTGAGACCGAGCGCGGTGGCGGTGGCCAGGCCCCAGCCGGCGGCCACGGCGAGCAGCAGCCGTTCCAGGCCGCCCACCAGGCCACCCCGCCCCACGGTCAGGATCGCCAGTGCGATCGCCGCGGCCAACGGCATCGCCAGCACGGCGCCGAGGCCAGCGATCCAGCGCAGCGGCCGGTCCGTCGCGGGGGAGAGCAGCAGCGCCAGCATCGCGAAGACCACCGCCGCGGTCGCCGCGATGCTTGCGCCGCCATGCACCAGGTCCGCCACGGTGGCCCGCTCGAACGGCGGCAGCGGGCAGCCGGCGCTGCACGTCACCGCGCCGGAGAGGCCGGCGCAGACGCCGCCGGCGGCGAGCAGCGCCGCGGCCACCCGGAGCGCCGCCGGCAGCGCCACGGCGAGCAGCAGCAGCGCCGTGGCCAGCGCGAAGACCCCGATCCGGTACGTTGCGGCGTACCCGCTGCCGGCGATGCCGGCCTCGCTGACGTACCCGGTCAGGCCCGGACCGGGACCGGCGACCACGGCGACCGTCACCGCGATCACGCCCGCCAGGACGCAGCCGGCGGCGGCCGATGCTGCGGCGGCCCGGGCGACCCTGCGCCCCGGGTCAGCCACGCCCGTGCGGCGTGGTCCAGCCGGACAGGTCCGGGCCGAGTGGCACGATCCCGGTCGGATTGATCTCCCGGTGCGTACCGTAGTAGTGCCGCTTGATGTGGTCGAAGTCGACCGTGTCCCCGAAGCCCGGGGTCTGGAACAGGTCCCGGGCGTACGCCCAGAGCACCGGCATCTCGGCCAGCTTCTGCCGGTTGCACTTGAAGTGCCCGTGGTACGCCACGTCGAAGCGGACCAGCGTGGTGAACAGCCGCACGTCCGCCTCGGTGATCGTGTCGCCCATCAGGTAGCGGCGGCCGGCCAGCCGCTCCGACAGCGCGTCCAGCCGGGCGAACAGCGCGAGGTACGCCTCGTCGTACGCCTCCTGGGAGGTGGCGAAGCCGCACCGGTAGACGCCGTTGTTGACGTCCCGGTGGATCTCCGCCATCAGCGCGTCCATCTCCGGGCGCAGCTCGACCGGGTACAGGTCCGGCGCGTCCGGCTTGTGGAACCGCCGCCATTCGGTCGAGAAGTCCAGGGTGAGCTGCGGGTAGTCGTTGGTGACCACCCGCCCGGTCAGCGTGTCCACCAGCGCCGGTACGGTCACCCGCCCCAGGTAGTCCGGGTCGGTGGCCAGGTACGCCTCGGAGAGGAAGCTGATGTTGAGCATCGGGTCGAAGCCGTCCGGGTCGAGGGCGAAGGCCCAGCCCCGCTCGTCCCGGATCGGGTCGACCGTGCCGAGCGAGATCACGTCCGCCAGCCCGAGCAGGCCGCGCACGATCCTGGCCCGGTGCGCCCACGGGCAGGCCCGGCACCAGATCAGCCGGTACCGGCCGGCCTCCAGCGGCCACCGGTCCTGGTCGTCCGGGCCGCCGCCGGGCGGGGACGTCGAGTGCGGGGTGACCCGACCGGTGAACCGGTTGGGCTGGCGGACGAACTCGCCGGTGCCGGTGGTCTCTGCGCTGAACTGGGCCCGGGTCATGCCGCCAACCTATCCGTTTCCGGCCTGGATATTCTGGCGGCCGGGCGTCCCCGTGACCCGGCGGACGCCGCCGCCTCCAGCCCCTTCCCACCCCCGAAGGACAGCGCCGATGACCATGGCATACCTCGTGGCCGGAGTCCGCACCCCGATCGGCCGGTACGCCGGCGCCCTCGCCGGGGTACGCCCCGACGACCTCGCCGCGCACGTGATCCGCGAGCTGGTCGCCCGGCACCCGTCGGTGGACTGGGCCCGCACCGACGATGTGCTCCTCGGCTGCGCCAACCAGGCCGGCGAGGACAACCGCAACGTGGCCCGGATGGCGGCGCTGCTCGGCGGGCTGCCCGAGGAGGTTCCCGGCAGCACGGTCAACCGGCTCTGCGGCTCCGGCCTGGACGCCCTGGCCACCGCCGCCCGCTCCATCGTTGCGGGCGAGGCCGACCTGGTGGTCGCCGGCGGGGTGGAGAGCATGAGCCGGGCCCCCTTCGTCATGCCGAAGGCGACCACGCCGTTCTCCCGCGCCGCCGAGGTGTACGACACCACCATCGGCTGGCGGCTGGTCAACCCGCTGATGAAGCAGCGGTGGGGGATCGACTCGATGCCGGAGACCGCGGAGAACGTCGCCGCCGAGCACGGCGTCGACCGGACCGTCCAGGACGAGTTCGCGTACCGCTCCCAGCAGCGGGCCGCCAAGGCGCAGGCCGACGGCCGGTTCGCCGAGGAGATCGTGCCGGTGACCGTGCCGGCCGGCCGCCGCGAGACCAAGCTGGTCGAGGTCGACGAGCACCCGCGGGAGACCTCGCTGGAGAAGCTCGCGGCGCTGCCCACCCCGTTCCGCGAGGGCGGCACGGTCACCGCCGGCAACTCCTCCGGGGTCAACGACGGCGCGGTCGCCCTGCTGGTCGCCTCCGAGGCCGCCATCACCCGGTACGGCCTCACCCCGCTCGCCCGGATCAGCGGCGCGGCGGCGGCCGGCGTACCGCCGCGGATCATGGGGATGGGTCCGGTGCCGGCCACCCGCAAGCTGCTCGACCGCCTCGGTCTGGGGCTCGACGCCGTGGACGTGATCGAGCTGAACGAGGCGTTCGCCGCCCAGTCCGTCGCGGTGCTGCGGGAGCTGGGCCTGCCCGAGGACGCCGAGCACGTCAACCCGAACGGCGGCGCCATCGCCCTCGGTCACCCGCTCGGGGCCAGCGGCGCCCGGCTGGCGCTCACCGCCGCGCTGGAGCTGCGCCGCCGGGGCGCCCGGCGGGCCCTGGCGACCATGTGCGTCGGCGTGGGACAGGGCATCTCCCTGTTGCTGGAGTCCGCCGCCTGACGACAGGCCGGTCCGCCGCCGCCGGTGGCGGACCGGACTGTCCGTGCCGAAAAGCCGGTCCCCCGCGCCTGGACATCCGCGCATAGAGTGGTCACCACCACTCGATCCGCGGGTCGGCCGGTGTCGCCTCCGCGTGCCCCCGCGCGCGCCGGAAATCGCCGCCGTTCCGCGCGCCGCGACGAACTGGGGCGAAGCGATGCAGATGCCGGACGGACCTCCCGCCGAGATCGACCTGACCCGGCCGAGCGCGGCCCGGGTGTACGACTACTTCCTCGGTGGCGCGCACAACTTCGAGATCGACCGGCAGCTAGCCGAGCAGATCGCGAGCATGACCCCGAACCTGGCCGCGACCATGCGCTCGGGTCGGGACTTCCTGCGCCGGGCCGTCCGCGTGCTGCTCGACGCCGGCATCGACCAGTTCCTCGACATCGGCTCCGGCATCCCGACCGTCGGCAACGTGCACGAGGTGGCCCAGGCGGCGAACCCGAAGGCCCGGATCGTCTACGTCGACATCGACCCGGTCGCCGTGGCGCACAGCCGGGAGCTGCTCGCCGGCAACGACCTCACCGCCGTCCTCCACGCCGACCTGCGCGAGCCGGAGCGGATCCTCGCCGAGGCCCGGGAGTCGGGCCTGATCGACTTCGACCGGCCGGTCGGCATCCTGCTCGCCGGGGTGGTCCACTTCGTCCCGAACGCCGACCGCCCCGGCGACCTCCTGGCCACCCTGCGGGCCGCCGCCGCGCCCGGTAGCTACCTGGTCGTCTCGCACTCCACCTTCGAGGACCAGCCGCAGGAGATGCTCGACGCGCAGCGACTGTCGGCGCGTACCGACACCGAGATCACGCTGCGGTCGCGCGCGGAGATCAGCTCCTTCTTCGGCGACTGGACGATCCTCGAACCGGGCGTGGTGCACATGCCGCTCTGGCGCCCGGACTCGCCGTCCGACGTGGACGAACACCCCGAGCGGTTCGGGGCCTTCGGCGGCGTCGCCCGGCACGACCAGCCCGCCGGCTGAGCCGACATGCAGGCCGCGCCGGTGTCCGGCGGGGAGGACTTCAGCCGGCCGGGCGCCCGGGCGTACGCCGCCGAGTGGGCTCGGGCGGTCCGCCGGCTCGGTTTCGTGCCGCTGAGCGCGGTCGAGACCGAGCGGCTGCTGCTCGTGCACACCGCACGGCTGGCCCAGGCCCTCCTCGCCCCGACGTTCTCCGCGCAGGCGGCGGAGCACGTCGGGCGGGCGCTGGTGGAGGCCCATCTCACCGAGCCCGGCGTGCTCGACTGGTCGGTACGCGCGCTCGGCGACCACTTCCTGGCCCGGGTGCTGCCCGGCCGGACGGAGTGGCCCGAGGCGGGGGAGCGGGTGACGGCGTCGCAGGGCGCGCTCTCCGCCGGCTTCGCCCGCGCGCTGCGCGACCGCACCTTCAGCCAGCAGGAGCGGATCGCCCGCTCGGCCTGGCAGGCCCGGGACGCGGTCGAGCAGGCGCTGCGGGACAGTGAGGCCCGGTTCCGGGCGGTGTTCACCGGCGCGGCGATCGGGATCGGCATCGCCGGCGTCGACGGCCGGGTCATCGAGGTCAACCAGTCCTTCGCCGACATGCTCGGCTACACGGTCGACGAGCTGCGCGCGATCAACGTCGCCTCGCTCTTCTACGCCGACGACGCGGCCGGCATGTGGGAGCTGTACCAGGAGCTGATCGAGGGTAAGCACGACAGCGTTCGGGTGGAGAAGCGCTACCTCCGCAAGGACGGCACGATCGTCTGGACCGACCTCGCCGTCTCGCTGATCCGGTACGACGACGGCCGGCCCCGGTTCACCGTCCCGATGATCGAGGACATCACCGAGCGGTACGAGCTCCAGCAGCGGCTGCGCTTCCAGGCGCTGCACGACCCACTCACCGGTCTGCCCAACCGGACGCTGTTCTTCGAGACGCTGGGCCGGGTCTTCGAGAGCGCAGCCGAGGAGCAGCGGGTCGGCATCTGCTTCCTCGACCTGGACGGCTTCAAGGCGATCAACGACAGCCTCGGCCACGACCTCGGCGACCTGCTGCTGATCGTGATCAGCCGGCGGCTCGCCGACTGCGTCGCCGGCCGCGGCCACCTGGTCGCCCGGATGGGCGGCGACGAGTTCGTCATCCTGGTCGACTCCGGCGGCGGCCTCGACGACGCGGTGGAGGTGGCCGAGTTGGCGCTGGCCGCGGTCTCCGCCCCGGTGCACGTCGGCGACCAGCAGCTCGCCGTCTCGGCGAGCATCGGCATCGTGGAGTGCCCGGCCGCGGAGACCAGCGTCTCCGAGCTGATGAAGGCCGCCGACACCACCCTGTACTGGGCGAAGGCGGAGGGGCGGGGCCGGTGGGCGGTCTACGACCCGGAGCGCAGCGCCGCCGACATCGCCCGCTCGGCGCTGGCCGCCGGCCTGCCGGCCGCGCTGGACCGGGGCGAGTTCGTGCTGCACTACCAGCCCATCGTGTCGCTGCTGGACGGCACGATGCTCGCGGTGGAGGCGCTGGTCCGCTGGCAGCACCCGGAGCTCGGGTTGATCGGGCCGGACCGGTTCATCGGGCTGGCCGAGGAGACCGGGCTGATCGTCCGGCTCGGCGCCTGGGTGCTCCGGCAGGCGTGCCGGGACGCCGAGGGCTGGCGGCGGGCGTATCCGGAGGCGGGGCTGGTGGTCAGCGTCAACCTGGCCGCCCGGCAGGCCGACGACCCGGCGATCGTGGACACGGTGGCCGAGGCGCTGACCAGGACCGGGCTCCCGGCGGAACTGCTGCAACTGGAGCTGACCGAGAGTGCGGTGATGGGCACCGCCGGGGAGCCGCTGCGGTCGCTGCACGAGCTGGCCGGGCTCGGCGTCCGGCTGGCCATCGACGACTTCGGCACCGGGTACTCGAACCTGGCGTACCTGCGCCGGTTGCCGATCCACTGCCTGAAGCTGGCGGGACCCTTCGTCGAGGGGATCCGGGCCGACGGGGCGGACGTCGCGGCCGACCACCGGGACGAGCGGATCGTCGACGCGCTGGTGCGGCTGGCGCACGCGCTGGAGCTCTGGGTCACCGCCGAGGCGGTGGAAACCGAGGTGCAGGCCGAGCGGCTGCGGGCGCTGCGCTGCGACACCGGGCAGGGACGCTGGTTCGGCGCACCGGTCCCGGCGGACCGGATCCGCGCCCGGCTCGCGGGAGAGGAGAGGCCGTGAGCGCGAGGAGTGAGCCGGTTTTGCGAGCCCCGCAGTCGCGAACTGAGGAGACGCCTTGAGTCTCACCGACACGCAGGCCGTGGTCTCGGTGGTGGCCGCGCTGGCCATCCTGGCCGGGCTGGCCGGGGTGGTGGTGCCCGGGCTGCCGGCGTTGCCGCTGTGCTGGGGCGGGGTGCTGGTCTGGGCGCTCTTCGGCGGTGCCGGCCCCGGCCGTTGGGCGGTGCTCGCCGCCGCCACGGTGGTCGCCGCCGGCGGCACGGTGGTGAAGTACCTCTGGCCCGGGCGGAACCTGAGGAGGACCGGGGTGCCCACGTCGTCCCTGCTGGCCGGGGGCCTGCTCGGGCTGGTCGGTTTCTTCGTGATCCCGGTGGTCGGCCTGGTGATCGGCTTCGTGGCGGGGGTGTGGGGCGCGGAACGGCTGCGGCTGGGCAGCAACCAGCTCGCCTGGCCGGCCACCGTGCAGGCGCTCAAGGCGGCCGGTCTGTCCATGCTGGTGGAGTTCCTCGCCGGCGTGGTGATCGCCGCCCTCTGGGTGGCCGGGCTGCTGCTCACCTGACCTCGGGAGGTAACGGGTCGATGGCTTCGAGGTTCCGGATGGGCAGCCGCCTCCAGGAGCTCAGCGGCGAGACGACGCTCTGAGTCGTCGCCGTGAATCTGGACGTCCTGTCGGGCTACACCCTCTGGGGTGGCGATGACCCAGATCGATTCCTGACGGTGGAGGATCGGCTGGTCCTGGCTCCAGACGACGAGGGCGGTCGCTACGACTTCTCCGGAACTCTGGAGGCACTCCGCGACCGCGACGTTCTCTGCGCACCACACTCCGGGATGGCGGCGGACTGCCTGGGAGCCGCGCTCGATCTCGGCCTCCAGTTCGGCGCCGAGTCGGTGGGCTACCAGCTGGCCCGGCACGGTCCACTGGATCGGCTGTACCGAGCGATATGGAAGGAGATCGACGAGTCGGAGCTCGACTACCTGGAGTGCGAGGCGGCGCTCGTCCGAGTGATCGAGTGGATGGAGGGCCTGGCGTGGGCCTGGCCTGCTCGTATCTGGACGTGATGGTGCGGCGGCGCGGGGTGCCCGGAAGGTACGGCGGATCGCCGTACGAGTGAGAGAGAGGTCGGCACCCCGCGCCGTCGCGGACCGGGCGTTGCCGAGCGCCCGGCGGTGGCCCGTCGTGATCGGGGCCTGGTCACGGGTCAAGGATGCGGCCGGGAGGGCCGGTCCGGCAACGGAATTAGCCGCCGCGGCGGTGAGATTCCCACGGCCGCCTTATTGACCGCCTTGATCGACCGGATCACACTTTGCGCACTCGTACCGGGGAACCACCTCGAGGAGGTGTGCAGTGGCCACGACGCCCGTGCCGACCGCCGAGCAACCGATGGACGACGACGCCCGACGGCTCGCCGAACTCGGCTACAAACAGGAGCTGCACCGCAAGTGGAGTGGCTTCTCCAACTTCGCCATCTCGTTCTCCATCATCTCGATCCTGGCCGGATGCTTCACCACGTTCGGGCAGGCGTGGAACAACGGCGGGCCGGTCGCCATCTCCTGGGGCTGGCCGCTGATCTCGCTGTTCATCCTGATCATCGGCTTCTGCATGGCCGAGTTGGTGTCCGCGTACCCGACCGCGGGCGGGATCTACTGGTGGGCGGCGACGATGGGCCGCCCGGTGCACGGCTGGTTCACCGGCTGGCTCAACCTGATCGGGCTGGTCGCGGTCACCGCGTCGGTGGACTACGGCTGCGCCACGTTCCTCAACCTCACCCTCTCCGCGCTCTTCGACGGGTGGGCGGGGACGCTGCATCAGACGTTCGGGCTGTTCGTGGTGATCCTGGCCCTGCACGGGCTGATCAACATCTTCGGCCACCGGATCATCGACGTACTGCAGAACGTCTCGGTCTGGTGGCACGTGGCCGGCGCGGCCGCGGTGGTGGCCATCCTGCTCCTCGTCCCCGACGACCACCAGAGCTTCCGGTTCGTCTTCACCGAGCGGTTCAACAACTCCGGCTTCGGCGACGGCGACACCGGTGGGCTGACCTTCTGGTTCTACGTGCTGCCGCTGGGCTTCCTGCTCACCCAGTACACGATCACCGGCTTCGACGCCTGCGCGCACGTCTCCGAGGAGACCCGCGACGCCTCGCAGGCCGCCGCCAAGGGGCTCTGGCGGTCGATCTTCTACTCGGCGGTCGGCGGGTGGATCCTGCTGCTGGCCTTCCTCTTCGCCGCCACCGACGTGGACGCGATCAACTCCGCCGGCGGATTCTCCGGGGCCATCTTCGAGACCGCGCTGACCCCGTTCTTCTTCAAGGCGGTCATCATCATCTCCACCATCGGGCAGTTCTTCTGCGGGATGAGCTGCGTGACCTCGATGTCCCGGATGGCGTACGCGTTCAGCCGGGACCGCGCGGTGCCGGGCTGGCGGCTCTGGTCCCGAGTGGATCGCAACGGCACCCCGGTCAACGCGATCATCGCGGCGACCGTGGCCGGCCTGCTGCTCACCCTGCCCGCCCTGTACAAGAACTCGGCCGGCATCCCGGTCGCCTTCTACGCGGTGGTCTCGGTCGCCGTGATCGGGCTGTACCTGTCGTTCCTGATCCCGATCTTCCTGCGGCTGCGGATGGGCAACCGGTTCGTCCCCGGCCCGTGGACGCTCGGCCCGAAGTACAAGCTGCTCGGCTGGATCGCGGTGATCGAGATCGCGGTCATCTCGATCTACTTCGTGCTGCCGATCGTCCCCGCCGGGGTGCCGGGCAACGCGGACTTCAGCTGGTCGGCGGTGAACTACGCGCCCATCGCGGTGGGCGGGTTGCTGCTGCTGGTCGCCGTCTGGTGGTACGCCTCGGCCCGGAAGTGGTTCACCGGCCCCCGCCGTACCGTCGACCTCCCGGCACCGCGCCCGGCCGCGGACGGCGCCCGGGCCGACGAGCCGGCCTGACGGACGCCGGACGCGCGGTTGCGTGGGGGCGGTATGCGCCCGGCACGGTTGCGGCACGCCGGTGGTGAAGCGGAGGACGTGGCCGTCGTCCGCCGCCGGCGTGCCGCGACCGTCGCGGTTCCCCGTTTGCGGTGGACCGGGTCGGGGGCATTGACGGTGATCCGGTTTGTCAGTAGACCTTGGTGATGGAGGCTCGCCCATGAGGAAAGCTCCGCTCTCGCTGGAAGAACTGCGGGTCGCCATCCGGGGCGGCGAAATCGACACGGTGGTGCTGGCCCTGACCGACATGCAGGGCCGGTTGCAGGGCAAGCGGTTCCACGCCCCGTACTTCCTCGACGAGGTGGTCTCCCACGGCAGCGAGGGCTGCAACTACCTGCTCGCGGTGGACGTCGACATGAACACCGTCGACGGGTACGCGATGTCGTCCTGGGAGCGTGGCTACGGCGACTTCGCGATGAAGCCGGACCTCACCACCCTGCGCCGGGTGCCCTGGCAGCCGGGCACCGCCATGCTCCTGGCCGACCTCGAGTGGCTGGACCGCTCCGGCCCGGTGGTCGCCTCGCCCCGGCAGATCCTGCGCCGGCAGCTGGACCGGCTGGCCGCCCACGGGCTGACCGCGTACGCCGGCACCGAGCTGGAGTTCGTGCTCTTCCGCGACTCGTACGAGGAGGCGTGGCGGCGCGGCTACCGCGACCTCACCCCGGCCAACCAGTACAACGTGGACTACTCGCTGCTCGGCACCGCCCGGGTGGAGCCGCTGCTGCGGCGCATCCGCACCGAGATGGCCGGCGCCGGGCTGACCCCGGAGAGCGCCAAGGGCGAGTGCAACCTCGGCCAGCACGAGATCGCCTTCCGGTACGACGAGGCGGTGGCCTGCGCCGACCACCACGTCATCTACAAGAACGGGGCGAAGGAGATCGCCGCCCAGGAGGGCATGTCGATCACGTTCATGGCCAAGCCGAACGCCCGCGAGGGCAACTCCTGCCACATCCACTTCTCGTTACGGGACCGGGACGGCCGCTCGGCGATGCTGGGCGACGGGCCGGCGCACCTGAGCGTGACCGGGCAGCGGGTGCTCGCCGGGCTGCTCGACAGCATGCGGGAGCTGAGCCTCTTCTTCGCCCCGAACGTCAACTCGTACAAGCGCTACCAGCCCGGCTCGTTCGCCCCGACCGCGCTGCGCTGGGGCACCGACAACCGCACCTGCGCGCTGCGGCTGGTCGGGCACGGGCAGGGCATGCGGGTGGAAAACCGGGCGCCCGGCGCGGACGTCAACCCGTACCTGGCGATCGCCGCCCTGGTCGCCGGCGCGGTGCACGGCATCGAGCGGGAGCTGGAGTTGGGCGAGGAGTGCACCGGCAACGCCTACGACGACCCGGCCGCCGACCGCGTCCCCGCCTCCCTCCGCGACGCCCTCACCCTCTGGCAGTCCTCCACCATTGCGAAGGACGCCTTCGGCGCCGAGGTGGTCGCCCACTACGCCAACCACGCGAAGGTCGAGCTCGCCGCCTTCGACGCCGCCGTCACCGACTGGGAACTGACCCGTGGCTTCGAACGCCTCTGACGCCGCCCCCGACTCCCCCGCGATCTTGCACTTGGGGTCCTTGGTTTGTGGTGGTGAGCGGCATTTGTCGGGGCGGCAACTGCAAGATCGCGGGGGAGAGGGGATGGTGGGGGCGTGAGTGAGGTCAGGAACCCGGCGACGGGGGAGGTCTTGGCGAGCGTGGCGGGGACGTCGCTTGCCGAGACCGATGCGGCGATCTCGCGGGCTGCCGCCGCGTATGAGGGGTGGCGGCACGTCGGTCCGGGGGATCGGGCGCGGGTGTTGCGGCGGTTCGCCGCGGTGGTGGACGCGCACCTGGAGGAGTTGGCGCTGCTGGAGGTGCGCAACGCCGGGCACACCATCGGCAACGCGCGGTGGGAGGCGGGGAACGTCCGGGACGTGCTGGACTACTACGCGGGGGCGCCGGAGCGGCTGACCGGGCGGCAGATCCCGGTGCCCGGCGGGCTCGACGTCACCTTCCACGAGCCGCTCGGCGTGGTCGGGGTGATCGTGCCGTGGAACTTCCCGATGCCGATCGCCGGCTGGGGCTTCGCCCCGGCGCTCGCCGCCGGCAACACCGTCGTGCTCAAGCCCGCCGAGCTGACCCCGTTGACCGCGCTGCGCCTGGCCGAACTGGCCCTCGAGGCCGGCCTGCCGGAGGGCGTGTTCACCGTGCTGCCCGGCGCCGGACGCCTGGTGGGGGAACGATTCGTCACCCACCCCGCCGTGCGCAAGGTCTGCTTCACCGGCTCCACGCAGGTCGGGACGCGGATCATGGCCGGCTGCGCCGAGCAGGTCAAACGGGTCACCCTGGAGCTGGGCGGCAAGTCCGCCAACCTGGTCTTCGCCGACGCCGACCTGGCCAGGGCGGCCGCCGCCGCGCCGTACGCGGTCTTCGACAACGCCGGCCAGGACTGCTGCGCCCGGTCGCGGATCCTGGTCCAGCGAACGGTGTACGACCGGTTCCTGGAACTGCTTGAACCGGCCGTGCGCGCCTTCCGGGTCGAGGACCCCTCCGCCGAGACCGCCGAGATGGGTCCGCTGATCTCCGCCGCCCACCGCGACCGGGTCGGCGGGTACGTCGACGGCGCGAAGGTGGCCTTCACCGGCTCGTGTCCCGACGGCCCCGGCTTCTGGTACGCCCCGACCGTCCTGCTCGCCGACTCGCCGGCCGACCGGCACTGGCGGGAGGAGGTCTTCGGCCCGGTGGTGTCGGTGCTCCCGTTCGACGACGAGGCCGACGCGATCCGGCTGGCCAACGACACCGAGTACGGGCTCTCCGGCTCGATCTGGACCCGCGACGTGGGCCGCGCCGTCCGGGTGGCGCGGGCGGTGGAGGCCGGCAACCTCAGCGTCAACTCGCACTCCTCGGTGCGCTACTGGACCCCGTTCGGCGGGATGAAGCGCTCCGGCCTCGGCCGGGAACTGGGTCCGGACGCGCTGCACGCCTTCACCGACGTCAAGAACGTGTTCATCTCGACAGAGGAGTGATCGCAGTGCAGGGACGGCTACAGGACCGGGTCGCCGTGGTGACCGGGGCGGGCAGTGGGATCGGGTTGGCCACGGTGCGGCGGTTCGCCGCCGAGGGGGCCCGGGTGGTCTGCGTCGACATCGACCCGGAGGCGGGCAAGCGGGCCGCCGACGAGGTGGGTGGGGAGTTCGTGGCCTGCGACGTGGCCGACGAGGCGGCGGTGCGGGACCTCTTCGACG
Source organism: Micromonospora sp. GCM10011541 (assembly GCF_042650725.1). Classification (NCBI taxonomy): domain Bacteria; kingdom Bacillati; phylum Actinomycetota; class Actinomycetes; order Micromonosporales; family Micromonosporaceae; genus Micromonospora; species Micromonospora sp. GCM10011541. The sequence continues at coordinate 242,644 of NZ_JBHSBP010000055.1, forward strand.
GGGTGGTGGCGCGGCACGGTCGGGTCGACGTCGCGTTCAACAACGCCGGCATCTCCCCGCCCGACGACGACTCCATCCTGGAGACCGGGCTGGACGCCTGGGAGCGGGTGCTGCGGGTCAACACGACCAGCGTCTACCTCTGCTGCAAGCACGTCATCCCGCACATGCGCCGGCAGGGCAAGGGCTCGATCATCAACACCGCCTCGTTCGTCGCGCTGATGGGGGCGGCCACCTCGCAGATCGCGTACACGGCGAGCAAGGGCGGGGTGCTGGCGATGACCCGGGAGCTGGGCGTGCAGTTCGCCCGGGAGGGCATCCGGGTCAACGCTCTCTGCCCCGGCCCGGTCGCCACCCCGCTGCTGCTGGAGCTGTTCGCCGCCGACCCGGAGCGGGCCGCCCGCCGGCTGGTGCACGTGCCGATGGGCCGGTTCGGTCAGCCGGCGGAGATCGCCGCCGCGGTGGCCTTCCTGGCCAGCGACGACTCGTCGTTCATGACCGCCGCGCAGTTCGTGGTGGACGGCGGGATCACCGGCGCGTACGTGACCCCGCTGTGAGCCGTCCGCTCATCGGGATCACCGCGTACGTCGAGCCGGCCGGCTGGGCGGTGTGGCGGGACGTGCCCGCGGCGCTGGTGCCGCAGGCGTACGTCCGGGCGGTCACCGCCTCCGGCGGCCGGGCCGTGCTGCTGCCCCCGGACGACCTCGACGCGGACGTGGTGGGGGTGCTCGACGGGCTGCTCCTCGCCGGTGGCGCCGACGTCGGCGCGGAGCGGTACGGCCGGCCGCCCGATCCGCGTACCGAGAGCCGCCCCGACCGGGACGCGGGCGAGCTGGCCCTGCTCACCGCGGCGCTCGCCGCGGACCTGCCGGTGCTCGGCGTGTGCCGGGGGATGCAGCTCCTCGCGGTCGCCCACGGCGGGGCGCTGCACCAGCACCTGCCGGACGTGGTCGGTCACGACCGGCACCGGCCGGCGCCCGGGGTCTACGGCGCGCATCCGGTGCGGTTCGCCCCCGGCAGCCTGACCGGGTCGGTGCTGGCCGGGGTGGACCGGGTCAACTCCTACCACCACCAGGGGGTGGCCGACCCGGGTGACCTGGTGGTCACCGGGTGGGCCGACGACGGGGTGGTGGAGGCGCTGGAGGATCCGCGGCGGCGTTTCCTGCTGGGCGTGCAGTGGCATCCGGAGAACGATCCGGACCCGCGCCCGGTGGCCGCCCTGGTCCGGGCCGCTCACCACTAGCAGCCGAACGTGTTGCCCGGATCACACCGTCGGTGGTCGCGTCAGGATGAGGCTCGGGTAACCAGCGACCGTCGGCCGCAATGCGTTACGTTGCTCCTCCATCGGGGTAATAGGCGGGGACGGTCGGCGAGATCTCGCCGACCGTCGCGGACGTTGGCCTGAGCGGGAGGCTGCATGAGCTCGGCCCAGGGGGGCGAGGGCGGGCGAGGCTCGTTCTCGGGGACCGGCGAGGCGGAGTTGCCACCACTGTTGACCGCGGCCTTCGCCGCCGGCGGCGAGATGGGTCAGCGGCTGCACGCCTTCGACTGGTCCACCACTCCGCTGGGCGCGCCGGAGGCCTGGCCCCCGGCCCTCTGCCACGCCGTCAGCATGATGCTCTCCTCCCGGGCCCAGATCGTGATGTTCTGGGGCGAGGACCACCGCGCCTTCTACAACGACGCCTACCGGCCGACCATCGGGGCGAAGCATCCGGCGGTGATCGGGCAGCCGGCCCGGGTCCACTGGGTGGAGACCTGGGAGGTGCTCGGGCCGCTGCTGGAGGGGGTACGGCGCACCGGCGAGCCGTACCGGGGCGAGAACCACCCCTTCGTCATCGACCGGCACGGCTTCCTCGAGGACGTCTACTTCGACGTCTCCTACGATCCGATCCGGGACGCCGACGGCACGGTCAAGGGCGTGTTCTGCTTCGTCAACGAGACCACCGGTCGGGTGGTCGGCGAGCGCCGGCTGCGGGCCCTGGCCGAGCTGGGCTCCCGACTCGCCGACGTGCAGAGCATGCGGGAACTCGGCCGGGTCGCGGCCCGGGTCCTCGACGGATACCGGACGGACCTGCCGTTCAGCCTGCTCTGGCTGTACGACGCCGCGGGCAGCCCGGTGCTGACCGGCTGCGCCGGCGTCGACCCCGGCCGGGTCGTCGGGGGGCCGCCGGAGCCGCCGGCAGCCGCCGCGGACGCCTCGGGGAAGACCCGACCGGTGCCGGTGGGCGACCTGCTCGACGGGCTGCCGCCGGACGCCGCCGAGCACGCCCTGGTGCTGCCGATCACCGCGACCAACGAGCCGGCCGGCGTGCTGGTGCTCGGGCTCGCCCGCCGGCTTCCGCTCACCGACGACTACCTCGACTTCACCGACCTGGTGGCGGCGCAGATCTCCCGCGCGGTCGGCAAGCAGCGGGCGTACGAGCAGGAGCGCGCGCGGGCCGCGGAACTGGCCGCGCTGGACCGCGCCAAGACCAACTTCTTCACCAACGTCAGCCACGAGTTCCGCACCCCGCTGACGCTGGTCCTGGGGCCGCTGGAGGACCTGCTCGCCGAGCCCGGCCTGCCCGCCGAGTACACCGAGCGGCTGACCATGATGCACCGCAACGCGCTGCGGCTGCTCAAGCTGGTCAACACCGTGCTGGACTTCTCCCGGCTGGAGTCCGGGCGGCTGGCCGCCCGGTACCAGCCCACCGACCTCGCCGACTACACCTCCCGGCTGGCCAGCACCTTCCGCTCGGCGATCGAGCGGACCGGGCTGCGCCTGGTGGTGGACTGCCCGCCCCTGCCCGCGCCGGTCCACGTCGACCGGGACATGTGGGAGAAGATCGTCCTCAACCTGGTCTCGAACGCCGTCAAGTTCACCTTCGACGGTGAGATCCAGGTCCGGGTACGCGCGGTCGACGGAGCCGCCCGGGTGGAGGTCGTCGACACCGGCGTCGGCATCGCGCCGGAGGAGCTGCCGCACGTCTTCGAGCGGTTCCACCGGGTGCCGGGCGTCCGGTCGCGCACCCACGAGGGCACCGGGATCGGGCTGGCGCTGGTCCGCGAACTGGTCGAGATGCACGGCGGCACGGTCGAGGTGCGCAGCCGGGTCGACGAGGGGACCACCTTCGCCGTGACCGTCCCGTTCGGGCACGGGCACCTGCCCGCCGACCGGGTGGTCACCCTCGCCCCGGTGCCGCTGACCGAGCCGGAGCAGGCCCGGCTCTACGTCGCCGAGACCGTGCTCTGGACCGACCCGGTCGGGCCGCCCGCCGAGCTGCCGCAACGGGTCGACGCGCCCGCCGGCGGCGGGCGGATCCTGGTCGCCGACGACAACGCGGACCTGCGCGAACACGTCACCCGGCTGCTCGCCCAGGCCTACGAGGTGGTGGCCGTGCCGGACGGCGTGGAGGCGCTCCGGCTGGCCGTCGACGCCCCGTTCGACCTGGTGCTGACCGACGTGATGATGCCGCGGCTGGACGGCTTCGGGCTGGTCACCGCGCTGCGCGCGAACCCGGTCACCCGGCACGTGCCGATCGTGCTGCTGTCCGCCCGGGCCGGCTCGGCCGAGGCGGTCGCCGGGCTCTCGGTCGGCGCCGACGACTACCTGACCAAGCCCTTCTCCAGCGAGGAGCTGATCGCCCGGGTCCGGGCCAACGTCGAACTCGGCCAGCTGCGCGGCCAGATCATCCGGCGGCTGCACGCGCTGGCCGACGCGGCCGTGGCGATCAACACGGCCCGCTCCACCGCCGACGTGGTGGAGGTCGCCGCCCGGCACGCGCTCAGCCTGGCCGAGGCGGCCCGGGTCGTGGTCACCACCACCGGGGCCCGCTACGAGGCGGACGGCGGCGGCGAGGTGGGCACCGAGCCGACGGTGGTGCTGCCGCTCACCGGCACCACCGGCGGGCAACTCGGCGAGCTGCGGGTCTGGCGCCGCGACGGGGACGGCACCGAGCAGGCCGCGCTGACCCAGCTGGCCCGGCTGGTCGGCGTACGGCTGGAGAACGCCCAGCTCTACGAGGCCGAGCACCGGATCGCCACCACCCTCCAGCACAGCCTGCTGCCGCGTACGCTGCCGCAGCTGCCCGGCGCCATGGTGGCCAGCCGGTACCTGCCGGGCAGCGCCGACGTCGAGGTCGGCGGCGACTGGTACGACGTCATCGGCGCCGCCGACGACGAGCTGGTGCTGGTGATCGGCGACGTGGTGGGCAAGGGCGTCCGGGCCGCCGCCGCGATGGGCCAGCTGCGCAACGCGCTGCGGGCGTACGTCCTGGAGGGCTTCGACCCGGGCCAGGCGCTGACCCGGCTGAACCGGCTGGTCGGCTCCACCGAGCACGGCTCCTTCGCCACCGTCGTCTGTCTCCGGTTCTCTCCCCGCACCGGCCGGCTGCGGTACGCCAGCGCCGGTCACCCGGCTCCGCTGCTGATCCGCGGAGACGACGCGGCCCTCCTGCACGACCGGGCCCTCGGACCGCCGATCGGGGCGGTCCCGGAGGCGGCGTACCGGACCGTCGAGGGTGAGTTGGCCCCCGGCGATCGTCTGCTGCTCTACACCGACGGCCTGATCGAGGACCGGGAGCTCGGCCTCGACGCCGCGCTGGACCGGCTCCGGCTGGCCGCCGCCAGCCGCGGGGAGCACGTGGCCGACCTGGTCGACGCGGTGGTCGAGCGGGTGGCCGAACGGCCCCGGCACGACGACGTGGCGGTGCTGGCCCTGGAGGCGGTCGCGCTGAACCGGTTCGCGCTGCGGCTGCCGGCCGACCCGACCCGACTCAGCGTGCTGCGCAAGCGGTTGGAGGACTTCCTCGTCGCCCACCGGGTGGGCGAGGACGACCTGTTCGACCTCACCGTGGCGATCTCCGAGGCCGCCGCGAACGCCATCGAGCATCCGCTGTCGCCGGCCGAGCCGGTGATCGGCGTGGAGGTGACGATCGAGGGCCGGACGGTGGTCGCCACGGTCCGGGACAGCGGGCGGTGGCGGGAGTCCGTCGGGGCGGGCTTCCGGGGCCGGGGACTAGCGCTGATCCGGGCGCTCGGCGACCTGACGGTCCGGCGTACCGCCGAGGGCACCGAGCTGGCGCTGCGCCGGCAGTTGCGCGACTGAGCCGACCAGCCGGCGGCGGGGGGCGGTGGGGCTGGCCGGGCGCGCGGGCTGCCGGGGCTCAGGCCGGCTGGAGCCACTCCTGCTCGCCGAGGCCGGAGATCTCCAGCACCCGGCGGACCTGCCGGGACGGCAGCACGGTCAACGCGCCGGGGAACCGCTGGGCGAGCCGGACCAGGGCGTGGATGGCCGCCGAGTCGAAGAAGGTGACCGCGCGGAGGTCGAGCGTCACGTGCCCGGCCGGCTCCCGCAGGGCGGTCTGCAGCATGGTGTCGGCGGTGGCCATGTCGACCTCGCCGGTCACCAGCACACGGAGCTGATCACCGTCGACCTCCGCCGTCGCGGAGAAGACGGGAGGTGCGCCCCCTAGATCCACGGAGCCACAATGGCACAGCCGGTCGGGCGCGGCAACAACCCGCGCGAGCAGGCCGTGGCGGGGGTCACGCCGACGCGCAGCGATAGGCTGTCGGCATGACCGTCCGTGCGCCGCTGACCCCAGGCACACTCTCCCCGTGGCGACCGGTGCCTGCCCACATCGCCCGTCCGGAGTACGTGGGCAAGAAGCGCCCCCAGGAGTGGCGCGGCTCGCACGTGCAGACGCCGGAGACCATCGAGAAGATGCGGATCGCGGGCCGGCTCGCCGCCCAGGCCACCCAGCTCGCCGGGGAGCACTGCAAGCCGGGCGTGACCACCGACGAGATCGACCGGGTGGTGCACGAGTTCCTGGTCGACCACGGCGCCTACCCGTCGACGCTGGGCTACAAGGGCTTCCCGAAGTCCTGCTGCACCAGCCTGAACGAGGTGATCTGCCACGGGATCCCCGACTCGACGGTGCTCACCGACGGCGACATCATCAACGTCGACGTCACCGCCTACCTCGACGGGGTGCACGGGGACACCGACGCGACGTTCTGCGTGGGCGAGGTGAGTGAGGAGGCGCGGCTGCTGGTCGAGCGGACCCACACGGCGATGATGCGGGGCATCAAGGCCGTCGCCCCGGGTCGGCAGATCAACGTGATCGGCCGGGTCATCGAGTCGTACGCCAAGCGGTTCGGCTACGGCGTGGTCCGCGACTTCACCGGCCACGGCATCGGCGAGACGTTCCACAGCGGCCTCTACGTGCCGCACTACGACAGCCCCCGGCCCACCGACATCATGGAACCGGGGATGACGTTCACCATCGAGCCGATGATCACCCTCGGCACCCACCAGTACGACATGTGGGACGACGGCTGGACGGTGGTCACCAAGGACCGGAAGTGGACCGCCCAGTTCGAGCACACCATCGTCGTGACCGACGACGGCTACGAGATCCTGACGCTCCCGTGACCGAGACCCCGGCCGCGCTGCGCGAGGCGCACCACGCGGACGTGTCCGGCGGCTGGCTGCGGCCCGCCGTGTTCGGCGCGATGGACGGACTGGTCACCAACATCGCCCTGATCGCCGGCGTCGGCGGCGGGGGCGTCTCCCCGCGCAGCGTCGTGCTCACCGGCGCCGCCGGGCTGGTCGCCGGCGCCATCTCGATGGGCCTGGGGGAGTACACCAGCGTCCGGTCGGCCAACGAGCAGGTCGCCGCCGAGGTGGCCAAGGAGCGGCGCGAGCTGGAGCGGCACCCCGAGGCGGAGGCCCGCGAGCTGGCCGAGGCGTGGGTGGCCCGCGGGCTGCCGCGGGACCTCGCGGTGCAGGTCGCCGAGGCGGTCCGGCGCAACCCGGAGGAGGCGCTGCGGATGCACGTCCGGGAGGAGCTGGGCGTCGACCCCGACGAGCAGCCGAGCCCGTGGGCCGCGGCGGTCTCGTCGTTCCTGTGCTTCTCCGTCGGCGCCCTGGTCCCGCTGCTGACCTACCTGCTCGGCTTCACCAGTCTCTGGCTGGCGCTCGGCGTCGGCGGGGTGGGGCTCTTCGTGGCCGGGGCGGTCGTCGCCCGGTTCACCAACCGCCCCTGGTGGACCAGCGGTCTGCGTCAGCTCCTGCTCGGCGCCGCCGCCGCCGGCGCGACGTACCTGGTCGGCGCCTTCATCGGCGTCCAGGGCGGCATCGGCTGACCCGACCCGGGTGGCGTGGTCAGGCGTCGAGGAGATCGTCGACCGTGCCGTCGACGGGGCGGCCACGGGCCGCCAACTCCTCGGCCTGGCGGGCCAGCACCGCGCCGATCTCGGTCATGTCCGCCCCGGCCAGCCCGGTACGCCGGACCGCGTCCCCCGGGTCGCGGAAGTAGGTGCGGCTGAGCAGCCCGTTCACCGTGGCCGCCGCCAGCCGCGCCTCGCCGAGCATCAGCAGCGCCTGGTCCGTCTCGTACCACTCGGCGAGCCGGGCGGCGCGGGCGTGCGCGGCGCTGCCCCGGTACCACGCCTGCCGGGCGGCGGTGCTGAACTCGGCCGGCCGGGCCCGGGCCAGCCGGGCCAGGTGCTCGTCGCGCAGGCCGCGCAGCCACCCGGTCGGGTCGTGCAGCGCCCGGGTGGTGACGTACCGATCGGCGGTCAGCGGCCAGAGCGCGGAGATCGTGCGGGCCTGCCGCAGGTAGTCGTCGGCCCCGGCGACGGTCAGGTCGACCAGCACCCCGTCCACCCGGCGGGTGGCCGGGGCCGGACCGTTGTCCGGCCGGTACGTGGCGAGCAGCAGCCCGACCTCGCCGTCCCCGCCGCCGTCGTCGTCGCCGTGGGCCAGCGGGCCGTGCACCGCGACGGCGAGGATGTCCGCCGGGAACCGGCGCAGCGCCGCGGCGCTCACCCGCTCGGCGACCCGCCACCGTGGATCGTCCAGGTGCGGGTCGGTCCCCAGCTCCACGTCGCTGGTGTCCACCGGTCACCTCCGTCCACCCGGGGACCACCGGCCCGGGGCGTCGCCGTCCGGGGTGCCCGCTGCGCGCCGGCCGCCCGCCGTTCCCACCCTAGCCACGCCGCTGCGCCGGGCCCGGGTGGCGCGCCCGGAAGTCAGGACGGGTCGGCGCCGGTCCGTTCCGCGTCGACCGGGACCAGCCGGAAGATCCAGATCTCCCGGCCGCCGGCCCGCTCCACGTACGTCCGGTACGCGGGCCACTCGGTGACCAGCAGCTGCCACAGCCGGTCCCGCTCCGCGCCGGTGGCCACCTCGGCGCGTACCGCGACGCGGCGCCCCTTGACGTCCACCTCGGCGCCCGGCTGGGCGAGCAGGTTCATCGCCCAGCCGGGCTGGTGCCGCTGCCCCCAGTTCGACCCGATCACCACGTACCCGTCGCCGTCCGGCACGTACAGCAGGGGGTTGCTGCGGGGCTGACCGGAGCGACGACCGGTGGTGGTGATGACCAGGGAGGGCACCAGGCCCAACGCGACCACCCGGCCCTTCGTGAGCCGGCCGACCAGCCGGTCGGCGGGGACGAGCAGGCGCAACGTGGCGCCGAACCACTTCTGGTGGCCGAGCCGGCGCGTGAGGGTTCCCAGGACGGACACGGGCCCAGTCTGCCGGTTCCGCCGCCGTGGCGGCACCCACGCGCGGCCCACGCACTCGTGGGCGGCCCGGAGCGGCCGGTCCACATCGGAGCCCGTCACTCCAGCCGGCGCTCCACGGGCAGCCGGGACCGGGTCATGAGCCCCGCCCCGAGCATCGCCAGCAACGGGACCACCACCAGCACGCCGAGGGTCAACCAGGGCACCACCACCGGGTACGGCGTCTCGACCGGCCAGGCCGCGGCGTACCGGCGGTTCACCGAGGAGAGGATGATCAACGCCGAGCCGAGGCCGGCGACGATGCCCAGCGCGGAACCGAGCACCGCGATCACGCCGGCCTGGCAGAGTGACAGGACCCGGCGTACCCGTGGGCTGGCCCCCACCGCCGCCAGGGTGGACAGATCCCGACGCCCCTCGGCGGCGGCGAGCCCGGTGGCCACCCCGGCCGCGCCCAGGGTGATCACGCCGGCGCCGACGGCCAGCAGGAGCAGCAGCGGCCGCCGGTCCGAGTACGGGTGGTCCTGCTCCACCTGCACCTGCAGCGAGGCGAGCCGCGGCAGGTCGGCCACGAGTCGTTCCTGCTGCGCCACCGTCGGCGGCCCGGTGGTGTCGACGGCGTAGCCGAGCTGCTCGCCCGTCAGGCCGATCCGGGCCGCCGCCGCGGCGGAGAGGAATAGCCGGTCGACCGGCAGGCCCCCGCGCAGCGCGTAGCCGGGCAGGGTGGCGGTGACGGTGGCCGGCGGGTCCTGGCCGGCGGAGCTCCGGCTGGCGGTGACGGCCACCCGCCCGTCGACCACCTGCCGCGGGTCGTTCACCACCACCCCGCCGGCCCGCAGCACCCGGGTCGCGGCGGCCACCTCGGCGGCCGGGGCGCCGGTGAGCACGGGCAGGGCCGAGCCGTCGTCCACCAACGCCGGCAGGTAGAGGCCGTCCGGGCTGCGCGACGGCCGCGCGCAGCGCGGGTCGGCGAGGGCCCGCCGGCGCCCGTCGGCGGTCAGGTACCCGGTCAGCTCGTACGGGCACTCCCGGTCCGGCGGGACCACCGCCGCCACATTGCAGTAGTCCTCGGGGGACGTCGGCGCGGCGCAGGCGGGCACGTCGACCCGGGCCACCGTGCCGTCGGGCAGGACGGCCCGGACCCTCTCGGCCACCTGCGCCGCCGGCGGCAGCTCGGCAGCGCCGGAGTCCGACCGCAGCAGCAGCACGTTGCCGGGTGGGATGCCGGGCTGCCAGTCCGCCCGGGCCCGGGCCTCGTCGCTGGCCACGTAGACGCCGAGGGCGACGCTGCCGGCGACCGCGGCCATCACCGCGGAGATGGCCGGGGCGGCGGAGGAGCGGTTGCGGCTCGCGTCGCGCAGCGCGAGCCGCGGCGCCAGCGGCAGCAGCCGGCCGGCCCCGGCGAGCAGCCCGATCAACGTCGGGGTGCCGAAGACCAGTCCGAGCTCGCCGAGGATCAGCCCGGCCAGGATCACCGTCGGGGTGGTGCTGGCCGCGCCGAGCCCGGCGACGGCGGCGCCGCCGAGGGTGAGCAGCACCCCGACGACCAGCCAGCGCCGCCGGTGCCGGGGCGGGGTGCGCCGTCCGGCCAACCCGGCCACCACGTCCTCGCGGGCGGCGGCCCAGGCCGGAGCCAGCGCCGCGAGCACCCCGGCGAGCACCGCGACCGCGCCGATCGCGGCCAGCGCGGCCGGGAAGACGCGGTACCCGCCGGACCGGGCAGCGGTGACGTACTGCTCGACCAGCGGCCGGCCGGCGAACGCCGCGGCGGTGCCGAGCAGCAGCCCGAGCGCCGCCCCGCCGGCGCCGAGCACCACCCCGTCTGCCAGCACCACCCGGCGCAGGTGCACGTGGTCCCCGCCGGCCACCGCGACCAGCGCGAGGTCCCGGCGCCGCCGCCGTACGCCGACCGCGAAGGCCGGCCCGACCAGCAGCACCACCTCCAGCAGACCGAGGCCGCCGACCAGCACCGCGTTGCCCGTGTCCGCCGCGTCCGGCAGCGGCGTGCCGTCGCCGGCGGCGTCGTCCCGGCCGGGAACGGCGGTGCGGGCGGTCACCGTCACGCCCCGCGCGTTCAGCCGGTCCACCAGCGCCGGGTCCAGCCGCCCGGGCACGTCCACCAGCCAGCTCTCGTCCGCCGGCCCGACCGGCCCGGCCGGCGCCTCCGGGCGCACCGCGACCACCTCGCGCAGGTTGTCCGGGAACTCCACCACCCCGACGACCCGGTACGGCCCGCCGCCGTCCGCGGTGCGGACCGTGCCGCCGAGCGGCACCTCCAGGCGGCGCAGGGCCCGCTGGCTGACCGCGATCTCGGTGGGCTCGGCCGGCGGCCGGCCGGCGCGCAGCCTGGCCAGCGGCCGGGCGACCGGATCGGTCAGGTCCAGGCTCCGCGCGTCGAACGACACGTTCCGGTCGTCGATCCGTACCTCGAACGGCACCCACCAGCGGACCCGGCTGACCCGGCTGCCCGCGGGCAGCAGCGCGCTGATCTCGGCGGCGGCCACCGGACGGGTACGCGGCACCGACTCGCCCTGGGCCGGCCAGGAACTCTCCCCCCAGGCGTCCTGGACCAGCGCGTTCTCGGCCGACCAGCGCAGCTCCGCGTCGGCGCCCCCGAGCCGCCGGTCCAGCTGTTCCGCCCGGGTCAGCTCCGCCATGTCCCAGCTCACCGCGGTGAAGCTGAGCACCAGCACCGGCAGCGTGATCATCGCCAGCACCAGCGCGGTACGACCACGGGCCCGCCGTGCCTCCCGCCGCGCGATGCGCAGCGCCACCAGCCACGAGCCGACCGCCCCGGCGAACCGGCCCCGACTCACCGCCCGCTGCCGGTCAGCAGCTGCTCGACGCCGACCAGCGGCGCCGTCGAGTCGACCAGCACCCCGTCCCGGAGGAAGACCACCCGGTCCGCCCAGCCGGCGTGCCGCGCCTCGTGGGTGACCAGCACCCCCGCCGCGCCGGCGTCCACCCGGCGGCGCAGCAGGTGCAGCACCGCCTCCCCGGCCTGCGAGTCGAGCGCACCGGTCGGCTCGTCGGCGAGCACCAGCCGGCGCTCGCCCACCAGGGCCCGGGCGATCGCCACCCGCTGCTGCTGACCACCGGACATCTGGTCCGGGAAGCGGTCGCCCAGCCCGGTCAGGTCCACCTCGGCGAGCGCGGCCAGGGCCAGCCTGCGGGCCTGCCGGACGCCCGTCCCGTCGAGTTCCAGCGGCAGCGCGACGTTCTCCGCCGCGGTGAGGCTGCCGAGCAGGTTGAGATCCTGGAAGACGTAGCCGACCCGCCGCCGCCGCAGCCGGGCCAGCTCCCGGCGGTCCAGCCGGCCGAGCGCCGCCCCCTCGACCAGCACCTCGCCGGTGGTGGGGCGGTCCAGCCCGCCGGCGAGCGAGAGCAGGGTGGACTTGCCGGAGCCGGAGGGGCCCATCACGGCGACCAGCTCACCGGGGCGGACCGTGAGGCTGACCCCGCGCAGCGCGTGCACGGCGGCCTCCCCGGCGCCGTGGGTCCGGTACACGTCCCGCAGCTCCAGCACCGCGCCCGCTTCGCTCACCGGACCGTCTCCGTTCGCGACTGCGGGGCTCGCAGGCCCGGCTCGCTCCTCGCGCTCACCGGCGGACCTCCTGGTCGGTGCGGTCCACCGCCCCGGCGTCGGGCGCCGGCGGACGGGACGGCGCGGGGCGGTAGCGGACCAGGCTCGTCTCGCAGTGGTCGAGCCAGCGGATCTCCGCCTCGGCCTGGAAGACCATCGCGTCCAGCACCAGCCGCCAGGGCAGGTCCTCCGGCTTGTCGCTGGTGTACTTCAGCCGGGTCAACTCCTGCAACGCCCGCATGGTGGCGCTGCGCTGGGTCTGCACCACCGCGCGGACGTCCACGCCCGGGGTGGTCAGCGCCAGGGCCAGCTTGATCGCCAGTTCGTCCCGGGGCCGGTCGGTGCGGCTGATCGGGGTGGCGAACCAGAGCGCCAGGTCCGCCCGCCCGGCGTCGGTGATCTCGTACGGCCGCTGCCCACCCTCGTGCTCCGGCAGCGGCCGGACCAGGCCGTCCCGCTCCAGCCGGGAGAGGGTGGTGTAGACCTGCCCGATGTTCAGCGGCCAGGTCGAGCCGGTCGACTCCTCGAAGGCGGCGCGCAGCTGGTAGCCGTACATCTGGCCGCGTTCGAGCAGGGCGAGCAGCCCGTGACGGATGGACATGGAAACGGAGTATGCATACCTGGTATGCGACCCGCAACCGGAACGCCCGCACCGTGAGCTGGGGCTCCGCTCAGACCGGGCGGCCGGGGAAGGGGACGGTGAGCGGGGTCACCCCGGCCGTCCGCCGCCACCGGGTGGCGCGCAGCGCGCAGTCGGTCAGCGCGGCCAGCGCGCGGTTCCGGTCGGTGCCCGTCGTGTGCGGCAGGGCGGCCCGCCAGAACCCGGCCGTCCGCTCCTCGACCTCGACGGCCAGCTTGAGCGCGCTCGCCCGGTCGGTCACCGGGTAGGGCAGGGCGTACCCGGCCCGGTCGGCGGGGACCTGACCGCCGCCGGAGCTGAGCTGGAGGATCAGGGCGTCGCGGCGGGACCGGTGGGCCGCCTCGGCGGCGCGGGCGGCGGTCCGCGCGGCCTCGGCGAGGCGGACGCCGATCACGCCGTACGCCCAGATCGCCGCGTACTCGGCGGTGAGGGCGGCGGCGAGGGCCTCGGCGGGCCCGGCGGGTGCGGTACGCGGGATCACTTCAGCACCTCCAGGTGGGTCGCCCGGGCGGCGGCGATGGAGCCGAGCAGCGCGGCCCGCTCGGCCGGCGCGGTCGCGCACGCCTTCGCGGCGTTGTCCCGCCCGGCCCGCTCGGCCTCGCGTAGCCCGGGCAGCGGGTCGGCGGGGTCCGCGTCCCCGGACGGCGTGCCGCTCGGCGCGCCGGACGGCAGCGGGCGGCCGATCACCCGGCGCAGCTCGTCGGCGTGGGCCTGGTGGGCGTCGGCGATCGGGGTCAGCCGGTCGGCCAGGGCCGGGTCGGCGGCGATCGCGGCCCGATGCCGGGCGGCCAGCTCGGCCGCCTCGGCGGCCAGCGGCTCGAGCGGATCGGGCGGCGGCGGCTTGTCGTCGCCCCGGTCGAAAAGATCACAGCCGGTCAGCGGTACGGCGGCACCGCCGACCACCACCAGCGCTCCGGCGCGCAGCACGTTTCGCCGGGAATGCCCCGGTGCCCCGTTGCGCTGTGTTGTTCTGCCCGTCGCCACCGGACAAGTCAACACCATCCGTGGCCGCCCGTGGGCCACCGGCGTCGGTGCGCCGCCGGGTCCGTCACCCGCCAGGCGCGTTACGCTCTGCGCAGCCACCGGGCGCGACCGCCCCGGTGGCGTGCCGGCATGGCGGGCCGAAGCGGACCGCAGCTCGATCAGGAGAAGGGGCGCCAGATGACGCAGCGTGGCCGTGCCACCAGGCCGACCGGGCCGTCCGGGCGACCCCGGCGGGCCGACGGGCCCCGTGGTGGGGACCGGGCCGGCGCACCGCGCGGCGGTGACCTCGGCGCCCGGCGCGCGCGGCTGCGCGAGGTGATCGAGCCGGTGATCGAGGGCGTCGGGTACGACCTGGAGGACCTCTCCGTCTCCCGGGCCGGCCGACGGCACGTCGTACGCGTGATCGTGGACGCCGACGGCGGGATCAACCTGGACGCCGTCGCGGACGTCTCCCGCGCGGTCTCCGCGGCGTTGGACGCCGCGGAGGAGGCCGGTGGCGACATCGTGGCGGGGGAGTACCAGCTCGAGGTCAGCTCGCCGGGCGTGGACCGTCCGCTCACTCTGCCCCGACACTGGCGGCGCAACGTCGGCCGGCTGGTCAAGGTGACCGTGCGCGGCGGGGCGGCGCTGCCCGAGCAGCGGGCCGCCGGGGACCGGCAGGTCACCGGCCGGGTGGTCGAGGCCGACGACGAGCGCGTGGTGCTGGAGACGGACGCCGGCCGCGCGGAGCACCGCTACGCCGACCTCGGACCCGGTCGGGTCCAGGTCGAGTTCACCCGCCTCGACGAGATCGACGAGGCGGACGAGTTCGACGACGCGGACGCAGCCGGCGCGGCCGGCGAGACTGACGACATCGACGACGAAGATGATGTGGAGGACGAGGAGAGGTGAACATCGACCTCGCGGCGCTGCGCGCACTCGAGCGCGAGCGGGAGATCCCGTTCGACACGATCCTCGCGGCGATCGAGACCGCGCTGCTGACCGCCTACCGGCACACCGACGGCGCCGAGCCGCACGCCCGGGTGGAGATCGACCGCAAGACCGGGGCCGCCCTGGTCTACGCCCAGGAGGTGGACGACGACGGCACCGTGGTGCGGGAGTGGGACGACACCCCGCACGACTTCGGCCGGATCGCCGCCATGACCGCGAAGCAGGTGATCCTCCAGCGGCTGCGGGAGGCCACCGACGAGGTGCACTTCGGCGAGTACGTCGGCCGCGAGGGCGACCTGGTCACCGGGGTGGTGCAGGCGCACGAGGCGCGGGTCGAGAAGGGCATCGTCAGCGTCGACCTGGGCAAGCTGGAGGGCGTCCTGCCGCAGTCCGAGCAGGTGCCCGGCGAGCGGTACACGCACGGCGAGCGGATCCGCTGCGTCGTGGTGCACGTGGCAAAGGGAATGCGCGGCCCGCAGATCACGTTGTCCCGTTCGCACCCGGCACTGGTGAAGAAGCTCTTCGCGCTGGAGGTGCCGGAGATCGCCGACGGCACCGTCGAAATCGGCGCGATCGCCCGTGAGGCGGGTCACCGTACGAAGATCGCGGTCCGCTCCACCGCCCCCGGCGTGAACGCCAAGGGCGCCTGCATCGGCCCGATGGGCCAGCGGGTCCGGGCGGTGATGAGCGAACTGCACGGTGAGAAGATCGACATCATCGACTGGTCGGACGACCCGGCGACCTTCGTCGGCAACGCGCTCTCCCCGGCCAAGGCGCTGCGGGTCGAGGTGGTCGACCTGGCCAGCCGGACGGCCCGGGTCACCGTGCCGGACTTCCAGCTCTCCCTGGCGATCGGCCGGGAGGGGCAGAATGCCCGGCTTGCCGCCCGACTGACCGGTTGGCGGATCGACATCCGCTCCGACGCGGAGCAGACCGAGACGGCCGGCCGGGGCGCAGCTGATCACGTGCCGGAGCCGGGCGGCGCGATCTCGAGCAGCTAGGGGTAGACTTTCTCCAGTGGTACGACGCGCGCTGCCGGAGCGCACCTGTGTGGGCTGCCGGAGACGTGCGCCGGCCAGCGAACTGCTGCGGATCGTCGCGGTCGGCGACGAGGCTGGTCACAGCCTCCGGGCCGATCCGGCCCGCAGACTGCCGGGTCGGGGGGCGCACATGCACCCGGATCCGGCCTGCTTCGCGCAGGCGGTGCGCCGCCGCGCCTTCGGGCGGGCACTGCGCATCACCGGGGTCGTCGATCACGGTGAGCTGGCGGAGCATGTTGACGCGCCAACCACTACGTCCGGTCAGCCCGACCGGACGAGGGTCGCTAGCAAGGTAGGACGACCGACATGAGCACACGATGAAGTCCCTGAAATGACCAGGCTTCAAGTGCAGGAGTGAGGTCGCTGCGGGTGCTGCCCGCACGACCTCGGAGTGAGGAGTGCAGTGGCAGGTAAGGCCCGCGTACACGAGCTGGCAAAAGAGCTCGGGGTCGAAAGCAAGACCGTTCTCGCCAAGCTGAAGGAAATGGGCGAGTTCGTCAAGTCCGCGTCCAGCACCGTCGAGGCGCCCGTCGCCCGACGGCTGCGTGGCGCATTCGTCGCGTCCGCCGGTGGCCCTTCGGCGCCGGCCGCCCCCGCGGCGGCCGCGTCCGCTCCGGCGGCGACCCCGACGCCGTCCCCGACCCCGGGTGCCCCCCGGGTCTCGGCCAGGCCGATGCCGCCCCGGCGGCCGGCCGCGCCGACCCCTGGACCGAAGCCCAAGGGCCCGGTCCCCAGCCCGCCGCAGCCGGCGACCCCGGTCGCCAAGCCGGCGAGCGCGCACGACATCGAAGTGGCGGCCGCCGAGGCGCGCGCCGCCGCCCTCAAGGCTGAGCAGGAGGCCGCGGTCAAGGCCGCGCAGGCCGCCCGCCAGCAGCAGCGGGAGAACGTCCGCCGGGAGCCCCCGACCGAGGGTGGTCCCCGTCCGGGTCCGGCACCGCGTCCGGGTCCGAACGCGGTGCCGCCGCGTCCCACCCCGGCCGCCGGCCGTCCCGGTGGCCCGACCCCGGGCCCGGGTGCCCGGCCGGGCGGTCGTCCGCCGGCGCGCGGCGCCGGTAACAACCCGTTCGGTATCCAGGGTGGCCAGCAGCGGCCCCCGGCTGCCGGTGGTCCCCGGCCGAGCCCGGCCGGCATGCCGCCGCGGCCCAGCCCGGCGTCCATGCCGCCGCGGCCCAGCCCGGCCTCCATGCCGAGCCAGCGGCCCACCACGGGTCGCCCCGGCGGCCCCGGTGGCGGTCGTGGCGGCCCCGGTGGCGGCGCAGGCCGTCCCGGTGGCGGTGGCGGTGGCTTCCGTGGCGGTCCCGGTGGCGGCGGCGGTGGCGGTGGCTTCCGTCCCGGTCCCGGTGGCGGCGGCGGTGGCGGTGGCTACCGCGGTGGCCCGGGTGCCGGTGGCGGTGCTCCGGGCGGCGGTTTCCGTCCGGGTGCCCCGGCCGGTGGCGGTGGTCGCCCCGGTGGCGGCGGTCGTGGCCGTGGCGGTGGCGCCGCGGGTGCCTTCGGGCGTCCGGGTGGTCGGCCGACCCGTGGTCGCAAGTCCAAGAAGCAGCGCAGACAGGAGTTCGACAACCTGTCGGCCCCGACCATGAGCTCGGGTGCCCCCCGGGGTCAGGGTCAGGTCGTCCGGCTCTCCCGTGGCGCCTCGCTGTCGGACTTCGCCGACAAGATCAACGCCAACCCGGGTTCGCTGGTCCAGGAGATGTTCAACCTGGGCGAGATGGTCACCGCGACCCAGTCCTGCTCCGACGACACCCTGCTGCTGCTGGGTGAGCACCTCGGTTTCGACGTGCAGATCGTCAGCCCGGAGGACGAGGACCGCGAGCTGCTCGCGCAGTTCAACATCGACCTCGACGCCGTGGTCGCGGAGGAGCGCCTGGTCAGCCGTGCGCCGGTGGTGACCGTCATGGGTCACGTCGACCACGGTAAGACCAAGCTGCTCGACGCGATCCGTAAGGCGAACGTCGTGGCCGGCGAGGCGGGTGGCATCACCCAGCACATCGGCGCGTACCAGGTCCACGTCCCGCACGAGGGCGAGGACCGCGCGGTGACCTTCATCGACACCCCGGGTCACGAGGCGTTCACCGCCATGCGTGCCCGTGGTGCCCAGGTGACGGACATCGTGGTGCTGGTGGTGGCGGCCGACGACGGCGTGATGCCGCAGACCATCGAGGCGTTGAACCACGCCAAGGCGGCCGACGTGCCGATCGTGGTCGCGGTCAACAAGGTCGACAAGCCGGAGGCCAACCCGGACAAGGTCCGCCAGCAGCTGACCGAGTACGGGCTGGTCGCCGAGGAGTACGGCGGCGAGACCATGTTCGTCAACGTGGCGGCGAAGCCGGGCATCGGCATCGAGGAGCTGCTCGAGGCGGTCCTGCTGACCGCCGACGCGTCGCTGGAGCTGACCGCTCCGATCGACGGGCCGGCGCAGGGTGTGGCCATCGAGGCGCACCTGGACAAGGGCCGCGGTGCGGTGGCGACGGTGCTGGTGCAGAAGGGCACCCTGCGGGCCGGCGACTCGATCGTCGCCGGTGGGGCGCACGGCCGGGTCCGGGCGATGCTCGACGAGAACGGCAACCAGGTCGCCGAGGCGGGTCCGGCCCGTCCGGTCCTGGTGCTCGGTCTGACCGCGGTGCCGGGTGCGGGTGACACCTTCCTGGCTGCCGAGGACGACCGCACGGTGCGCCAGATCGCCGAGCAGCGGCAGGCACGGCGGCGGGCGGCGTCCTTCGCCAACTCCCGTGGCCGGGCCACTCTCGAGACGCTCATGGAGCAGCTCAAGGAGGGCGAGAAGACCTCGCTCAACCTGGTGCTCAAGGGCGACGTCTCCGGTTCCGTGGAGGCCCTCGAGGACGCGCTGTTCAACCTCGACATCCCGGAGGAGGTCCAGCTCAGGATCATCCACCGGGGCGTGGGTGCGATCACCGAGAGCGATGTCATGCTCGCGAGCGCCTCGTCCGAGGCGGTCACGATCATCGGCTTCAACGTGCGGGCCGCCAACAAGGTCCGCGAGATCGCCGACCGCGAGGGCGTGGAGATCCGGTACTACACGGTCATCTACCAGGCCATCGAGGAGATCGACGCCGCGCTCAAGGGGCTGCTCAAGCCGGAGTACGAGGAGGTCGAGCTGGGCTCCGCGGAGATCCGCGACGTGTTCCGCTCGTCCAAGGTCGGCAACATCTCCGGCTGTATCGTCCGGTCCGGCGTCATCCGCCGCAACGCCAAGGCGCGGCTGCTGCGGGACGGGGCGGTCGTGGCGGACAACCTCACGGTCAGTTCGCTCAAGCGGTTCAAGGACGACGCGACGGAGGTCCGCGAGGGCTTCGAGTGTGGTCTGACCCTGGCCGGTTTCAACAACGTCCAGGTCGGCGACATCATCGAGACCTTCGAGATGCGGGAGAAGCCGCGCGCCTGATCCGACGGTGACACAGTGATCAAGGGGTTTACGCCGAAAGGCGTAAACCCCTTGATCATGTCCGGGGGTGACCGTAATGTCCGGGGCGATGTTCACCGGAACCGTGGTCTTCGACCTGCTGCTGCCAGGCGACTCCAGGTCGCTCAAGGCGAAAAGATCATATGTACGGCCGATCGTGGCGGCGCTGCGCCGCTTCGAGGTGTCGGCCGCCGAGGTGGGAGCGCTCGACCTGCACGGCCGGGCCGAGATCGCGGTGGCCGTGGTGGCCGCCGAGGCGGCGCACGTCCGCGAGGTGCTCGACTCGTGCGAGCGCCTGGTG
The DNA here is from genome assembly GCF_042650725.1 of Micromonospora sp. GCM10011541. Classification (NCBI taxonomy): domain Bacteria; kingdom Bacillati; phylum Actinomycetota; class Actinomycetes; order Micromonosporales; family Micromonosporaceae; genus Micromonospora; species Micromonospora sp. GCM10011541. Next base: position 262,042 of record NZ_JBHSBP010000055.1, read on the forward strand.
GCCGCCCGGCCGGAGGCCGAGCTGCTGTCCGTGCGCCGCCGGCTGTACGGCGAGGAAGACTGACGCCGGGCCGGTCATCCCCGCCGACGGGGCCCGGATCCGGGGTGCCCGTCGCCATCGGCGGCCCCGCGCGGCCGCCACGATCGCGCGGGTAGTGTTCGAGATGTTGGGCGGTCGGGCCCGGCGGCGCCCCGCGCCGCCGTCTCCGGCCGGGAGCAGGATGCCCTGGAGGTGGGGGAGATGACGGATCCGGCCAAGGTACGCCGGCACGCGGAGCGCATCCGCGAACTGGTCGCGTCGGTGGTGCGGAGCCAGATCAAGGACCCCCGGCTCGGGATGATCACCATCACCGACGCCCGGATCACCGCCGACCTGCGCGACGCCACGGTGTTCTACACCGTGCTCGGCGACGCGGCGGCCCAGTCCAGCACCGCCGCCGCGTTGGAGAGCGCCAAGGGTCTGCTGCGCAGCACGGTCGGGAAGGCCCTCGGGCTGCGGCACTCGCCCACCCTGACCTTCGTCCTGGACGACGTGCAGGACCAGGTCAAGCACATCGACGACCTGCTCGCCGCGGCCCGCAACGCCGACGCCGAGGTGCAGCGGCTGGCCGCGAGCGCGAAGTACGCGGGCGAGCCGCAGCCGTACCGCCTCGAGGACGAGGTCGAGGACGCCGAGGCCGAGACCGAGAACGCCGGGACCGAGGACGAGCCGCGCGGCGGCGACCGCCCGTGACCGACCCCGCCGCGGGCGCCCCCGAGGCGCCCACCGGGGCCGAGTGGGCGGCCGCGGTCGCCGCGGTACGCCGACTCCCCGCCGACGCGCGGGTGCTGCTGATCTGCCACGTCAACCCGGACGGGGACGCGCTGGGCAGCATGCTCGGCTTCGGGCTGGGGCTGCGCCGGCTGGGCGTACGACAGCTCCAGGCGACCTTCCCCGGGCCGCCGGAGGTGCCGGAGCCGTTCCGCTGGCTGCCCGGGCTCGACCTGCTGGTGCCGCAGGACGCCGCCTACCCGGATCCGGATCTGGTCATCTGCTTCGACGCGGCGAGCGAGTCGCGGCTCGGTGACCTGGTGGGCCGGCTCGGGTCGGCGGGTGCGTCGCTGGTGCTCGACCACCACGCCTCCAACACCCGGTTCGGCGACATCAACCTGGTGGACCCGCACGCGGCGGCGACCTCGGTGGTCGCCGAGGGGCTGCTGGACCGGCTCGGGGTGCCGCTGGACGCGGACATCGCGGCGTGCCTCTACGTCGCGCTGAGCACGGACACCGGCTCGTTCCGCTTCGAGGCGACCACCCCGGCCGTGCACGAGATGGCGGCACGGCTGCTGGCCACCGGCATCCGACCGGGGGACATCTCCCGACGGATCTTCGACACCCGGCCGTTCGGCGCCGTCCGCCTCTTCGGCGAGGCGATCGGCCGGGCCCGGCTGGAGCCGGGCGCGGCCGGCGGGCGCGGCCTGGTCTGGACGTACGCGACCCTGGACGACCTGGCGCGGCACGACCAGCCGCCGTACGTGCTGGAGGCGCTGATCGACTCGGTGCGCTGCACGGCCGAGGCGGACGTGAGCTGCGTGGTCAAGCAGACGCCGGCCGGGGACTGGGCGGTGTCGCTGCGGAGCAAGGGCGCGGTGGATGTGAGCCGGGTGGCGGTGGCGTTGGGCGGCGGTGGTCACCGGTTCGCCGCCGGGTTCACCGGTCGGGGCAGCGTCGACGAGGTGGTCGACAGCATTCGGGCCGAGCTCGACGGGGCGTTGCTCGCGGTCTGAGATCAGGGTCGACTCCGGGGTGTGGCGGTCTTCCCGCGCTCCGTGAGGGTGGGGACAATCGGATGATGGATCACTCCCGAGAGCTCACCGCCGAGGCGCCCCGAGCCTGGGACCGTCCCGTCGTCTCCGTACCGGTGCTGATCTGCCTCTCCCTGGTCGGCGGACAACTGCCGTCCTTCTCCGCGCAGGCCAACCTCTACACCCTCGGCACCGGCGGCGCGCTGATCTGGCTCGGGTTGAACAACCGGGTGCCCCGGCGGCCCGCGCCCCGCCGGCTGACCCCGGGGGCGGTCTGGTGGCTGCTGCCGGTGACCGTCTTCGGGGTCTTCGAGGGGGCGACCTTCGTGCTCTCGGTGGGCGACGACTTCCCCACCTTCTCCCGGCTGGCCGATCCGCTGCTGGAGGACCACCTGGTCCGCTCCACGGCCTGGTTCGCCTGGCTGGCCGCGTTCTGGGGGCTGGTGCGGCGATGATGCGGGCGCTGGCCATCGGCGGCGTCCTGACCGCGATCCTGCTCTTCGCTGGCGTGGAGTGGGCGTCCCGGCGGGAGGACTCCCGGGTGCCGTCGCTCGGCGACGTCTGCGCGTTCGTGATGCGGTACGCGGTCGGCCCGGTGCCGGTGGGGCGGATCGGGCTGTTCGGCTTCTGGTGGTGGCTCGGCTGGCACTTCCTGGCCCGCTGACGCGGGTATCCGTCCAGATGTCGGGAATCCTGGGCAGTATGTGGACCTGAACGATAGCTTGGGTAAGGACCGGCGCCGCGCCGCGACGCAGGTCGTGGGCGGGTGGCGCCACACCAGGTGCCGCCTCCCTCCAGGGTCGGACCGACCCGGGCTCACGCTGCCAGGCGAGCCGCTCCGGTGATCCCGGACCGCTGCCGGGCGCTCAGCACGACCGCCCGTAGGGCCACCGTGCCGCGGTGGTCAGCACCCTGGAAGGGATCTGGAGATGGCGACCAAGCCCACCCGCAAGCCGCAGCCGGAGACCACCGACGAGGCGCGCGAGCAGATGCGCCGCGCGCTGCAGACCTCGATGGACACCCGTCAGTGACGTACGTCGTCCGGCGGTGACGTCGCCGACGTCGCTCCGTCCCCGGCGTCACCGCCGCCCCGGCTCCCCGGGCCCGCCCTCCGGCGCTACCGTCACCGGGTGCGTCGCATCCTCGTCGTCGGCAGCTCGGGCGCCGGCAAGAGCACCCTGGCCCGCGAGGTCGCCCGCCGGCTCGACCTCCCGCTGATCCACCTCGACCGGCACTACTGGCGGCCCGGCTGGGTCGCCGCCGACGACGCCGACTTCCGCGCCGACGTCGCCGCGTTCGCCGCCCGCCCGGCCTGGGTGATGGACGGCAACTGCGGCGCCACGCTCGACCTCCGGCTGCCCCGCGCCGACCTGCTGGTGCGCTGCGACCCGCCCCGGCTGCGCTGCCTCGCCCGGGTGCTCCGCCGCCGCTGGGCCCACCGCGCCACGCCCCGGGCCGACCTCCCCGAGGGCTGTCCGGAGCAGGTCGACCTGGAGTTCCTCCGCTACGTCTGGCGCTACCCACGCCACTCCCGCCCGCGCGTCCTCACCACGGCGGCGTCGCTCGCCCCCGACCTGCCGGTGGTCCGCCTCCGCACCCCCACCGACCTCCGCCGCTGGCTCGCCTCCCTCCCCACCCCCTGACCCGGGGTGGGGCGGGCCAGGGGTGGGGTGGGTGGGGCGGTAAGTGATGGTGGGGGTTGCGGGCCTTACGGGGGGCGTGCCAGGATCGGCGGCGATGAGTCAGAGCGTTGTCACCTCGCCTGCGTCCGACGCCGCGTCGCCGCGGCGGATCGCCGCGCTCGCCCTGCCCGCCCTCGTGGTGCTCGCCGCCGAGCCGCTCTACGTCCTGGTCGACACGGCGGTGGTCGGGCACCTGGGCCGGGTTCCGCTGGCTGCGCTCGCCGTCGGCGGCACGGTGATGACCCTGACCGCCTGGCTCGGCACCGTCGTCGCGTACGGCACCACCGGGCGGTCGGCCCGGCGGTTCGGGTCGGGCGACCGGGCCGCCGCGGTGGCCGAGGGCGTGCAGGCGTCCTGGCTCGCCCTGGCGGTCGGGGTGCTGGTGGCGCTCGCCATGCAGATCGGCGGCGGGGCGTTGGCGCGTACCCTCGTCGGCGGTGCCGGCGACGTGGCCGGCGCGGCCGCGCAGTGGCTGCGGATCGCGGCGCTGGGCGCCCCCGGCCTGCTGCTCGCCGCCGCCGGCAACGGCTGGCTGCGCGGCATCCAGGACACCCGACGGCCGCTGCTCTTCGTGCTCGCCCCCAACCTGCTCTCCGCGCTGCTCTGCCCGCTGCTGGTCTACCCGGCCGGGCTCGGCCTGGCCGGCTCGGCGGTGGCGAACGCCGCCGCGCAGACCCTCTCCGGCGGTCTCTTCGCGGCGGCGCTGGTGCGCGAGCGGGTGTCCCTGCGGCCCCGGCCGCGGCTGATCCGGCATCAACTCGTGCTCAGCCGGGACCTGCTGATCCGGGGCGTCGCCTTCCAGGCGAGCTTCCTCTCCGCCACCGCCGTCGCCGCCCGGTTCGGCGCGGCCGCCGTCGGCGCTCACCAGATCGCCCTCCAGCTCTGGTTCTTCACCGCCCTGGTGCTGGACGCGCTCGCCATCGCCGCCCAGGCGCTGATCGGCGCGGCGCTCGGTGCGGGCGACGCGGCCGGCGCCCGCGCCCTCGCCCGGCGGATCGCGCTGCTCGGCGGCGCCTGCGGCGTCGCCTTCGCGCTGCTGATCGCCGCCGGGGCCGGCGTCGTGCCGTCCTGGTTCAGCTCCGACCCGCAGGTACGCGAGCAGGCCCTGGTGGCCTGGCCGTGGTTCGTGGCGTTGCAGCCGATCGGCGGGGTGGTCTTCGCCCTCGACGGGGTGCTGATCGGCGCGGGAGACGTCCGCTACCTGCGCAACCTCACCATCGTGGCGGCGCTGGGCGGGTTCCTGCCGGCGATCTGGCTCGCCTACGGGCTGGACCTCGGCCTCGGCGGGATCTGGGCCGGGCTGACGCTCTTCGTGGCGCTCCGGTTGGTGGCGCTGCTGCTGCGGGTGCGCTCCAGTGGCTGGGCGGTGGTCGGCGCGGTCCGCTGACCGCCAGCGGACACCGGCCGCCTGGTCATCGGCTCGTTCAGACCTGGTCGTCGGACTCCCGGGCGGAACGAGGGTTGCGGCGGGCGGTCTGCCGTACCGGGGGCGACCGGGCGAGCCGGTTTCCAGGCGCGGTCAGCAGGTGTCCGGCAGGTCGAGCGTCTTGTCCGGGTCGAAGACCGCGTCCGGGTCCGGATCGTCGGGGCCGCCGAAGCTGGGCGTGCCCAGGTCGAGCAGGCCCTTGTCGAACGCGGCACAGTCGATGTTGGAGGCGAACGAATTCGCCTCCTCGATCCACAGGCCGTTCGAGCTGCGGTCCACGTCGTCCGGGTGCGGCACGCTCCACACCACGGTGTCGTGTACCACGACCACCCCGTCCCCGGGCACGGTGCCGCTGGTCCGGAAGGCGTAGGCCCAGACGAAGTTGGTGGTGACCTCCAGGATGCGGATGCCGCCGGCGTCCTTCGTGGCCCGGTAGCTGATCCGTCCTTTGGCCCGGAGCTGGTCGCCGGTCATCCGGGCCCCGGGCGTCAGCTTGGTGGCGTAGGTGGCGAAGACGTCAGAGGCGAAGTCCTTGCGCAGGTCGGCCCGGGCGTCCGGGGCGAACTGCCGGATGAACGGCTCCGGGTCCTTCGTGGTCGCGAACCGGCGGTCCAGCCGGGCCGTCACCAGAGCCGTCCGGACCTTCGCCAGCGCGGCCGCCACCTGCTTCTTGCTGAACGGGCCGGTCGGCTTCGCCGCGGGCAGGGCGATCCCCGCCGCGCCCTCCGGGAACGCGGCGGCCGGGGTGCCGTCGAACGGGCCGGCGGCCGAGGGCGGCGACGCCGAGGAACTGGCCTGCTCGCCCGTGGGCAGGCTGATCGTCGGGTGGGCCGCCGGCGGCTCGCCCCACCGCTGAAGCGCCCGGTAGCCGGTCGTGCCGACGAGCCCGAAGAAGGTGAGCAGCAGCAGCGCCGCCGCGCCGCCGAGCAGCTTGACGGAGTGCCGGCTCAGCCAGATCCGGCGGCGGTCGGCGCGGCTCGGCTCGGCGTCGAACTGCGGGTGGCGCAGCCAGTCCGGGATCGTCCCCAGCCCGTCGGCCGGTGCCGTCCACGGGTCGGGGTGGCTCGGCGGGTCGGGGTGGCGCGGCGATTCGGGGGTCGGCCCGTGGTCGGTCATCGTGGTTCCCAGGGACGGTGCGGCGGGGGCACCGCATGATCGCACCGGCGCAGTCATCGCGCTGCCCTGGGCGGCGAAGAGGGATGTTCCGGTCGGGCGGACCACGAGCTGTCCTCGCCGGGCCCAAAGGCTGGCGGCCCTCCTCCCGGCGTATCGCGCGGGCCGCGGCGGCACCACCCGCCGCCGCGGGCGGGCGGTCACGTCCGTTCCCGGTCTTGCAGGCGAGGGGGCGGGTGATCTTCGCACGCCGGGGGACCGTCCCGCCGCCCCGTTTCCGGGACGCCTCAGCAGGTGTCCGGGAGGTCCAGCGTCGTGTCCGGGTCGAAGACCGCGTCCGGGTCCGGAGCGTCCGGACCGCCGTGGCTGGACGCGCCCAGGTCGAGCAGACCCTTGTCGAAGGCCGCGCAGTCGATGTTGGTGGCGTAGGAGTTCGCGTCCTCGATCCACAGCCCGTTCGAACTGCGGTCGACGTCGTCGGGATGCGGCACGCTCCAGACGACGGTGTCGTGCACCACGACCAATCCGTCGCCCGGCACGGTGCTGCCGGTGCGGAAGGCGTACGCCCAGACGAAGTTGGTGGTCACCGCCAGGATCCGGATGCCGTCGGCGTCCTTGGTGGCCCGGTAGCTGATCCGACCCTTCACCCGGGGCTGGTCGGCGGTGAGCCGGGCGCCGGGCGCCAGCCGGGTGGCGTACGCGGCGAAGGTGCCGGAGCCGAAGTCCTTGCGCAGGTCGGCGCGGGCGTCCCGGGCGAACTGCCGGATCAACGGCTCGGGGTCGTTTGTGGTCATGAACCGGCGGTCCAGCCGCGCGGTCACCAGGGCCGTCCGGACCTTCGCCAGCGCGGCCGCCACCTGCTTCTCGGTGAACGGGCCGCTCCGCTTCGCGGCGGTCAGGGCGATCCCCGCCTGCCCTTCCGGGAACGCGGCGGCCGGCGTGCCGTCGAACGGGCCGGCCGCTGCGGGTGGCGACGCGGACGTACTGGCCTGCTCGCCGGCCGGCTGGCTGATCGTCGGGAACACCACCGGCCGCCCGCGCGCGTGCGGCATCGACACCAGCACGGCGACGCCGACCACCCCGACGAAGGCGAGCAGCAGCAGCACCGTCGTGGCGCTCAGCAGCATGCCGGAGTGCCGGCTCAGCCAGCTCCGCAGCCGGTCGCCACGGCTCGAACCGGCGTCGACGGGCGGCTGGCGCAGCCACGCCGGTGCCGTCCCCGGACCGGCCCCGTAGCCGGGCGCCGGGGCGGGGTTGTGCGGTGCGGAGTTCTGCCGATCATCGGACATCGCGGTTCCCGATTAAGAGTGGGCGAGATGTCCCTGAGTGTCACACCTTGTCGCTCGGCGTGGTATCCCCCGCCCGGACCGGGACCGGAATCTGGCAGGCTTGGCGGTCGTGAGCACAGACGGTTTGATCGTGGTCGACAAGCCCGGCGGCATGACGTCGCACGACGTGGTGGCGCGGATCCGGCGGTTGGCGCGTACCCGGCGGGTGGGGCACGGGGGCACGCTCGACCCGATGGCCACCGGCGTGCTGGTGATCGGGGTGGGCCGGGCCACCCGGCTGCTCACCTACGTGATCGGGGCCGGCAAGAGCTACACCGCGACGATCCGGCTCGGCCAGGCCACCGTCACCGACGACGCCGAGGGCGACGTGATCGCCACGACGCCGGCCGGCACGGTGACCGACGAGGCGGTCCACGCCGCGCTCGCCGCGCTGACCGGCGAGATCGACCAGGTGCCGAGCGCGGTCAGCGCCATCAAGATCAACGGCCAGCGGGCGTACAAGCGGGTCCGCGAGGGGGAGAGCGTCGAGCTGCCGGCCCGCCGGGTCACCATCTCCCGGCTGGACGTCCGCTCGATCCGCCGGGACCAGACTGACGTGGTGGACGTGGACGTGGACGTGACCTGCTCGTCCGGGACGTACATCCGGGCCATCGCCCGGGACGCGGGCCTGGCGCTGGGGGTCGGTGGCCACCTGACGGCGCTGCGGCGGACCGCGGTGGGCGGCTTCACCCTGGCCGAGGCGGCCACCCTCGACGAGCTGGAGCAGCGCGCGCCGGAGGTGGTCAACCTGCCGCTCGACGCCGCCGCGGAGCGGTACTTCCCGCGCCGGGACGCCACGCCGGACGAGGCGAGGATCCTGTCCCACGGCGGGCCGCTGGACGCGGCCGGCATCACCGAGCCGTACGCCGTCTTCGGCCCGGACGGCGGCTTGATCGCTATCGTCAGCGAGCGGGACGGGCGGGCCCGCGCGGAGATCGTGCTCGCTCCCGCATGACGACCGGTGCGGGTCGGGGGGTCGGTGCGTTATGAATGCCTCATTGAACTTGAGCGGTGAGTTGAGCGGGAAGGTGTGCATCACGTGAGCGCGTACCGGTGGCCTCGGGAGAGCCCGCTGCCGGTCCCGGCCGGCCGGGTGGGGCGACTCGTCCTGGTCGATCCGGCTCACCGAACCCGCCCTAGGGCGGACCGCCCTGATGCCGGGAAGCGATCCAATCCCAAGGGGCAGCAGCTCTCCACTCTGGCCGCATGGTGGGGGGCGGCTAACCGGGCCTTCCGGGCCGCGGAAGCCAATCCGGCGTGATGAAGACCATGCAGGCGTACCGGTACGCCCTGGACCTGACTGCGGTGCAGGAGCGAGCTGTGCTCGCACATGCGGGGGCGGCGCGGGTGGCCTACAACTGGTCGTTGGCCCGGGTGAAGACGGTCATGGACCAGCGGACCGCCGAACGGTCTTACGGTATCGGCGAAGTGGACCTCACCCCGGCAGTCGGCTGGTCGCTTCCCGCCCTGCGCAAGGCATGGAACCAGGCGAAATCCGATGTGGCTCCATGGTGGGCCGAGTGCTCAAAGGAGGCTTTCAACACCGGCCTCGATGCCCTCACCAGGGCGTTGAGGAACTGGTCGGACTCGCGTTGCGGCAAACGCGCCGGGCGGCCGGTCGGGTTTCCCCGGTTCAAGTCACGCCGCCGGTCGACACCGTCGGTGCGGTTCACCACTGGAGCGATTCGCGTTGAGCCGGACCGCAAACATGTGGTGCTGCCTCGGCTTGGCCGGCTCAAGTTGCACGAATCCGCCCGCAAGCTTGCCCGTCGCTTGGATGCCGGCTCCGCGCGGATCCTGTCGGCGACGGTACGCCGTGACGGTGGCCGGTGGCAGGTGTCCTTCTGCGTCGAGGTCGACCGCCCGCAGCGCACGCCGGCGCGGCCAGAGGCAACGGTCGGGGTGGACGTGGGCGTGAAGCATCTCGCGGTGTTGTCCACGGGCGAGTTGGTCGCCAACCCCTGTCATGTCGACTGCGCGGCCCGCCGGATGCGACGTCTCGCGCGGCGCATGTCCCGGCGCACCGGCCCCGATCGGCGCACCGGCCGCGAGCCATCGAATCGGTGGGAGGTGGCCCGAGCGCGGGTAGCCGGCGCGCATGCCCGGGTGGCGAACCTGCGTCGGGACGGGCTACACAAGCTCACCACCCGACTCGCCCGAGAGTACGGCACCATCGTGGTGGAAGACCTCAACGTGGCTGGGCTGCTGCGCAACGGGCGGCTGGCTCGGTACGTCGCCGACGCCGGCTTCGCCGAACTACGACGGCAACTGGCCTACAAGATTGAATGGAGCGGCGGCCGACTCGTGGTGGCAGACCGCTGGTATCCATCCTCCAAGACGTGCTCAGGCTGCGGCACTGTGAAAGCCAAGCTGGCCCTGTCCGAGCGCACATACACCTGCACCACCTGCGGTTTGGTCCTGGACCGGGACGTGAACGCCGCACGCAACCTTGCCGCGCTCGCGCACGAGGTCACCGACGCCCGGAGTGGCCGGGAGTCGTCAAACGGACGTGGAGCCGACCGTAAGACCCGCCCTGGCGGGCCGGTGGCCGTGAAGCGTCAACCCGGCACCGCTCCGGCGGGCAAGACCGGGACCGTCTCACCGCAAGGAGGGACAGCTGATCATGGGCTCACATACGCATCATGACTTGCAACGGGAGGAGCGGCATGCAGCGGTGGCGGGGGTACGAGGCGGCGCCCGGTGGTTGGGGGCGGTCGGTCGTCACCATCGGCGTCTTCGACGGCGTGCACAAGGGGCACCAGGCGACCATCGGCCACGCCGTGGCGCGCGCCCGCGAGTTGGGCGTCAAGTCGGTGGTGGTGACCTTCGACCCGCACCCGGCGGAAGTGGTCCGCCCCGGTTCGCACCCCGCCGTGCTGACCGAGCCGGCCCGCAAGGCGGAACTGATCGAGGCGCTCGGCGTCGACGTGCTCTGCGTGGTGCCGTTCACCCCGGAGTTCTCCCGGCTGCCAGCCGAGGAGTTCGTGCACGACATCCTGGTCGAGCACCTGCACGCCGCGCTGGTCGTGGTCGGCGCGAACTTCCGGTTCGGGCACCGGGCCGCCGGTGACGTGGCCCTGCTGGAGCGGCTCGGCCGGACCTTCGGCTTCGGCGTGGAGGGCGCCCCGCTGGTCGCCGAGGCCGGCACGGTCTTCTCCTCCACGTACATCCGCTCCTGCGTCGACGCGGGCGACGTGGTGGCGGCCGCCGCCGCGCTGGGCCGCCCGCACCGGGTGGAAGGCGTGGTGGTCCGGGGCGACCAGCGCGGACGTGAGCTGGGGTACCCCACCGCCAACCTGCTCTGCCACCGTTACGCGGCGATCCCGGCCGACGGGGTGTACGCCGCCCGGCTGGTGCGCCGGGGGCAGCGGGAGCCGCTCGCGGCGGCGGTGTCCATCGGCACCAACCCGACCTTCTCCGGCCGGGAGCGCCGGGTGGAGGCGTACGCGCTGGACTTCACCGGCGACCTGTACGGCGAGCGGCTGGCCCTGGACTTCGTCGCGCACCTGCGCGAACAGCGCACGTACGACTCGATCGAGCCGCTGGTCGCCCAGATCGCCGAGGACGTGGAGCGGACCCGCCGCGCAGTCGCCTGAGCGTTTCGCCGCCCCGCGTCGCGGCCCTTCGCCGGGCGGTCCCCCCTCGGGCTGGTAGGCTGGCGGAGACGTCGGCTGACCGACGTGGGGCCTCGCGTGCCTGCACGACGCCGCGGGTGCGAGGTTCGTCCGTCTCCGGTCCTCCGGACCCCGACGACGGACATCAGTGATCAACCCATCGAAACAGGGAGAACATGGCGCTCGACCAGGAAGCCAAGGCCAAGATCCGCACGGAGTACGCGACCGCCGAGGGCGACACCGGTTCGCCGGAGGTGCAGGTCGCGGTCCTCACCAAGCGGATCGCCGAGCTCACCGAGCACCTGAAGGTGCACAAGCACGACCACCACAGCCGCCGTGGGCTGCTGCTGCTGGTCGGCCGGCGCCGTCGGCTGCTCAACTACGTCCAGAAGAAGGACATCAACCGCTACCGGTCGCTCATCGAGCGGCTCGGCCTGCGCCGATGATGTGACGGGGGAGTGGCCACTCGGCCGCTCCCCCGTTCTGGTACCACAGAAGAACAGGGCCGCGCGACCACCCGACAGGGAGCCGGTCAGCGTACCGGTCTCCGGTAGTGGCCCCCGGGAATCCCGGCATCATGCCGGCCACCCGGGCGCTTCGATCGAAGACCGGCCGTCTGAGCAGCTCCCCATGTCGTGGGCCCACGACGCGAAGGAGCACGACAGCACATGACCGAGACCAACCTCGGCACCGAATCCCGCACCGCCGTGATCGACAACGGGTCCTTCGGCACCCGTGAGATCACCTTCTCCACCGGTCGGCTGGCCCGCCAGGCCGCCGGCTCCGTCGTCGCCCAGCTGGGCGAGACGGTCGTCCTCTCCGCCACCACCGCCGGCAAGCAGCCGAAGGAGCAGTTCGACTTCTTCCCGCTGACCGTCGACGTCGAGGAGCGGATGTACGCCGCGGGCCGGATCCCCGGCTCGTTCTTCCGCCGCGAGGGTCGCCCCAGCGAGGACGCCATCCTCACCTGCCGGCTGATCGACCGGCCGCTGCGCCCGTCGTTCGTCAAGGGCCTGCGCAACGAGGTCCAGGTCGTCGAGACCGTCCTCGCGCTCGACCCGCAGCACCCGTACGACGTCGTGGCGATCAACGCCGCCTCGATGTCCACCAAGCTCTCCGGCCTGCCGTTCTCCGGCCCGATCGGGGCCACCCGGATGGCGCACGTCGACGGCCAGTGGGTCGCCTTCCCGACCTACGAGGAGCTGGCCCGGGCCACCTTCGACATGGTGGTGGCCGGCCGCGCACTGGCCGACGGCGACGTCGCGATCATGATGGTCGAGGCCGAGGCCACCGAGCACACCGTGAAGCTGGTCGCCGGCGGCGCGCCCGCCCCGACCGAGGAGGTCGTCGCCAGCGGCCTGGAGGCCGCCAAGCCGGCCATCCGCGAGCTGTGCCGGGCGCAGAGCGAGCTGGCCGAGGTTTCCGCCAAGCCGGTCGTCGAGTTCCCGGTCTTCCTGGACTACCAGGACGACGCGTACCAGGCGGTGGCCGACCTGGCCCGCGCCGACGTCGCCGAGGCCCTCCAGATCGCCGGCAAGGCGGCCCGCGAGGAGGCCCTGGACCGGGTCAAGGCCAAGGTCGCCGAGGAGCTCGGCCCGCGCTTCGAGGGCCGGGAGAAGGAGCTAAGCGCCGCGTTCCGGTCGCTGACCAAGTCCGAGGTCCGCAACCGGGTGCTGCGCGAGCAGGTCCGCATCGACGGCCGCGGCCCGCGCGACATCCGTCCGCTGACCGCCGAGGTCGGCGTGCTGCCGCGGGTGCACGGCTCGGCGCTGTTCGAGCGGGGCGAGACCCAGATCCTGGGCGTCACCACGCTGAACATGCTGCGCATGGAGCAGACGCTGGACACCCTCTCCCCGGACAAGTCCAAGCGCTACATGCACAACTACAACTTCCCGCCGTACTCGACCGGTGAGACCGGTCGGGTCGGTTCGCCGAAGCGGCGGGAGATCGGCCACGGCGCCCTCGCCGAGCGGGCGCTGATCCCGGTGCTGCCGGCGCGCGAGGAGTTCCCGTACGCCATCCGGCAGGTCTCCGAGGCGCTCGGCTCCAACGGCTCCACCTCGATGGGTTCGGTCTGCGCCTCGACGCTGGGCCTGCTGTCGGCCGGTGTGCCGCTGAAGGCGCCGGTCGCCGGCATCGCCATGGGCCTCATCTCCGACGAGGTCGAGGGCAAGACCCAGTACGTGACGCTGACCGACATCCTCGGTGCCGAGGACGCGTTCGGTGACATGGACTTCAAGGTCGCCGGCACCCGGGACTTCGTCACCGCGCTGCAGCTCGACACCAAGCTCGACGGCATCCCGTCGGACGTGCTGGCCGCCGCGCTCCAGCAGGCGCACGAGGCCCGGCAGACCATCCTCGACGTGATGCAGCGGGCGATCGAGGCACCGGCCGAGATGTCGGACTACGCGCCGCGGGTCACCACCGTCAAGATCCCGGTCGACAAGATCGGCATGGTGATCGGCCCGAAGGGGCAGACCATCAACGCCATCCAGGACGAGACCGGCGCCGAGATCTCCATCGAGGACGACGGCACGATCTACGTCGGCGCGACCAACGGCCCGTCGGCCCAGGCCGCGGTGGAGCGGATCAACGCGATCGCCAACCCGACGCTGCCGAAGGTCGGCGACCGGTTCCTCGGCACGGTGGTGAAGACGGCCGCGTTCGGCGCCTTCATCTCGCTGCTGCCGGGCCGTGACGGCCTGCTGCACATCTCCAAGGTGGGCGACGGCAAGCGGGTCGAGAAGGTCGAGGACTTCCTCAACGTCGGCGACCGGGTCGAGGTGGAGATCGCGGACATCGACGCCCGCGGCAAGATCTACCTGGACAAGGTCCGCCCGGAGGGCGCCGAGGCGCCGGCCGCGGGCGAGGCCGCCGGTGGCGAGCGTCCGGCCGGCCGGGACCGCGGCGACCGGGGTCCGCGGGACCGCGGCGACCGGGACCGCGAGCGCGGCAGCCGTGGCCCGGAGCGTGGCGAGGGCGGCCAGGGCGGCGGCGAGGGCGGCGAGGGCGGCGAGCGTCCGCGCCGCCGGACCCGGCACAGCTGAGCAACGACCGGCCGGGTGGGGACGTGGTCCCCACCCGGCCGTCGACGACTCCAGCTCGGCGGGTCTGGCGCCGCGCCGGGACCTGGAGCCGTCGCCGTGACACCGCACCACCCACCCCTCGTCGAAGTGAGAGCAGGTTTCCGTGAGTCGGGCCCAGCGTTCGTCTTTTCCTGCGGGTCGACGGGGGGTGGCGCTGTCCGGCGCCGTCCGGCACGCCACCGGGTCGCAGCCCGGGCGCGCCGGTGGATCGGCGCGGGCGGTCACCCGCACGCTGAGTGACGACCCGCTGGGTGGCACGATACGGCGTACCGTGCTGCCCAGCGGTCTGCGCGTGCTGACCGAGGCGATCCCGGCGATGCGCAGCGTCTCCTTCGGCATCTGGGTGGCGGTCGGCTCCCGGGACGAGACCGGGCCGCAGGCCGGCGCCGCACACTTCCTGGAGCACCTGCTGTTCAAGGGCACCAGGAAGCGGACCGCGCTGGAGATCTCCTCCCAGATCGAGGCGGTGGGCGGCGAGACCAACGCCTTCACCACGAAGGAATACACCTGCTACTACGCGCGGGTGCTCGACGAGGACCTGCCGCTGGCCATCGACGTGATGTGCGACGCGGTCGCGGACTCGGTGCTGGAACCGGCGGACGTGGAGACCGAGCGGGGCGTCATCCTCGAAGAGATCGCCATGCACGACGACGAGCCGGGCGACGAGGTGCACGACCTGTTCGCCCGGGCCGTCTACGGCGACCACCCCCTCGGCCGGCTGATCTCCGGCACCGAGGAGACGGTCACCCCGATGACCCGGCGGCAGATCCAGAGCTTCTACCGGCGCCGCTACACGCCGCCGCAGATCGTCGTCGCCGCCGCCGGCAACCTCGACCACGCCACCGTGGTCAAGCTGGTTCGCCAGGCCCTGCGCGGCACCCCGCTGGACAGCGACCCGGCGGTGCCGGCCCCGCACCGCCCGGCCACCCCGGCGGTACGCACGAAGCCGGCCGCCACCCTGGTCGAGCCGAAGGAGACCGAGCAGGCGCACGTCATCCTCGGCTGCCCCGGCATCGATCGCACCGACGAGCGGCGCTTCGCCCTCGGCGTGCTGAACAACGTCCTCGGCGGCGGGATGTCCAGCCGGCTGTTCCAGGAGATCCGGGAGCGGCGTGGCCTGGCCTACTCGGTCTACTCCTATGCCAGCCAGTACGCCGACAGCGGCCTCTTCGCGGTCTACGCCGGCTGCGCGCCGGGCAAGGTGGACGAGGTGCTGGAGCTGACCCGGGCCGAGCTGGCCCGGGTGGCCGCCGACGGGATCACCGCCGACGAGCTGGCCCGGGGCAAGGGCATGTCGAAGGGCTCCTTCGTGCTGGGCCTGGAGGACACCGGCTCGCGGATGAGCCGGCTGGCCAAGGGGGAGCTGCTCTACGGCGACCTGATGCCGGTGGACGAGCTGCTCGCCCGGGTCGACGCGGTGACCCTGGACGACGCGAACGCGCTCGCCGCCGAACTGCTCGCCCGGCCGATGTCGCTCGCGGTGGTCGGCCCCTTCGGCGCGAACGACTTCACCGCCTGATCCCTGCCCGCCACCGCCCCGCCCACCGGTGACCCGGCGTGGGATGCGGCAGCTCGCGCCGTCCGTCATGGCGGGAGGCCGCGATCCGGCGCAGCCGGAGTGGACCTTGGCCGGTGGGTGGGACGTGGGGAGGTCCGGACGGGTGACGCCGTCCCGATTCGGATAGGTTGTGCCCCGTGACTGACGAGCAGGAGAAGAGCCCGGCCGAGCCGATCCGGGTCGGCGTGCTGGGTGCGCGCGGTCGGATGGGCATGGAGGTCTGCAAGGCGGTCGACGCGGCCTCCGACATGGACCTGGTGGCGATGATCGACCAGGGTGACTGGCTGTTCAACGCCTCCGACGCGGGCGCCGAGGTGATCGTCGACTTCACCACCCCGGACGTCGTCATGGACAACCTGCACTGGTGCATCGACCAGGGCATCAGCGCCGTGGTGGGCACCACCGGTTTCACCGAGCAGCGGTTGGAGCGGGTGCGCGGCTGGCTGGACCGGAAGCCCGGCGTGGGCGTGGTGATCGCCCCCAACTTCGGCATCGGCGCGGTGCTGATGATGCAGTTCGCGGCCCGCGCGGCCCGGCACTTCGAGTCCGTCGAGATCATCGAGCTGCACCACCCGCGCAAGCTGGACGCCCCGAGCGGCACCGCGACGCACACCGCGCGGTTGATCGCGGCGGCCCGCGCCGAGGCCGGCCTGGGTCCCGTGCCGGACGCCACCAAGGACGAGGTGCCGGGCGCGCGTGGCGCCGAGATCGACGGGGTACGCGTCCACGCCGTGCGCGCCGCCGGTCTGGTCGCCCACCAGGAGGTGCTGTTCGGCACCACCGGGGAGACGCTGACCATCCGGCACGACTCGCTGGACCGGGCCTCCTTCATGCCGGGCGTGCTGCTCGCCGTGCGCGCGGTCCGCAACCGTCCCGGCCTCACCGTCGGCCTGGACGCCCTGCTCGACTGAGCCACCGGTCCGCCCACCAGCGGGAGACCGTGCGCCACAACGCAGCGGCGGGCGCGGCCGGCTGACCGGGGCGCGGGCCCGCAACGACCGGGCGGGGCGGGCCGCGGTGCGCCCGGTTCCGCCCGGCCAGCACGACGGCGGCGGCGCTGCTGGCCGACCCCGCCGGAAACCGGTCGTCCCGACGGTGGGCGCGCAGGCTCACCCGCGTGCTCACCCAGGTCCGGAGGGTCCGGCACGGTGTCGACGCCCGGGCGGTAACGGGTATCGGCGGCAGGGCCGGGCACCATGCGGACGCCGCGGCCCTGTGGGCCGAGGTGCATCGGTTCCTGGGCATCGAGGATGACGGGACGCCGACGACTCCTGGGTCATTGCTGCGCACCGCTGGCACAGCAGTCCCGCCCGCAACGACTTCCAGCGATGCCCTGCGCCACCGTTCGGGCGGCCAGGATGATAGCGGTGTCAGCTTCTGCTCGGCCGTTGGCGTGCCCACGACCTGCGTGGGCCGGGCGGCCGACCTGCGGTGTCCGCCGGCCGGATCCTCGTCGAGTGGGCCAGGTCCCGAGCGACATGTCCCGGAGCAGCCGGACCCCGCCTGCAAATGGAGCTTCTTGAGCGTGGCGCCCCGTTTCTGCAACAGTGCCGAAAGGGTTGTGAGATGTCCGCACGCAAGCTGCACCACCTGATTTCCACCCTGGTGCTCGCGCTCGCCGTGCCAGCCGCGACGGTGCCCGTCGGAGCGGGAGCGAAGGTCGCGCCCCCGGACGTCTGCGCGAATGCGACCAGCGGCCGCAAGACCGATGCGGTGGGTACGAAGTTCATGGTGGCGGCCGCCCATCCTCTGGCCAGTGAGGCCGGTTGCCGGATCCTCGCGCGGGGCGGCCGGGCTGCGGACGCGGCAGTAGCGGTGCAGGCCGTGCTCGCCGTGGTGGAGCCGCACGCCTCGGGGCTGGCGGGCGGCACGCTCATCAACTACTGGGACGACGACAAGGAGAAGATCCGGTTCTTTGACGGCTTGGCCAGAGCCCCGGAGAAGGTGACCGAGAATGTCCGGACTCCCACCGAGCAGGAACGCACTGCGCTCAGGACGGATCGGTTCCCGAACGCGGCCGGGGCAAGCGGACGGTCGTTCGGTGTCCCGGGCACCCTGCGGGTGCTCTCGACGGTGCACAGCGAATACGGTGCCCTGCCGTGGGATGAGCTCTTCGACGACGCCATCCGGCTCGCCGCGAACGGCTTTCCGATGTCCGCCAGCCTGCACGACGGCTTCGAGGAGCGCTTCAACGGGCGGAAGCGCTGCAACTACCCCGACCTGCGCCCCCGCTACTGCAACGGCGACGAGCCGAAGCCGGTCGGAACGATGCTGCGCAACCCCGAGATCGCTCAGGTGCTGCGCGAGATCCGCGACGGCGGCGCGGACGCGTTCTACGACCCGGCGGGCAAGATCGCCCCGGCGATCGCGGCACACGCGGCCAAGGGGCCCCTCAAGCTCAAGGGGAACACCGCGGGTCCGGTGGTGATCCCCAGTCTCATGACGGCGCAGGACTTCGCCGACTACACCGCGGTGGAGCGCCCCGAGGTGTGCCGGAAGGCGCTCGGCCTGTCGGTCTGCACTGCGGCGCCGCCAGCGTTCGGCGGAGTGGCCACCCTGCAGATGCTCGGGATGCTCGAACGCGGACAGGTGGCGAGGACCAAGCCCGCCTCGGCGGACCGCATCCACCTCTCCATCGAGGTCAGCCGCCTGGCGAACTTCGACCGCCGGGCGTACGTGGGTGACCCGGACTTCCACGACGTGCCCGTGGCCGGGCTGCTCGACGGGAAGTACCTGGACAACCGGTTCGCCCTCTACTCTCCTGACCGGGCGATCCATCCGGTGGAACCGGGCACCCCTCCGAACGTGCCGCCACCCGCACCGTCGATCAGCGACCAACCCGCCACCACGGACGTCGGCGACCCGACGAGCAACGCCAGCATCGTCGACGCGGACGGCAACGCCATCTCCATGACCACGACCAACAACAGTCACTTCGGGTCACACCTGGAGGCGCGGGGCATGATGCTGAACAACGCGCTGAACAACTTCACGGACACCTTGTCGGTCTCGCCCGGCAAGCCGGTGAACGTCCAGGAACCGAAGAAACGGCCCACCGCCTCGCAGGCACCGACGCTCGTGCTCGACCGCGAGGGGAAGAAGCTGAAGCTCGTGATCGGCGCCGCCGGCGGCTCGCACATTCCTGACTACGTCACCCAGACCCTGGTGGGCGTCTTGGTCGACCGCATGAGCCCGGCCCAGGCACTCGATCAGGGCCACTACAGCGGACAGGACATCACCCGCAAGTGTGACGGGAAGCGGGATGCGCCCTCCGAGCTCGAAGCGAACAGGCGAATCGCCCTGAACCTGCCTGACCTCGTGACCCGCGAGCACCCCTGCCCGAGAGTCATGGCACTGGACAGTGGCCTCACCGCGATCGAGGTCCGCGGAAAGCAGCTCCTCGGCGCGGCGGACCAGCGCCGGGACGGCGGCGCGACCGGGCGTTAGCACCGCCGGTGAGGGTATGCGCCTGCTGCGAAGCTCGCCGATCCGCCGGGACACGACTTACCGGTCGGTTCGGCGGGGGCGCGGCGACGGCGTGCTCGACTCCGCCGCGCCATCCAGCCCAGGAAAGGAGCAGGACCGCCGATGCGTGCATTCGCCGTCCGTGTCGTGCTCGCCACCGCGCTCGTCGTCACCCCCGCCGGCGGGTGGGCGCAGCCCGCCGACGCCGTCCCGGAGCGCCTGTCCCCGCAGCCGGCCGCGGCCGCCGCGCCGGAGGCGGGCACGCCGCGCCAGGTCAGCATCCTGGGCTCGGGGGACATCCTGGTCCACCCGCCAACCTGGCGGCAGGCGCGGGCCGACGCCAGGGCGGCCGGCCGCTCCGGCTACGACTTCGACCCGATCTTCGCCTCGATCCGTCCCGCCGTCGAATCGGCGGACCTGGCCATCTGCCACATGGAGGCCCCGATGGGGCCCGGTGAGCCCAAGGACTTTCGGCGCTTCAGGGCTCCCACCGACCTGGCCGCCGCGGTCCGGACCGCCGGCTACGACACCTGCTCCACCGCCAGCAACCACGCACTCGACCAGGGGGAGCAGGGCGTGTACGACAACCTCGACGCCCTCGACGCCGCCGGTCTGCGCCACACCGGCACCTTCCGGAACGCGACCGAGCAGGCCACGCCCACCATGTACCAGGTCAACGGCGTCAAGATCGGCCATCTGTCCTGGGCGATGAACTTCAACGACCTGGAGCCGCCGGCCGGCAAGGCGTGGCTGGCCAACCGCATCGATGTCGCCGCGATCCGTGCCGCCGCCGCCGCCACTCGAAAAGCCGGCGCCCAGATCATCGTGCTCTCCGCCCACTGGGGCACGGAGATGCAGCACCCCCCCGACGGCGAGCAGGAGTCCTGGGCCAGACAGCTCATCGCCGACCCGAACATCGACTTGATCATCGGTCACCACGCCCACGTCGTGCAGCCCTTCGAGCGGGCCGGCGACAAGTGGATCGCCTACGGCGTCGGAAACACCCTCGCCCGCCACGATTTTCCCAAGGACGCCAATCGGGAGGGGGTGCTGGCCAAGTTCACCTTCACCGAGAGGCCCGACGGGCGGTGGGTGGCCACCCGGGCCGAGGCGATCCCGATCTGGCTCTCCCTCGAACCGGCCATCCGCGTCGTGGACCTGCCTCGCACCCTTGAGCACCTGCCCGCCGGTGATCGCCGGCGTGCCCGCTACACCGCCACCATGGATCGGATCACCGGATACCTCGACAGCCGTGGGGCGCTCGCCGCCGGGCTGCACGTGCGGCGCTGAACCGGCTCCCGGCCGGAAGCGGCCGGCCCGACCGCGGCGCGCTCCATCTGCCTGCCCGCCCCGACAGCCGCGGTGGCCAACGTGAGGCTCCGCCGCCGGCTCGGGTTCATCCCGCCAGGGTGAAGTTCCCTCACCCTGTCTCGCTCGACAATTGATTTTGACCGTGCAACTTCCGATGCCCGCGGAAGGGAAGGGGTCGCCATGGGACAAAAAAGCAGTGGGCAGGAGCCGGATTCCGAGCGGCGGACCGGCCAGGAGGCGTTTCGCGGACGCGCCCCGGTAGCGGCCGCAGGCGGCTCGCCGTCACAGGAGCAGGTGGTCGCCTGGCGGCGGCGAGCCCTCGACCAGCAGCTGCCGGCCGCCGGCTTCCCGGCGGGCTCCGGTAAGCCGTCGCTGGTGTATCTCTGGTCGACCATGGTGCTGGCCGCGGCCCTCGTGCTGGGGTTCGCGGTGCACAGTCAGCGCGCCGTGCCTCCGGCGGTGATCGACTCGCAGCAGGACAACGTGTTGAAGGTCGCCTCCAGCATGCGACTGACCATCAACCACTCCATCGAGGATCTTGACGAGCGGGTGGCCGGCCGTCCCCCGTCGATGCCGGATGCGGAGTTCGTGAAACAGCTGGTCGGCAATGGTACGGACTGGAGCGGAGTGGCGATCGTCGAGAACGCTTCCCGCCGCCCCCTGGCGACCGCCGGCACCGGTGTGCCGTTCGGGCAGCTACCGCCGGTGCTGCCCGACAAGGACACGATCCCGATCACCACCGACGACGGCCCGGCACTGGTGCGTAGCAGCAAGCTGGACGACGCGCGGACCCTGCTGGCGGTGCAACCGATCAACGTCGACGAGCTGCGGCTCAACCCCACCGCACGGCAGGGCGTCTTCGTCATCACACCGGACGGCAAGAGCACCCTGATGCAGGGGGTCAGCGCCGTGAGTGAGGTCCACCTGCCGGTGGTGTTCCGCAATTTGGCACAGTCGGGCTCGAGCGAGGGTCACGCGATCCGGGTGACCGAGTGGCCGGACAAGCAACTCGTCGTCTCCTCCGCGCCGGTCGGGGAAACCGGGGCGACGGTGGCCACCCTGATCGTCGCGGACGAGACGGGAGGCACCTCCACCCTCCAGGGCTTCCTGCTCGGCCTGACGCTGCTGGCGCTGGCGGTGCCGGGCTTCCTGCTGATGCGGCTGGCGGTGGTCCGCCCGGTAAGGTCGCTGCTGCAGCAGGCCAGGGCCAACGCCTGTGGCGACACCTCCACCAAGCGGCACTGGCTGGGGGTGGCCGAGGCGCACCGGATCGCCCGCGCGCTGGCCTTCACCTCCGGCGACCTCTCGGCTCCCAGCGCCCCGCGCAGGTGGTGGCGCTGGCGGTGGCGCCCGACCGCGACGCTTGTCCTGAGCCTGGCGACCGTGGCGGCTCTGCTCTGGCCTGCGGCGGCGGCGGGCTACACGCTCCGCACCGCACAGCCGTCGATACCCGACCAACTCGTCAGGGACGAGGAGAGCAGAGCCGAGGCGGCGAGCACCGTCATGGGCAAGGCGCTGAACAACGGCCTGCAGACCGTGGTCCGCATCTCCCAGGCGACCGAGGCCGGCGACCCGGCGCAGATGACCCCGGTCCTCGAGCACGAGATGGCCGACAAGAATCGCTTCCGCGGCCTCTACATCCTCGGCCAGAACGGATCGGTGATCAGCTCTGCGGGACGTGATCCGCTGCGGAACGAGCCGTTGCGGGGTGAGAGCGGCATCGATCTGGACAACCAGACCTCGCGCGTTCCGGTCGTCTACGCCTGGCGGGTTGCCACCAACGGGGTCGCCGTTGTCGGTGAGTTCAACATCGACTACCTGCTGGAGATGCTGCGTGCGGTGGACGGGCAGGTGCGGGTGGTGGACGAGGACCTGCGCACCGTCTTCGACTCGCAGGGTTTCCGCGCCTTCCAGGAGTTGGAAGGAACGGCGCGGGCAGCGGCCGCCGAGGCGTTGCGGGGTGGCACCGTCGGTATGGCGAAGACGCCCGCCGGGGCTCCGGCACTGATCGCCGCGGCCGGTCTGAACAAGCCCAACACGGTCGCTCCGCTGAAGTGGTCGCTCGTGGTGGAGCAGGACCTGGCCGGGCTGCGGTTGCCGCAGAGCGACGGGCGCCGGTGGACTCTGCTGGTCGCCGGCCTGGCGACGGGGGGCGTGCTGCTCAGCCAGGTGTGGCAGTACTTCGTCTTCGCCCGGCCACTGCGACGGCTCGCCACCGAGGCCGACCGGATCAACGACGGCTCGGTCGAGCAGCCGATCCCGCCCCAACGGCACGACGACATCGGCGCTCTGGCGATGTGTCTCGAAATCTGCCGTCAGGTCCGGCACACCGGCTCCAGCCGGTTGGGCGGTGCGACCCGTCTGCGCGGCGCGGAGGAGGACCTCACCATCGTCCTCCCCGAGGTCCCGCAGCCGCCTGATGCCGATCGGGCCGCGTCACCACCCGGCGATGGCGCCGATCATCGCCCCGACGATCGAGACGAAAGGGGTTGACGTGGCGTACCTCTACATCGTGCTCGTCATGTGCTCCCTGGCTCTGCTGGTCGCGGGAGTCGTCGAGCAGCGCAACCACTATCGGAACCTGGACCGGATCCAGGAACGGATCCTGGTCAACGGCATCCGGGGCAAGAGCTCGATCACCCGGCTCTGTGCCGGCGCGCTACGCGGTGGCGGCCGGGTGGTGGTGGCCAAGACCACCGGCACCGCGGCGCGCTTCATCTTCCCCGATGCCACCGAGGAGCCGGTGCACCGCAAGTTCGGCATCGCGAACGTGGCCGAGCAGATCGGCATCGTGCGGCGGGCCGCCGTGTACCACCCGGACGTCCTGGTCATGGAGTGCATGGCGGTGATGCCGGCGCTGCAGGAGGTCAACCAGAGCAAGTTGATCCGGTCGAACATCGGCGTGCTGTGCAACGTACGCGAGGACCATCTCACCGAAATGGGCCCCACCCTCGACGATGTCGCCCGGTCCCTGAGCCGGTCCATGGCGGTCGGGGGTGTCTGCGTCACCGCAGAGCGGGAGCGGCTGGCGATCCTGCAGGAGGAGGCCGAGCGGCGGGACTGCCGGCTCGTCGCGGTCGACCCCGAGTCGGTGACCGACCAGGAGATGGACGGCTTCGGCTGGATCACCTTCAAGGAGAACGTCGCCATCGCGCTGGCCGTTGCGGAAGAACTGGGCGTCGACCGGCACAGCGCACTCAAGGGCATGTGGGAGGCGCCGCCGGACCCTGGCGTGCTGTCCGTGGCGCGGGTGATGCACGGCGACAAGCGCATGCGGTTCGCGAACATCTTCGCGGCCAACGACCCCGAGTCGACCTTCATGAACATCCAGCAGCTGGAGGGCCAGCACCTCATCACCCGCCCGCTGACCATGGTGATCAATTGCCGACCGGACCGGATCGAACGCAACGGCCAGATGGGCGAGCTGAGCGGTCGGGTACGGCCCGAGACCATCATCCTGATCGGAGAGGTGACCAAGAGCGCGCGGACGGCCATACCGGCGGAACTCCAGGACCGGGTGGTCGATCTCGGCGGCAAGCCGGATCCGAGCCGGCTGCTCGAAGGCGTCACCGCGGCGACGCCGGACGACTCCTCGATCGTCGCCGTCGGCAACATTCACGGGCAGGGTGAGGTGTTGCTGCACGAGCTGGCGAGGTTGCCGGGGTGGACCTGCGAGGACGGCTCGGAGTCCGGCTCCACGCTTCGCCTGCCGACCTGGGAAAGGACGCAACGATGACCTTCGGCGGAGAACTCAGTGCCCAACTGGCCACCGCGAGCCTCGGCATCGGACTGGTGTTCGCGTTGCTGTGCTATCTGACCACCAACCTCTCACCCGGCGGCATGATCACGCCGGGCTGGATCGCGCTGACCCTCATCGAGGACCAGCTCCAGGCGGTCATCGTCGTGGCGGTGACCGTACTGACCTACCTCATCGCCCGGGTGCTGCAACGGGTGGTGATCCTCTACGGAAAGCGGCTGTTCGCGGCGATCGTGCTGGTCAGCGTGGTACTCCAACTGACGCTGTTCGTCATCGTCCAGCGTGACCTCCCGCTGCTGTTCGCCCACCAGACGCTGGGCTTCGTCATCCCGGGCCTCATCGCGTACCAGCTGGTGCGCCAGCCGCCCAGGGCCACCATCCTGGCAACCCTCGTGGTCACCGGGATCACCTTCGGGGTCGCGTACAGCGGCGTCGTCGCCGGTTTCGTGCCAGTGACCTGACCGATTGCGGGATCGAGTCGCGAAAGGAGAACAGGCATGAGGTACCTGAGGTACCTTCGCAGTCGGACTCCGCTGCTCACCCTGGCCATGTTGGCCGTGGTGGTGGCGCTGAGCATGGCCACCTACATCGTGGTACGGCCGTCGCCCTCGGATCAACCGGAGCTGACCCTGGGCGCCGCCAAGGCCGACGGTGGCCCGACGCGCGGTGCCATGGGGTACACCTACCAGCGGTCGACCGGCCCGGATCGCACCGAGATCCTGGACTCTTCCGGACAGCCGGTCGCGATCATGACCGACGGCGCGCGGACCGCGAACATCTACGGCCCGTCCCGAACCTTCGAGGAGCCCCGCTTCACCGATGCCAAGGTCGAGAGCAACGTCTGGGTTCGGCTGGCGCCGCAGGCGTGGCACGCCGGTGCCGAACATGAGCAGTGGTTCGTCGACTGGCTCGGCGCCACCCGCAAGGACCGCTCGCCGGACGTGCTGGCGATCGCGTTCGAGTACGTCGACGGGGCCCCGGTGAAGAAGGACAACCAGGGACAGCAGTATTCCGGTGACGCGTCGTTCGGGCCGATCGATCCGACGGACCCGGATGGTCGGCAGGAGCGCTCCGACTTCTTCGACTACCTGGGCCTGCCGTGGTCGTTCCTCGACGGGAAGGCGGGGGTGCCCGAGCCGCAGCGCCAGCTCTCTCTGGACTGCTCCGGCTTCTTGCGGATGGTCTACGGTCACCGGCTCGGCTATCCGCTCCGGGGCACGAACACGCCGGGGGAGGGCCTTCCCCGCCGGGCGTTCGCGATGGCCGAGTTCGGACCGGGCGTCCAGCTGATGCCCAACTCGGGTCAGCGGGCCCGGGGGATGGACCGCCTGCTCCCCGGCGACCTGGTCTTCTTCAACGCCCAGCCAATACCGACCGGCCAGGTCGATCATTCAGGTATTTACCTCGGCATCGATGACGGCGGGCATCACCGGTTCATCTCCAGCCGATCCCAGACGGATGGTCCGACCATGGGCGACCTCTCGGGGGCACCCCTGCTGGACGGCACCGGCTACTGGCCGGACCGGTGGCGCACCGCCCGCCGGCTCTGAGCCCGATCCACCTACCTATCCGGCCTATCCGGGCGGCTCAGTCGATGGCCACCCTGAGGGTCGGCCCGGCGGTGAGGGCGTCGCTGCCGACGAAGGCCAGGTCGACGGCGGTGTCGGTGAAGGTGATCGGGCTGGGCGGCGTGGCCGGAATGCCGTCGGGTAACGGCAGGTCCGGCGTCAGGATGATGTCGATGCCGACCATCCGGCCGGCGAAGCGGGTCGTGTAGAGGGCGACCTTCCCCTGCAGGGTCATCCGATCGGCCGCGAAGAGCGTGGTCCGGTCCGCCGGCCCGGTGGAGCGGAGCAGGAAGTCGTCGACGACCGCCTGGTCCATGGTGAACTTCAACGCCCTCAGGCTGCCCTCGGCGGTGGGCAGGTCCACGATGCCGTCCAGACGCAGCCCGGTCATGGTCACCGCCGACCCGGTCAGCTTCCATCGGCTCCCGGCGGCCAGCGGCTGCGTCGGGTCGGCGGCGAGCCACGGCCACATCCGCCCCACCCCGCCCCCGCCGCTCGACGGGGGCGGGGTGGCGCAGCCGGTATCGGGAGCTGAGGGCTCGGGGGCGGCGGTCACCGCCCGCGCCGAACCGGCCGGGGCGCAGGCCCGCGCCGGCTCCGGGGCGGCGAGTGCCACGGCGGCAGACAGGCCGAGCAGCCCGAGCAGCGCCGCGAAGAGCCGCGGCTCGGACTGCCCGGGCATCCTGGGAGCCGCCGATCCTCCGGCTCGCCGGGCCGCCCAGCTCGATCGTGTCGACGGTGCGGAGGTCGGCATTGTCGCCCTCCCGGGCGCCGTCGCCTCGTCACACCCGGCGGACGCGGGCCGCGCCAGCCGCGGCCCGGTGCCGTCCGCTTCCGACATCAGCTCTTCGACGAGGGCCGGCTGCTCGGGAGCGGCGGGTTGCCGGCTGTCTCCCGGTCCAGCAGGTCAGGGTCCGCACCGCGCGTCCGCATGTCCCGCGCCGCCGGCTCATTCTCGGCCGACTCGTCACGCCCGTCCTCGGCGTCGGTCGGTCCGTCAGGGGCGCCCTCGTCGGGAGCCGGCTCGTGCCGCTCACTGCCGTCGGCGGCCGACCCGCCACCCGGCGGGACGGTCGGTGCGGCCCCCGGCACCCAGGCGAAGCCGAGTGCGCTGCCCACCGCGCCGAGCATCAGACCCAGAAAGAAGCCGCCGAGGTTCACCCCGATCAAGGAGAAGAGCGCGGTCACCGCGGCGACCACGGCGTAGAAGATCCGCTGCTGCGGCCTGAACCAGATCAACAGCCCGCAGGTGACCAGGATGGCGGGTATCAGCCAGGACAGGAAGCCGGTCGGCCCCATCTGGAAGGTGAGACCACTGAGTGACATCTGGGTCGTGCCGAAGATTTCCAGACCGCCCAGTGCGGTGAGCAGGCCGCCCCAGAACGGGCGGGCCCGTCGCCAGCGGCGGAAGCCGTGCCACGCAAGCCCAGGGCGGCCGCGTCGTGGCAGTTGGACAATTGTCACATCGTGCCTCCTGCCGGTTGACGGGACTGGGCTCACGGGCGTGCTCTCCGCGAGCCCAGCGGTCAGCTCAGAAGCATTCCTTGGCAGCCGACCCGACGTTGACCTTCAGCTTCAGTCCGGTCAGGTTGAACGTGCCCGCATGGGTGGCCCGGGCCACCTGTCGAAGGTTCTTGATGTTCACCGCTTCGGCCTGCTGGCCGAAGGCCTTCCGGTCGCCTGTCGCGCCCGGAGGGCCGCCCTGGAGGGTCGACGCGTCCTGCCCGATGTTGATGTTCTGGAACACGACGTCGCCTTCCAGCGACTCCACGTCGATCAACAGGTCCTTCGCGGTGGCGGGCCGGCCGCCCCCACCGGCGGTAATGGTGAGCACCACCGGGACGCCGGGTGTCTTCACCGACTGGCACAGGTCGAACAATTCGGCCTTCCGGATGCCGGTGACGGCGACCGGATGCTTCGTCCCGTCGACCTCCTGGGCGATGCCGCCGAACTGGACGAAGCCCTCACCGCGCAACTCTGAGGCGGAGACCTTGAACGTCTGGCCGGAGACCGCGAACGAGGCGGCCATCGCCCCGTTCGACATGCCGAGCACGATCGCGCCGGCGACGGCGGAAGTGGGCACCAGGAGGGCGAGGAAGCGCCCCCAGCGCGTGCGACCCGGGTTGTCGGACCGATCCTGCACGATTCCTCCTCAGGGTGGACTTCGCGCGGGTGGACGGACGGGACGGGAGGCCGTCGCGTCGGTCTCGTCACTCGTTGCTGGGACGACGATCGGGCACTCATGGGTGCGCGCATGAGGCGCAGGTCACATTGCGTGACCACTCGACGCTAACATGAGTCGGACTCAGGATTTGCGGATTGCCGCAGACGGGCACGGCGGAGCGAGTCGTCAGAAAAAAACCAACCATCCGGGCCCGGGCATCTCCCGAAGCTGCCCCTATTTCCCTCCTACTCGGGTAAGCTGTGCCGTTTCCGCGGACCCCGGTCGGGTAACCGGCTGTTGAGCGCCCGAGGAAGCCGATCGAGAGCCCGGGAGATCCGGGCCGGCCGGAGGCGAACGACCTCCGGCGTACGACGGGCGATCTCATCCCAACCGTGCTTGCGTCTCCGGTCCCCGGAGGCGCCAACCGATGGGAGCTTGACATGAACGCAACGCTCAGCCGGAGTCTGTCCGTCGGTCTCCTGGTCACCGGCACCATGCTCGGTCCGGCGACCACCGCCGAGGCCCTTCCCGCCCAGAGCGGGCCGGTCCACGCGGCCCAGCCCGCGCCGACCGACGCGGGCAAGCGGGT
Source organism: Micromonospora sp. GCM10011541 (assembly GCF_042650725.1). Lineage (NCBI taxonomy): Bacteria > Bacillati > Actinomycetota > Actinomycetes > Micromonosporales > Micromonosporaceae > Micromonospora > Micromonospora sp. GCM10011541. The sequence continues at coordinate 290,487 of NZ_JBHSBP010000055.1, forward strand.
GCTGGCGCACGACTACCAGCGCCAGCCGAACTCCTACTTCTGCGCCCCGGCCGCGACCAGGATCGCGCTGTCCACCCAGGGCAAGATCCTCAGTCAGCAACAGGTCGCCAAGAAGCTCGGCACCACCAAGGCCGGCACCAGCTCCGCCAGCGAGACCACCCGAGTTCTCAACGACGTGACCGGCGGGGGCTACGACACCACCGAGATCAACGGTCCCACCGCCCAGGCGCAGCAGGTCGACAAGCTGCGCGCTGACGTGGTCGAGGCGATCGACGCCAAGCGCGGTGTGGTAGCCAACATCACCGGCACGGCGGTCGACACCGAAGGCGTGCCGCACAGGTACCCGGACGGGCACTACCTGACCATCATCGGGTACCGCAACGGCGGTGAGACGCTGCAGATCGCCGATCCGTACGCCCGGGACGGGCACTACTGGATGAGCGACCAGAAGGTCGCCGACTGGGTCGCCGAGCGCGGCTACTCCAGCTGACCCCGACCCACCCACGGACGCTGGCTGGGCTCCCACCAAAAGGGGGCCTGGCCAGCGTCCGTCCGCGTCGGCTTCCGCTGCCTGGGCCCTCTGGCAGAGCGGGGGTCAGGGATCGAGGCGGAGCGGCAGCCCGAAGCGGGGGAACAGGCCCGGCTGGAGGAAGTGGGTGAGCCGGGAGATCCGTCCGCCGGAGAACTCCAGCAGCTGGATCGAGAACGCCCGGTGGCCGCCATCCGGATCGGGCCGGTACTGCGCGACGGCCGGGCCTCCGTTGGCCGCGATCGGCACCAGGCGGGAGCCCCGGCAATCGGCGCCCGGCCCGACCAGCCACTGCCCGATGTCGACCGCCCCGCGCAGCCACATCGGGTACGGCGGCATGCTCTGCACGGCGTCCTCCCGCAGCAGCGCGACCAGGGCGTCGATGTCGTACCGGGCGAAGGTGTCCACGTACCGGTCGAGCAGGTCGCGGTGCTCGTCGTCCAGGTCGGCCCCGGCGGGCCGGCCGGCCTCGGGGACGTCGGCCAGCGTCGCCCGGGCGCGCTGCAGGGCGCTGTTGACCGCCGCCACACTGGCCCCGAGCAGTTCGGCGACCTCGTCGGCGTGCCAGCGCAGCACGTCCCGCAGGATCAGCACCGCGCGCTGCCGGGGCGGCAGGTGCTGCAACGCGGCGACGAACGCCAACCGGACCGACTCGCGGGCCACCGCCAGCTCCGCCGGGTCCCCGGGCAGCACCGCCGCGTCCGGGATCGGCTCCAGCCAGTCGCCGACCGGCCCCGGCTCGCCGAGCGACGCCGCCACCGGCGCCGCCGGGGCGCCGAGATCCATCGGCAGGGCCCGCCGCCCGCGGCCGCGAAGCTGGTCCAGGCACACGTTGGTGAGGATCCGGTAGAGCCAGGTGCGCAGGCTGGACCGGCCGTCGAAGCGGTCGAGGCCGCGCCAGGCCCGCAGCAGCGTCTCCTGCACCGCGTCCTCGGCGTCGAAGGGCGAGCCGAGCAACCGGTAGGCGTAGCCGGTCAGCTCGACCCGGAACTCCTCCAGGTCGCCGGTCGTCCTCGCGGTCGCCGTGGTCATGGAGCCACCGTAGGCCGATCCTCCGACAGCGCGTACCGCCGACGTGCGGCGGCGGGACGATCAGGCCCCGGCGGCCGGTTCGGTGGCCGGCTCGGTGGGCACCGCGACGTGCAGCCGGAGCTGGGGGACCAGCATGTCGTCCACGTCCAGCGCCCGGGCCGCGCCGTCCGGCTCCCAGCCGGTGCTGGTGAGGAATTTCCGGGTCGCCTCGTCCCCGTCGAATGCCCAGGCCACCGCCCGGGTGAAGCCGTCTTCCCGCCACAGGTCCACGCTGGCGGAGAGCAGCCGGCTGCCGTGCCCGCGTCGACCCCAGCGCGGCTCGACCAGCAGGTCGGTCACCGCCACCACACCGTCGGCGAGCGCCTCGGCGGGCTCGCCCGGGGCGAGCGCCTCCGCGTCGGCCGGACCGGATGCGGCGAATCCCACCAGATACGATTGCTCGGCCTGTTCGACGGCGACCAGCACGCGGTGCGCGCCGGAGGGCGGCTCCTGCACCGCCGCGTTCCACCGCCGGGCGAGGTACGCCTCGTCCAGGTTGTCGAGCACGTGCCGGGGCAGGATCCGGCGGTACGCGACCCGCCAGGTCGCGAGCTGGATTCGTGCGATCTCGCCGGCGTCCTCGGGACGCGCCGGGCGGACGTACCCGAGAGCCATGGCACGTGAGCCTACGCAGGGCGAGGGGGGCGACGGTGGCGCAGGGTGCCAGACGGACGTACGGGCAGGTCGCCGGCGTGCTGGTGCTCGCCGTGGCGGTGGCCGCCTTCCTCTCCGTCGCGGCCGTGCGGCACGGCTTCTTCGACCTGAAGGTGTACTACGGCGCGCTGACCTTCTGGGTGCACGACGGCGGGGAGATCTACGACTTCCTCAAGGCCGGCACCCAGTACGGCTTCACCTATCCGCCGTTCGCCGCGCTGGTGATGCTGCCGATGGCGTACCTGCCCTGGCCGGCGGCGATCACGGTGAGCGTGGCCGCCAGCGTGCTGACCAGCGCGGTGCTGATCTGGTGGCTGGTCGACCCGATCGCCCGCCGGGCCGGCTGGACCCGCTGGTTCGCCCTCGCGGTGGCGCTCTGCCTGGCCGCCGCGTTCGAACCGATGCGCGAGACGGTCAACTTCGGCCAGGTCAACACGCTGCTGCTCTTCCTGGTGGCGGTGGACCTGCTGCGGCTGCTGCCGGCCGGCAACCGGTGGGCCGGGGTGGGCATCGGCCTGGCCACCGCGATCAAGCTGACGCCGGGCGTCTTCATCGTCTACCTGCTGGTCACCCGGCGCTGGCGGGCCGCGTTCACCGCGATGGCCGCCGCCGCCGGGGCGAGCCTGCTGGCCGCCGCGCTCTTCCCGGACGCCTCGCGGGAGTTCTGGACCGAGGCGCTGTGGAACACCGGCCGGGTCGGGGAGCTGGCGTTCGTCTCCAACCAGTCGCTGCGCGGGGTGGTGGCCCGGCTCGACCCGGAGCATCCGAGCACGCTGGCCTGGCTGGCGCTGGTGCTGGCCACCCTCGCCGTCTGGGCCTGGCGGTCCCGGGCCGCGGTGGCCGCCGGCGACGAGGCCACCGGCCTGGCGCTGACCGGCGCCATGATGTGCCTGGTCAGCCCGGTGACCTGGGTGCACCACCTGGTCTGGCTGATCCCCGGACTGATCCTGCTGGTGGACAACGCCATGGCGGCGCCCGGACGGGGCCGCCGGCGCCGCGTCCTGCTGGCCGCCGCGATCATCGGGTACGGCTTCCTGATCAGCCGGATCGTCTGGGCCTGGGAGAAGGATTTCACCGGCGTGGACGGCTTCCTGGGCAGCAACACCTACGTCTGGATCAGCCTGGCCCTGCTGCTCGGCCTGCCGATCCGCCGCTGGGCGACGCCGACCCACGGCGGGCCCCGCCGGGAGCCGGGGCCGGCCGGGTCACTCGCCGAGCCGGGCGGTATACCGCAGCTCGACAAGACCGACGGGGTCACGTCCGCCGGAGAGCGGCACCGGGTAGGTGGATTCCAGCCCGTCGGGTGACAGCCCGGCCCGCTCGTAGAAGCGGCGGGCCCGGACGTTGTCGGCCAGCACCCAGAGCCGGTACTCGGTCCAGCCCCGCTCGGCCAGCCCGGCGCGGGCCGCGGCCAGCAGCGCCCGGCCGGTCCCGTCGCCCCAGTGCGCCGGTTCCACGTACATGCCCAGGATCTCCCCGTACGCCGGGTCGAGGTCGGCCCGGTCCTGGTCGTTGCGGTACGGCCCGAACGTGGCGAAGCCGGTGACCGCACCCTCGTCCGCGCTGACCAGGGTGGTGAACGGGTGCTCCGGGTCGGCGGTGCCGAGGTCCCGGCGGCGCTGCGCCCAGGCCGCCGGGTTGAGCCGGCGCAGCACCTCGTCCGGCATGATCCCGGCGTAGCCGGCCTGCCAGCTCCGCACGTGCACCCGGGCGATCGCCTCGGCGTCGTCCGGCTCCTCGCGGCGAATGGTGAGCATCCGTCCGTTCTATGTCCTCAGGGGCGATCGGTCCAGCGTCCGCTCCGGCGTCGTACCGGTGGATTAGGGTGCCCGACGATGGCTGTCCCGGAATCGCTCTCGCTCGCCCAGGCCCGGCGCATCGCCCTCGCGGCCCAGGGCTTCGCCGACCCGGCGCCCGGCGGCGCACCCACCCGCCGGCACCTGCGCCGGGTGCTCGACCGGGTCGGGTTGATCCAGATGGATTCGGTCAACGTGCTGCAACGGGCGCACTACCTGCCGCTCTACAGCCGGCTCGGGCCGTACCCGACCACGCTGCTGGACGCCGCGGCCTACCGCCGCCCCCGTGAGCTGTTCGAGTACTGGGGGCACGAGGCGTCGCTGATCCCGGTCGGGCTCCAGCCGGCCCTGCGCTGGCGGATGGCGAAGGCCCGCGAGGAGGCCTGGGGCGGCATGCGCCGCATCGCCCAGGAGCAGCCCGAGCTGGTGGCCTGGGTCCGCGACGAGGTGGCCGCCCGGGGCCCACTGACCGCCGCCGAGATCGAGCACGACGCGCCCCGGGAGACCGGCAACTGGGGCTGGAACTGGTCGGCGGTGAAGCGGGCGCTGGAGTTCCTGTTCTGGGCCGGTGAGGTGACGGCCGCCGAGCGGACCACCTCGTTCGCCCGCCGCTACGACCTGCCCGAGCGGGTGCTGCCGGCCGCCGTGCTCGACGCGCCCACGCCGAGCGACGCCGACGCCTGGCGCGCCCTGGTGTCGGTCGCCGCCCGGTCGCTCGGCGTGGCCGCCGAGCCGGAGCTGCGCGACTACTTCCGGCTGCCGCTGGCCGGCGCCCGGCGGGCGGTCGCCGAGCTGGTCGAGGCGGGGGAGCTGACGCCGGTCACGGTGCCGGGCTGGCGGCAGCCGGCGTACCTTCACGCGCAGGCCCGGCTGCCCCGGTGGGTGCGGGGCAACACCCTGGTCAGCCCGTTCGACCCGCTGGTCTGGGAGCGGGCCCGCACCGAGCGGCTCTTCGGCTTCAGCTACCGCATCGAGATCTACGTGCCGGCCCCGCAGCGGGTGCACGGCTACTACGTGCTGCCGTTCCTGCAGGGGGAGCGGTTCACCGCGCGGGTCGACCTGAAGGCCGACCGGAAGGCGGGCGTGCTGCTCGTGCCGGCCGCCTGGATCGAACCCGGGGCCGACCCGGGGGAGACCGCGGTGGCCCTGGCCGCCGAGCTGTACCGGCTGGCCGGATGGCTCGGTCTCGACGCGGTGGCCCCGCCCGTGGCGGGGGACCTCGCGGTGCCGCTGGCCGCCGCGCTGGCGGGCGTCGCCGGTGTACGGTGAGCGCGTGACGAGCGTCGACCGGCCGGCCACCCAGCCGGGCCAGCAGGTCCCCGACGGTGTCTCCCCGACGGCCCTGACCGCCCCGGTGGTTCCCGGCGCCGGGCACGCGGAGCCCGGGCCGGCGGCCTGGCCCACCGGCGAGGTCCCGGCCGGCGGCTGGCCGCAGCCGGCGGCCTACCAGCCCGTCGAGCCGGACCGGTTCACCCGGCTGGTGATCCGCCTGCACGAGCGCGCCCCACGCTGGGCGGTGCCGCTGGCCGCGCTCGGCTGCGTCGGCATGGGCATGGCGTACGCGCTGGTCAGCGACCCCACCCACAGCGACCCGGACGCCCGGCCGACCTGCCTGCTCAAGCTCACCACCGGCCTGGACTGCCCGGGCTGCGGCGGCACCCGGGCCCTCTGGTACGTGCTGCACGCCGATCTGCCGGCCGCCGCCCGGCACCACTTCCTCTTCGTCTTCTCGCTGCCCTTCCTCGCCTACCTCTTCGTCGCCTGGGCGGGGAACCAGGCGTTCGGCTGGCGCCTGCCGGAGCTGCGGCTCAGCCCCAAGGTGATCGGCGGCTTCCTGGCCGCCTGGCTCGCCTTCTCCGTGTTGCGCAACCTGCCCTGGGCGCCCTTCACCGCGCTCTACGTCTGACCGGCCCCGGGCCCGGGGATCCGTGCCCGACTCCGCCTCGCGGCCCGTCCTGCCCGTCGCGGCGCCTCCTGCCTGTCACGGCCATAGGCGGACGAACAGAGCTGCCCGCGCTGCGAGATCTTGGGCACCCGTCGGTCGCCGCGACCGGGACGTGTCCGGGATTCGCTGATGGTGGCCGCTTTCACGTCCGCGCGTCCAAGTTTCGCCACCGGGCGTCCGGCCACTACAGTCCCAGGAATGCCGGAGATGGTGCAGCCTCAGGTCAAGCTGATCGCGTGGACCCAGTTCCAGGCCCCGGACGAGGTGCCGTGGTCGACCGACGCAGAGGGCGGGCAGGCGCTCGCCGAGTTCGCCGGCCGGGCCTGCTACCAGAGCTGGAAGAAGCCGAACCCGGCCACCGCGACCAACGCCGGCTACCTGGCGCACATCCTGGAGGTCGGGCACCTCTCGGTGCTGGAGCACGGCTCCGTGAGCTTCTACTTCAGCGGAGTGTCCCGCTCGTTCACCCACGAGCTGATCCGGCACCGGCACTTCTCGTACTCCCAGCTGTCCCAGCGGTACGTACCGGAGCGGGACGCCGCCATGGTCGAGCCGGCGGTGATCGCCGACGACCCGGAGCTGCACAAGAAGTTCGTCGAGGCCGCCGAGGCGAGCGTCCGGGCGTACAACGAGCTGCTGGAGGGCCTGGAGCAGCGCTTCGCCGACGAGCCGAACCCGACGCTGCGCCGCAAGCAGGCCCGGCAGGCGGCCCGGGCGGTGCTGCCCAACGCCACCGAGACCCGGATCGTGGTCACCGGCAACTACCGGGCCTGGCGGCACTTCATCAAGATGCGCGCCACCGAGCACGCCGACGTGGAGATCCGCGAGCTGGCCGTGGAGTGCCTGCGGCAGCTCAAGGGCGTCGCGCCGAACGTCTTCGCCGACTTCGTGACCTCCACCCTGCCGGACGGCACCGAGGTGGCGGCCAGCCCGCACGCCGAGTGACTCCTGCGCCCTTCCCCGCCGGAGCCCCGGTGGTCGTCCGCTAGGTTGTGAACATGACGCACGACCACCCTGCCGCCCCCGACCGGGGCGCGTCGCGCCCGTTCGGGCGACTGCTGACGGCCATGGTGACCCCGTTCACCACGGACGGGTCCCTCGACCTCGACGGCGCCGTACGCCTCGCGAACCACCTGGTCGACGAGCAGGGCAACGACGCGCTGGTGGTCAACGGCACCACCGGCGAGTCGCCGACCACCACCGACGCGGAGAAGGAGACCCTGATCCGCGCCGTCGTGGAGGCGGTCGGCGACCGGGCCCGGATCGTCGCCGGGGTCGGCACCAACGACACCCGGCACACCATCGAGCTGGCCGCGTCGGCGGAGAAGGCCGGCGCACACGGGTTGCTGGTGGTCACCCCGTACTACAACAAGCCGCCGCAGAGCGGCCTGCTGCGGCACTTCACCGCGGTCGCGGACGCCACCGGGCTGCCGATCATGCTCTACGACATCCCGGGCCGTTCGGGCGTGCCGATCGCCACCGATACGCTGGTGAAGCTCGCCGAGCACGGCCGGATCGTCGCGGTCAAGGACGCCAAGGGGGACCTGACCGCCACCTCCTGGGTGCTCGCCCGCAGCGACCTGGCCTACTACAGCGGGGAGGATGCGCTGACCCTGCCCGCGCTCGCCGTCGGCGGCGTCGGCCTGGTCGGCACGTCGACGCACTTCACCGGTGTACTGGCCAAGCAGCTGATCGAGGCGTACGACGCGGGGGACACCACGACCGCGCTGAGCCTGCACCGGCGGCTGCTGCCCCTGTTCACCGGCATCTTCCGTACCCAGGGCGTGATCCTGGTGAAGGCGGGCCTGGCGGCCAAGGGCCTGCCGGCCGGCCCGGTACGACCCCCGCTGGTGGACGCCACCGCCGACGAACTGGCCCAGCTGCGCGCGGACTGCGCGGCGGCGGGCCTGGAACTGCCCTGATGATCCAACGACACGACGGACGCCGCGTGACGGCGTCGCAGAATGAGGTGGACGCGTGACCGAGGCGCACTTCGAGGGTGAACTGCCCCCGCCGCTGCCGGAGGGTGGCCTGCGGATCATCCCGCTCGGCGGACTCGGCGCCATCGGCCGGAACATGACCGTCTTCGAGTACGACGGCAAGCTGCTGATCGTCGACTGCGGGGTGCTCTTCCCCGACGTCGAGCAGCCGGGCGTGGACCTGATCCTGCCCGACTTCGGGCCGATCCTGGACCGGCTCGGCGACATCCAGGCGATCGTGCTCACCCACGGTCACGAGGACCACATCGGCGCCGTGCCGTACCTGCTCGCCCACAAGTCGGACATCCCGCTGGTCGGCTCCCAGTTCACCCTCGCCTTGGTCGAGGCGAAGCTGGCCGAGCGGCGGATCCAGCCGTACACACTGACCGTGCGGGAGGGCGGCCGGGAGCGGCTCGGCCCGTTCGAGCTGGAGTTCTTCGCCGTCAACCACTCCATCCCGGACGCGCTGGCGGTGGCCATCCGCACGCCGGCCGGCCTGGTGTTGCACACCGGCGACTTCAAGATGGACCAGCTCCCGCTGGACGGCCGGATCACCGACCTGGCCGGCTTCGCCCGGCTCGGCGCCGAGGGCGTCGACCTGCTGCTGTCCGACTCCACGAACGCGGAGATCCCCGGCTTCGTCACCCCGGAGCGGGAGATCGGGCCGGTGCTCGACTCGATCTTCGCGAAGGCCAAGGGGCGGATCATCGTCGCCTCGTTCGCCTCGCACGTGCACCGGGTGCAGCAGGTCTTCGACTCGGCGGTCGAGCACGGCCGCAAGGTGGCCCTGATCGGCCGGTCCATGGTCCGGAACATGGGCATCGCCCGGGACCTCGGCCTGCTCAACATCCCGGCGGGCCTGGTCATCGGGATCGAGGAGGCGACCACGCTGCCGCCCGAGCAGATCCTGCTGATGTCCACCGGCTCGCAGGGCGAGCCGATGAGCGCCCTGGGCCGGATGGCCAGCGGCGACCACCGGCACATCACCATCGCCCCCGGCGACACCGTGGTGCTGGCCTCGTCGCTGGTGCCCGGCAACGAGACCTCCGTCTACCGGGTGATCAACCGGCTGGCCCGAGCCGGCGCGGTGGTCGTGCACAAGGACGTCGCCAAGGTGCACGTCTCCGGCCACGCCCCCGCCGGGGAGCTGCTCTACCTGCTCAACATGGTCCGCCCGAGCAACCTCATGCCGGTGCACGGCGAGTGGCGGCACCTGCGCGCCCACGCCCGCCTCGGCATCGAGTCCGGGGTCGCCCCGGACCGGGTGGTGCTCTGCGAGGACGGCGACGTGGTCGACCTGGTCGAGGGCCGCGCCAGCCTGGTCGGGCACGTCCGGAGCCGGTACGTCTACGTCGACGGTCTCGCCGTCGGCGACGTCAGCGAGTCGCTGCTCACCGAGCGGCGGATCCTCGGCGACGGCGGCTTCATCGCCACCACCGTGGTGGTCGACTCGGTGACCGGCAAGGTGGTCGCCGGTCCGACGCTGTCGGCGAAGGGCTTCTCCGAGGATCCGGCGGCGTTCAACCCGGTGATCCCGCTGGTCACCGACGCGCTCAACCGGGCCGCCGCGGACGGCATCACCGATCCGCACCAGCTCCAGCAGATCGTCCGGCGCACCGTCGGACGGTGGGTCAACGACGCGTACCGGCGGCGGCCGATGATCGTCCCGACCGTGGTCGAGGTCTGACCCCACCCGCTCCGCACGCCGGTCCACCGTCCGCGGTGGGCCGGCGTCGTCACTCTCCGGGTACGTCCCGGCGTCGCCCGACCACGCTCGGTGGATCGTCGACGGTCACTTCAACCGATCGGCGTTCGTCTCCGTACTCCGCTCCGGCAGGCGTACCCCGCGCCGGCCGGGAGGAGCGTGGCGGATGGACCGCAGACGGATCACAGCCATCGGCGTACTGGTGGCGGCGGTGGGAGCGGCGGCGGCCGTGACCCTGCCGTCGTTCGCCGGGGAGGGCACGGCGCCCCGCGGCGGCGCGCCCGCGGCGTCCGACGGCGTCGCGCCGGAGGTGGTGGACGCCATGAGCCGCGACCTCTCGCTGAGCCGGGAGCAGGCGACGAAGCGGCTGAGGACCGAGCGGTGGGCGGCGGGCACGGTCGCCCGGCTCCGCGGCGAGCTGGGCGAGGACTACGGCGGCAGCTGGCTCAGCGCCGACGGCGCGACGCTGACCGTGGCGGTGGCCGACCCGGCGCGGGCGGCGCAGGTGACGGCGGCCGGCGCGGTGCCGAAGCAGGTCGACCGGGGGGTCCGGGAGTTGGACGCGGTGAAGAGCCGGCTCGACTCGGCCGGCGGCAAGGCCGGCCCGGACGTCTCCGGCTGGTACGTCGACGTCGCCACCAACTCGGTGGTGGTGCTCGCCCAGCCGGGTGCGGAGGCGGCCGGCCGGCGGTTCGCCGAGGCCAGCGGCGTGCCCGCCGGGTCGGTCCGGGTGCGGGCCGTCGCGGAGGCGCCCCGCCCGCTGTTCGACGTACGCGGCGGCGACGCGTTCTTCATCAACAACGCCGGCCGCTGCTCGGTCGGCTTCTCGGTGGTGGGCGGCTTCCTCACCGCCGGGCACTGCGGCCGGCCGGGCGACCGGACCACCGGCGCGAACCGGATCGCCCAGGGCACCTTCGCCGCCTCGTCGTTCCCCGGGGACGACTGGGCGGTGGTCGAGGTGAACGGCGAGTGGACGCCGCAGGGTGTGGTGAACGACTTCAACGGCGGCACGGTGCCGGTGAACGGCTCCACCGAGGCCCCCGTCGGCGCCTCGGTCTGCCGCTCCGGCTCGACCACCGGCACCCGCTGCGGCGTGATCCAGGCGAAGAACGCCACAGTGAACTATCCGGAGGGAACGGTCACCGGGCTGACCCGGACGAACGTCTGCGCCGAACCGGGCGACTCCGGCGGCGCGTGGCTCTCCGGCGACCAGGCGCAGGGGGTCACCTCCGGTGGGTCCGGGGACTGCACGCAGGGCGGCGTCACCTTCTTCCAACCGGTCAACGAGATCCTCCAGCGCAACAACCTGACCCTGGTCACCGCGGCCGGCCGGTCGGCGCCGGCCGCGCCGCCCGCCGGTGGCGACGCCACCGCCCCGCCGGCCACCGCCGCCCCGGGCGCGCCGCCGGCCGGGGAGCAGACGGGGTGCACGGGCCAGGTGAGCCGCACCGGCGAGATCGCGGCCGGCCGGGCGCAGAACCAGCCGGACGGTCGCTGGTTCCGGGCCGCCGCCGGCAGCCAGGAAGCCTGCCTGGACGCGCCGGAGGGCACCCTGGCGGCGGTGCAGCTACAGCGCTTCACCGGGACCTCGTTCGAGACCGTGGCCAGCGCCGACACCTCCGACGGCGTGGCCCGGCTGACCGCCGGGACCCCGGCCGGTGTCTACCGCTACCGGGTCGTCGGGCTGGACGGCGAGGGGGCGTACACCCTGGCCTTCTCGGCCCGCTGAGCCGTCGCCGGGCGGCCCGCTCGGCGAGCCGGACCGCGGCCCCCGTCCACCACCGCCCGGTGGCCGGGGGCCGCGCCGCGTCCGACGGTCGGTCAGGGCAGCGCGGCGACCGCGGCGGCGTACCCGACGCCGGTGCCCACCGTCGCGTCGATCAGCACGTCGAGCTGCACGGGGGCCACCCCGTGCTCCAGGTCGGTGCTGACGTCCCCGGCCAGCAGCAGCTCACCGGAGTCCAGCTCGTGCACGTACGCCTTGGGCAGCAGCCGGTCGTGGTTCCAGGCGTTGCAGAACGCGTACGCCTCGGCGCGCCGGGCCGCCGGCAGCCGGCGGGTGGCCACCACCCGGGCGTGCAGGATCTCCCCGCGCCGCCCCAGCCGGCGGTACCGGATCACCGCCTCGCCCCAGCGGCCCACCACCGTGCCGTCCGGCTCCACCGCGTACCCGTCGCCCCGCCGGTCCAGGGCGGCGGTCACCAGGGCCAGGCTCAGCGGGACCGGCTCCTCCGCCGGCGGTTCGGCCCGCTTCGGATCGTCGGCCGGCCACTCGTCGGGGGAGTCCTCGGCCGGCAGCGGCACCGGGTCGGCGAGCGGCCGGTCGGCCAGCCAGGAGGCGATCCGCCCGGACTGGTGGCCGGTGCCGTTGCGGGCGTCGAAGCTGCCGGCCAGCTCGGTCGCCACCGCGAGCAGGTCCGCGCCGAGCGTCGCCACGTCCACCTCGGCCGCCGGCCGGGGACCGTGGCCGGGGCGGTGGAGGCGCCGCCCGCCCCGCCCGGCCTCGGTGGCCAGGGTGCAGAGCAGCGCGCCGGCGGCGGCGAACTCCATCGCGGACAGATCGTCGTACGGGTGGTCCAGCCGCGGCAGCTGCTCGGCGAGGATGTCCAGCCCCCGGTCCAGGTGCCCGCCCAGCGCGCAGAACCGCAGGTGCGCGGCGAGCTGCGGGAAGGCCGTCCGCTCCCGCCGGTGTCGCCGGTACGCCCGCAGGTGCGCCCGTCCCGCCCGGTCGGCCGCCCCGGTCCGCAGCCACGGCAGCAGCGCCACCGTGAGGGCCCGCTCCGGCTGGTCGGTGCAGCGCACCTCGCCGTCGAGCACCGGTCGCAGCGCGTCGAGCGCCGCCGCGTGCTCGCCCCACCCGGCCAGCAGTTCGGCCCGCCGCGCTGGGACGCATCCGGGGCAGCCGCCGGCCGGGTCGGGTGCGGCCCCCCGCCACCGGTCGTGCTCCCGGCGGGCGGACGGCTCGTCGCCGAGGTGGTCGGCGAGCCGGCAGCGCAGCTCGGCGACCGGTTCGGCGTCCGGGCCGATCCGGTCGGCGAGGTCGTCCAGCAGGGACCGGGCCTGGTCCAGGCCGACCCGTGGGGTGCCGAGGAACGCCTCCACCGCCTGCCGCTGGTGGCGGCGCAGCGTCTCGGCGTCGCCGGGGCGGCCGGCCAGCAGCCCGGGCGTCCGGTCGACCGCGGCCAGGCAGCGGCGCACCGGTTCGAGCAGCCGCCACCGCTCCCCGTGGTGCAGGTACGCCTCGATCAGCGCGAACCGGGCGGCCAGCCCGGTGCCCGGGTCGCCGGTCGCCTCGGCCTGACCGGCGATCCGCTCCAGCTCGGCGAAGCGGGCCTCCCCGTCGGGCAGGTCCCGGGCCTCGGCCAGCGCCTCGGCCAGCCCGCGGTCACGGGAGACGGTCACCGGACCGACCCGCCGGGCAGGTCGCCGGCGGCGGCGGCGAGCTGGCAGCCGGTGGAGACGCCACAGTCGATCAGTTGGTCGAGCTGGTGCGGGGTGACCCCGCGTTCCAGGTCGGTGATCACCTCGCCGCAGACCTGGGCCAGCCCGTCGTCGGCGACGTGCACGAACGCCTTGGGCCAGAGCCGGTCGTGGTTCCAGGAGTTGCAGAAGGCGTACAGGGCGGGCACCCGCTCGATGCCGAAGCGGGGGGCCGCGACGGTGCGGACCTGGAGCAGCTCGCCCGCGGCGCCTCGGCGGAAGAACCAGATCAGGCTCTCCTCCCAGCGGCCCACCAGGTCGCCGTCGGCGTCCGCGCCGATTTTGTAACCCCGGTTGGCCAGCACCGCGGCGATCAGTTCGCCCGTCAGCGGCCGTAGTGCCTGCGGGTGTCCGGCCAGGGGGCCGTCCGGACCGTCCTCGATCTCCGGCGACGCCATGGGGCATCCCTTCTGAGGCGAATAACACACCGACGGCGCGGTCCGTGGTGCGACGCGCGGACACGACCCGGAAAAGCGGCGATCTGCCGGGTGACGCCGTTACGGTTGACTCTATGGCGGGCCGTACCTCTCAGGCGACTCGGCGGCGCGGCGCGTCGCCGCGCGGCACCACGAACAGCCGTGCCCGCCAACCGGCGAAGAAGACCACCCGGGCGGCGGCCCGGCGGCGAACCGCGGCCCGGCCCGGCCCGGCCGTCTACATCGGACGCGCGGTCGGCGCGCTCTGGATGGGGCTGGCGCACGGGGTGGGCTGGGCGGTCCGGGCGGCCGGCCGGCAGGCCGCGTCGGCGCGCGACCTGGATCCGGAGCACCGCCGCGACGGCGCCGGGCTGCTGCTCTTCGGCTTCGCCATCCTCACCGCGGTGGCCATCTGGTTCGGCGGCGCCGGGCCGGTCGGCGCCCGGCTGGCCGACACCGTGCGGCTCTTCCTCGGCGCGATCGCGATCGTGGTGCCGGTGTTGCTGATGATCGGCGCCTGGCGGCTGATGCGCACGTCGGCCGACCCCGAGCACCGGGGCCGCGGCCTGGTCGGCTGGGGCTCCATGCTGCTCGCCACCGCGGCCATGCTCCACATCGGACAGGATCCGGTCGACTCCGTGCAGCGGGACTACGCGGGCGGCCTGATCGGCGCGGGCGTCGGTGACCTGCTGGAGACGGCGATCACCGCCTGGGTGGCGGTGCCGCTGCTGGTCCTGCTGCTCCTCTTCGGCCTGCTGGTGGTCACCGCGACCCCGATCAACAAGATCCCGGAGCGGCTCGGCCTGCTCGCCGGCACCCTGGTCGCGCCCCCGGCCGGCGACGAGGCCGAGGTGGCCGAGAAGGCGGCCCGCAAGCGGCCCGCCAAGCGGCTGCCGCCGCCGCTGGACCCGGACGACCCGGACGACGACCACGACGGCGTCGACCTCCAGGACACCGTGGTGCTGCCCCGCAAGCCCCGGGGGAAGGTGCCCGCCTCACGCAAGCCGGTCGAGCCGCCGGAGCACTCGCCCGCGCCCACCCGGGCCGAGCAGCTCGCGCTCACCGGGCTGGCCGGCGACTACACCCTGCCGCCGGCCAACATGCTCAGCGGCGGCGCCGCGCCGAAGACCCGCAGCAAGGCCAACGACGAGGTGATCGCGGCGCTGACCGGCGTCTTCGACCAGTTCGACGTGGACGCCGCCGTCACCGGCTTCACCCGGGGCCCGACGGTCACCCGGTACGAGGTCGAGCTGGGCCACGGCGTCAAGGTCGAGCGGATCACCCAGCTCTCCCGCAACATCGCGTACGCCGTGAAGTCGCCGGACGTGCGGATCCTCAGCCCGATCCCGGGCAAGAGCGCGGTCGGCGTGGAGATCCCGAACACCGACCCGGAGAACGTGGCCCTCGGTGACGTGCTCCGCTCGCGGGCCGCGACCAGCGACCACCACCCGATGGTGGTGGCGCTCGGCAAGGACATCGAGGGCGGCTACGTGGTGGCCAACCTCGCCAAGATGCCGCACATCCTGATCGCCGGCGCGACCGGCGCGGGCAAGTCGTCCTGCCTCAACACCCTGCTGGTGTCGATCCTCACCCGGGCCACGCCGGACGAGGTACGGCTGCTGCTGATCGACCCGAAGCGGGTCGAGATGACCGGCTACGAGGGCATCCCGCACCTGGTCACCCCGATCGTGACCAACGCCAAGAAGGCGGCCGACTCGCTGGACTGGGTCGTCCGCGAGATGGACATGCGCTACGACGACCTCGCCGCCAACGGGGTCCGGCACATCGACGACTTCAACCGCAAGGTGCGCAACGGCGAGATCAAGGCCCCGCCGGGCAGCGAGCGGGAGATGCGCCCGTACCCGTACCTGCTGGTGATCGTGGACGAGCTGGCCGACCTGATGATGGTCGCGCCGCGCGACGTGGAGGACTCGGTCGTCCGGATCACCCAGCTGGCCCGCGCCGCCGGCATCCACCTGGTGCTGGCCACCCAGCGGCCCTCGGTGGACGTGGTGACCGGTCTGATCAAGGCCAACGTGCCGTCCCGGCTGGCGTTCGCCACCTCCTCGCTGGCCGACTCGCGGGTCATCCTCGACCAGCCCGGCGCGGAGAAGCTGCTCGGCCGCGGCGACGGGCTGTTCCTGCCGATGGGCGCCTCCAAGCCGGTGCGGATCCAGGGTGCCTGGGTCACCGAGCGCGAAATCGCCGACGTGGTCAAGTTCTGCAAGGACCAGCGCGAGCCGGAGTTCCGGCCGGACGTGCTGGCCCCCGCGCAGGAGAGCAAGAAGAAGATCGACGAGGACATCGGCGACGACCTGGACCTGCTCGTGCAGGCGGTGGAGCTGGTGGTCACCTCGCAGTTCGGTTCCACCTCGATGCTCCAGCGCAAGCTGCGGGTCGGCTTCGCCAAGGCGGGCCGGTTGATGGACCTGATGGAGACCCGGGGCGTGGTCGGCCCGTCCGAGGGGTCCAAGGCGCGCGACGTGCTGGTCAAGCCGGACGAGCTGGAGGAGGTCCTGGTCGGCCTGCGCGGCGGCGAGGAGTAGGCCCGCCCGGTGCACCCGACGCGACAAGGCCCGCCGGCATCCCGGCGGGCCTTCGTCGTGGGGAGGTCGGTCAGGAGTTCATCAGCGCGGCGCCGATGACCATGCCGAGGATCGCGCCGAGCACGCTCGCGCCGGCGGCGTACCAGCCCAGCGGCTTGTCGCCGAGGACCGCGCCGACGATGCCGAGGATCAGACCGGCCAGGCCGAACAGCGGCGGCAGGAAGAAGACCGCGATGACGGCGAAGACGAAACCCAGGATGGTGCAGATCCGCGCGGCGCTGCTGCGCGGGCGGGCGGTGGCGTGGATGTCGGCCATGGTGTCCTCCGTGAGTTGGCCCTTCGGTGGGTGATCGGTCACTACCCACTCGGCGCTCGCGGTACGCATCCGGTGCGATACGCCGCGAATCGGGGCGGTACCGGTCAGTGGAAGACCTTCAGGCCCACGACGCCGGCCACGACCAGCAGCAGGCAGGCGATCCGGGGCAGGTTCGCCGGTTCGTGCAGGGCGAGCATGCCGACCAGCGCCGTGCCCACCGCGCCGATGCCCACCCAGACGGCGTAGCCGGTGCCGACCGGGATCTCGCGCAGCGCGTACGCCAGGCCGGCCATGCTCAGCACCAGGGTGACCGCGAACACGGCGGAGGGCAGGGGGCGGCTGAATCCCGCGCTGCGGTCCAGGGCGATCGCCCACGCCGTCTCGAGGAATCCGGAGAGCACCAGCACGATCCAGGCCATGGGGTCACCTCTTGCGCGCGGCCCGGCCACCCGGGCCGGGACGAGTCGGTCGTCGTCCGGGGCGTCTTGGCCTGACCGGGTACGCCCACGACTCGTCCGGGACGGCCCGGCCGTCGGTGCGCCGGCGGGGACCGCCACAGCCGACGCTAGCACCGGCCGGGCGCGGCGGCCGCCGGCGCGGTGACGAACCCCACCACCGATGGATCTCAACCTGACTTCAAGTTGCAGTATGGGGTCATGACGCTGCTCTTCTCCGACGAGGACGTCGCCGCCACCCTGGACGCCCCGGTCACCGTCGCCGCGATGCGGGACGCCCTGCTGGCCGCGTACGAGGGTCGGCTGGTCGCCCCGCCCCGGGCGAGCGCGCCGCTCGGCGGCGGCCGGATGGTGCTCACCGCCGGCCACCTGACCGGCGAGTGGTACGGCTTCCGGTCGTACGACACCTTCGGGCACCCGGAGAGCGGGCAGCTCGTCGTGCTGCACGACGGGCGCACCGGGGCGGTGCGGGCGATCGCCGTCGGCGAGGAGTTGGGCTCCCGGCGGACCGGGGGACTGGGCGGGGTGGCCGTGGACGCCCTCGCCCGCCCCGACGCGGCCACCGTCGGCGTGGTCGGCTCCGGCCGGCAGGCGTGGACCCAGGTCTGGGCGGCCGCCGCGGTCCGTCCGCTGCGGGAGGTGACCGTGCACAGCCGTTCGGCCGGCAACCGGGAGGCGTTCGCCGCCCGGGTCCGGGCCGAGCTGGGCGTGCCGACCCGGGCGGTGGCCACCGCCTCGGCGGCGGTGACCGGGCGGGACATCGTGGTGCTCGCCACCACCAGCCCGGCGCCGGTGCTGGACGCCCGGGACCTCGCCCCGGGCACGCACGTCAACACGGTCGGCTTCAAGCAGCGGCACCGCGCCGAGTTCGGCGCCGACCTGCTGGCCGCCGCCGACGTCCTGGCCACCGACTCGCCGGCCCAGGCGGCCGCGTACGACCCGCCGATGCTGGCCGTCCTGCCGCCGTACGCCGAGCGGCTGCGTGATCTGGGCGCGGTGCTGGCGGGCGCGGTTCCCGGCCGGACCGGCGCGGACCAGATCTCGGTCTTCTGCTCGACGGGCCTCGCCGGCACCGAGGTCTTCCTGCTCGACCGGCTGGCGCGGGTCGGCGCCGCCGCGCGCTGACCGGGCGGTCCCACCGCGATCCGCCGCCGACCGGGCGGGCTCCGCCGCGATCCGCCGCGCCGACCGGGACGACCCGGCCGCACGACGGGCCGCGCGGTGAACGGGTGTGGCCGGCCCCGCGACCGGACCGGTGTGAGCCGGCCGATGCCCCGGCCCGCCGTTGGTGGAGACCCTGACGCGGCCCGGTACCCTCGGATGGTGTCTGCCACCTCCCCTTCCGACAACTCCGGCTCGGCTGGCGGCCATAATTCGGCCTCCGCGCCGCTAGGCGGCGCTCCGGACCGAATGAAGGCCGGTCTGGCGCCGCGCGGCGACCTGGAGCTGTCGTCCGCCGCCGCCGGCCGCCGCGTCGCCCTGCTGACCCTGGGCTGCGCCCGTAACGAGGTCGACTCGGAGGAGTTGGCCGCCCGGCTGCACGCCGACGGCTGGCAGGTGACCACCGACGGCGAGGGCGCCGACGTGGTGGTCGTCAACACCTGCGGCTTCGTGGAGAAGGCGAAGCAGGACTCGATCCAGACGCTGCTCGCCGCCGCCGACACCGGCGCCAAGGTGGTGGCCGCCGGCTGCATGGCCGAGCGGTACGGTCGGGAGCTGGCCGACAGCCTGCCCGAGGCGCAGGCGGTGCTGAGCTTCGACGACTACCCGGACATCTCCGCCCGGCTCAACGCGGTGGTGGCCGGCGAGGCGATCGACGCGCACACCCCGCGCGACCGGCGGGAGCTGCTGCCGCTCACCCCGGTCAAGCGGCGCGACGCGGCGGTCTCGCTGCCCGGCCACGGCACCCCCACCCGGGCGGTCACCGAGACCGACGAGCACACCCCGGCCCACCTGCGGCAGGTGCTGCGGCACCGGCTCGACACCGGTCCGGTCGCCTCGCTCAAGCTGGCCAGCGGCTGCGACCGGCGCTGCGCGTTCTGCGCCATCCCCGCCTTCCGCGGCGCCTTCGTCTCGCGTACCCCGGACGAGCTGCTCGCCGAGGCGGAGTGGCTGGCCAAGACCGGCGTCCGCGAGCTGGTGCTGGTCAGCGAGAACTCGACGTCGTACGGCAAGGACCTGGGCGACCCGCGGGCGTTGGAGAAGCTGCTCCCGCAGCTCGCCGCGATCGACGGCATCGTCCGGGTGCGGGCCAGCTACCTCCAGCCCGCCGAGACCCGGCCCGGCCTGGTCGAGGTGATCGCCACCACGCCCGGCGTCGCGCCCTACTTCGACCTGTCGTTCCAGCACTCCAGCGAGCCGGTGCTGCGCCGGATGCGCCGTTTCGGCTCCACCGACCGGTTCCTGGAGCTGCTGGCCTCCGCCCGCGCGCTGGCCCCGGAGGCGGGTGCCCGGAGCAACTTCATCGTCGGCTTCCCCGGGGAGACCCGGGCCGACGTGGACGAGCTGGTCCGATTCCTGACCGAGGCGCGGCTCGACGCGATCGGCATGTTCGACTACAGCGACGAGGACGGCACCGAGGCCGCCGGTCTGCCCGGCAAGGTCTCCGCCGCCACCGTGAAGCGCCGGTACGACAAGCTCAGCGCGCTCGCCGACGAGCTCTGCTCGCAGCGGGCGGAGGACCGGATCGGCTCGACGGTGGAGGTGCTGGTCGACTCGGTCGCCGACGGTGTGGTGGAGGGGCGGGCGGCCCACCAGGCCCCCGAGGTCGACGGCTCGACCACCCTGGTCGCGCCGCACGGCGGCGGGGTGGACCTGGCCGCGCTGCGCCCCGGCGACCTGGTCCGGGCCACGGTCACCGGGACCGAGGGTGTCGACCTGGTCGCCGTGCCGGATGAGATGATCTCGGCGGCGCCCGGCGCGGCACGGTGACGCCGGGGCCGGACGGAGCGGGGGAGCCACGTGGTGCGGTGCCAGGGACGCCACGGCGGCCGGAGTGGGGTGCGGCGATGACCGGAGCGGAGTCCACGGTGGTGGCCCGGGTGCCGGTGCTGAACGCGGCGAACGGGCTGACGGCGCTGCGCCTGGTGCTGGTCCCGGTCTTCGCGGCGACCGTGGTCGCCTCGGGCATGACGCACGCGGGTTGGCGGATGGCCGCCTGCCTGATCTTCGTCGTCGCCTCGGTGACCGACCTGGTGGACGGCTGGATCGCCCGCCGGTTCAAGCTCGTCACCTCGGTCGGCAAGGTCGCCGACCCGATCGCCGACAAGGCGCTCACCGGGGCGGCCCTGGTGCTGCTCTCCTGGTACGACCTGCTGCCCTGGTGGGTGACCGCGGTGATCCTCGCCCGCGAGCTGGGGATCACGGCGCTGCGCTTCTGGGTGATCCGGCACGGGGTGATCGCGGCCAGCCGGGGTGGGAAGATCAAGACCGCGCTCCAGATCCTCGCCATCACCTGGTACCTGTGGCCGATGCCCGCCGCCCTGTCCGTCGTCGCCCCGTGGATCATGGGCGCCGCCGTGATCGTCACGGTGCTGACCGGCTTCGACTACATCGCCCAGGCCCTCCGCCTCCGCCGCCCCCACCCCTGACCCCCACCCACCCCCGGCCTCCGCTCCCGCCCCCGGGGCCTGAAATCGGTGATCATGGAGTTGTTGTCCGCCGTCCCGGCGTCTCCTGGCGATAACCTCATGATCGACGGATTCGCGGGAGGATGAGTAGGCGGCGTCGGGGAGGGAAGGGCCTGAGGCATGGATGATCGGGACGCGAACGGGGAACGGCCGGCCGGCAGCCCGGCAGCCGCCGTCGTGCACAGCCTTTCGCAGCGGCACGAGACGCTGGCCACCATCGAGTCGCTCACCGGGGGGCTGCTCTCCGCCGCGATCGTGGAGATCGCCGGGGTGAGCGGCACCTACCGGGGCGGCCTGGTGGTCTACGCCACCGAGCTGAAGTCCGAGCTGGCCGGCGTACCGGCGGAACTGCTCGCGGAGCGCGGCCCGGTCGACCCGGACGTGGCGGCCGCGCTCGCCGAGGGCGGACGCCGGCGCTGCGGGGCGGACTGGGGGCTGGCCACCACCGGGGTGGCCGGGCCGGAGCCGCAGGACGGCAAGCCGGTCGGCCTGGTGTACGTCGCCGTGGCCGGCCCGACCGGCACGGACGTGCGGCAGCTCGACCTGGACGGCAGCCGGGACCACATCCGCTCGGCCGCGGTGATCGAGGCGCTGCGGCTGCTGACCGAGCGGATCCGAGACGCCCAGCAGACCGGCGCGGCCCGGGCGGGCGACCCGGCGGGCGCGGGTCACCGGTGACGCCGGCCGCGGCACGGTTCCCGACGGAGCAACCGGCCCCGGGTGGCCGGCGCGGGCGGCTCGGCGGGATTGGAGGGGCGGGGCGGGATGTCGACGGGCCGGCCAACGGGTACGGTTGCGGGAAGGCTTCGACGGTCGACGTCGACGCCGGGGGCAGCCCGCCGGGTCCGGCGCGGTACGCCCCGGTCGGAGATGGTGGTCCCGTCAGGGGGAGGTGCGATGGTCCTGCTACGCCGCGTGATCGGTGACGCACTGCGGACGCGCCGGCAGGGGCAGCACCGCACCCTGCGCGAGGTTTCCTCCGCCGCCAACGTGAGCCTCGGCTACCTCTCCGAGATCGAGCGCGGCCAGAAGGAGCCCTCCAGCGAGCTGCTGGCCGCCATCTGCGACGCGCTCGGCGCCCGCCTCTCCGAGCTGCTCCGCGAGGTCAGCGACACCGTCGCCCTGGCCGAGCAGATGCCGGGAGTGCTGGTCCCGGTGGTCGAGGAGCGGGCCGAGCCGACGCCGGTCCCCGCGGCCGCCGTCCGCAAGGCCACCAACCGGGGGGTCCGCCAGGTCACCACCGACGGTGCGGTGGCCGTCCAGGTCCGCCAGGATTCGCCGCTCAAGGCCACGCTGCGCAGCACCCGGGTCCGCCCCGCGGACCGGGACGTGGTCTGCGCCGCCTGACCCACGCGCCGCGCGCCATGGCCGGGGTGGCCCCCGCCGCGTAGGGTTTGATCAGGGCAGCGTGACCGCCCCCTCGCCGTACGGATGCCGGGCTGGCGTCGGGCTGGGACGATGGAGGCACGCCGCGCGGCCCGCCGGTCGGCCCCGCCCGGCCCGGCCGAGGCGGAGCGACGCTACTGAGGGGACAACGCGGAGATGGCTAACCCGTTCGTCAAGGGTTGGAAGTACCTGATGGCGCTCTTCGGCGCGAAGATCGACGAGCACGCCGACCCGAAGGTGCAGATCCAGCAGGCCATCGAGGAGGCCCAGCGGCAGCACCAGGCGCTGGTCCAGCAGGCGGCCGCCGTGATCGGCAACCAGCGCCAGCTCGAGATGAAACTGTCCCGGCAGATGTCCGAGGTCGAGCAGCTCCAGGCCAACGCCCGGCATGCCCTGGTCCTCGCCGACCAGGCCCGGGCCAAGGGCGACGAGGCCGAGGCCGGCCGGTACGAGCAGTCCGCCCAGCTCCTCGCGACCCAGCTGGTCTCCGCCGAGCAGGCCACCGAGGACCTGAAGACGCTGCACGACCAGGCGCTCGGCGCGGCCGGCCAGGCCCGCAAGGCGGTGGAGAACAACTCGATGATCCTCCAGCAGAAGCTGGCCGAGCGGACCAAGCTGCTCAGCCAGCTCGAGCAGGCCAAGATGCAGGAGAGCGTGGCCCGCTCGCTGGAGTCGATGTCCTCGCTGACCGCCCCCGGCAGCACCCCGTCGCTGAACGAGGTGCGGGATCGGATCGAGCGCCGGTACGCCACCGCGATGGGCCGGGCCGAGCTGGCCGGCAACTCGGTCGAGGGCCGGATGCTCGAGATCCAGAAGGCCACCCTCGACTCGGCCGGGTCGGCCAGACTGGAGCAGATCCGGTCGAGCATGGCCGGCGAGCAGCTCACCGGCCGGCAGGAACGGCCCGCGGTGGCGCAGGGCGGCGAGAGCGCGCCGGCCACCGACCCGGCCGCCGCCGCCCGGCTCGACGAGATCCGGGCCAGCATGAGCCGGGAACGCGGCACCGGGGACAGCACCGCCGCGAGCTGACCCGGCGGCGCGAGGAGGCGGGGATGACAGACGAGCGAGCGCGACACTTCCGCCGGCTGCGCCGGTTGCGGCGCTCCGCCCGGCGGTGGAGCGTACTGGCCGGCGGGCTCGGCGGCGCCGCGGCCGTGCTGACCCCGTACGCCGGGCTCGGCCTGCCGGACGCGGCCTGGGCCGGCGCCGCCGGCAGCGCGATCGCGGTCGCCGCCTGGCGCTGGATCGACCTGCGGGCGCTCGCCGCCGTGCCGGCGCCGCCGGCGCTCGACCCGGCCGAGGCCGCCGCCCGTTCCCGGGCCCGGCTGGTCGCCGCCGTCGAGCGGCTGCCCGTCGGGCCCGGCGTGCTGGCCGAGGTGCGCCGGGTGCGCTCCCGGCTGGCGCTGCGCGGCACCACGGCGGCCGAGGCGTGGGCCCGGCTGGACCGGGCCGCGCTGACCCTGGCCGGGATGACCGGCCGGTTGACCGGGCTGGCCGAGCCGGCGGTGCGGGAGGCGACCGCCGCCGACCGCTCGCTGCGGGACCTCGCCGAGCGGGTGGCCAGTGTGGAACGCGCGCTGCGGCTCGCCCCGGCCGAGGCCCGGGCGGCACTGGCCGAGGCGCACGGCACCCTGGTCGCCCAGCTGGACGCCGGGGTGTCCGCGTACGAGCGGCTGGTGGTGGCGGCGGCCGGCTACGTCGCCGAGGACGCCCGGCCGACCACCGAACACCACGCCGCCGCGCGGCTCACCGAGGCGACCGACCTGCTGCACGGGGTGGCCGCCGCGCTCGCCGAGCTGCGGACCGCCGGCCCGCCCCTGCGCACCCCCTGACCCGGGCCGGAGGGCGGCTCACGCCGGGGTGGTGACCGGGATCGGGCCCGTCCAGGCGGAGGTGCCCACGACGTTGAACGACCGGATCCGGTAGTGGTAGGTGACGCCCCGGGCCAGCCCGGTGTTGGTGAAGCCCCGCCCGGTGACGGCGAAGGTGGCCAGCTCCTGGCCGAACCCCGGATCGAGCGCCCGCTGCACCACGAACCCCGACCCCGGCCCGGTGGGAGTGCTGGCCGACCAGCTCAGGATCACCGTCGCGGTGTCCGGCGTGGGGGCGGTGGCGGTGGCGCTCACCGTGCCCGGCGTCCCGGGCCGGGGCGGGGTGGTCACGGTGGCGACCGTCGACCAGGGCGACGCCGCGCCGAGGTAGGTGGTGCGGACCCGGTAGTAATACGTGGTGTCCGGGGCGACGGCCGGGTCGACGTGGTTGTCGCCGACCGCGATGGCGGTGGTGCCCGGCCCGCTGGTGAAGGTCGGATTGGTCGCCCGCTGCACGTCGACCCCGGTGGCGAACGAGCGGTTGGCCCAGCGCACCGCCACCCGCAGCGGCGCGGCCGGCGGGACCGCCGCGGTCAGCCGGGCCGGCGCGGTGAGCTGCACCGACGCCGGCACACTGTTCGACCAGGCCGAGCAGCTCACCGCGTTCTCCGCGCGGATCCGGTAGTGGTAGGTCACGCCCGGGGTGACCGTGGCGTCGGTGTACCGGGTGGCGTTGGCGGCCACGGTGATCTCGGTCAGCCCCGCGGTGAAAGTGGTGTCCGTGGCCCGTTGCAGCAGGTGGCTGGTGGCCGGCGGCCGGCTGCCGTTGCCGGTCCAGGCCAACGCGATCGCCGGCAGCGCGGTCGCCGAGCCGGGCGCCGGGGTGGCGGTCAGGCCGGTCGGCGCCTTCGGGGACACCCGCAGCACCAGCGGCCGACTCATGCCCTGGTCCCGCAGCCCCGCGGCCCGGCTGTGCCAGCGGTACTCCCAGCCGAGGTTGACCAGCTGGTTCACCACCGTGGTCGGCCGCCCGTCGAGCGGGCTGACCGGGGAGGCGTCGAGCCGGGCGCCGGCCGGCCGGGTCGGGTCGAGCAGCCGTACGCTGTCACCGATCTTGAACGGCAGGGTGGGCGGCACCGGGCGCAGCGCCACGATCACGTCCTCCCGGGGGTTCACCCGGAAGGTCTCCTTCCAGCCCAGCTCGTTGGCGTCCGGCGGGCGGACCCTGCCGTCCCAGCCGACCCGGTTGACCAGTTGCACGTCGCAGCCCTCCACGTGCACCGGATGGGTCTGCGGGGCGTCGCCGACGATCCGCCAGAGCTGGGTGCCGTCGGCGGGGGCGCCCAGCGGCACGGCCGGGTCGGCCGCGAAGAGCACCTCGGTCGCGGGATCGGCGGGACCGAGCGGCAGGGTGGCCGGGGTGAGCGGGCCCGACTGCGGGTGGCCGACGCCCAGCCGGCCGACCGCGCGGCCGTGCCGGGGCTCGAAGACCTGCCCGACCGCCTTCACCGCGAGCGGGAGGGTGACCGGGGCGGCGGCGCCGGCCGGGGTGAAGGTGACCGAGGTGGCACGCGCCGGCACCAGCGTCTCCCGGGGCGTCCGGGTGCCGAACGCCGGGTCGTACGCCGGTTGCGGCACGATCGGCGGACGCTGGCTGGCCACGTACGCGCCGGGGAGCCGCTCGGCGAGCCGGGCGAGGTCGTACCGGGGCGCCGGGGCGCCGGCCACCCGGATCTGGAGCAGCGTCCTGGTGTTCGGGCCGTACCCGGGACGGGTGGGCGGGAGCCCGCCGAGGGCGGTGCGGTCCGGGGCGTCGGTGTGGTGGTCGTACCGGGGGTCGAATTGGGGCAGCGGGGCGGGGCAGTCGTTGTAGAGGATCAGCGTGGCGCCCGGGGGCACGGCGGAGAAGTCCACCAGCACGTCGGCCCGCTCGCCGGGGGCGAGCAGCAGCGTGTGGGCGTCCACGTTGAGCACGGTCGGGTCCTGCCGGTCGTACCGGTAGCCCACCGGCCGGTTGGCCAGCACCACGGGGGCGGGCAGCAGGCCGCACTCGTTGCCGATCTGGATCAGGTCCGGGCCGGCCGCCCGGGGGTCCGGCACCCCGCCGTCCCGCCCGTCGGTCGGCCAGGACGCCGGGCGGTCCGCCGCCCGGACCGCGTCGACCATCGGCACCTCGCCGGCGTCCGGGTCGGCTGGGCCGCCGTCGTCCGGCCACAGCGGACCGTCCGAGCGGGCCCGGTAGAGCTGGAGGTTGAGGCTGCGGTCGGCGCAGGCGTTGAGGATCCGGAACCGGTACGCCCTCGGCTCCACGGTCAGGTACGGGTAGGCCGCGCCGTTGACCAGCATGGTGTCCCCGTACGCCGCGGGAACGGCCGACGGGTGCGGCACGCCCGGCGTCAGCGGCGGCTCGTCCGGTTCGGCGACCGGGTCGTGGTGCGGGTTCGGCACCGGGGCGACCCACGGGCTGCCGCCGCCGTCGGGGTCGTGCGTCCACGGCCCGTAGTCCCAGCGGCCGGTGGGGTTCCGCCCGTCCGCGCGGTACGGGTTCTGCCGGGGCTGGTAGACGTGCGGGTGCCAGAGGTTGCCCTTGGCGCCCCAGCGGTCCCGGTCCCAGGTCGGGTCCTGCGCGGCGAGCTGATCGTCGTCCGGCACAAAGGTCTTGTCCTGGATCGCCAGCGGCAGCTCGTCGGCCGGGAGCACGCCGTCGGCGACGAGCCGTTCCTCCGCCGGGTCGGTGAGCAGGTAGAGCGCCAGCTGTCCGGAGTAGACGGTGAGTCGGGACAGCCCGAGGGCGTTGTCGTGCAGCCACATCAGCCGGCCGCTCTGCTCGTTCGGGAAGTAGAGCGTGCTGGCGCCGGCACCCGGCGGCGGCATGTCCGGCACCGGCGTCACCCCCACCCCGGTCGGGTACGGGGTGATCTCGCCCGCCGGGGTGACCCACCGCCACGGGTTGCCCGCGCTGATCCAGGCCGTCTGCGCGCCGGCCAGGTGCGGCGCGGCCCGGTTCTGCGGGTACGGCGCCGGCCCGTCCAGCGGACCCACGCCCGCCCCGTCGACCGTCTCGTCGACCGGCAGGAAGAGCTCCCCGGACCGGCCGGTGGGGAGCAGGTTGATGAACTTGATCCGGACCGGCCGGCCGCGCCTGGCCCTGATCAGCGGGCCGAGGTGCCAGGGCCGGTCCGGTGGGGCCACCGTGTTGTGCCCGGACGGGTCGGTGCCGAGGTTGAGCTGGCGGTAGCCGCGCAACCGGGTGGCCGGCAGGTCCCGGTGCAGCCGCTGGGCGTACTCCTGCAAACCGATCTCGTAGTAGTCGCAGCCCGGCCAGGTGATGGTGTCCGGCACCGCCACCGGCAGGTGGGCGCCCAGCCCGTTGCGGCCCAGCGGCCCGGGCTGGGGGAGCGCGTCGACGAACTTGCGGATGCCGGTGCCGGGTACCGGCCGGCCGTGCCGGTCCACGACCGGCAGCGGGCTGCCGGCGAAGTTCGGCACCGGACCGAAGCAGTGCGGCACGGCGGCCGGGTCGAGGCTGGCCGGCGCGGGCTCGGCCGGCTCGGCGGCCCGGGCGGCGGGCACGGTCGGGGCGTGCTCCTCGCCGATGCGGACCGCCCGGTCCGCCCAGCTCGGCCGCAGTCTGCGGAACAGGGCCATGGCTCTCCCCCGGATCTCCGACGCGCCGGCCGTCACTCCGGCGTGACGGGCGGACGCGCTGCTGACGATCGGTGAGCACTCCACCGCAGCATGCGACGCGAACGCCGGGGGAGGGAAGTACCCAATCGTCCGTATCTCGGCGATCTTGACCGGTTCGTGGAAGTTCTACGGCGCGGACCGGTCCGGCTGGCAGACCGGGCACCAGTAGGTGACCCGCTCGCCCAACTCGTCCTTGCGGATCGCGGTGCCGCAGCGGCGGCACGGCTGGGCCCGGCGACCGTACACGTAGCTGGTCTGCCCGCGGTGCAGTGAACCGGTGGTGCTCTGCGTCCACCGCCCCCGGTTGGCGGCCAGCAGCCGCTGCGCCAGGGCGACCGTGCCGGGCAGGTCCGGCACCGCGCCGACCGGCGTCCACGGGGAGACACCGCGCAGGAAGAGCACCTCGCACCTGTAGAGATTGCCGACGCCGGCCAGGTTCCGCTGGTCGAGCAGCGCCTCGCCGATGGTGGCGTCCGGCTGCGCGGCCAGCCGGCGGACCGCCTCGGCCGGGTCCCAGTCCGGGCCGAGCAGGTCCGGCCCGAGGTGACCGACCAGCGACTCCTCCTGATCGGCCGGGATCAACGCCAGCTCGTGCAGGTGGTATCCGACCGCGACCGCCCCGGCGGAGCGGAGCACCACCCGGATCAGGTGCGCCGGCCGGGCCGCCCACCGCTCGCCCGGCGCGTACGCCCGCCAGGCGCCGTCCATCCGCAGGTGGGAGTGCAGCGTCCAGTCCCGCCCCCCGCCGGACGTGCCGCCCGCCGCCGTGCCGTCGGCTCCGGAGGTGCCGCCGGCGCCGGGCGTGCCGCCGCTTCCGGGCGTCGCACCGGGGGCGGGCGTGCCGGCCGGAGCGGTGAGCCGGAGCAGCAGGTGCTTGCCTCGGCTGGCCGACTCGCGGACGGTCCAGCCGGTCAGGTCGGTCCCGGCGAGCTGCGGCACCCGGAAGTCGGAGCCCGTGAGCCGGGCGCCGGCCAACGCCCGTTGCAGGACGCGGGCGGTGTTCCAGACGGTGTCACCTTCGGGCACCCGTCCATCATCCCTCGCCCGCGCGGGGTCAGGGCCGCTCGTCCGGGCGGGCCGCGCGGACCATGTCCTGGTAGCGCGGGTGGCTGGCGCCGTAGACGGCGAAGTTCAGCCGGGCGTGGGTGAGGCTCAGGTCGCCGTTGGCGCCGCCGCGCACCACGTCGGCGTCCACGTCCGACTGGCCGTCGTCCGTCCAGAAGCAGACCGGGCAGGTGCCACCGCCGGTCCGGGACGCGCAACACGGACAGCCGACCGGAACCCAGTACTCACCCACCGGAGCAGCATTCCACACTCGAGGTCGGACGGGGAGGTGTGATCACTGGTCGGTCACCGACAGGACGTCCCCGGGGCGTACGGCGAGCAGGTCGACCGCCCGACCGTCGCGTACCGCCACCGCCACCAGGCCGGCGGAGTCGACGTGGACGACCAGGTCGCCGACCGCGGCGTCGCCGAACGTCCGCCCGCGTACCGCCGGTCTGCCGCCCACCCGGATCCGCTCGGGGAGCTGGTCCAGCAGCCCGCCGGGGGCGGCGAGCTGGACGTTGCCGAAGTGGTCCACGGCGAGCACCTCGGCGGCGAACCCCGCGCCGGTCCGCCGGACCACCGGCGTCGGCAGCCGGACCAGCGTCGCCGGATCCACCGCCGGGCCGGCCCCGGCCAGCGGCGCGCCGAG
Organism: Micromonospora sp. GCM10011541; assembly: GCF_042650725.1. NCBI lineage: Bacteria > Bacillati > Actinomycetota > Actinomycetes > Micromonosporales > Micromonosporaceae > Micromonospora > Micromonospora sp. GCM10011541. The sequence goes on from NZ_JBHSBP010000055.1 coordinate 319,588, forward strand.
CGCGAGCCGGGCGGCGACCGGGGCGAAGACGTCCCGCCCGTGGAAGGTGCGGGAGACCCGGGGTGCCAGCCACTCCGGGTTGGTCAGCTCGACCGCGCCGGTGATCCCGCCGAGGGCGTCGGCGGCGTCGAGCAGCAGTCCGTTGTCCGGACCGACCAGCAGCCCGCCCGGGGCGGCCAGGGCGACGCCCCGCCGGTCGGTGCCGACGCCGGGGTCGACCACCGCCACGTGCACCCCGGCCGGCAGGTACGGCACGGTCTGGGCGAGCACCGTCGCGCCCCGGCGCACGTCCCCGGGCGGCACCAGGTGGGTCACGTCGATCACCCGGGCGGCCGGGGCGATCCGGGCGACGACCCCGTGGCACGCCGCCACGAACCCGTCGGCGAGGCCGTAGTCGGTGGTCAGCGAGACCCACGGCGTCCCGGTCACCGATTCGTCCCGGTGCGTCGCCGTTCCAGCACCAGCTCGTCGTGCAGCGGAACGTCGTCCGCGCCGGCGGACGGGATGGTGGGCTTCACCTGCCGGGCCCGGTCGACCGCGCCCGCGTCGACCGCCACGAGCCGCAGCCCGCGCCGCTGGTGGAAGCGGGCCAGGCTCACCACCTCCAGCCCGCCGTCGGCGAGCCGGTGCACCAGCGCCCCGGCGAAGCCGCCCGCCCCGTCCACCGCCACCAGCGTCGGCAGGGTACGCAGGTCGTAGCGGGTGTCGTGGACCACCACGTACGCGCCACCCCACTCCCGCCGGTGCAGGGCCGCCACGTCGTCGTGGTCCTGCGGCGTCGCCGGTCGTACCTCGATCGTGCCCATCCCACCGTCCCGAACCGCACTGCCGGCCGGATCACCCTACCCAGCACCGGCGGCCGGGCCGGCGCCCGCCGCGCCTGCAACCGGCCGCGCCGTGGGCCGGGTCAGCCGCGCAGCCGCAGGCCACGGGGGGTGGCCCGGAAGCCGGCGGCGGTCAGCGCGTCGCGGAGCGGCGAGGAGTGCACGGCCTCGCCGTCGGCCCGCTCCACCGACATCGCGCCGAGCGCTCCGGAGTGCACGGCGTCGGCGAGCGCCTTGCCGGCCACGGCGAGCGTGTCGGTGTCGTCGGTGAAGGAGAGGATCGTCCGCCCGCCGCGCTCGACGTAGAGCACCAGGTCGCCGCCGACCAGCACCACCAGCGCGCCCGCCTTGCGCCCGGCCCGGTGCCCGGTGGCCGGGGCGGCGCCGTCACCCGAGTCGACCACCCGCTCCGGCCAGGGCAGCGCCGCGCCGTACGGGTTGGCCGGGTCGGTGGCGGCGAGCACCAGCGTCGGCCCGCCGCGGCCCCGGCCGCCGTCGGCCGGGTCGGCCAGGGCGCGGATCCGGTCCACCGCGCCGGGGACGGCGAACTGGGCGGCGCCCAGCCCCTCGACGAAGTAGCCCCGGCGGGCCGCCCCGCGCTCCTCCAACGCCGACAGCACCGGGTAGACCGCGGCGAAGCCGCCGACCACCTGTTCGGCCAGCACCGCCCCCCGGGTGACCACGCCGTGCCGTTCGAGCAGCAGGTCGGCGAGGGCGGCGGCCCGGCGGGTCGGGTCGAGGTCCCGCTCGGGCAGCCGCGACCAGCGCCCGGCCACCGTCGGCGGGCCGCTGCGGCTGGGCAGCGCCACCCGGCCGGGGCGGCGGTAGCGGGTGCGCGGCGCGGACGGGCGGGACCGGTGCGCGCCCCCGCCGCCGAGCGCCGCCCGCAGCGGGGCGAGCGTGTCGTTGGTGAGGTGACCGGCCCAGACCAGGTCCCAGACGGCGGCGGCCAGCGCCGCGTCGTCGGTGGCGCCGACCCGGTCCGACAGGGACCGGAAGAAGAGCGCCTGGCCGTCGGCGAGCGCGTCGAGCACCGCGTCGTGCAGCGGCGTGCGGGTGAGCGCCTCGTCGGGCGGCGGGAGCAGCAACGGCGCGGCGTCGGCGTACGCCAGGGTGATCCAGCCGTCGCCGCCGGAGATCGCCCCGGACCCGGCCCAGACCACCTCGCCGCTGGCACAGAGCTCGTCGAGCTGGGCGGGGGAGTAGTCGGCGACCCGGGCGGGCAGCACCAGGCGTTCCAGCGCGGACGCCGGCACCGCCGCGCCCTGCAACTGCTCGACCGCGGCGGCGAGCGCCTCCACGCCCCGCGCCGACGAGCCGACCTGCTGCCAGCGGGGCAGGAACGCCGCGAGGGCCCGGGGCGGCACCGGCTCGATCTCCCGGCGCAGCGCGGCCAGCGAACGGCGGCGCAGCAGCCGCAGCACCTCGGCGTCGCACCACTGGGTGCCGACGCTGTCCGGGGCGAACTCCCCGGAGACCACCCGACCGGTGGCGGCGAGCCGGCGCAGCGCCTGCTCCACCACGAACACCCCGAGCCCGAACCGGGCGGCGCAGGTGGCCGCCGCGAACGGGCCGTGGGTGCGGGCGTACCGGGCCACCAGGTCGCCGAGCGGGTCCGCCACCGGCGTGAGGTACGCCTCGGCCACCCCGACCGGCAGCGCCACGCCGAGCGCGTCGCGCAGCCGGGCGGCGTCCTCGACGCCCACCCAGCGTTCCTCCCCGGCGATGCGGACCCGCAGCACCCGGCGGGCGGACTCCAGCTCGGTCAGCCACTCGACCGGCGCGCCGCGCTCGGCCAGCTCGGCCTCGCCCAGGTCGCCGACCACCCGGAGCAGCTCGACCACGTCCTCGGCGTCGCGGGGGCGGCGCTGCTCGGTCAGCCAGCGCAGCTGCCGCTCGGTCTCGGCGAGCACCGTCGGGTCGAGCAGTTCCCGCAGGTCGACCCGGCCGAGCAGCTCGCCGAGCAGCCCCGAGTCCAGGGCCAGGGCGGCGGCCCGGCGCTCCGCGAGGGGGGCGTCGCCCTCGTAGAGGAACGCCCCGACGTAGCCGAAGAGCAGCGAGCGGGCGAACGGCGAGGGCCGCTCGGACTCCACCTCGACCAGCCGCACCTTGCGGGCGGTCAGGTCGCGCATCAGCTCGGCCAGGGCCGGCTGGTCGAAGACGTCCTGGAGGCACTCGCGGGCGGCCTCCAGGGTGACCGGGAAGTCGGCGTACTCGCGGGCGACGTCGAGGAGCTGGGCGGCCCGCTGGCGCTGCTGCCAGAGCGGCTGCCGGCGGCGCGGGTCGCGGCGGGGCAGCAGCAACGACCGGGCCGCGCACTCGCGGAACCGGGCGGCGAAGAGCGCCGAGGTGCCGACGGACTCCTCGACGAGCTGGGCGATCTCGTCGGGGTCGAAGACCACCACGTCGGCGCCGGGCGGCTCGTCGGCGGTGTCGGGCAGCCGGACCACGATGCCGTCGTCGGAGGGCATCACCTGGGCGTCCACGCCGTACCGCTCGGCGAGCCGGCGGCCGATCGCCAGGGCCCACGGGCCGTTGACCCGGGCGCCGAGCACCGAGTGCACGGCCAGCCGCCAGTCGCCCAGCTCGTCCCGGAACCGTTCGACGACCACCGTCCGGTCGTCCGGCAGGGAGCGGGTGGCCTCCTTCTGCTCCCGCAGGTACGCCATCAGGTTGCCGGCGGCCCAGTCGTCCAGCCCGCCGGCTCGCAACGCCGCCGTCGCGGTCTGGTCGTCCTGCCGGAGCAGGGCGCGGACCCGGGCGCCGATGGCCCGGCCCAGCTCGACCGGGCGGCCGAGTTGGTCGCCCTTCCAGAACGGCATCCGGGCGGCCTGGCCGGGGGCGGGGGAGACCAGCACCCGGTCGGGGGTGATCTCCTCGATCCGCCACGACGAGGAGCCGAGCAGGAAGACGTCGCCCACCCGGGACTCGTAGACCATCTCCTCGTCCAGCTCGCCGACCCGGGCGGCGCGTTCCGCCCCGGCCAGGAAGACCCCGAAGAGACCCCGGTCGGGGATGGTGCCCCCGCTGGTCACCGCGAGCCGCTGCGCGCCGGGGCGGCCGGTGAGCACGTCGGTGGCCCGGTCCCAGACCAGCCGGGGCCGCAGCTCGGCGAAGGCGGTCGACGGGTACCGCCCGGAGAGCATGTCGAGCACCGCGTGCAGGGCGGAGTCGGGCAGCTCGGCGAAGGGCGCGGCCCGCCGGACCAGCACGGCGAGGTCACCCAGCCGCCACGGTTCGAGCGCCACCATCGCCACGATCTGCTGGGCCAGCACGTCGAGGGGATTGCGCGGGTAGTGCAGCTCCTCGATGGCGCCCTCGGCCATCCGCTCGGCGACCACCGTGCAGGAGAGCAGGTCGCCGCGGTGCTTCGGGAAGACCACGCCGCGGGAGACCGCGCCGACCTGGTGCCCGGCCCGGCCGACCCGTTGCAGGCCGGCGGCGACGCTCGGCGGCGCCTCGATCTGCACCACCAGGTCGACCGCGCCCATGTCGATGCCGAGCTCCAGGCTGGAGGTGGCGACCACGGCCGGGAGCTGGCCGGACTTGAGCGCCTCCTCGATGTGCTTGCGCTCCTCCCGCGAGACGCTGCCGTGGTGGGCCCGGGCGATCACCGGGGCCGCGCCGGCCGCCGCGCCGGACTGCGCCATCACCTCCGCGGGCTGGCGCGGCGCCCGCACCGGCCCGCCACCGTCGGCGGCGCGGCCGGCGTCCGGGCCGGCCGCCTCCTCCAGATCCGCCGCGGCCAGCTCGTTGAGCCGGGCACAGAGCCGTTCGGCGCTGCGCCGCGAGTTGGTGAAGACGATGGTCGAGCGGTGCGCCCGGATCAGCGAGAAGACCCGCTCCTCCACGGCCGGCCAGATCGACGGCCGGCGCGGGCCGCCGGGGCCGCCCAGGTCGTCCGGCGGCTGCTCCTGCTCGTCGAGGCGGGTCATGTCCTCCACCGGGACCTGGACGCTGACCTCGATGGTCTTGCTGCTGCGCGGCTGCACCACGTCCACCGGGCGAGCCCCGCCGAGGAAGCGGCCGCAGACGTCGATCGGCCGGACGGTGGCGGAGAGGCCGATCCGCTGCGCGGGCGCCGCCAGCAGCTCGTCGAGGCGTTCCAGGGACAGGGCCAGGTGGGCGCCGCGCTTCGTGCCGGCCACCGCGTGCACCTCGTCGACGATCACCGTCTCGATCCCGCGCAGGGAGTCGCGGGCGGCGGAGGTGAGCAGCAGGAAGAGCGATTCGGGGGTGGTGATGAGGATGTCCGGCGGGGTGCGGGCGAAGGCGCGCCGCTCGTCGGCCGGGGTGTCGCCGGTGCGCATCCCGACGGTGATGTCCGGCGGGGCGACGCCGAGCCGGGTGGCGGCCTGCCGGATCCCGGCGAGCGGGGCACGCAGGTTCCGCTCCACGTCGACGGCGAGCGCCTTCAACGGGCTGACGTAGAGCACCCGGCAGCGCTGCCGGGCCTCGGCGGGCGGGGTCTCCTTGGCCAGCCGGTCGAGCGACCAGAGGAACGCGGCAAGGGTCTTGCCGGAGCCGGTGGGGGCGACGACCAGCGCGTTGTGCCCGGCGGCCACCGAACGCCAGGCGCCGGCCTGGGCGGCGGTGGGCGCCGCGAACGCCGCGGTGAACCACTCCCGGGTCGCCGCGCCGAAATCCGCCAGCACCGCGTCCCCGCCGGTCACCTCGTTCGCCACCCTCCCATCCTGCCTCGCCGGTACGACAACCCGCCCGTGCCGGACGCGGGTTCTGTCCGGCTCCGGGCGCTTACGCGACGGATGCGACGTTGAACGCGTTAAGTCTTAACTAACTGCTTGCTTGTGCCGCGCAACATAAAGTAACTTCACTCGCAATGCAGCGTCGGGTGGAGGGCTTTGGATGACCGTCGAGGAGCGAGGCTCCGGGCCCGGGACCGATGTGCTCATCCGCAAGGTCGACAGCCATCTCGCCACGCTCCGCACCGGCCTGCAGGGCCCCGAGCTGGAGCTCGCCGAGCAGCTCGCCCGCTGCCTGCGCGAGCTGGTCATCGCCACCGCCCACTCCAGCGCCGCCGACCGGGGGCTGGTCCGCGCCGCGGTGCACTACTTCGTCCTCCGCCGGGAGAGCCGCGGCCGGCTGCTCTCGGTGCGCTCCCTCGCCGCCGCCCAGCGGGTGGTCAACAAGGCCGTGCGCCAGCTCGGCCGCCCCGACCTGCTGGTGGAGACCCGCCGGGAACGGCCCTCCCGCGCACCGGCGCTCTCCGCCGGCGACAGCGCGCCCCGCTGACCCCGCGGGTCCAACTGGCCACCGTGCCGGTCGCCGCCCAGATGGTGGGCCGGGCCGCGTACCGGTCGGGCCGGGTCGACCGAGCCCTCCTCGACACGGACGAGCTGGCGGGGCGCTGACCGGGTGGAACCGGACAACTGTGCCACCCTCAGCGGGCGTCCAGGCAGCGCCGATAAAATGGGCAGATGATCGACTCCTCTGCCCAGGAGGGCAGCAGTAGCCAGCCGGGTCATGCCCGGCATCTCCCCGCCCCGACGACCCCGGGAGCCCTGAACCTCCCGTGCTGATCGTCGTGGGTCTCGTACTCATCATCGTGCTCACCGCCGCCACCGGTTACTTCGTGGCCCAGGAGTTCGGTTACGTCGCCGTGGATCGCGGCAAGCTCAAGCAGCTCGCCGATTCCGGCGACGAGGCCGCCGCCCGGGCCCTGGCGGTGACCGGCCGGCTGTCGTTCGTACTCTCCGGCGCCCAGCTCGGCATCACCGTGACCGCCCTGCTGGTCGGTTACGTCGCCGAGCCGTACCTGGGCGCCGGGCTGGCCGACCTGCTCGGCCTCGCCGGGGTGTCCACCGCGGTCAGCCTGCCGCTGTCGGTGGTGCTGGCCCTGATCATCGCCACCGTGGTGCAGATGGTCCTCGGCGAGCTGGCCCCGAAGAACCTGGCAATCGCCCGCGCCGAGCCCCTCGCGCGGGCGCTGAGCCGGTCCACCCTGATGTACCTGAAGCTGGCCGGCCCGGTGATCACCCTCTTCGACCGGTCCGCCGTCCGGCTGCTGCGCCGGCTCGGCATCGAGCCGATCGAGGAGCTGCCCGGCGGCGCCACCCCGGAGGACCTGGAGCAGATCATCGCCGAGTCCCGCGAGGAGGGCAGTCTCGACGCCGCGATGTCCGACCTGCTCGACCGGGGCCTGGACTTCCGCGAGCTGACCGCCGGGGAGGCCATGGTGCCCCGGGTCGACGTGCACACCGTACGCGCCGACGAGCCGGTCAGCCGGGTCGTCGAACTGCTCGACACCGGCCACTCCCGCTTCCCGGTCCGCGGCGCCGAGGGCGTCGACGACCTGGTGGGCGTGGTCGGCATCGCCGACGTGCTCGGCGTGCCGCCCGCCGAGCGGGGGACCACCCGGGTCGCCGCGGTGGCCGTACCGCCGCTGCTGGTGCCGGAGACCCTGCCGCTGCCGACGGTGCTGGACCGGCTCCGGGTCGGCCACCGGCAGCTCGCCTGCGTGGTCGACGAGTACGGCGGCTTCGCCGGCGTGATCACCCTGGAGGACATCGCCGAGGAGCTGGTCGGGCCGATCCGCGACGAGGACGACCCGCCGGAGCGGGCCCCGGCGCGGCAGGACGACGGCTCCTGGGTGGTGCCGGCCCGCTGGCGGATCGACGAGGTCGCCGACAGCACCGGCATCGCGCTGCCCGAGGCCCCCGAGTACGACACCCTCTCCGGGCTGGTCATGCGGGAGCTGGGCCGGGTGCCCGAGGTGGGCGACCGGCTGGAGATCAGCCTCGCCGTCGACGGCGAAGAGCCGGACGCCGAGCGGGCCCTCGTCGAGGTGCTGGCCGTGGACCGGCACGTCGCCGACTCCGTCCGGCTCCGGATGGCCGGGGTCGAACGTGGGGAGCAGGCGGCATGAGCCCCGGGTTCGCGCTCTTCTTCTCCGTGGTGCTGCTGGCGCTGAACGCCTTCTTCGTCGCCGCCGAGTTCGCCCTGGTGGCCGCCAAGCGGTACCGGCTCGAGCACGAGGCCGCCGGTGGCGGGCGGGCGGCCCGCGCGGCGCTGGACGGCGTCCGCGAGCTGTCGCTGATGCTGGCCGGCGCGCAGCTCGGCATCACGCTCTGCACCCTGGGCCTGGGCGCCCTGGCCGAGCCGGCGATCGAGCACCTGCTCAGCCCGCTGCTGCACGCGGTGGGCCTGCCGGACGCGGTGAGCCACCTGGTGGCACTGCTCTTCGCCCTCGGCCTGGTGACGTTCCTACACCTGGTGGTCGGCGAGATGGCCCCGAAGTCGTGGGCGATCACCGACGCGGAGCGCTCGGCGACGCTGCTGGCGCTGCCGTTCCGGGCCTTCGCCCGGGTCGCCCGCCCGGTGCTCTCCGCGCTGAACGCGCTGGCCAACCTGGTGCTGCGACTGGTCGGCGTGCGGCAGCAGGACCAGCTCGCCATGGTGCACGGTCCGGACGAGCTGCGCATCCTGCTGGAGCAGTCCCGCGAGCACGGGCTGCTCGGCGCGGAGCAGCACCGGATGCTGACCAGCATGCTGGAGCTCCAGGGCACCACGGTGGCGCAGGTGATGGAGCCGTTCGACCGGATCGTCACGGTCCGCCGGGACGACAGCGCCGAGCGGATCGAGCACGTCTCCCGGGACAGCGGCCGGTCCCGGCTGGCGGTGCTCGACGCCGGCGGCGAGGTCTGCGGCCTGGTGCACGTCCGGGAGGCGGTCCGGGCGGTCACCACCGGCCGGACGGCGACCGCCGGTGAGCTGATGACCCCGGCCTTCACCCTGCGCGGGGAGGCCTCGGTCAGCGAGGCGGTGGCGGCGATGCGGGGCCGGCAGGCCCAGCTGGCCCTGGTCAGCAACGGCGGCGGCCCGACCCGGCCGATCGGCTTCGTCGCCCTGGAGGACCTGCTCGAGGAGGTCATCGGCGAGTTCGACGACGAGACCGACCCGGTGCCGAGGGGCCGGCGCCTGCGCTGATTGACCGGCCGCCCACCGGGAAAGCCGTGCCAGGCGGCGACGGGGGGAGCGCGGTGCGGCTGACCGGGGTGTCCGCGCAGTCCGGCTGGACCGGACTGTCGGTGACCACCACCCTGACCAACCCGAGCACCCGTCCTGGGCTGCGCCTGCCGGGGCGGGTGACGCTCGCCGCGGGCGGCGAGGATGTACCGGTCCGGCACGTCCGGCTCGGCCTGGTCGCCCAGGCCGAGCCGGAGGATCCGGGCTCGCCGCGCCGCCTCGTGCAGTATCACCAGGTGCCGATCGCCGGCCGGTTCGTGGTGCCCGCGGGACGCCGCCGGGCGGTCGACTTCGCGCTGCCGCTGCCCTGGGAGACCCCGCCGACGATCTTCGGCGGGGTGCCGCTGATGGGCCTGCGCACCGGCCTGCGTACCGAGGTGTCGGTGGATCCGGACCTGGACCAGGGCGCGATGGTGCCGGTCTTCGTCCACCCGCTCCCCACCCAGCAGCACATCCTCGCCGCGCTGGAGACCCTCGGCTTCGTGCTGCGGCAGGCGGGGCTGCAGCAGGGCCGGCTGCCCGGGGTGGAGCAGACCCTGCCCCTGCACGAGCGGTTGGGCTACTGGGTGGCGCCGCTCTACGCCGGCCCGATCACCGAGCTGGAACTGATCTTCGTGACCAACGCGGCGGGGCTGGAGGTGCTGCTCTGGCTGGACCGCCGGCTCTCCCTGGCCGGGGTCACCCACCAGAGCATCAGCCGGTTCCGGGTCTGGCACGCGGGCCAGGACCGGCGGGACTGGGTGGCCACCGTGGACGGCTGGTTGCGGCACGCCATCAACCGGCACGCGGCCGCCGCCGCGCACGCCGACTGGTCCGCCGCGATCCGGGAGTCCGCCCACGTCAGCCGCCACCCCGACGAGCCGGTCGCGCCCGGGTACGGGCTGGGCGGCACGGCCGGCGGTGGCGGCATCGGTGGTGGCGGCGGCGACGGCACCTGACCGCCGCGCGGTCAGACCGAGGCGGTGGCGAGCTTGATGCTGAAGCCGAGGAAGAGGGCGGCGACCGCGGTGGTGCCCCCGACGGCGAGCCGGCGGCGGCGGTGGAACTGGGCGGCGAGGAAGGTCCCGGCGAAGATCAGCGCGGTCAGGTAGAGCGCGCTGGTCACCTGGGCGATCAGGCCGAGCAGCAGGAACGACACCGCCGGCCAGGCGTACCCGGGGTCGACGAACTGGATGAAGAACGAGATGAAGAAGAGGATCGCCTTCGGGTTGAGCAGGCTGATCACCAGGGCCTTGCGGAACGGGCTGCGCAGCGCCGCCGGCTCCGCCGCGTCGATCAGGCGCGGCGCGGTCGGGTCGTTGCGGTCGCGCCAGCGCCGCCAGGCGCCGCGCAGCATCGTCAACCCCACATACCCGAGGTACGCCGCGCCGGCGTACTTGATCACCAGGAAGAGCGGCGGGTACGCCTTGAGCAGCGACGCCACCCCGGCGGCGGAGAGGATCATCAGCACCGAGTCGCCGACGAACACCCCGCCCGCGGCCCGGTAGCCGGCCCCCACCCCGCGCCGGGCGGCGGTGGAGAGCACGAAGAGCGAGTTCGGCCCGGGGAGCAGGATGATCGCCACGGTCCCCAGCAGGTACGTCCAGATGTCGGTGATGCCCAGCACGCCCGCCATCATCACGCCACCGATGCCGCCGGGCGAAGCCTTTCCCGCAGGCTGACCTGTGCGTTCGGCCACTCGTCGGCCAGCATCGAATAGAGCGCCGAGTTCCGCCAGGTGCCGTCGGCGCGGCGCCGGTTGGCCCGCAGGGTGCCCTCCCGGGTGGCCCCGAGCCGCTCGATGGCCCGCTGGGAGCGCTCGTTGAGCGTGCTGGTCTGCCAGGTGACCCGGATCGCGTCCAGCTCCTCGAAGGCCCGGGTGAGCAGCAGCAGCTTCGCCTCGGTGTTGATCCCGGTGCGCCACCACGTCCGGCCCAGCTGGGTGTAGCCGATCTCCACCGACCGCAGGTCCTCGTCGGGGTGGTAGTAGGAGGTGGTGCCGACCACCGCCCCGGTGGCCGCGCAGCGCTGCACCCACGGCACCCGGACGCCACGCTGGTGGTCGGCCAGCGCCGCCCGGACATGGCCGGCCATCTCGGCCACGCTCGTCGGTCGGGGGCTGCCGACGTACCGCCACACCTCGGGGTCGTCGAGCGCGGCGTACAGCTCCTCGGCGTGGGCGAGGTCGAGGGGTTCCAGCACGACGTGTTCCCCGCGCAGCACCACCGGCTCCAGCCAGGCCGAGCGGGCCGGCCGCAGGTACGCCGGCAGCGGCGCGGTCACCCCGGGGGCCGGCTCCGGCAGCCCGGCGGTCAGCCGCAGCGGCAGCACCCCGGCCCAGTACGGCAGGTCGAGGTCCGCGGGGTCGTCGTTGACCCCGCCGGTGCGGGTCCGGACCGACACCTCGCGCAGCGGCAGCGCCAGCACGGCCGTCTCGGCGAGTTCCCGGCGGCTCGGTGGCCGGCTGTCCGCGCTGCGCCCGGCGGCGACCTTCTCGACCAGCGCGGTCAGCACGGCGGTCCGCTCCCGCTCGTCGGTGACCAGCCGGGCACTGCCGTGGGCGACCACCGAGCGGTAGTTGGCGCTGTGGTTGAACTGGGAACGGGCGTAGACCAGCGCGTCGAGCAGGGTCACCGCGACGCAGACCGGCAGCCCGGCGTCGCCCCGGGCGGCGAGCAGCGGCCGGCTACCGGTGGAGCCGTGCAGGTAGAGGGTGTCGCCGACGCGGACGTGCAGGGTGGGCAGCACCCGCGGCTCACCGTCCACGGTGAACCCCAGCGCGCAGTGGTACGCCTCGTCGAGGACGCCGTGCGCGGCGGTCTGGTCGTAGCTCATCCGGTCGCGGGTGCGGCTGGCGGTGGTCCGTTCGGTGCGGGGGTACATGCGACATCCCACCTTTGTTCTAGTACAATCTGTGAACTGTGCCAGCACATTATCAGATCGAGGGGTCGACGTCGGCCGCCATTTCGGCCAGCGTGGAGGGTGGGATCCGCAGCGGGACACTCGCCCCGGGCGACGCCCTGCCCGCCGTCCGAGCCCTGGCCACCGGGCTGGCGGTGAGCCCGGCCACCGTCGCCCGGGCGTACCAGGAGCTGCGGCAACGCGGCCTGGTGGTGACGGCCGGCCGGCACGGCACCCGGGTCCGCCCCCGCCCGCCGGTCGCCGCCCGCCGGGCCGGCCTGCTGCCGCCGCCGCTGCCCGGCGCCCGTGACCTCTCCACCGGCCAGCCCGACCCCCGGCTGCTGCCACCGCTCGGCCCGCACCTCGCCGCGCTCGCCGCCGAGATCGGCCCGCCCACCGGGTACGCGGCCGCCGCCGTCGTCCCCGACCTGGCCGACGCCGCCCGGGAACGGCTCGCCGCCGACGGCGTGCCGGCCGCCGAGATCACCGTCAGCGGCGGTGCGCTGGACGGCATCGAGCGGCTGCTCGCCGCCCACCTGCGCCCCGGCGACGCGGTGGCGGTCGAGGACCCCGGCTGGGCCAACCTGCTGGACCTGGTCGCCGCGCTCGGGCTGCGCGCCATCGGCGTGCCGGTCGACGACGAGGGGCCGACCGAGCCGGGGGTGCGGGCCGCCCTCGCCGCCGGGGCCCGCGCGCTGATCGTCACCAGCCGCGCCCAGAACCCGACCGGTGCGGCCGTCTCCGCCGACCGGGCCGAGGCGCTGCGGGCGCTGCTCGCCGGCCGGTCCGACCTGCTGCTGATCGAGGACGACCACGCCGCCGAGCTGGCCCGCGTACCGCTGCGTCCGCTCGCCGGGGCGACCCCGACCTGGGCCTTCGTCCGGTCGGTGAGCAAGCCCTACGGCCCGGACCTGCGGCTCGCGGTGCTGGCCGGCGACGAGGCCACGGTGGCCCGGGTCGCCGGCCGGGCCCGGGTCGGCGCCGGCTGGGTCTCCACCGTGCTGCAACGCCTCGTGCTGGCGCTGTGGCGCGACCCCGCCACCGCCGACCTCGTGCACCGGGCGGGGGAGAGCTACGAGCGGCGGCGCCACGGGCTGGTGGAGGCGCTGAGGGCGCACGGCCTGCCCGCCCACGGCCGCACCGGGATCAACGTCTGGGTGCCCGTGCCGGACGAGACCGTGGTGGTCACCGCGCTGCGGGACGCCGGCTGGTCGGTCGCCCCCGGCGCGCTCAACCGGATCGCCGCCGGTCCCGGCATCCGGATCACCGTCAGCTCGCTCGACGAGGCCGACCTCGCCCCGCTCGCCGCCGCGGCCGCCCGCGCGACACAGCCCACCGCGCCGTTCGGGTTCACCGCCTGACCGGTCCGGGGGCATGCCGGCCGCAGCAGCGGGAATGCCGCGCCGGGAGGTGGTCGACATGGCTACGAAGAAGTCCCGGACGGGACTCTGGATCGCCATCGCGGTGGCGGTGATCATCGTGATCATCCTGATCGCGCTGGCCTCGCGCGACGGCGGCGGTGGTGGTGGCGGTTACTGACGCCCGGACGCGTGCGCGCGGCGGGCGGCATCCGACGCCCGGCTCGAAACCGGTATATAAAGGCGGCATGGCCGAGCAGACCGAGAGTGCCCCCGGCGCCCAGCAGTTCATCCCGCCGCAGGCCGACACCATCGACGAGCTGCGCGCCGCGGCGGCCGGCTGCCAGGGGTGCCAGCTCTACCGGGACGCCTCACAGACCGTCTTCGGCCGGGGCGACGAGAGCGCCCGGGTGGTCCTCGTGGGCGAGCAGCCCGGCGACCTGGAGGACCAGAAGGGGCTGCCCTTCGTCGGCCCCGCCGGCCGGCTGCTGCGCAAGGCGGTGGACGACGCCGGCATCGACCCCGGTCACATCTACCTGACCAACGCCGTGAAGCACTTCCGCTTCGAGCTGCGCGGCAAACGGCGGATCCACCAGTCGCCGGACCGGGTGCACATCACCGCCTGCCGGCCCTGGCTGGTCGCGGAGTTCGCCCGGCTGCACCCGGAGGTCGTGGTGGTGCTCGGGGCCACCGCGGCCAAGGCGCTGCTCGGCCCGACGTTCCGGGTGACAAAGCAGCGCGGCGAGCTGCTGCCCTGGCCCGCGTCCGCCCAGCACCCGGAGGACTTCACCCGGGTGCCGGTGGACAACACCGGAAAGGTCGCCGACGCCCCCGAGGCCCGGCTGCTGGCCACCATCCACCCGTCGGCGGTGCTCCGCGCCGACGACCAGGACGCCGCGTACGCCGGCCTGGTGCAGGACCTGACGGTCGCCGCCCGCGCCCTCGCCGCCTGATCCGCGCCGGCTCCGGCGAACGCGGCTCGCCTCTGGGCAGCGCGGGTGAGCGGTGCCACACTGGCCGCCATGGAGCAGCATCTCTACGAGCCCGTCCACGAAGAGTTCCGGGACCTGTGCCGCCAGTTCCTGGCCCGGGAGGCCGTCCCGCACCACGAGCGCTGGGAGGCCGACGGCATCGTCGACCGGGAGGTGTGGCGCAAGGCCGGCGCGGCCGGGCTGCTCGGCATGGACGTCGACACCGAGTTCGGCGGCGGCGGCCAGCAGGACTTCCGCTTCAACGCGGTGCTGGACGAGGAGATCGTCGCGGCCGGCTGCTCCGGGCTCGGCTTCGGCCTGCACAACGACGTGGTGGCGCCGTACCTGACCGCGCTGACCACCGACGACCAGCGCAAGCGCTGGCTGCCGGGCTTCTGCTCCGGCGACCTGGTCACCGCGATCGCGATGAGCGAGCCGGGCGCCGGCAGCGACCTGGCCGGGGTCCGCACCAGCGCGGTCCGGGACGGCGACTCCTACCTGCTCAACGGGCAGAAGACGTTCATCACCAACGGCGAGATGGCCGATCTGGTCGTCGTGGTGGTGCGGACCTCCGACCAGGGCGCGCACGGGGTGAGCCTGATCGCGGTGGAGACCGGCACCCCCGGCTTCAGCCGGGGCCGGCGGTTGGCCAAGGTCGGCCTGAAGGCCAACGACACCGCGGAGTTGTTCTTCGACGACTGCCGGGTGCCGGCGGAGAACCTGATCGGCACCGAGAACCACGGCTTCTACCACCTGATGGGGAACCTGCCCCGGGAGCGGCTGAGCATCGCGGTGGCCGCGGTCGCGGCGGCGGAGAAGCTGCTCGCGGTCACCCTCGGCTACGCCCGCTCGCGGGAGGCGTTCGGCCGGCCGATCGGGAAGTTCCAGCACAACCGCTTCCTCCTGGCCGAGCTGGACACCGAGGTCACCATCGCCCGCACTTTCGTCAACCACTGCGTCGCCGAGTTCAACGCCGGCCGGCTCTCGGTGACCGACGCGGCGAAGGCCAAGTGGTGGACCACCGAGCTGCAGAACAAGGTGGCCGACCGCTGCGTGCAGCTGCACGGCGGCTACGGCTTCATGCTGGAGTACCCGGTGGCGAAGGCCTGGCTGGACGGGCGGGTGCAGACCATCTACGGCGGCACCACCGAGATCATGAAGGAGATCATCGGCCGGGGTCTCGGCCTGTAGCGAAACCGGGTGCCGCCGGTCGGGGCGCATAGGCAAGGATGGGGCAGCGTCTGACCCCTTACCGAGGAGGCCGGTATGGCCACCGAACTGACCACGCCGGTCCGTACCCGGCCCGATGTCGCGCCGATCCAGCGGCGGACCCTGCGCCTGCTCTTCACCACCCAGATCATCGGTGGGATCGGCGTGACCATCGGCATCGCGGTGGGAGCGCTGCTCGCCGCCCGGGTCGCCGGCACCGCGGTCGCCGGCCTGGCGCAGAGCGCGGCCGTGGTGGGCGGGGCGCTGCTGGCCGTCCCGGTCACCCGGATCATGAACGGGCACGGCCGGCGGCCGGGACTGGCCGTGGCCTACCTGGCCGGCGCGGTCGGCGCCGTGCTGGTGGTGCTGGCCACGGTCACCCGCTTCGTGCCGCTGCTCTTCCTCGGCATGCTGCTCTTCGGTGGAGGCACCGCGGCGAACCTCCAGGCCCGCTACGCCGCCGTGGACCTCGCCGAGCCGGCCCGCCGGGGCCGCCAACTCTCCCTGATCGTCTGGGCCACCACCATCGGCGCGGTGGCCGCGCCGAACTTCGCGGCGCTCGCCGACCGCACCACCAGCGAGTGGGGACTGCCACCGCTGGCCGGCCCGTTCGCCTTCTCCGCCGCCGCGTTCACCCTGGCAGCGGTCGTACTGCTGGTCCTGCTGCGGCCCGACCCGCTGCTCACCGCGCGCCGGCTCGCGGCGGCCGACGCCCCGGTCGCCGCCGCGCCGCCGGACGTCACCCCGCCGGCGGACGCCCTCGTCGCGCCGGCCCGGACCGCCCGGCGCGGTGCGGGGATGCGGCTGGCCTGGCAGGTGGTACGCGTCCGCCCCGCCGCCCGGCTCGGCATCGCCGCCGTGGCGGTGGGCCACGTGGTGATGGTGGCGGTGATGTCGATGACCCCGGTCCGTCTCGGCGAGTCGCACTCCGACGCGGACGTCCTGCGCGTGGTGGGCATCGTGCTGAGCCTGCACATCGCCGGGATGTACGCCCTCAGCCCGGTGGTGGGTTGGCTCACCGACCGGCTGGGCCGGCGCGCGGTGATCCTCGTCGGCGTCGGGCTGCTGCTCGCCGCCTGCGCGGTGGCCGGCACCGCCGGGCACCACACGCCGTGGCTCTCGATCGGCCTGGTCCTGCTCGGGCTGGGGTGGTCCGGCACCATGGTGGCCGGGTCCACGCTGCTGTCGGAGTCGGTGCCGGCGGCGGTCCGCCCGAGCGTGCAGGGCTTCTCCGACCTGACGATGGGGCTGGCCGGCGCCGGGGCCGCCGCGGCGAGCGGGTTTGTCATGCGGGCGGCCGGTTATCCGGTGCTGACCCTGCTGGCGGCGATCGCGACCGTGCCCCTGGTGGCGCTAGCGTTGCGTCCGGTGCCCGGGCGGGTGCCCGACGAGGAGGACTGATCACGTGCGGCTGACCGACTTCTGGGCGCGGCTGGAGGAGGCGTTCGGGCCGGGGTACGCGGCCAGCATCGCCCGCGACCAGGTGCTGTCCCAGCTCGGTGGGCGGACCATCGAGCAGGCGCTCAGGTCGGGTGAGCAGACCCACGTGGTCTGGCGGGCCGTCGTCGCCGCGTATCCCGACCGGGTGCCCGCGCGGCTGCGCTGAGCGGCCCGTTCGCCACTTCCGCGTGTCGCTTGTCGAGTCGTACACCTGTTCGGCTATTGTCCACAGCGGGGTGCTCGTCCACAGCTCGCGGCCCGTCGGCTGGTTTTCTGTCGGACCCAGCGCCTAGCGTGTCCGCGTGACGCGAAGCTCAGGAAAGACGCCGGCGAAGGCAGGGGTGGCAAACATGGCCGCAGGGCCCGACCGGGAGAAGGCACTCGACCTTGCTCTCGCTCAGATCGACAAGCAGTTCGGCAAGGGTTCGGTGATGCGGCTGGGCGAGCGCCCGGTCATCCAGACCTCGGTCATTCCGACCGGCTCGATCGCGCTCGACGTGGCGCTCGGCGTGGGCGGTCTGCCCCGCGGCCGGGTCGTCGAGATCTACGGTCCCGAGTCCAGCGGTAAGACCACGGTGGCCCTGCACGCGGTGGCCAACGCCCAGCGGGCCGGCGGCATCGCCGCCTTCATCGACGCCGAGCACGCGCTCGACCCGGACTACGCGAAGGCTCTCGGCGTCGACACCGACGCCCTGCTGGTCTCCCAGCCGGACACCGGTGAGCAGGCACTGGAGATCACGGACATGCTGGTCCGCTCCGGCGCGATCGACATCGTCGTGATCGACTCGGTGGCGGCCCTGGTGCCGCGCGCCGAGATCGAGGGCGAGATGGGCGACAGCCACGTGGGCCTCCAGGCCCGGCTGATGAGCCAGGCGCTGCGGAAGATCACCGGTGTGCTCAACAACACCGGCACCACGGCGATCTTCATCAACCAGCTCCGCGAGAAGATCGGCGTGATGTTCGGCAGCCCGGAGACCACCACCGGTGGTCGGGCGCTGAAGTTCTACGCCTCGGTCCGGCTCGACGTGCGCCGCATCGAGAGCCTCAAGGACGGCACCGACGTGGTCGGTAACCGGACCCGGGTCAAGGTCGTGAAGAACAAGGTCGCCGCGCCGTTCAAGCAGGCCGAGTTCGACATCATGTACGGCAAGGGCATCTCCCGCGAGGGCTCGCTGATCGACGTCGGCGTCGAGCAGGCGATCATCCGCAAGTCCGGTGCCTGGTACACCTACGACGGCGACCAGCTGGGCCAGGGCAAGGAGAAGGCCCGGGAGTTCCTCAAGGAGAACCCGGACGTGGCCGCCGAGATCGAGAAGAAGATCCTGGAGAAGCTCGGCGTCGGGGTCGGCGCCGGCGACGCCGCCGGTGGCCCGGAGCTGCCGCCGGTCGACTTCTGACCGGTCGCCGGCTAAGTGGCAGGACGATGCGCCCGCACGGGGCGGGGCTGGGATGCCAGCCCGCCCCGGCCGGGTGGCGACACCACGACGCCCCGGCCCCGACGGGGTCGCCGTGGCCGGTCCGAGGAGGCCGGTCCCGAGGCGCCCCCCGCACCGCCGCGCGACGAGGCCGAGGTGGCCCGGGAGATCTGCCTGCGGCAGCTCGCGGTGCGGCCGCGTACCCGGGCGGAGCTGGCCGGCGCGCTGGCCAAGCGGGGCATCTCCGACGAGGTCTCCGCGCAGGTGCTCGACCGGTACGACGAGGTCGGGATCATCGACGACGCCGCCTTCGCCCGGGCCTGGGTCTCCAGCCGGCACGCCGGCCGGGGGCTGGCCCGCCGGGCGCTCGCCAACGAGCTGCGCCAGCGCGGGGTGGACGGCGACACCGCCAGCGAGGCCCTCGGTGAGCTGGACGAGGAGACCGAGGCGGAGACCGCCCGGGCCCTGGTCGACCGGAAGCTGCGCTCCGTCCGCGGCGAGCCCGACGCGGTGTTCCGCCGGCTGGTGGGCATGCTGGCCCGCAAGGGCTACCCGCCGGGGGTGGCGATCCGGGCGGTGAAGGACGCGCTCGCCGCGCAGAGCGCGGAGGCGGCCGAGTTCGCCGAGCAGATCGACGCCGACGCCCTCGCCGATGCCGAGGGCGAACTCGACCGGGACACCCGCGCCCTCGGCTGACGGCGGATCGGGCGCGGCCGGACGATGGCGGGTTGAGCAGGTACGGGAGGCGACTCGGCACCTACAGGGCGGGCCGTTTGTCCGCCCGTGTCCGGCATCTGGACAGCGCTGGGTGATGCCGCGACTTCTCTCCGTCCGGGTGGTTTGATCATGAGTTCTTGACCGAACGGCCCCTGGCGACCTAGCCTCGCCATACAGGCTCACATTGCCCGACCAGCGCAGGCTAAGCGCACAACATAGATCTCGTAACAGAACTGCATCACTTTGGCCAGCTTCACCGGCCCTTGACGGCAGCTCCGGACAGCCGGTCCGGAGCCGACCGACAACTGCAACCGGCCGTCGGCGATGCCCCTTCGAGGGCACCGCCGACGGACAGCTACCCACTGCCAGCCGCTCCGGTCGGGCGTCCAGAGCCGCAGGTGCGTGCCGCCGGCACGTCTCCTGCGAAGTCGACGTTCAGGGGAGGCGGCCATGGCGGGGCGGCACAGGTTCACCGGCGGTCTTCCACGCATCGCCGGCCGGTCGGTCGCCGACCACGCCAGCGGCGGTCGGGAGACGGCCCCAGGTTGCCGGGAGACGGTCGCACGGTCCGGGGCGACGGCATGAGCGCCTTCGACGTTCTCATCCTCGCGGTGGTGCTGATCCTGGCCGTCGTGGTGGTCGGGGCCGTCCTGGTGGGCGTCCGGACGCTGCGCCGGATCAGCGTCGCGCCGGCCCCCGAGGACCCGGCCTTCATAGCCGAGAAGGACCGCCAGGAGCAGTCCCTCGCCGCCCTGCGGTCCGCCGCCCACGAGGCGAACAGCACCATCGACGTGGCGAAGTCGGCCGCCGCCGCGGCCCGCACCGAGGCAGCCGCCGCGAAGGCCGAGGCGAAGGCGGCCCGGGCAGAGGCCCGGCGGGTCCTCGACGACGCCCGCGCGGAGGCCGACACCGTCCTCGAGCGGGCGCACAAGCAGGCCGAGGCGGACGCCGAGCAGCTTCGCACGGCCGCCCGGCGCAGCGGTGAGCGGGAGGTGGCGGTGCTCGCCGCGACCACCCGGGAGCAGGCCGCCGAGGTGGAACGGCGGGCCGCCCGGATGGACGAGCGGGAGCGGCTGCACACCGAGGAGGTGGAGCGGCTCGCCGAGCGGGAGCGGCAGCTCACCGCCGCCAGTGCCGCCCTCGCCGCCCGGGAGAACGCGCTGGCGGAGCGGGAGCGGGCGGTGGCCGAGGCGGAGGAGCAGCGCCGCCGGGAGTTGGAGCGGGTGGCCGGGCTGACCGCCGACGCCGCCCGGGCCGAGCTGGTCGAGGCGATCGAGGGCCAGGCCAAGCGGGAGGCCGCGCTGCTGGTCCGGGACATCGAGTCCGACGCCCGCAACACCGCCGAGCAGCGCGCCCGGCACATCGTGGTGGACGCCATCCAGCGGGTGGCCAGCGAGCAGACAGCGGAGAGCGTGGTCAGCGTCCTGCACCTGCCGGGTGACGAGATGAAGGGGCGGATCATCGGCCGGGAGGGGCGCAACATCCGCGCCTTCGAGTCGGTCACCGGGGTCAACCTGATCATCGACGATACCCCCGAGGCGGTGCTGCTGTCCTGCTTCGACCCGGTCCGCCGGGAGGTCGGCCGGGTCACCCTGGAGAAGCTGGTCCTCGACGGGCGGATCCACCCGCACCGGATCGAGGAGGTCTACGAGCTGGCCCGGGACGAGGTGGAGGAGCTGTGCCACCGCGCCGCCGAGGACGCGCTCGTCGAGGTCGGTATCACCGAGATCCACCCGGAGCTGGTCACCCTGCTCGGTCGGCTGCGGTACCGGACGTCGTACGGGCAGAACGTGCTCAAGCACCTGGTGGAGACCGCACACATCGCCGGGATGATGGCCGCCGAGCTGCGGCTGGACGTGTCGACCATCAAGCGGTCGGCGTTCCTGCACGACATCGGCAAGGCGCTCACCCATGAGGTGGAGGGCAGCCACGCCATCATCGGCGCAGACCTCGCCCGCAGGTACGGCGAGAGCGAGGACGTCGTGCACGCCATCGAGGCGCACCACAACGAGGTGCCGCCGCAGACCGTCGAGGCCGTCCTCACCCAGGCCTCCGACGCCTGCTCCGGCGGTCGGCCGGGCGCCCGGCGGGAGAGCCTGGAGGTGTACGTCAAGCGGCTGGAGCGGATCGAGGAGATCGCCGCCGGCAAGGTCGGCGTGGAGAAGGTCTTCGCCATGCAGGCGGGCCGGGAGATCCGGGTGATGGTGAAGCCGGAGGACGTCGACGACATCGGCGCGGCGGTGCTGGCCCGGGACGTGGCCAAGCAGATAGAGGAGGAGCTGACCTATCCCGGTCAGATCCGGGTGACCGTGGTCCGCGAGTCCCGGGTCACCGAGATCGCCCGCTGAGCCAGGACCACCACCGCTGCCGAGGGGCGGCCGGGCCGGCGAGGGCGGGCCGGCCACCGGGACGCTACGAAGCTGATGTCGTGGATGAATCGGTGCCGCGACGACGGACGCCGTGCCACCTCCCGGGGGAACGGGATGCGGCACGGCGTCGCAGCGGGTCGGGTCAGCCCTGCGGCTCGGAGACGGCCATCCCGCCGGCCGGGGTGGAGTCCGGGGCGGTCTGCTTGGGGATCCGGAACGCGCGCCGGCGGGTACGCCGGTCGAGCCAGTTCGCCAGCGCGGTGAGCAGCGAGTTGATCAGGATGTAGATCACGGCCACCACGATCGCGGCGGCGACCACGTTCCCGTAGTTGGCGGAGAGGTCGTTGACCCCGCGCGCGAGCAGCTCGGGGAAGGCCACGATGTAGCCGAGCGCGGTGTCCTTGAGCAGGACCACGAGCTGGCTGACGATCACCGGGAGCATGGCGCGGGCGGCCTGCGGCACCAGGATCAGCCGCATGACCTGACTCTTGCGCATGCCCACCGCGTAGGCCGCCTCGGACTGGCCGCCGGGGATGGACCGGATGCCGGCCCGGAACGCCTCGGCCAGCACCGAGCCGTTGTAGAGGGTGAGGCCGGCCACCACGGCGGTGAACGCCGTGACCGGGCCCTGGATGAGGAACGGCACGCCGTAGAAGATGAAGAAGATCATCAGGAGCAGCGGGACGGCGCGGAAGAACTCCACCACCACGCCGGCCGGCACCCGGATCCACCAGTGCTCGGAGAGCCGTCCGACCGCGAAGATGATGCCGAAGGCCAGCGACAGCACCATGCCGGTGGCCGCGGCGAGCAGCGTCTGCCGCAGGCCGGGAAGGATGAACTGGGTCCAGGTGGCCGATTGGGTGAAGGGCTTCCAGAGCGCGGCCTCCCACTGGCCGGCCTGGTCGAACTTGGTGTAGATCCACCACAGCAACGCGACCAGGCCGAGGCCGAAGGCGACGCTGAGCACCGCGTTGCGGATGCGGGCGCGCGGTCCCGGGTGGTCGTACAGAACGCCGGTGCTCATCAGCGCTTCACCGCCAGTCGGTTGGCCAGCCAGCCGAAGAAGTAGCCGGTGGGGACGAGGATCGCGGCGAACGTGCCGGCGAAGACCAGGAAGATCGGGATGACCGCGTCGCCGTTGTCGTTGATCAGCTGCTTCATCACGCTGGAGGCCTCGATCAGGCCGATGGTGCCGACGATCGTGGCGTTCTTGCACAGCGCGATGAGCACGCTGCCCAGGGGCGCCACCACCGCCCGCCCGGCCTGCGGCAGGACCACGATCCGCAGAGTCTGGAAGAAGGTCAGCCCGATCGCCCGGGCCGCCTCCGCCTGGCCGGCCGGAACCGTGTTGATGCCGGAGCGGACGGACTCGCAGACGAACGCCGCGGTGTAGACCGACAGGCCGACGACGCCGAGCCAGAAGTTGTTCAGGTTCAGGTCGTCGGAGAGGGTCAACCCGAGGGTCGAGAAGAGGCCGAAGTAGCAGAAGAAGATGATCAGCGTCAGCGGCGTGTTGCGGAAGATGTTCACCCAAGCCGCGCCGAAGCCGCGCAGCACGGGCACGGGGGAGACCCGGAACGCGGCGAGCAGCACGCCGAGCACCAGCGCGATCACCGCCGACGCGCCGGTCAGCTTGAGGATCCAGAGGAAGCCCGACAGGTACGCGTCGAGGTTGGTCGGATCAGCGAATACGTGCATGCGTCGACTCCCGGGGCACGTCGTCGGCGTCGCGACAGGCCGGGGCCGGCACCCGTACGGATGCCGGCCCCGGAACCGGTCAGACGCTGCCGCAGTTGGTCAGCTTCGTGGTGTCCAGCTCGGGCGCGGCCTTGCCGCTCTTGCCCAGGGTGGCGTCCCAGGCGGCCTTGTACGTGCCGTCCGAGGCGGCGGCCTTGAGGATCTCGTTGACCTTCTCGCAGCCGTCCTTGTCGTCCTTCTTCAGGCCGATGCCGTACGGCTCGGTGGAGAAGGTCTTGCCGACCACCTTGAACTTGCCGGCGTACTGGGACTGCGCGGCGTAGCCGGCGAGGATGATGTCGTCGGTGGTCACCGCGTCGACCTGACCACCCTCCAGCGCCGTGATGCACTTCGAGTAGGCGTCGAACTGCTGGAGCTTGGCCTTCGGGTGGTCGGTCTGGATCCGCTTGGCCGGCGTGGAGCCCTGCACCGAGCAGACCTTCTTGCCGTCCAGGCCCTCGGGGCCGGTGATCGTCGAGTCGGCCTTCACCAGCAGGTCCTGACCGGCGACGAAGTACGGGCCGGCGAAGTTGACCTTCTGCTTGCGCTCGTCGTTGATCGTGTACGTCGCCACGACCAGGTCGACGGTGCCCTGCTGGATGAAGGGCTCACGGTTGGCGGAGACGGTGGTCTTCCACTCGATGTTGTTCGCGTCGACCCCCAGGCCCTTGGCCACGATCTTGGCGATCTCGATGTCGAAGCCCTCGTACGTGCTGCCGGTCTGCAGACCCAGGCCCGGCTGGTCGGCCTTGACGCCGATGACCAGCTTCTTCTGGCTCTGCGCCTTGCCGACGATGCCCTTGCCGCCCCCGTTGCCGGAACCGCCGTCGCCGTCGCCACCGCAGGCGCTCATGCCGAGGGCCAGGGTGGCCGCCGCGGCGACCGCCGCCACGTGCTTCATACGCATACTCTTCTCCTTCTTCGACGGGAGCCCGCCGGGGGACGGCGCGCTCCGCTAGGGACGCTCAGTGCGTGAGGATCTTGGAGAGGAAGTCCCTGGCCCGCTCGCTGCGCGGGTTGGCGAAGAACTCCGTCGGCGGGGCGTCCTCGACCAGCTTGCCGTCGGCCATGAAGATCACCCGGTTGGCCGCGTGCCGGGCGAAGCCCATCTCGTGGGTGACCACGACCATCGTCATGCCGTCGCGGGCCAGCGAGGTCATCACGTCCAGCACCTCGCCGACCATCTCCGGGTCCAGCGCGCTGGTCGGCTCGTCGAAGAGCATCGCCTTGGGCTGCATGGCCAGTGCGCGGGCGATCGCCGCGCGCTGCTGCTGACCGCCGGAGAGTTGGGCCGGGTACTTCTCGGCCTGGTTGGCGATGCCGACCCGGTCCAGCAGGGCCAGGCCGCGCTCGCGGGCGGCGGCCGGCTTCTCCTTGCGGACCTTCACCGGGCCGAGGGTGACGTTCTCCAGGATCGTCTTGTGCGCGAAGAGGTTGAACGACTGGAAGACCATGCCGACCTCGCTGCGCAGCTTCGCCAGCGCCTTCCCCTCGGCGGGCAGCGGCGTGCCGTCGAAGGTGATGCTGCCGGAGTCGATCGGCTCGAGGCGGTTGATCGTCCGGCAGAGCGTCGACTTGCCGGAGCCCGAGGGGCCGATGACCACGACCACCTCGCCCTTGCCGACGGAGAGCGACACGTCGTCCAGCACGTGCAGCGGGCCGAAGTACTTGTTGACCCCGTCCAGCACGATGAGCGGTTCGCCCGTCGTCACGTCGTCCACCGTCCCTGTCGGTCGTTCGTCCCGGAAGCGGGGTCGGTCGACCCCCGGTTGGGCCACTGTAGGCGGGCCTACGTGGCGTGATGCAACTCAGATGGTCACGGAGCGGTAACACCCGTTCCCGCCGTGCCCCGGAGTCCGAATTCCCTCACACGCCGGCCCGCCCAGTGGCGGCGGCCGGGTTTCACGGAGATCATGTACGGATGACCGACGCGATCCGGTTGACCGATTACGCCCGGGGCGGCGGCTGTGCCTGCAAGATCCCACCGGGCGAGCTGGAGGCGATGGTCGCCGGGCTGGGGCCGGCCGGCGGCACCGCCGACCTGCTGGTCGGACTGGAGCACGGCGACGACGCCGCGGTGGTCCGGCTCGACGAGCGGACCGGCCTGGTGAGCACCGCCGACTTCTTCACCCCGGTGGTGGATGACGCGTACGACTGGGGCCGGATCGCCGCGGCCAACGCGCTCTCCGACGTCTACGCGATGGGCGGCACCCCGCTGGTGGCGCTCAACCTGCTCTGCTGGCCACGGGAGAAGCTGCCGGTGGAGCTGGCCCGGGAGGTGCTGCGCGGCGGCCAGGACGTGGCCCGGGAGGCGGGCTGCCACCTGGCCGGCGGGCACAGCGTCGACGACGACGGCCCGAAGTACGGCCTCGCGGTCACCGGCGTGGTCCGGCCCGAGGAGCTGATCACCCTGGACGCCGGTCGCGCCGGCCTGCCGCTCTCGCTGACCAAGCCGCTCGGCGTCGGGGTGTTGAACACCCGGCACAAGGCCACCGGCGAGCGCTTCGCCGCGGCCGTCGCCTCGATGAGCGCGCTGAACCGGGACGCCGCCCGGGCGGCGGTGGCCGCCGGCATCCGCTGCGGCACCGACGTGACCGGCTTCGGCCTGCTCGGGCACGCCTCGAAGCTGGCCCGGGCGAGCCGGCTGACGGTCGCCATCGACGCGGCCCGGGTGCCGTATCTGCCCGGGGCCCGGGAGGCGCTGCGGGACGGGTACGTCAGCGGCGGTACCCGCCGCAACCTGGACTGGGTGACCCCGTGGACGGACTTCGGCGCCGCCGACGAGGGGGAGCGGCTGCTGCTGGCCGACGCGCAGACCTCCGGCGGCCTGCTGGTCGCGGGCGAGGTGCCCGGCGGCACGGTGATCGGCGAGCTGCTGCCCCGGGGCGAGCACCTGATCCGGATTCGCTGACCGCCAGGTCGTTGTCCCGAACGGGGCACCATACCCGATAAACTGTCATCTTCCCGCTACTCGGAGCAACGGTGCCCGAGGAAATTTTGCCCGGAATGGTCACAGACCGGTAACTTGGCCCCGGCTGAGGTCATATGCACCCCACCATCGTCATTAAGGCCCGATCCGGAGGCCGGTGGGACGAGCACAGCGAGGAGGCGGCATGACCGAGCTGTGGAACTGGAGAATCGACGGGGCGGCACCGGTGGAGGTGTACCCCGCGCTGGCCGAGGCGCTCGGCCGGGTGGTGATGCCCCTCGCCGTGGCCGACCCGGCCCGGCTGCCCACGTACGCGGTGATCTGCGACGTCTGGGAGGCGCCGGGCGAGTTCGGCACGATGGTCGACTGCTACGGGGTGCCCGAGCGGCTGCCCGAGCTGCCGAGCATCGCGGCGCTGGCCCGGCTGCTGGACCGCAACTGCCTGATGCGGGACGACACCCTCGACGACGGCCGGCACCTGCTGGTCGCCCCGGACGGCACCATCCGCCCGGTGCACTTCACCGTCACCGAGACGGACGACGGCGAGGTGCTCAGCGACCAGCGGCTCTGCACCATGGCCCACCCGGGCTGCCGGGGCTGGTCGCAGTGCCACCGCTCCCGGTGGGCCCCCGACTCGGTCGCCCCCGCGTTAGCCGCGGCCTGAGCCGGGCCCGGCCCGCGCGGGTCCGCGGGTCGGCTCCGGGCCCGGGCCGGGCGGCGTCAGGCGCGGGCCGTCGGCTGCTGGCCGCGTACCACCAGCTGGTCGAGCAGGGTCGCGGTGGCGGCGGCCACCGCGTCCACGGCGGCGTCGAAGGCGGCCGCGTTGTGGGCGGCGGGCGTCCGGAAGCCCGAGATCTTCCGGACGTACTGCAACGCCGCCGCGCGGACGTCCTCCTCGGTGACCACCGGGACGTACGGCTCACGCAGGGTCTTGATGCTCCGGCACATGGCTCCTCCTCGTTCGGTCCGACCAGCTCGGCCCGGATACGCTGTGCACGTCATGACTACCGCAGCCGCGGGCAGCCCGCGCACCTACCAGGTGCGTACGTACGGCTGCCAGATGAACGTGCACGACTCCGAGCGCATCTCCGGCCTGCTCGAACAGGCCGGTTACGTGCGCGCCGCCGAGGCCGACGACAACCCGGACGTGGTGGTGTTCAACACCTGCGCCGTCCGGGAGAACGCCGACAACCGGCTCTACGGCAACCTGGGTCATCTGCGCCCCGTGAAGGACAAGCACCCCGGGATGCAGATCGCGGTCGGCGGCTGCCTGGCCCAGAAGGACCGCGGCGAGATCGTCCGCAAGGCCCCCTGGGTGGACGTGGTCTTCGGCACGCACAACATCGGCTCGCTGCCGGTGCTGCTGGAGCGGGCCCGGCACAACGCGGCCGCCGAGGTGGAGATCCTCGAATCCCTCGACGTCTTCCCCTCCACGCTGCCCACCCGGCGCGAGTCGACGTACGCCGGCTGGGTGTCGATCTCGGTGGGCTGCAACAACACCTGCACGTTCTGCATCGTGCCCTCCCTGCGCGGCAAGGAGAAGGACCGCCGCCCCGGTGACATCCTCTCCGAGGTGCGCGCCCTGGTCGACGAGGGCGTGCTGGAGGTGACCCTGCTCGGGCAGAACGTCAACTCCTACGGCGTCGAGTTCGGTGACCGGTACGCCTTCGGGAAGCTGCTGCGCGCCTGCGGCGACATCGACGGGCTGGAGCGGGTCCGGTTCACCAGCCCGCACCCGAAGGACTTCACCGACGACGTGATCGCCGCCATGGCCGAGACGCCGAACGTCTGCCACTCGCTGCACATGCCGCTGCAGTCCGGCTCGGACGACGTGCTGCGCGCGATGCGCCGGTCGTACCGGTCGGAGAAGTACCTGGGGATCATCTCCAAGGTCCGAGCGGCGATGCCGGACGCGGCCATCACCACCGACATCATCGTCGGCTTCCCCGGCGAGACCGACGCCGACTTCGAGCGGACCCTCGACGTGGTCCGCGAGGCCCGGTTCTCCTCGGCGTTCACCTTCCAGTACTCCAAGCGGCCCGGCACCCCCGCCGCGACCATGGACGGCCAGCTCCCCAAGCAGGTCGTGCAGGAACGCTACGAGCGGCTGATCGCCTGCGTGGAGGAGATCACCTGGGCGGAGAACCGGAAGCTGGTGGGGGAGACCGTCGAGGTGCTGGTCGCCGTCGGCGAGGGGCGCAAGGACGAGCGCACCGGCCGGCTGTCCGGCCGCGCCCGCGACGGCCGCCTCGTACACTTCGACGCCGGCAGCCTCGCGGGGCAGATCCGGCCCGGCGACATCGTGCACACCACCGTCACGTACGCCGCCCCGCACCACCTCAACGCCGACGGCGAGCCGCTGTCGCACCGGCGTACCCGGGCCGGCGACGCCGCCGAGGCCGGCCGCTCCCCGCGTACCCCCGGGGTGGTGCTCGGGCTGCCGACGATCGGCGCGCCGGCCGCGGTGCCCGCGCCGACCACCGGCTGCGCCGCGCACTGACCCACCGCCGACGGCCGGGACCCCCCGTGGTGGTCCCGGCCGTCGTGCCGTCCGGGCCCGGCCTGGGCCGGGCCGGCGCGGTCAGCCAGCGGCGCCGTTGAGCCTCACCGTGCCGGGTTTCTGGTCAGCGCACCTCGATGCGTCAACCGGGACCGCGCAGTCCTGCCGGCGCCCGGCGCGTGCCCCCGCTGACCGACGGTGCACGGGTCATCACGCCGGGCCGGTCGGCCATAAGCTGGGGCCGTCACGCGTCCGTCCGATGAGGAGGCTCCCATGGCCGCGACCGTCCCCGAGGTCGTCCGGGACGTCATCACCGAGGTCGCGCCGCACGAGCTGCCACTGGTGGAGGGGCTGAGCCGGCTGCCGCCGGACCGGGTGTCGGGCCTGTTGCGCCGCCCGCACCGCCCGGAGGAGCTGGGCTTCGGCCTGACCGAGGCGGTCGCCGCGCTCACCCCGGTGGTGTGGATCGCCGTCGACGAGGCGAGCCGGATGGGCGTGAAGGCGCTGGCCGACGGCGTCGGCGGCCGGCTCCGCCGGCTGTTCCGACGGCGGTCGCGGCCCGCCCTGCCGGCCACCGTCCCGCACCTGACCAGGGAACAGTTGGCCGCCGTGCACGAACGGGTGCGGGCCGGCGCGAGCGCGGCGGGGCTCGACGATCCCGCCGCCCGGGGTGTGGCCGACCACGTGGTGGCCCGCCTGGTGCTCGAACCGCCCGCCGCGCCCCGGGCCGAGCGGTGAGCGTGGCGGAGCCCTCCGCCGCGCCCGCCACCGCCCACCCACCGTCCACGGTGCGGCTGCCGGGGATCGCCGCCGGGACGACCCTGCGCTTCGTCCTGCTGCTGATGACCGTGCTGACCGCGGCCGTCACCATGCTCGGCGAGCTCGCCCAGCTCCTGCCCCCGCAGAACCACGCCCTGGCCTGCGACCTCGCCACCGGCTTCGATCCGGCCAGCGACGAGCTGGCGAACCTGCTCCGCACCGGCGACCCCGCGGCGGTGGAGCGGTGCGTGTCCAGCCTGCCGTACGCCGGCCGGTGGCGGGCGCCGGCCGGGGTGCTCGCCGTGCTCGCCGCCGCGGCCGTGCTCTACCTGTGGCTGCCCCGGTGGCGCAACCGCGGCAGCCGGGTGGTCCCGCTGTCGCGGGTGGACCCGGACGGCGCGGCGAGGGCCGAACTGACCGCCCTGGCCGGGCAGGCCGGACTCGCCGCCCCGCCCGGGTTCGTGGTCGATCCGACCGCGCTGGCCCGCGGCGCGGTGACGTACGGGTGGTTCGGCCGGTACACCGTGCGGCTCCACGGCGGGCTGCTGCTCAGCCGCACCACCGACCCGGAGACCTTCCGGGCGACCGTCCTGCACGAGTACGCGCACCTGCGCAACCGGGACGTGGGCATCAGCTACGCGGTGGTGGCGCTCTTCCGCGCCTTCGCCGGCCTGGTCTGCCTGCCGTACCTCGTGCTGGTCGGGGGATCGCTGCTCGGGGCCCAGTTCTTCGGCTGGTTCGTCGGCGCGGACGAGGTGCTCTGGCCGGCCGCACGGACCCCGCTGATCCGGCAGCTCGTGGTCGCGTCCTTCCTGCTGGTCATGGTCCAACTGGCCCGGGTGGACATCCTGCGGCACCGCGAGCTGCACGCCGACGCGGACGCCGTGGCCGCCGGGGCCGACGTGCGGGTCTGGGCGAAGGCCGCCGGCGGCGATCCGGAGCCGCCGCGGCCCCACCCGGTCCGCGCGCGGCTGCGCAGACTGCTGCGGACCCACCCGTCCTGGCCGGACCGGCGGCGCTCCCTGGCCGACCCCGCGCCGCTGTACGCGCTGAGCGGGGTCCAGTTCTTCCTGCTCGGTTGGGCCGCCCTCTTCCTGGTGCTCCAGTTGGAGAGCATCACCTCCACCGGCGTGGCGTGCTGGGTGGTCGGGACCCCCGTGGCGGCGGTCGTGACGATCTCGGTGTGGCGGACCGTCGGGTACGCGGTGGCCACCGGCGAGGCCGCGCCCACCGGCGTCGCCGCCGGGTCGTGGCTGGGGACCGGGCTGGTCACCGCGGAGCTGACCAGCGGATTCACCGGTGGACCGCAGTGGTTCCCGCCCCGCCCCGAGGTGCTGCTGCTCCTGCTGCTGGCGGCCATCGTGTTCGTCGGGTGGATCACCCAGTGCGCCCGGCTGCGGTTGGCGTCCTGGCGCGGCGGGCCGCTGCGGGCCAGCCTCGGCGTCGCCCTCGCCGCCGGCGTCCTCGTGGCGGTCGCCGGCCTCGACCTGTGGCAGCGGATCCTGCGGTTGCGCCTGCTCGGCGACCTCGCCGGCGCGTTCGGGTTCGGCGACACCCTCACCCGATCGTTCCCCGGCCCGTGGGACGCGCACCAGACCGAGCTGTCCCTGCTCACCCGGACGCTGCCGGCGCTGGCCCCGGCGGGCGCCGACCAGATCGCGATCGGCGCGGCGGTCGTGCTCTGGCTCTTCCCGCTGGTCTGGTGGACGTGGTGGGCGCCCCGGGGAGGTGGCCTCCCGGGGCTGCCGCGCCTCCTCCTCCCCGGGCTGGCCGGCGGGGCGGTCTGCCTGCTCGGCATCGTCGCGGTGATGGCCCACCAGCACTCCTGGCAGCCGCCGGCGGGCGAGCTCCGCGTCGGCGCGTTCGCGCTGCTCTACGCCTGGTGGAGCGTCGCGGCGATCTGGGTGGGGTCGGCGGTGACCGCCCTCGCCGTGGCGGCCACCGCCCGACCGTACCGCCTCCTGCGCGCCCTGCTGGCGGCCGGGCTCGCCCAGGTCGTCGCCCTGGTCGGTCTGGCGGTGCTGGCCTCGGTCGACGGCTGCCTCGGTCCGCTGCGGACGATGGGCGACAGCTGCCACGTCCTGCCGGCGGTGGCCTGGCCGCTCCTGGTGATCCTGACCGGTCCCGCGCTGCTGGCCGTCTTCGGCGCGGCGCTGGTCGCGGGCGTAGGTGCGCTGCTGGCGGCGCCGCTGCACCGGCTCGCCGCGCGCCGCCGTCCGGCGCCCCGGTCCGCCGCTGCGACGCGGGGCCGCGCCCGGTGGGCCGTCGTGGCCGTGATCTGCGGCGGGGCACTGCTGGCGACCGGCACCGCGTCGTACGGGGCCCGGACGAGTTCCACCAGCGGGTTGGCGGCGGCCGTACCGGCGGAATCCACCTCGACGGCGGGCCCGAAGCTGCGCGCCATGCAGCTGCTGA
This sequence comes from Micromonospora sp. GCM10011541, assembly GCF_042650725.1. Taxonomy (NCBI): domain Bacteria; kingdom Bacillati; phylum Actinomycetota; class Actinomycetes; order Micromonosporales; family Micromonosporaceae; genus Micromonospora; species Micromonospora sp. GCM10011541. The sequence goes on from NZ_JBHSBP010000055.1 coordinate 351,097, forward strand.
TGTGGTGGAAGCTCGGCGGCCAGGCGCACGTCCTGGAGCTGACCTCGGCCTACCAGGGGTACAACCGGTTCATCCAGGAGCTGGCCGCCACCCGGCCGGGCCCCGACGGAACCGTGCCCCTGGACGTGGCGACCCTGCGGGCCCACTGCGACGCGCTGCGGCTCGGGGCGACCGCGGCCGAGGGCTACCTGCGGGTGCCCGACGCCGACCTCCAGGGCCGGTGGGCCGACGGACTGGCCATCACCCGCCGGGCCGCCGAGGACTGCGCGCGCGTCCTGGACGGGCCGGACGAGTCGGCGCCGCTCGAAGCCGCCCTCGGCGGCCTGGTCGACGCCGAGAACCAGCTGCTGCCCACGATCGAGGCGCTCAACGCCGCCGTCAGCGACGCACTGCGCTACTGGCCCGGGCTGCGCCGGGACGGTCCCTGACCGGACCGCACGCGGCGGCGCCGCCCGTCCGGCCGGCCCGGCTGGGTCCGACCGGCCCGCACTGCGTCGGGCCCGCCCGTACTGCGCCGGGCCGGCCCGTACTGCGCCGGGCCGGCCCGTACTGCGCCGGGCCGGCCTGCCCTGCGCCCCGCCGGCCGGCCTGCGCCGTCCGGCCGGCGCGGGTCGGGGCCGGACGCGCGGAAGCCCCCGTCCCGCGCCGGGGACCGGGGCCTCCGGAGTGCTTCCGCTCAGCCGGCTGCCTGCTCGGCCAGCTGGAGGAACTGCCGCTTGGAGGCCAGCGCCTGCTCCGCCTCCTTGATCCGGCGCGCGTCACCGGCGGCCTGGGCCCGGGACAGCCGCTCCTCGGCCTCCGCGACCTGCGCCCGCATCTGCGCGAGCAGCGGGTTGTCCTCCTTGGTGGTGCGCCGCCACGCCGAGTCCATGACCTCGCGGACCTTGTCGTCGACGGCGCGCAGCCGGCGCTCCAGCCCGGCGGCGGCCTCCCGCGGCACCCGGCCGGCCTCGTGCCACTGCGCCTGGATCTCCCGCAGCTTCGCCTGGGCGCCCTTCGGATCGGCGTCCACGTCGAGGGCCTCGGCCTCGGCGAGCAGGGCCTGCTTGCGCTCCAGGTTGGCGCGCTGCTCGTTGTCCCGCGCCGAGAAGACCTCACTGCGCCGGGTGAAGAACTCGTCCTGCGCCGCCCGGAACCGTTCCCAGAGCTTCTGCTCGGCCTCCTTGGACGCCCGCGGCGCGGCCTTCCACTGGGTCATCAGGTCCTTGAGCTGGTTGGCGGTGACCGCCCAGTCGGTGGAGTCCTTAAGCTTCTCGGCCTCGGCGACCAGCTCCTCCTTGACCGTCTGCGCCTGCTTGCGCTGCTGGTCGAGGGAGGCGAAATGGGCGCCCCGCCGGCGGGTGAAGCCGTCCCGGGCGGCGGCGAACCGCTTCCACAGCTCACCGTCAGTCTTCTTGTCGACGCCGCGGATGGTCTTCCACTCGTCGAGGATCTCCTTGAGCCGGTCCCCGGCGGTCTTCCAGCCGGTCGACTCGGCGGCCAGCTTCTCGGCCTCCTCCACCAGGGCGGTCTTGCGCGCGAGGGCCTCGCCCCGGGCGGCGTCCCGGGCGGCCTTCGCCTCGCCGGCCTTCGCCTCGGCCACCTCGGCGAGCTTGTCCAGCCGGGCGGCCAGCGCGTCGATGTCACCGACGACGTGCGCCTCGGGCAGGGAGGCGCGGATCCGCCGGATGGTCGTCAGCGACCCGCCGGCGTCCGCGGCGCCGGAGTTGAGCCGGGCCTCGGTCAGGTCCACCTCGGTCACCAGGTCGGCGAAGCGCCGGGCGAAGTGGGCCAGCCCCTCCTCCGGGGCCCCCGCCTGCCAGGATCCGACCACCCGCTCGCCCTCGGCGGTCTTGACGTACACGGTGCCGTCCGCGTCCACCCGTCCGAAGGCAGTCCAGTCGCTCATGTGCCCATCCTCGTTCTCCCGGCGTCGACGGGACAGCCCCCGCGATCGCCGCCACGGCGCAGCAAAGTTACTCCGGGCATTGTCACAGGTCCGACCCCGTCCGCGTCGAGCGCCTGTCGTCGACCGTGACCATACGGTGTCCTACCGTCCGAATGACCGGATCGGCGCGGGGACGCACCGGGGGATCCCGCTACGGTGAGGGCGTGCCTCTGGTCGCCGCCGCCGTCTGCCCCCACCCGCCGTTGATCGTGCCCGAGCTGGCCGGCGCCGCCGCGCCCGAGCTGGACGACCTCCGCGCCGCCGCCGCCGCGGCCGTCACCCGGCTCCTCGCCGCCCGACCGGACTGCGTGGTCGTGCTGGGCTCGGGCCCGGCGACCGGCTGGATCATCCCGCCCGCCACCGGGTCGCTGCGCGCCTGGGGTGTCGACCTGACCGTCCCGCTCGTGCCGGCGCTGCCGGACGGCGAGGCGGTTCTGCCGCTGAGCCTCACCGTCGGGGCGTGGCTGCTCAACCGGCAGCGGGTCGGCGTGCGCGTGGTCGGTGCCCAGGTGAGCCCGGAGGCGACCCTCGGCGAGCTGGGCGGCTTCGCCGACCAGGTGCACGAGTACCGCCCCCGGGTGGCGCTGCTGGTGATGGGGGACGGGTCGGCCTGCCGGGGGCGGCAGGCGCCCGGCTACGACGACCCGCGCGCCGAGGCGTACGACGAGGGGGTGGCCAGGGCCCTGGCCGACGCGGACCCCGACGCCCTGCTCGGCCTGGACCCGGCGCTGTCGGCGGAGCTGAAGGTCGCCGGAAGGGCGCCCTGGCAGGTGCTGGCCGCCACGGCGCGGGCGGCGGGCGGCGACTGGCGCGGCGAGCTGAGCTACGCCGCGGCGCCCTACGGCGTCTCCTACTTCGTGGCGAACTGGGCGCCGGCGTGAGGGGCACGGTGGTGGCCGTGGTCGGGCCGACCGCGGCCGGCAAGTCGGCGCTGAGCATCGCCCTGGCGCACGCCCTCGACGGTGAGGTGGTCAACGCGGACTCGATGCAGCTCTACCGGGGCATGGACATCGGCACCGCCAAGCTGACCCCCGCCGAGCGGGAGGGCGTGCCGCACCACCTGCTGGACATCTGGGACGTGACCGAGCCGGCCAGCGTCGCCGAGTACCAGCGGCTGGCCCGCGCGGCGGTCGACGACATCCTGGCCCGGGGGAGGGTGCCGCTGCTGGTCGGCGGCTCGGGGCTGTACGTACGGGCGGTGCTGGAGCAGTTCGAGTTCCCCGGCACCGACCCGGCGGTGCGGGCCCGGCTGGAGGCGGAGCTGGCGGCGGTCGGCCCGGCCCCGCTGTACGCCCGGTTGACCGAGGCCGACCCGGCGGCGGCGGCCGGCATCCTGCCCGGCAACGGCCGGCGGATCGTCCGCGCCCTGGAGGTGATCGAGCTGACCGGTGCGCCGTTCACCGCCTCGCTGCCCGAGCCGACACCGTACTACCCCTCCGTGCAGCTCGGCGTCGACCTGGACACCGCCCTGCTGGACGAGCGGATCGCGCTGCGGGTGGACCGGATGTGGGCCGACGGCCTGGTCGCCGAGACCCGGACGCTGGTCGGCGCCGGCCTGCCCGAGGGGCGTACGGCCAGCCGGGCGCTCGGCTACCAGCAGGTGCTGCGGTTCCTCGCCGGGGAGCTGACCGAGGTCGAGGCGCACGACGAGACGATCCGCGCCACCCGCCGGTTCGTCCGGCGGCAGCGGTCCTGGTTCCGGCGCGACCCGCGCGTCCACTGGCTGGACTCGGCGTCGCCGGCGTTTGTCGAGACTGCGCTGCGGGTGGTCGCCGACCATCGGGGATGATGGGGGCGTGGAGTTCACCAAGGGCCACGGCACCGGCAACGACTTCGTGATCCTGCCCGACCCGGACGGGGCGCTCGACCTCACCCCGGGCCTGGTCGCGGCGATCTGCGACCGGCGGCGCGGGATCGGCGGGGACGGCGTGCTGCGGGTGGTCCGGGCGGCCAAGCACCCCGAGGGCGCCGCCCTGGCGGGCGACGCCGAGTGGTTCATGGACTACTGGAACTCCGACGGTTCGTTCGCCGAGATGTGCGGCAACGGGGCCCGGGTCTTCGTCCGGTACCTGCTGGAGACCGGCCTGGCCACGCCGTCCGGCGCCGCGCTGCCGGTAGCCACCCGGGCCGGCGTCGTGCGCGCGCGGGTCGAGGGTGAGGCGATCGCCGTGGAGATGCGCCGCCCCCTGCTGTACGCCACGGCCACCGCCACCCTGGGCGGGCTGACCCTGCCCGGCGCCGCGGTGGACGTCGGCAACCCGCACCTGGTCTGCGCCCTGCCGGCGGGGCTGGACCTGGCGGCCCTCGACCTGACCCGCGCCCCGGACGTCGACCCGGGCGTCTTCCCGGCCGGGGTGAACGTCGAGTTCACCGCGCCGGGGGAGCCCGTGGACGGCACCGACGGGCACGTGCTGATGCGGGTCTACGAGCGCGGCTCGGCCGAGACCCTCTCCTGCGGCACCGGCGCCTGCGCGGTCGGCGCGGTGGCCCTGCGCGACGCGGGGCAGGACACCGGCACGATCACGGTCGACGTGCCCGGCGGACGCCTCACGGTGACGGTGACCGACGACTCCTGCTGGCTGTCGGGCCCGGCGGTCCTGGTCGCCACCGGCGAGCTCACCCCGGGCGCTCTGCTCTCCTAGATTCCGTCCTGCCGCCCGCCTGAGTCTGGTCCTGCGCGGGTGGAGGCGCTTCGCGCCCGCCGCGCCGGTCCGGCGGTTGGCGTCCGTCGCCCCGCCCATCGGCACCGGAGACCCGCATCGCCCCCGGGGCCGCCCCCGAGGGATGTGCTGTGCGTCCTTTGCTCTGCTTCAGCCGGTGCAACACCCGCTGTCCGGATACCGGACGTCAGGTGTTGCCGTGGCTGCAGCAGAGCAAAGGACGCGGGCCCACCACCCGCGGTCGGTCGTCCACGGGGTGGCCCCAGCGGAGGCGGGGTGGGGTGGGGGTTCGGGTGCGTTGTTGTCGCCACGGCGACAAGAAACGCACCCGAAGGTGGGGTCAGGGGATGGCGCTGGCCTCGGCGGCGATCTCGGGGAGGTCGGCCGGGCCCGGGTCGGCGGCCGGCGGCGGGGTGACGGCCGGGTTCTGGGCGGCGGCGCGGACGGCCGCGGCGACCGCCGGGGCCACCCGGGAGTCGAAGACGCTCGGCACGATCACCGTGGGGTTGATCTTTTCCTCGCCGACCACGTCCGCGATCGCCCGGGCCGCCGCGATCGCCATCTCCTCGGTGAACTCCTCGGCGTGCGCGTCCAGCATGCCGCGGAAGACGCCCGGGAAGGCGAGCACGTTGTTGATCTGGTTCGGCTGGTCGGAGCGGCCGGTGGCGACCACGGCGGCGTGCTTGCGCGCCTCCCGCGGGTCGACCTCCGGGTCCGGGTTGGCCAGCGCGAAGACGATCGAGTCCTTGGCCATGGTGGCGATGTCGTCGCCGGTGAGCAGGTTCGGCGCGCTGACCCCGATGAACACGTCCGCGCCGCGGATCGCGCCCGGCAGGTCGCCGGAGTAGTTCTCCTTGTTGGTGTTCTCCGCCAGCCACTGCCAGGCCGGGTTCAGGTCGGGCAGGCCGCGGTGCAGGGCGCCCTGCCGGTCGTACGCGATGATGTCGCCCACGCCCTGGCGCAGCAGCAGCTTCATGATCGCGGTGCCGGCCGCGCCGGCTCCGGAGACCACCACCCGGACGTCCGCGAGCTGCTTGCCCACCACGCGCAGCGCGTTGGTCAGCGCGGCCAGCACGCAGATCGCGGTGCCGTGCTGGTCGTCGTGGAAGACCGGGATGTCCAGCAGCTCACGCAGCCGGGCCTCGATCTCGAAGCAGCGCGGCGCGGCGATGTCCTCCAGGTTGATCCCGCCGTACGCGGGCGCGATGGCCTTGACGATCGCCACGATCTCGTCGGTGTCCTGGGTGTCCAGCACCACCGGCCAGGCGTCCACCCCGCCGAAGCGCTTGAACAGCGCCGCCTTGCCCTCCATCACCGGCAGCGACGCGGCCGGCCCGAGGTTACCCAGGCCGAGCACCGCGGAGCCGTCGCTGACCACGGCCACCGTGTTGCGCTTGATGGTCAGCCGGCGGGCGTCGGCCGGGTTCTCGGCGATCGCCATGCAGACCCGGGCCACCCCGGGGGTGTACGCGCGGGACAACTCGTCGCGGTTCCGCAGCGCGACCTTCGAGCTGACCTCGATCTTGCCGCCGAGGTGCAGCAGGAAGGTCCGGTCGGAGACCTTGCGGACGTCCACGCCGTCCAGCGCGGTGAGCGCGTCGACCACCTGGTCGGCGTGGCTGGCGTCGGCGGTGTCGCAGGTGAGGTCGACGATCACGCTGGTCGGATCGGAGTCGACCACATCCAGCGCGGTGACGATCGCGCCGGCCTCGCCCACCGCGGTGGTCAGCCGGCCGATGGAGGAGGCGTCCGCGGTCACCGCGATCCGGATCGTGATCGAGAATCCCGCACTCGGAAGTCGGGTGATGGCCACGGATAATCCCTCCGTCAACACTGAGCGGTTCGCCCCGCATTTCTACCCGCCCACCCAGGTCGCCCGGCATCCGCCCCCGCAATTGGGGGTGTGCGCCACGGGCATATAGCAGGTGCGTCGCGCGTTGACACATGTCAGGATTGCTCGGTACAGGACCGAAATCACTCGGTAGCTGACAGAACGGACAGGAGACACGGTTTGCGAGACCAGGAGACCTACGTTCCCTTCGAGGACGACGAGCTCGACACCACCACCGGTGAGTTCGAGCTGTCGGAGCGGCAGGCGTTGCGGCGGGTCCCCGGCCTCTCGACCGAGCTCACCGACATCACCGAGGTCGAATACCGCCAGCTGCGGCTGGAGCGGGTCGTCCTGGTGGGCGTCTGGACCGAGGGCACCCAGGACGACGCGGAGAACAGCCTCACCGAGCTGGCGGCGCTGGCCGAGACGGCCGGGTCGCAGGTGCTCGAGGGGCTGATCCAGCGTCGCAACCGGCCGGACCCGGCCACCTACGTCGGCCGGGGCAAGGTCGAGGACCTCGGCGCGCTGGTGCTCTCCACCGGCGCCGACACGGTGATCTGCGACGGTGAACTCTCCCCGTCCCAGCTGCGCAACCTGGAGCAGCGCACCAAGGTCAAGGTGGTGGACCGCACCGCCCTGATCCTCGACATCTTCGCCCAGCACGCCAAGAGCAAGGAAGGTAAGGCGCAGGTCGAGCTGGCCCAGCTCGAATACCTGCTCCCGCGGCTGCGCGGTTGGGGTGAGACGCTCTCCCGGCAGACCGGTGGTTCCGGCCGCGGCGGCGGCGCCGGCGGCGGCGTGGGCCTGCGCGGTCCCGGTGAGACCAAGCTCGAGACCGACCGGCGTCGGATCCGGCACCGCATCTCACGGCTGCGCCGCGAGATCAAGGGCATGAAGACGGTACGCCAGACCAAGCGCGCCCGTCGGTCCCGCAACGCGGTGCCCGCGGTGGCCATCGCCGGCTACACCAACGCTGGCAAGTCCAGCCTGCTCAACCGGCTGACCGGCGCAGGGGTGCTGGTGGAGAATGCGCTCTTCGCCACGCTGGACCCGACCACCCGCAAGGCCACCACGTCGGACGGGCGGCTCTACACCCTGTCCGACACGGTCGGCTTCGTCCGGCACCTGCCGCACCAGATCGTCGAGGCGTTCCGCTCGACCCTGGAGGAGGTCGCCGACTCCGACCTGGTGGTGCACGTGGTGGACGGCACCCATCCGGACCCGGAGGAGCAGGTCCGGGCGGTCCGCGAGGTGCTCGCCGAGGTGGGCGCCGACCGGCTGCCCGAGCTGCTGGTGGTCAACAAGACCGACACCGCCGACGAGGAGACGCTGCTGCGGCTCAAGCGGCTCTGGCCCGACGCGGTCTTCGTCTCCGCGCACAGCGGGCGCGGGGTCGACGGGCTGCGCGAGGCGATCGAGGGGCGGCTGCCCCGCCCGGCGGTGGAGGTGCACGCGGTGCTCCCGTACGACCGGGGCGACCTGGTGGCCCGGCTGCACCGGCAGGGCGAGGTGCTGAGCACCCGCCACCTCCCCGAGGGGACGCTGCTGCACGTCCGGGTCGGCGAGGCGCTCGCCGCCGAGCTGGCGCCGTTCCGCGCCGGCGACCGGCTCGTCGCGCAGGAGCGGGTGGGCGCCGGCCGCTGAGGCCGTCCGGCGTCACCCGCCCGGGTAACCGGGCATGCGACACTTGGCGTCATGCGGCACGTTGTCTCCTCGGTCACGGTTGCGCTCGGCCTGCTGGGCGCGACGGTGGCGCCTGCCGGGGTCGCCCTGGCGGGTCCCGCCGCGGCCCCCGTGCAGGCCGCGGCCCCCGGCAAGAAGAAGTGCACCGTCGAGGACGAGCGGCTGAAAGAGCTGTCCGGCCTGGTCGCCACGACCACCGGCTACATCGTCATCAACGACGGCAGCGACTTCGACAGCCGCAAGAAGGTCTTCTACCTCGACACCAAGTGCAAGATCTCCAAGACCCCGGTGAACTACACGGGGTCGGGGCCGTTCGACACCGAGGACCTGGCGCTGTCGTCGGACCGCACGACCCTCTGGATCGCCGACACCGGGGACAACGTCACCAGCAAGACCCGCCGGGAGCGGGTCGCGGTGTGGAACATGCCCGTCGGCGGCGGCAAGCAGCCGGTGCTGCACCGGCTCGCGTACCCGCAGAAGGAGCCGCACGACGCCGAGGCGCTGCTGATCGGTGACGACGGCAAGCCGCTGATCATCACCAAGGAGCTCTCCGGCAAGTCGGAGATCTTCACCCCGACGGCCGCGCTGAAGGCCAGTGGCGACACCGAGCCGGTGCCGATGCAGAAGGTCGGCGAGGTCACGCTCCCCAAGACCACCACGGACAACAAGCTGGGCGCGACCGGTCGGCTCCTGGTCACCGGCGCGGCCCGCTCGCCGGACGGTACGAAGGTGGTGCTGCGGACGTACGCGGACGCCTTCGAGTTCGACGTGGCCGGCGGCGACATCGTCGGCGCGCTGACCACGGTCAAGCCCCGGGTCACCCCGCTGACCGACCCGTTCGGCGAGGCGATCTCCTACACCCCGGACGGCAAGTCCTTCGTCACCGTCTCCGACGGCGGCCAGCTGGCCCCCGAGGACCCGATCGACATCCTCAGCTACGTCCCGTCGACCAAGGGGGTCGAGGCGCTGCCGGCCGCCGGCGAGGTGGCGAAGCCGCCCGCCGAGAAGTCCTGGGTCGAGGGGCTGACCCTGGACGAGATCACGTACCTGATCGCCGCGGTCGGCGCGCTCGGCGCCCTGCTGGTCGGCGCGGGCATCTTCGGCATCCTCCGGTCCCGGCGTCGGCCCGCACCGGCCACCGACCGGGCGGACGGACCGGACGGGGACGGACCCCCGATGAACGGCTTCGACGACGGCCGCGCCGAGGGCGGGCCGCCGGCAGGCGGCCCTCGGGGCGGCGTGTACGGCGGTCCGGCCGGCGGCGGCTACGGCCCCGGGCCGGTGAACGGCGCGCCGGGCCGGCCCGCCTCGGGCGGGGTGTACGGCGGCGGTCGTCCCGCCGAGGGCGGCCGTCCGCAGGGCGGCGTGTACGGCGGCGGTGGCGGCCGTCCGCAGGGCGGCGGGGTCTACGGCGGCGCACCGCAGGGCGGCGGCGTGTACGGCGGCGGCCGCGCGGAGCCGCCCCGGCGTGACTCGGACTACCGGGATCCGCGCGGGGGCCGCCGCAACGGGTACGACGACGGACGGGGCCAGTACGGGCAGGTGCCCGGCGGCCGCGAGTACCGCGGCGACCGCTACTGAGCACAGCGCCGGGTGACCGCCGGGCGGCGGTCACCCGGGCGGGTGTCAGATCCGACGCAGCACCGCGACGACGCGGCCCATGATGGTGGCGTCGTCGCCGGGGATCGGGTCGAAGGCGGGGTTCTGCGGCATCAGCCAGACGTGCCCGTCGCGGCGCCGGTAGGTCTTCACGGTCGCCTCGCCGTCGAGCATGGCCGCGACGATGTCGCCGGCCTCGGCGGTCGGCTGCTGGCGCACCACCACCCAGTCGCCGTCGCAGATCGCCGCGTCGAGCATCGAGTCGCCCTTGACCTGGAGCATGAAGACCTCGCCCTCACCCACCAGCTCGCGGGGGAGCGGGAAGATGTCCTCCACCGCCTGTTCGGCGAGGATCGGGCCACCGGCGGCGATCCGGCCCAGCATCGGCACGTACGCCGGGGTGGGCCGCTGGGCCCGGCTGAGCTCGTCGTCGGCGTCGCTGGGGGCGCGGACGTCGACCGCCCGGGGCCGGTTCGGGTCGCGGCGCAGGAAGCCCTTCTTCTCCAGCTCCTTGAGCTGGTAGGCGACGCTGGACGGGGAGACCAGGCCGACGGCCTCGCCGATCTCGCGCACGCTCGGCGGGTAGCCGTGGCGCTCCACCCAGGTGCGGATGAACTCCAGGATCCGGCGCTGCCGGGCGGTGAGGTCGACGGTGGCGGGGTCGGGGAAGCTGCTGACCACCGGGGTGACCGGGCGCACGGCGGGCTGGCCCGTCCGGCTGCGCGCGGCGCGGGGCCGTCGGGTCGCCGGCGGACCCGCCCCGTCGATCGGCTGCGGGTTCTTCTGCCGGTTGGCCCGGTCCTCGGTCACGTCCGTCCCTCCCTGGTCGGCGCTGGGTGCCTTGGCGGCTCGTGGTGCGCGCGGATGGTGCTGCCGACCGGTCGGAGGCGACACGCCGCGCCCGGTCGTTGTTGACCGTATAGGTGAGATCGGCCATTTTCAAACATCTGTACGACCTCTTGTCGGCGTGTCGGGGCTGAATCCGAGAATTCCGAACGCCTGTTCTGATAAATGATACGTCGGCTTCGAACGGGTGTTCGACTAAACGGCTGAGCGTGACCGGGGCGGGAGTCGCCCGTTGGGCTTTCGGCGACGCGCGGGGGAGGTGGGGCGGGTGAGTGATCCTGGTGACGCGCCGGACACGCCGGCCAACTTGATTTCGCCTGGGCGACGACATACGGTCGACCCCTAGATGTAGTAGTCACATGGGCGTAAGTTGCCTACAGGTTGGGTTCGACTACCGACCGCACTCCCGTACCGTCGACCCGGCGGCGGCCATCGAACGGTGGGCGTCGTCGTGCCGACGCGTGCCCGGACGTGCGTCGGTGCGGCCCACGATCGACGAAGGAGGTCGGGCGAATGCGGTGTCCGTACTGCCGGCACGCCGACTCCCGGGTCGTCGACTCGCGGGAGGCCGACGACGGCCAGCTCATCCGGCGGCGGCGCTCCTGCCCGGAGTGCGGCAAGCGGTTCACCACCGTCGAGGAGGCGGTGCTCGCGGTGGTCAAGCGCAGCGGGGTGACCGAGCCGTTCAGCCGTACGAAGATCATCGGCGGGGTGCGCAAGGCGTGCCAGGGCCGGCCGGTCGACGACGACTCGATCGCGCTGCTGGCGCAGAAGGTCGAGGAGACCGTCCGGGCCAAGGGGGCCGCCGAGATCCCGAGCAACGAGGTGGGGCTGGCCATCCTGGGGCCGCTGCGCGACCTCGATGAGGTGGCGTACCTGCGCTTCGCCAGCGTCTACCGGTCCTTCGACTCGCTCGCCGACTTCGAGCGCGAGATCGAGACGCTGCGGGCCGCCGCGATCGCCCGGGCGGGCGCCGGGGCCGAGCCGGCGGAGGCCGCCGGCCGTACCACTTGAGTTTTTCGGATTTCTGACAGCGACGATGCGCGGTGGGTGACCGCGCAGACGAGGGGGCGGATGAGATGGCGGGGGACGGCGTGACAGCAAGCAAGTCGCGGACCCGGGCCGGCGCGACGGCGGGCCTGAAGCTCGAGCGGGTGTGGACGACCGAGGGGGTCCACCCGTACGACGAGGTGGCGTGGGAGCGCCGCGACGTCGTGATGACGAACTGGCGGGACGGCTCGATCAACTTCGAGCAGCGCGGGGTGGAGTTCCCCGAGTCCTGGAGCGTCAACGCGGCCAACATCGTGACCACCAAGTACTTCCGGGGCGCGGTGGGGACCCCGGAGCGGGAGTGGTCGCTCAAGCAGCTGATCGACCGGGTGGTCACCAGCTACCGCAAGGCCGGCGAGGAGCACGGCTACTTCGCCACCCCGGCCGACGCGGAGATCTTCGCGCACGAGCTGACCTGGATGCTGCTGCACCAGGTGTTCAGCTTCAACTCGCCGGTCTGGTTCAACGTGGGCACGCCGTCGCCGCAGCAGGTCAGCGCCTGCTTCATCCTCAGCGTCGACGACTCGATGGACTCGATCCTGGACTGGTACAAGGAGGAGGGGCTGATCTTCAAGGGCGGCTCCGGCTCCGGCGTCAACCTGTCCCGGATCCGCTCGTCGCGTGAGCTGCTCTCCTCCGGCGGCAACGCCTCCGGCCCGGTCAGCTTCATGCGCGGCGCGGACGCCTCCGCCGGCACCATCAAGTCCGGCGGCGCCACCCGGCGCGCGGCGAAGATGGTCATCCTCGACGTGGACCACCCGGACATCCAGGAGTTCGTGGTCACCAAGGCGCGCGAGGAGGACAAGATCCGCGCGCTGCGCGACGCCGGCTTCGACATGGACCTGGGCGGCGCGGACATCGTCAGCGTGCAGTACCAGAACGCCAACAACTCGGTCCGGGTCTCCGACGAGTTCATGACCGCGGTGGAGAACGGCGGCGGCTTCGACCTGCGCGGCCGGCTCGACGGGCAGACCATCGAGACGATCGACGCCAAGGAGCTGTTCCGCAGCATCTCCCAGGCCGCCTGGGAGTGCGCCGACCCCGGCCTGCAGTACGACGACACCATCAACGACTGGCACACCTGCCCGGAGACCGGGCGGATCACCGCGTCGAACCCGTGCTCGGAGTACCTGCACCTGGACAACTCCTCGTGCAATCTGGCCTCGCTGAACCTGATGAAGTTCCTCCGCGCCGACGGTGGCTTCGAGGTGGAGAAGTTCGTCAAGTCGGTCGAGTTCGTCATCACCGCGATGGACATCTCGATTTGCTTCGCCGACTTCCCGACCGAGAAGATCGGCGAGACCAGCCGCGCCTACCGGCAGCTCGGCATCGGCTACGCCAACCTCGGTGCCCTGCTGATGGCGTCGGGCCTGCCGTACGACTCGGAGCAGGGCCGCTCGGTCGCCGCGGCGATCACCTCGCTGATGACCGGCACCGCGTACCGTCGCTCGGCCGAGCTGGCCGGCGTCGTCGGTCCGTACGACGGCTACGCCCGCAACGCGGAGCCGCACAAGCGGGTCATGCGCAAGCACGCGGCCGCCAACGACGAGATCAAGCCGGCCGGCACCGCCGCCATCGTCCGTGAGGCGACCAAGCAGTGGACCCAGGGCAACAAGATCGGTGACAAGAACGGCTGGCGTAACTCGCAGGCCAGCGTCCTCGCGCCGACCGGCACCATCGGCTTCATGATGGACTGCGACACCACCGGCGTGGAGCCGGACCTGGCGCTGGTCAAGTTCAAGAAGCTGGTTGGCGGCGGCTCGATGCAGATCGTCAACCAGACCGTTCCGCGCGCCCTGCGCAGCCTCGGCTACCCCGAGGAGCAGGTCGAGGCGATCGTCGAGCACATCGCCGACCACGGCCACGTGGTGGACGCCCCCGGGCTCAAGCCGGAGCACTACCCGGTCTTCGACTGCGCCATGGGCGAGCGCTCCATCGCGCCGATGGGTCACGTGCGGATGATGGCGGCGATCCAGCCGTTCGTCTCCGGCGCCATCTCCAAGACGGTCAACATGCCGGAGGCGGCCACCGTCGAGGACGTCGAGAAGATCTACTTCGAGGGCTGGAAGCTCGGCCTCAAGGCGCTGGCGATCTACCGGGACAACTGCAAGGTCGGCCAGCCGCTCTCGGTGGCCAAGTCCAACAAGGCCACCGAGCCGGCGGCCGTCGAGGCCGCCCCGGCCGCGCCGGTGGTGGAGAAGGTCGTCGAGTACCGGCCGGTGCGCAAGCGGCTGCCGAAGAAGCGCCCTTCGGAGACGGTCTCCTTCTCCGTCGGCGGTGCCGAGGGCTACCTCACCGCGTCGTCGTACCCGGACGACGGCCTCGGCGAGGTCTTCCTCAAGATGTCGAAGCAGGGCTCGACCCTGGCCGGCGTGATGGACGCCTTCTCGGTGGCCATCTCCATCGGTCTCCAGTACGGCGTCCCGCTGGAGACGTACGTCAGCAAGTTCACCAACATGCGCTTCGAGCCGGCCGGCATGACCGACGACCCGGACGTGCGGATGGCGGCCTCGGTGATGGACTACATCTTCCGTCGCCTGGCCCTGGACTTCCTGCCGTACGAGCGCCGCGCGGAGCTGGGCATCTTCACCGCCAAGGAGCGGGCCGCCCAGCTGCGGGCCGAGGCGGAGGCGGAGGCGAGCGGTGCGGACCTCACCGCGATGGCCGCCTCCGCCCCGGTCGAGACCAAGCCGGAGGAGCCGAAGACCGCTGCGGTCGCCCAGCCGGCGCAGGAGGTCGCGGAGGTCGCCGCCGCCAAGCCGGCGCCGTCGGTGGGTTCCAGCACCGAGCTGCTGGAGGCCGTGCTCGGCAAGGCCGCCGACGCGCCGCTCTGCTTCACCTGCGGTACGAAGATGCGGCCGGCCGGTAGCTGCTACGTCTGCGAGGGCTGCGGCTCCACCAGCGGCTGCAGCTGACGTACGCCGACAGCAGCGAGCCCCGGGCGTTCCTGCGCCCGGGGCTCGCTGCTGTGATGCCGTGGTACCGGCTGCCTGTACGAGACGTCCGGTCAGCGGTCCTCGTCGCCGTCGGTGGGGCGGGGCGGGCGGTTATGCCGGGCCCACTCGTCCACTTCGTCCGCGTCCCAGATGGTCGTCCCGATCAGGCGGGCGATGGGCTCGGGGAACCCGGGCCGGCGGGTGATCTGTAGAACCCGCTGCCGCGACACGCCGAACAGGGCGGCCAACTCGCCAGGCCCGTACAAGCGTGGTCGCTTCACAGCCTGAAGCTAGGCATGGCGTGCTCTGTACGTTCGTCACTTAATGAACCGCCACGCTCCCTTGAGACCCATCTGGATCTGCACCGGCTGCGCCCACCCCTGGCCGTGTGAGCAGGCCCGCACCGAACTGCCGGCGGAATACGCGGGGGACCGCAGAAACCTCGCCATCGACCTGGCCGACCTGCTGGGCGAGGCGAGCAGGGACCTGAGCAGGCTGTACCCGAACCCTCCCGACCCGGTGCAGCTGTACGGCCGCTTCCTGGGCTGGGTACGCCGGCTGAGGGTGGAACGGCCAGAAGGCTGATCACGATGCGCCCGGCCTGGTCGTCCAGCCCTCCGACGAGTGACCCGATCCGGAGTTGATGGCTTTGGCGAGGCGGGCGGAGAGGAACCCCCGCTCGGCGTCATTGTCCACCAGGTCCAGCGCCGCCCGGTAGGCGTCCGCCGCCTCCCGCTGCCGCCCGAGCCGGCGCAGCAGGTCGGCCCGGATCGCCGGCAGGTAGTGGTACCCGGCCAGCCGGCCGTCCCGCGCCAGCGCCTCGACCTCGTCCAAGGCGGCCTCGGGGCCGTGAGCCATCGACACCGCCACGGCACGGTTGAGCGCGACGACCGGCGAGGGCCAGCGTTTCAGCAGCTCGTCGTAGAGGCGTACCACCTGGGGCCAGTCGGTGGCCGGGTAGCTGGGGGCGACGGCGTGCAGCGAGGCGATGGCGGCCTGGAGCGCGTACCGGCCGACGCGGCCGGTCCGGAACGCGCCGACGACCAGGCGGTTGCCCTCGGCGATGGCGGATCGGTCCCAGGCGGACCGGTCCTGCTCCGCCAGCACCAGCAGCCGCCCCTCGGAGTCGGTGCGGGTGGCCCGGCGGGCGTCGGTGAGCAGCAGCAGGGCGAGCAGCCCGCGGACCTCCGGCTCGTCGGGCATCAGGGTCAGCAGCATGCGGGTCAGGTGCAGCGCCCGGTCCACCAGGTCGGCGCGGACCAGGTCGGCGCCGGACGGAGCCGTGTGCCCGGTCGTGTAGAGCAGGTGGATGACGGTCAGCACCGCATCTAGCCGTTCGGGCAGCTCGGCGGCCTCCGGCACCCGGTATGGGATCCGGGCCGCCGCGATCTTCTTCTTGGCCCGGGTCACCCGCGCGGCCATCGTCGTCTCGGGGACGAGGAACGCGCGGGCGATGTCGCCCGTGCTCACCCCGCATACCAGGCGCAGGGTCAGCGCCACCTGGGCCTCCCGGGCCAGCGCCGGATGGCAGCAGGTGAAGACCAGCCGCAGCCGGTCGTCGGGCACCGCGTCCTCGTCGGGCTCCGCCACGGCCTCCTCCTCCGCCGGTTCCACGAGCAGGGGCATCTTCGACCGGAACACCTTCTCCCGGCGCAGGACGTCCAGCGCCTTGCGCTTCGCGGTGGCGGTCAGCCAGGCGCCGGGCTTGTGGGGTACGCCGTCCCGCGCCCAGGCGTCCAGCGCGGCGAGGTACGCGTCCTGCACGCACTCCTCTGCGACGTCGAGGTCGCCGGCGACGCGCGCCGTCGCGGCGAGCACGAAGGCCCACTCGCGACGGTGCGCGTCCGCCACGGCGCGTTCGGCCGCGGCCGTGCCGGCGTCGCTCACTCGGACGGCGGGACGAACAGCGGCCGTACCTCGACGCCCCCGTCGATGGTGGCCGGGTTCAGCTTGGCGATCTTCAGGGCGACGTCCAGGTCCGGCGCCTCCAGGATGAAGAACCCGGCGACCACCTCCTTGGCCTCGATGAACGGGCCGTCGGTGACGAGGTCGCCGCGGATCGCCGTGGCGGTGGTGCTGGGCTGGAGGGCGAACCCAGTCACGATCTTCCCGCCCAGCTCCTCGACCTGGGCCGGGTACCGCTCCAGCAGCGCCAGGTAGTCGGGCGTGATCTCCATCGGGTCGGCCGGCGCGGGCGAGTAGATCAGGACTGCGTACTGGGCCATCAGGTTCTCCTCAGGTGGTCGTTCCATCTTCTTGCCATCCCGACGAGCGGGTCCGGCCGGATTCGACAGCGGTCCGGGAAAATTCTGCCCCGCCCACCTTGATCGGCGGGACCTCGCGCCGCCGGGGTGCGGTGCGACCATGGGGACATGTCGATCGCCGAGGTCTACTCCGGGTTCGCCACCCGCGAGGCACACGGCGTGTCACCCGCGTACGAGCGGCTGGCACTGGCGGTGTCCCGCGACGACGAGGTGCTCGCCCTGCTCGGCACGCTGCCGCCGGCCAAGCGGCAGCCGAATCTGCTGTTCGGCGTCGTACGGCTGCTCGGCGGCCCGGTCGAGGACCCGGCGGCGTTCCACGACTGGGCGGTGGCGAACTGGCCGGCGATCGCCGCGGAGATGCGCAGCCGGGCCACGCAGACGAACGAGGCCGGGCGGTGTGCCGTCCTGCTACCGGTGCTCGCCGCGCTGCCGCAACCGTTCGCGCTGCTGGAGGTCGGCGCGTCCGCCGGGCTCTGCCTCTATCCCGACCGGTACGCCTACCGCTACGGCGACCACCAGGTTGGTTCCGGGGAACCGGTCCTCGAGTGCGTGGCGACCGGCATGGCACCGCCGGCCCGCCTGCCCGAGGTGGTGTGGCGGGCCGGCCTCGACCTGAACCCGCTCGACGTGACCGACCCGGCGGATCTCGCGTGGCTCGACGCCCTCATCTGGCCGGAGCACACCCACCGCCGGGCCCGGCTGCGGGCCGCGGCAGCCGTCGCCGCGGCCGAGCCGCCCCTGCTGGTACGCGGCGACCTGGTGGACGACCTGCCGGCGCTGGCCGCGCAGGCACCGGCGGGCGCGACCCTGGTGGTGTTCCACTCCTCCGTGCTCTACCAGGTTCCGGCATCGCGGCGGGCGGCCTTCGTCGAGGTGGTACGCGGCCTCCCCGGGCACTGGATCGCGAACGAGGACCCGGACGTGCTGCGCCACGACACCCTGCCGGAGCCGCCGGGCGGGGCACTGAACAACGTGCTCGCGCTGGACGGGACGCCGCTCGCCTGGACCCGCGGGCACGGCCAGGCGATCAGCTGGTTCGCGTGACGTCATGGAGAGCGGACGCGGACCACTCAGGCGTCGGCCGGGAAGTCCCGCATCCGGCGCAGCGGCGAGCAGACCACGAACACCGCGGCGCTCCACATGCCCAGCACGCAGATCCAGAGCGCCGGCCGCAGTCCGAGCTGACTGCCGAGGATTCCGCCGAGCAGCGCGCCGAGCGGGATCACCCCGTAGCAGATCCACAGGAACGCGGCGTTGACCCGGCCGAGCAGTGGAGCCGGGGTGATCCGCTGCCGGTACGACATCGCCGCCACGTTGAACAGCACCGCGTTGGCGGAGAACGCGGCGAACCCGGCCGCGAAGAGCAGCACGCCCCAGCCCGGTCGGGCCAGCGGGATGAGCAGGTAGAGCGGTCCGGGCGCGGCCATCGCCACCCAGATGATCCGGGCCGTGCCGATCCGCCGGGAGAGCCGGTCGGCCAGGGCGCCGGCGACCAGGCCGCCGACCGCGCCGGCGGAGAAGACCAACCCGATCACCAGCGGCGCGGCGTGCAGCTCCCGGCGCAGGAAGGGCACCTCGATCGCGCTCGCGGCCATCACGAAGAAGTTCGACGTGGTGGTGCAGGCGAGGAGCTTCACCAGGATCGGCTGCCGCCGGACGAAGCCGAGCCCCGCGCCCAGGGCCGCCCCCGAGTTCACCCGCCCGGCGGCCGGCGGCGCGGCGTCCGGGGTGGGCCGGATGAGCAGCAGCGTCACCGCGCTGACCGCGAAGGCGAGGCCGGTGGTGAGGAACGTCCGGGCCGCGCCGACCAGCGCGATCAGCCCGCCGCTCAGCGTCGGCCCGGCCAGCTCGGCGAACTGCTGGCTGGTCACCAGCTTGGCGTTGCCGTCAACCAACTGCTCCGCCGGCACGAGGCCGGGCAGCATGCTCCGGTACGCCACGGTGAAGGCGACGGTCAGCACACCGGAGAGACCGACCACGACGTACAGGAAGACCAGGGTGAGGTGGCCGACCAGGGCGACCACCGGCAGTGACAGCAGGAGCGCGGCCCGGCCCAGGTCGCACGCGATCATCAGCCGCCGCTGGTCGACCCGGTCGGCGAGGATCCCGGCGGGCAGCGAGAAGATCAGGTACGGCAGCCAGGCCAGAAAGGTCAGCAGGGAGATCTGGAAGACGCCGGCGCCGAGGGTGTCCGCCGCGAGCAGCGGCACCGCCACGCCGGAGACCCGGGTGCCGATCTCGCTGACCGTCTGGCCGCTCCACAGCAGCAGGAAGTTCCGGCTGCGCCAGAGCGAGGGGCGGGCCATCGCCGGAGCGGTTCGGGTGAGGTGCGCCGTCACTGCTGGGCCTGTCTGTCGACGAACACCGCGGCCTGGTCGCCGCGGCCCGGGCACCCTACCCGCGGGCCCGGACGGACGGCACCGCAATTGCGGACCGGGCGGCCGGTCCGCAGGCCCGGCCCGACTAGGGTCTGAAGATCATGACGGAACCACACTGGATGTCCGAGACCCGCGCCGCGTACGACACCGTCGCCGTCGACTACGCCCGGCTCATACCCGACGTGGAGGAGGGGACGCTGGACCGGGCGATGCTGGCCGCGTTCGCCGAGCAGGCCGGCGGAGCGGGTCCGGTGGTCGAGGTGGGCTGCGGCACCGGACGGATCACCGCCCACCTGCGCGACCTCGGAATGGACGTCTCCGGGATCGACCTGTCACCCGGCATGGTCGAGGTGGCCCGGCGGAACCACCCGGGGCTGCGCTTCGCGGTCGGCTCGATGACCGACCTGCCGCTGCCGGACGGCGCCCTGGCCGGTCTCGTCGCCTGGTACTCGATCATCCACGTGCCGCCGGCGCTGCTGCCCGGCGTGTTCGCCGGGTTCCACCGAGTGCTCGCCCCCGGTGGTCGGCTGCTGCTCGCCTTCAAGGCCGGCGACCGCCTGGTCCGGCTCGAGGAGGCGTACGGCCACACCGTCTCGTACGACGTGCACTGGCTGTCGCCCGACCGGGTCGCCGAACAGCTCGCCGACGCTGGGTTCGCGTTGCACGCCCGGCTGGACCGGGAGCGCGAGGGCCGGGACAAGGGGCCGCAGTCGCTGATGCTGGCGGTCCGGGCGGACGGGATCGACCGGTGAGCGTCGTCCTGTTCACCCTCGGCGGCACCATCGCGATGGCCGGGGCCGGGCCGACGGGGGTGGTCGCCCGGCTGACCGGAGCCGAGCTCGCCGCCGCCGTGCCCGGGCTGGCCGACCTTCCGCTCCAGGTGCGGGACGTCCAGGCCGTGCCGAGCGCCGACCTGACGTACCGCCGGATCCTCGACCTGGTGGCCGCGGCGGGCGCGGCGGTGGCGGACGGGGCGACCGGCGTGGTGGTGAGCCAGGGCACCGACACCCTGGAGGAGACGGCCTTCCTGGCCGACCTGGTCTGGCCGCACCCGGCGCCGCTGGTCTTCACCGGCGCGATGCGCAACCCGACCCTGGCCGGCCCGGACGGCCCGGCGAACCTGCTCGCCGCCGTCCGGGTCGCCGCCGCGCCGGCCGCCCGCGACCTCGGCGTCCTGGTCGCGTTCAACGACGAGATCCACGCCGCCCGGTACGTCCGCAAGACGCACAGCACCAGCACCGCCACCTTCGCCTCGCCCAACGCCGGCCCGCTCGGCCACGTGATCGAGGGGGAGGTACGCCTGCTGACCCGGCCGGCGCGGCACGCCCCGCTGCCGCCCGTGGACCCGGACCGGCTGGGCGCCACCCGGGTGGCGCTGCACACCGTCACCCTCGACGACGAGGTGGCGCTGCTCGACGGGCTCGCCCACGGGCGGCAGGGCCTGGTCGTGGCCGGCTTCGGGGTCGGTCACGTGCCGCCCGCCTTCGCGCCGGTGCTCGGTGCCCTCGCCGGGCGGATGCCGGTGGTGCTCACCTCGCGGACGGGTGCGGGGGCGGTGCTGCGGCACACCTACGGCGCCGTCGGCTCGGAGACCGACCTCCAGCGGCGCGGGCTGGTCAACGGCGGGCTGCTCGACCCGTACAAGGCGAAGCTGCTGCTCCGGCTGCTGCTGGCGGGCGGCACGGACCGCGAGGGGATCGCCGCCGCCTTCGCCCGCCACGGCTGATTCATCTACGACATCAGCTTCACAGCGTCCTGGCGGCACCTCGGCCGTCGCAGCGTGCGGCTGTCCGGCCACCACCCCGGAGCCACTCAACGGTCCATCACCCGGCCGGCCCGGCTGCGCCTGAGCCGGCCGGCCGGGGCTCCGTAGACTCGCCGGGTGACCGGAGAGCGACGACCGTTGGCGGACCGGCCGCTGACCGAGCCGCACCCGTCCCGGCTGCCGCCCGAGCATCTCGACCGGGTGCGCATCCTGGCCGCCCACGCCGCCGCCCTGGCCGCGGGGGAGGCCGGCTACCTCGACCCGGCGACCGGGCTCTTCGTGCTCAGCGCCGGCTTCCTGGCCCGGCGCGGCACCTGCTGTGGGCGAGGGTGTCGGCACTGTCCGTATGTGGACGATTGAGGGCTTCCGCCCGCCCGGGGCAGCCCGTACGGTGTCCGACGGACATCCGGCGGGAAGCCGCCGGCGAGGAGGGGTGGGCGTGCACGGGCGGATCTGGCTTGCCGGCGTGGCCGTGGCGCTGACCGCCGGCTGCGCCAAGGAGGCCGAGCCGGTGGCGGTTCCCGCGGCCGAGCCGGTGACCGTCGAGGTGGCGGCGGCCTCGTCCGGCGGCGCCTGCCGACTGCTCGACTTCGCGACCATCGCGAAGCAGACCGGCGGCCGGTTCGACGTGGCGGCGGCCAGCGACCGCGGGGACACCCACACCTGCGTGGTCCGGGCCGAGCAGGCCGTCCTGCCGGAGCTGACCCTCACGGTCACCGAGACGTCGATCGACAAGTCGACCTTCAGCCTCGACGTCCTGCCCGACGGGGCGAAGAAGGTCACCAAGCTCGGTCAGGTCGCGTACCGCCGCACGCTGCCCAAGACGGCGACGACCGGGCCGGCGGCCGAGGTGGGTTGGCTCGCCACCGACGGGCGGCTGGCCACCCTGAGCTGGACCTGCCCGCGCGGCGCCGACAAGGCGGCCGCGGAGGCGGTGGCCGGCAAGCTGGTCACCCTGGCGAAGACGGTGGACACCCGCCGGATGTGAGCCCGCCGGAGGTCAGCGGGCGGCGACGAACACCCGGGAGGCCACCTCGCGGGGCAGCCGGACCCGGTCACCGGAGCGGTCGATCGACACGCCGTCCCGTTCCTGGGCCACGGTCACCGTGGCGCCCGGGTCGACGCCCGCCGCGTGCAGCTGGCGGAGCACGTCCGCGTCGGTCTGCACGCTCTCGCAGATCCGCCGGACCACGACCGGGCCGGAGAGGCCCGGGAACGCCAGGTTGCGCTCGGCCTCGGCGACCTCGGTCTCCGGCTGCTCGGGGGTGCCCAGCTCCTCCAGGCCCGGGATGGGGTTGCCGTACGGCGAGCGGGTCGGCCGGTTGAGCAGGTCGTAGACCCGCTTCTCGACCGCGTCGCTCATCACGTGCTCCCACCGGCAGGCCTCCTCGTGGGCCTCCTCGTAGGGCATCCCGATCACGTTGACCAGCAGCAACTCGGCCAGGCGGTGCTTGCGCATCACCGAGACGGCACTGCTGCGGCCCAGCGCGGTGAGCGACAGGTGCCGGTCGCCCTCGACGGTGAGCAGGCCGTCCCGCTCCATCCGGGCGACGGTCTGGCTGACGGTGGGACCGCTCTGCCGCAGCCGCTCGGCGATCCGGGCACGCAGCGGCGGCACCCCCTCCTCCTCCAGCTCGAGGATGGTGCGCAGGTACATCTCGGTCGTATCGACCAGGTCATGCTTCACGTCAGCGGCCTCCCGGGGGTCGATGCTACCCGGAGGCACGACGATCGACCGCCCGCGAAGCGCGAGGTCGCTGCCCGGATGGTGTTGACTGGACCTCATGTCCGGAACCGAGGAGCTGCTGGTCGAGGCCGACGGGCTCGCCGCCGAGCTCGACCGCGCCGACCCGCCCACCCTGCTCGACGTCCGCTGGCGCCTCGCCGGCCCGCCCGGCCGGGACGACTACGCGGCCGGCCACCTGCCCGGCGCGGTCTTCGTCGACCTGGACACCGAACTCTGCGGCCGGCCCGGCGCCGCCGGCCGGCACCCGCTGCCCGACCCCGCCGCGCTCCAGGCCGCGCTGCGGGCCGCCGGCGTCCGCGCCGGTCACCCCGTCGTCGTGTACGACGGCGGCGACGGCATGTCCGCCGCCCGCGCCTGGTGGACGCTGCGCTGGGCCGGGCACCGCCCGGTACGCGTGCTGCACGGCGGCTTCCCGGCCTGGATCGCCGCCGGCCTGCCCACCTCCACCGAGCCGCCCACCCCGACCCCCGGCGACGTCACCGTCGCCCCCGGCGCGCTGCCGGTCCTCGACGCCGGGGAGGCCGCCCGCCTCGCCGCCGCCGACGAGGGGGTGCTGCTCGACGTGCGCGCCGCGCCGCGCTACCGGGGCGAGACCGAGCCGATCGACCCGGTCGCCGGGCACGTGCCGGGCGCGGTCAACCTCGCCGCCCCCGAGTACGTCGACGCCGGCCGCTTCCCGACCGCCGACGCGCTGCGGGAGCGGTTCGCCGCGGCGGGCGTGGCCGAGGCCGCGCCCGTCGGGGCGTACTGCGGATCCGGGGTGACCGCCTCCCGGGCCGTCCTCGCGCTGCACCTCGCCGGCCGGCCGGACGCCGCGCTCTACGTCGGCTCGTGGAGCAACTGGGTCGCCGACCCGGCCCGTCCGGTCGCCACCGGGGAGGCCCCCGGCCGGTGAGCAGCGCGTGCGGTGGGCGCGCCGCGGGCCTCGTGCGACGATGACCCCATGGCCGACGACACGGTGGTGGTGTGGGACGAGGCCCTCCTCGCCTACGACATGGGTGACCATCCCCTCGACCCGGTCCGGGTCGAGCTGACCATCGCGCTCGCCCGCGAACTCGGCGTGCTGGACCGACCCGGGGTCCGCCTGGTCAAGCCGGAACCGGCCGACGACGCGCTGCTGACCCGGGTGCACGACCCCCGCTACCTGGACGCGGTCCGGGCCGCGCCGCGCGACCCGTTCTTCGCCGGCTTCGGCCTGGGCACCTCGGACAACCCGGTCTTCGACGGCATGCACGAGTCGAGCGCGCTGATCGCCGGGGCCAGCGTGGCCGCGGCGGAGGCAGTGTGGCGCGGCGACGCCCGCCGGGCGGTCAACGTCGCCGGCGGCCTGCACCACGCGATGCCCGCCCGGGCCGCCGGCTTCTGCGTCTACAACGACCCCGCGGTGGCCATCGCCCGCCTGCTCGACCTCGGCGCGGAGCGGATCGCGTACGTGGACGTGGACGTGCACCACGGCGACGGCGTGCAGGAGATCTTCTACCGCGACCCGCGGGTGCTCACGATCAGCCTGCACGAGACCCCGCTCGCCCTCTTCCCCGGCACCGGTTTCCCCGACGAGACCGGCGGGCCGGGCGCGGAGGGCAGCGCGGTGAACGTGCCGCTCCCCCCGGGCACCGGCGACGCCGGCTGGCAGCAGGCCTTCCACGCGATCGTGCCGGCGGCGCTACGCGCGTTCCGGCCCCAGCTGCTGGTGACCCAGTGCGGGGCGGACGGGCACCGACTCGACCCGCTCGCCGACCTGCACCTGTCGGTGGACGGGCAGCGGGCCACCTACCTGGCGCTGCGGGCGCTCGCCGACGAGCTCTGCGACGGCCGCTGGGTGGCCTTCGGCGGCGGCGGGTACGCGCTGGTCGAGGTGGTGCCCCGGGCGTGGACCCACCTGCTCGCGATCGCCGGCGGCGAGCCGATCGAACCGGCCCGGCTCACCCCGCCGGCCTGGCGTGAGCTGGCCGCCGCGCGGCGGCCGGGCCGGGAGGTGCCGCTGCGCATGACCGACGACGCCGACCCGTCCTACGAGCCGTGGCAGCCGAACGGTGAGCCGGACGCGGTGGGCCGGGCGATCGCGGCCACCCGCCGGTCGGCCTTCCCGCTGCTCGGGCTCGACCCGCACGATCCCCGGGACTGAGCCGGCGGTGGGGAGGACCGACCGGTGACCACTGTCGAACAACCGGTGGACGTGCTGCTCAGCGACGGTACGACCGTCCAGCTGCGACAGATCCGCCCGGACGACGCCCCGGCGATCGTGGCGATGCATGCGCGCTTCTCCGAGCGCACCCGCTACCTGCGCTACTTCTCGCCGTACCCGCGCATCCCGGAGCGGGACCTGCAGCGTTTCGTCAACGTCGACCACCGCGACCGGGAGGCGTTCGTGGTGCTGGCCGGCGGCCGGATCGTGGCGGTCGGCCGGTACGAGCGGCTCGGCCCCGGCTCCCCGGAGGCCGAGGTGGCCTTCGTGGTGGAGGACGCCTACCAGGGCCGGGGCATCGGCTCGGTGCTGCTGGAGCACCTGGCCGACGCGGCCCGCCGGTTCGGCATAGGGCACTTCGTCGCCGAGGTGTTGCCGGCCAACGGGGCGATGCTGCGGGTCTTCTCCGACTTCGGGTACCAGGTACAGCGCCAGTTCGCCGACGGCGTGGTGCACCTGAGCTTCCCGATCGCGCCCACCGAGGCGACCCTGGAGGTGCAGCGCGGCCGGGAGCACCGTACCGAGGCCCGCTCGATCGCCCGGCTGCTCGCCCCGCGCGGCATCGCCGTCTACGGCGCCAGCGCCACCGGGCAGGGCGTCGGCGCGGCGGTGCTCGGGCACCTGCGCGACGGCGGGTTCACCGGGGCGATCGTGCCGGTGCACCCGACCGCGTCGACGGTGGCCGGGCTGCCCGCGTACCCGTCGGCGGCCGACGCCGGGCTCGACATCGACCTGGCGGTCGTCGCGGTGGCCCCGGAGGCGGTGACCGAGGTGGTCGCCGACGCCGCGAAGGCCGGCGCGCACGGCCTGGTCGTCATCTCCGCCGGGTTCGCCGAGGCCGGGCCGGAGGGGGCGGCCGCCCAGCGGGCCCTGGTCCGCGCCGCGCACCTGGCCGGCATGCGGGTGGTCGGCCCGAACTGTCTCGGCGTCGCCAACACCGACGGCGCGGTACGCCTCAACGCCACCCTCGCCCCGGTGCTGCCCGCCCCCGGGCGGGTGGGGATCTTCAGCCAGTCCGGCGCGTTCGGGGTGGCGCTGCTCGCCGAGGCGTCCCGGCGCGGGCTGGGCCTGTCCAGTTTCGTCTCGGCCGGCAACCGGGCGGACGTCTCCGGCAACGACCTGCTCCAGTACTGGCAGGACGACCCGCGCACCGACGTCATCACCCTCTACCTGGAGACCTTCGGCAATCCGCGCAAGTTCGCCCGGCTGGCCCGCCGGATCGGGCGGAGCAAGCCGGTGGTGGCGCTCGCCTCGCTGGCCCGCCCGCCCGGTGTCGGCGACGCCCCGGCGCTGGACGCCGCCGCGGTCAGCGCGCTGTTCGCCCAGTCCGGGGTGATCCGGGTGGACACCGTCGCCGAGCTGCTCGACGTGGGCGTGCTCCTGGCCCACCAGCCGCTGCCGGCCGGCCGCCGGATCGCCGTGGTGGGCAACTCGTCGGCGCTGACCGGGCTGGCCGCCACCGCCTGCGCCGCCCAGGGCCTCGTGATCGCCGACGGCTACCCCCGCGACGTGGGCCCCCGGGCCGCCGCCGCCGAGTACGCCGCCGCGCTCGCGGCCTCCGCCGCCGACGAGGGCGTGGACGCGGTGGTCGCCGTGTTCGCCCCGCCGCTGCCCGGCCAGCTCGCCGACCCGGACGCCGACTTCACCGCCGCCCTGCCCGACGCCCTGGCCGCCGGCAAGCCGGTGGTGGCGACGTTCCTGGCCGGCCGGGTGCCTGCCGGGGTGCCGGCGTACCCGAGCGTGGAGGAGGCGGTGCGGGCCCTCGCCCGGGTCACCACGTACGCCGACTGGCTGCGCCGGCCGCCCGGCATGCTGCCCGACCTGGACCGGGTGGACCCGGCCGCCGGGCAGGCCGCGTTCAAGGTGGACGGCGCCGATCCGGCGGCGCTGCTGCGCGCGTACGGGATCGACGTGGTGGAGTCCGCGCCGGCGCGGACGGCCGACGAGGCGGTGGAGGCCGCCGGGCGGCTCGGCTGGCCGGTGGCGTTGAAGGCCGCCGCGCCCGGCCTGCGGCACCGCCTCGACCTCGGGGCGGTCCGTCTCGACCTGGCCGACCCGGCCGCGCTGCGCCGGGCGTACGCGGAGATGGGCCCGGTCTTCGGCCCGGAGGTGCTGGTCCAGCCGATGGTCCCGCCCGGGGTGGCCTGCGTGGTGGAGGTGATGGAGGATCCGGCGTTCGGGCCGGTGGTCGGCTTCGGGCTCGGCGGCGTCGCCACCGAGCTGCTCGGCGACCGGGCCTGGCGGGCGGTGCCGCTGACCGACCGGGACGCCGCCGAACTGGTCGACGAGCCCCGGGCCGCGCCGCTGCTGCGCGGGCACCGGGGCGCCGAGCCGGTGGACCGGGCCGCGCTGGTCGACCTGCTGCTGCGGGTCGGGCGGCTCGCCGACGAGCAGCCCCGGGTCCGCTCGCTGACCCTCAACCCGGTGCTGGCCCGCCCGGACGGCATCTCGGTGCTGCACGCCTCCGTGCGCACCGGCGCCGAGGCGCCCCGCCCGGACACCGGCCCGCGCCGGCTGTGAGGCTCAGCCCCGGCTGGAGATCTGCTGCACCGCCCAGGCGTTGCCGTCCGGGTCGGTGAAGAAGACGAAGCCCGCGTTGTCCTGCCCGACCGGAGCGGAGAGTCAAGGGCATCGCACGGCGAAGGCCCCGACGAATCGCCGGGGCCTCCGATTCCGACCGCTCAGCAGGCGTACGCCTCCAGGCGGTTCGCCCGCTCCGGGGCGCGCAGCTTGAGCAGCGTCACCTTCTCGATCTGCCGGATCCGCTCCCGGGACAGACCGAACTCCCGGCCCACCTCGTCGAGGGTACGCTGCCGGCCGTCGTCCAGGCCGAACCGGAGCCGGATCACCGCCTGCTCCCGCTGGGAGAGGGTGGCCAGCACGATCCGGACCTCGTTGCGCAGCTCGCCGTTGGCGGCGGCGTCACCCGGCTCCGCTCGCGGGTCCACCGCGGCGACGAAGTCACCGAGCGCGCTCTCCCCGTCGTCGCCGACCGCCTGGTCCAGGCTGACCGGCTCCCGGTCGTACGAGATCAGCTCGATCACCTGGAACTCGGGGACGCCCAGCGCGGCGGCCACCTCGGCGACGGTGGGCTCCCGGCCCAGCGAGACCGACAGTTCCCGGCGGGCCCGGACCATCCGGTTGACCTGCTCGACCATGTGCACCGGGATGCGGATGGTGCGGGCCTGGTCGGCCATGGCGCGGGTGATGGCCTGGCGGATCCACCAGGTGGCGTAGGTGGAGAACTTGTAGCCCTTGGTGTAGTCGAACTTCTCGACCGCGCGGATCAGGCCGAGGTTGCCCTCCTGGATCAGGTCCAGGAACGCCATGCCGCGACCCGTGTAGCGCTTGGCGATGCTCACCACCAGCCGCAGGTTCGCCTCCAGCAGGTGGTCCTTGGCGGCGCGGCCCTCGGCCACGATCTGCGCCAGGTCGGCCCGCAGTTCCGTGGAGACCGGGGTGCAGGTGGACAGCTTCTCCTCGGCGAAGAGGCCGGCCTCGATCCGCTTGCTGAGCTCGACCTCCTGCGCGGCGGTGAGCAGCTTGGTGCGGCCGATCCCGTTCAGGTACGCCCGGACCAGATCGGTGGAGACGCCGCGCTCGTCGGTGGCGTCCAGATCGGTCAGGGTGTCGGTGCCGGGCTCGGCGTCGACGGTGGCAGCCGGGCGGGTCTGGTGCTCGATCATCTGCAGGGCCATCTCTGTCTCTCCCCGTTGTCCTTCGTGCCGCGTACCGGGTTCCGTGCCGCGTGCCGGCGCGGTGGTGCCGGTGAGGAACAGCTTGGCGGTCGGGGCGTGAAACGGGAGTGAGGCGATCGGGGAACCGACAGCAATACCGACGGGACGGGGGTGTCGCTTGCCCGACCCGGTTATCGTGCCAGCGGCCGGCCACCGGGGCGCGGCAGCACAGGCGATCGGAGGACTTGGTGGTCTTCAAGCGGCTCATGCAGGCGATGGGTGTGGGTGGCCCCTCGGTGGAGACGGTGCCGGCCAACCCGAACTGCCGTCCGGGTGGTCAGCTGGAGGGCCGGATCCAGGTGGCCGGCGGCGACCACGCGGTGGACGTGTCCTACGTGGCCCTCGGCCTGGTCACCCGGGTCGAGGTGGAGAGCGGGGACGCCGACTACGACACCAATCAGGAGTTCGGTCGCCGTCAGGTCACCAGGGGGTTCCGGCTGGAGCCGGGGCAGCGGTACGACATTCCGTTCCGGTTCGAGGTGCCGTGGGAGACGCCGCTGACCGACCTGTACGGCCAGCACCTGCACGGGATGACGATGGGGCTGCGTACCGAGCTGGAGGTGGCCCGGGCGGTCGATTCGGGTGACCTGGACGCGGTGGCGGTGCACCCGCTGCCGGCCCAGGAGCGGCTGCTGGAGGCGTTGCTGCGGCTGGGCTTCCGGTTCGCCCGGGCCGACGTGGAGCGCGGGCACATCTACGGCGTACGGCAGAGCCTGCCGTTCTACCAGGAAATCGAGTTCCACCCAGCGCCGCAGTACGCGCGCGCGATCAACCAGCTGGAGGTCACCTTCGTCACCGACCCGCAGCAGGTGCAGGTGGTGCTGGAGATCGACAAGCGGGGCGGGGTCTTCACCGAGGGCCGGGACGCCTTCGGCCGGTTCACCGTCGACCACGCCACGGTCGACCGTACGGACTGGGCCGCCCAGCTCGACGGCTGGCTGCGCCAGTCCATCCAACGCCGCGGCCTCTTCTTCTGACCGCACCCCGACCGGCGCCCGCACCGGCACGAGCGCGCCGTCCGCCGCTCGACGAGGCGGCCGTCCCCGACGGGCGCCGGTCAGAGTTCGAGCAGCACCGTACGGGGGCCGACGTTGACGCTCTCCACCAGCATGTGCGCGCGGAACCGCCCGGTCTCCACCGTCGCGCCCCGCTCCCGCAGCGCCGCGACGACCGCCGTCACCAGCGGCTCGGCCACCTCGGCCGGCGCCGCCGCCGTCCAGCTCGGCCTTCTGCCCTTCCGCGCGTCGCCGTAGAGGGTGAACTGGCTGACCACCAGGATCGGGGCGCCGGTGTCCGCGGCGGACTTCTCGTCGTCGAGGATGCGCAGCTCGTGCACCTTGCGGGCCATCGTCGCCGCGACCTGCGGGGTGTCCGCGTGGGTCACCCCGAGCAGCACCAGCAGGCCGTCGGCGATCTCGCCGACCACCTCGCCGTCCACGGTCACGCCGGCCCGGCTGACCGTCTGCACCACGGCCCGCATCAGGCCGACACCTCCACCCTGGACCGGGCCGGCGCCGCCGCCCGCATCAGTCGGTCATCGGTTCGATGATGCTCCGCTCCACCAGGTGCGCCACGATCGGGCCGGCCGCCTCGGCCAGCTCCCCGGGGGCGACGTCGTGCGCCGCGGCGAGCAGGGCGAGCTGGTCGCGCAGCGGCAGCCTTCCGTCCGCGCCGCCGACCAGGGCCAGCACCAGCGGGTCGATCTCCTCCGACCAGCGCAGCCCGCGC
Organism: Micromonospora sp. GCM10011541; assembly: GCF_042650725.1. Classification (NCBI taxonomy): domain Bacteria; kingdom Bacillati; phylum Actinomycetota; class Actinomycetes; order Micromonosporales; family Micromonosporaceae; genus Micromonospora; species Micromonospora sp. GCM10011541. The sequence goes on from NZ_JBHSBP010000055.1 coordinate 381,433, forward strand.
GGCATGGCCAGCACCTGCCGGTCCACCGCCCAGCCCTCGTCGCCCATGGTGGCCTCCTGCCGGAGCTGGAGCCCCTCGGCGGCCCGGTAGCGCGCGGCGAGCAGCGCGTCGGTGTCGCGTACCCGGAGCCAGTCCTGGCGGTCGAACCAGGCGGCGATGTGGTCGCCCATCGGCGGCTCCACCCGCTGGCGCAGGTCCTCCACCCGGACGACCGGCTCGTCGTGGCCGGCGCGGCGCAGCGAGACGATGCCGAAACCGATCGCCTCCACCTTGTGCGCGTCGAACCAGTCCAGCCAGGCCGCCATCCGCTGCGGGTCGGCCGCCTCGCCGACGTCGGTCAGCCACAGGTTGACGTACGCCATCGGGTCCGCCACCTCGCGCTGGATCACCCAGGCGTCCAGCCCGGTGCCGGCGAACCAGCCGGCCACCCGCTCGTCCCACTCCTCGCCGGTGACGTGCACCCAGTTGGCCAGGTACTGCATGGTGCCGCCGTCGGTGAGCAGGTGCGGCGCCGCGGCGGCCAGTTCGGCCCCGATCGCGTCCCCGACCCGGCCCGAGTCCCGGTAGACGTGGGTGGTGGTGCCCGGGCCGACCACGAACGGCGGATTGCTCACCACCAGGTCGAAGCGGCGGCCGGCGACCGGAGCGACCAGGTCGCCGCGGAGCAGTTCCCAGTCCTGGCCGTTCAGCGCGGCGGTGGTGGCGGCGAAGCGCAGCGCCCGCTCGGAGACGTCGGTCGCGGTGACCCGCCCAGCGTGGGTGGCCAGGTGCAGGGCCTGCACGCCGGAGCCGGTGCCCAGGTCCAGGGCGGTCTCCACCGGACGGCGCACGGTCGCGCCGATCAGCGTCTGGGTGGCGCCGCCGATGCCCAGCACGTGCTCGGCGTGCAGCGGCTTCCCGGGCCGGGCGCTGGCCGGCGCGTCGGCGAGCACCCACCACTCGTCCCCGTACGGCTCCAGGTCGACGCCGGCGCGCAGGCCGTCGCCGTACCGCTCGACCAGCCCGCCGGCGAGCGCCTCGGCGACGGTCAGCGGCGCGAGCGCGGCGGCCACCGCCGCCTCCGGCTCGGTCTGGTCGCAGATGAACACCCGGATCAGGGTGGCGAGCGGGTCACGGTCCTCGGTGGCGCGCAGCGCGGCCCGGAAGTCGTTGCGGGCCACCCCGCCGGTGGCCTGCGCGCCGAGCCGACCGGCGATGCCGTTCGAGGTGAAGTGCGCCCGGGTCAGCGCGGTCCGCAGCGCCTCGACGCCGGTGGGGGAGAGCAGCATGTCGTGTTCCACGTCGCCATCCTGCCTCCCGGCCGGCGCGGATCGACGGGCACCCGGGACATCCCGCCCGGACGCACCCGGTAGCCGGTCAGACGATGTCGGCTGCTCTTCGTCGTCAACTGACGGCGCGCCCGCGGCCGGCCCGGCGGACCCCACGCCCGTTTTGTCGGGCGGGTGCCGTCCCGACTCGGGGAGTCGGCGCGGCCCGCGCCGCGCGGAGGCGGCAGGATGGGGACATGACGCTCTCGCTGCCCATCGATCCGGAGGCCAACCGGCTGCTGGAGCGCAGCCCGCTGGCGCTGCTCCTCGGCATGGTGCTCGACCAGCAGGTGCCGATGGAGAAGGCGTTCTCCTCGCCGTACGTGCTGGCCCAGCGGCTCGGTCACGAGCCGGACGCCCGCGAACTGGCCGGGTACGCCCCGGAGGCCCTGGTCGAGCTCTTCGCCCAGCCACCGGCCCTGCACCGGTTCCCGAAGGCGATGGCGGCCCGGGTGCAGGAGGTCTGCCGGATCCTCGTCGACCGGTACGACGGCGACCCGGCCCGGCTCTGGGCGGACGTCACCGACGGCCGGGAGCTGCTGCGTCGGGTCACTGAGCTGCCCGGCTTCGGCAAGCAGAAGGCGCAGATCTTCGTGGCCCTGCTCGGCAAGCGGTACGGGGTGACCCCGCAGGGCTGGCGGGAGGCCGCGGGCGGGTACGGCGACGCGGACGCGTACCGGTCGGTGGCCGACGTCACCGACCCGGAGTCGCTGCGCCGGGTCCGCGAGTTCAAGCAGGCGGCCAAGGCCGAGGCGAAGTCGAAGGCCGGGAAAGCCTGACGCAACTGCCGCCCGGCCCCCGTCGTTGAGCTGCTCGGCCCCGCCGCTGTGACGGGCGGTCGACCGGCCGTCGGGCGGAACAGCCGACCGGTCAGGCCGCCGTCGGGCGGGAGAGCGCGGCCAGCGCGCGGCGCACGTCGGCGAGGGAGACGGTCGCCGAGTCGTCCAGCTCGGCCAGGCCCGCCTCGATCCACTGTCGCATCAGGGTGGTCACCCCGATGCCGCGGGCCTCGGCGGCCGCCCGGACCCGCTCGTACGTCTCCAGCGGGAGGCGCACCGAGCGGCTGACCATGGGCACGTCGGTGTCGGGGGTGGGCAGCTCCGCCGGCTGGCTCTCGTCGATCAGCTCGGCCAGCGCGTCGTCGCCGCCGTGGAAACGCTTGGTCGCCTCGTTCCGGTCCATCGTGACCGCCTCCTCATCGGCGAGATCTCCGTACCGCCTCGTCGTAGCGCTTCGCCTCGATGTCGCTCAGCTCGCGCGCGGACAGGACGTCCCAGTCGTGGTCGGTGCCGTCGGCCTCGGCGAGCAGCACGGCGAGTCGTCGGCCGCAATGGGACACCGCGTAGACGACCATGACGTCGTCGCCGAGGTGCCGGATGACCCGGCGCGTGCTGTGCAGGGCCTCCCAGACTTCCCCGGGCCTGACGTCGTAGACCCGCAGGTTGTCCAACGCCTCGTCGGTGAAGCTGAACCGGCTGCCCACGGGGGGAGCGTACCACGTACGTAACACGCAACCCGGGTGAGTCGAACTTTCGCTGATCAAGGGCTTCGGGTGACAGGATTGGGCGTAATCCCCTCGAGGAGGTCCGTCGTGAAGCGTCAGGCGTACCAGCCGATTCTGATCACCGACGCCTCGCGCAGCCAGGACGACCAGCTCACCAGCCGACAGAAGCGGTACGTGCTGATGATGGGCATCCGGGTGGCGTGCCTGGTGGTCGGTGCCGTCCTGGTCGGCGTGAAGGCACCCCTGCTCTGGCTGTGGCTGCCGCTGCTGGGCCTCGGGATGGTGCTCATCCCCTGGCTGGCGGTGCTGCTGGCCAACGACCGCCCCCCGAAGGAAGAGCATCGCCTCGCCAACAAGCTCCACCCCCGCCACCGCGACGAGACCCCCCCGATGAGCCTCACCGCGGAGGAACGCCCCCACAAGATCATCGACGTCGAACCCTGACCCCCGCGATCTTGCACTTGGCGCCCGGGCGAACCCGGTCGAATCGGACCGAGTCAAGGCCCCAACTACAAGATCGCCGCGAGCCTGGGTGAGGCGGCGCGGGTCAGGGGGTGGGGCGGGCGCCCACGGTGGCTACCGCGGTGGCGCCGAGGTCCGCTGCGCGGTCGAGGGCGGCGCGGGGGTCCGCGCCGGCGAGCCAGGCCGTGAGCAGGCCGGCGGCGAAGGCGTCGCCGGCGCCGGTGACGTCCACCACCGCCACCCGGCGGGCCGCCGCCACGCTGACCGTGGCCTCCCGGTCCACCCAGACCGCCCCGGCCGCCCCGCGCTTGACCACCACCCGACGGGCCGCCGCCGACAGCGCCCGCGCCTGCGCCGCCGGGTCCAGGCCGCCGGTGAGCACCGTCGCCTCGTCCGTGTTCACCAGCAGCAGGTCGACGTCGCGTACCCAGGTCAGGAAGGCCGCCGTGCCGACCCGCCGCAGCGGCGCCGCGGAGGCCGCGTCGACGCTGGTGGTGAGCCCGCGCTCGCGGGCGGCGGCCAACGCCCGCAGTCCCGCGCCGCGCGACGCGGCGTCCAGCAGGGTGTACGCGGACAGGTGCAGGTGCCCGACGTCGGGCGCCCCGGCCAGGGCCCGGTCGACGTGCGCGGCGCTCAGCCGCAGGTTCGCCCCGCGCTGGCTGACCATCGTCCGCTCGCCGTCGGCGGTCAGCACGATCACCGTGCCGGTCGGATAGCCCTCGTGGCGCTCCACCGCGCAGTCGACGCCGATCCCGGTCAGCTCGGCCACCCGGTCGCGGCCCGCCTCGTCGTCGCCGACCGCGCCGACCAGCGTCACGCCCACCCCCTGGGCGGCGATCCAGGCGGCCGTGTTGGCCGCCTGCCCGCCGCCGCTGAAGCGGATCTCGGCGGCCGTGTCCGAGCCGGTCGCCAGCGGCCCGGAGAGCACCGCCACCACGTCGGTGATGATGTCGCCGACGACGAGGATGCGGGACCGGTGGCTCATGCCGTGGCGGCGGAACGACGGGCGGCGGCGACGGCGATCCGGGCGGCCAGGTCGGCGTTGCGCAGGATGATCCGCACGTTCACCGCCAGGCTGGCGCCCCGGGTGGCGGAGTGGAAGTGGGCCAGCAGGAACGGTGTCACGGCCTTGCCGGTCACCGCGTCGCGGGCCAGCATGGCCAGGCCCTCGGCGAGGGTCCGGTCGTGCAGCTCCGGGTCGAGCTGCTCGTCGACGGGGAGCGGGTGGGCCACGATCAGGCCGCCCTTGTGCACGCCCTGCGCCGCCCGCGCGGCCAGCACGTCGGCCACCTGCTCCGGCGAGTCCACCGACCAGTCCAGGTCGAAGCCGGCGTCGGTGAGGTAGAAGCCGGGGAAGCGGCGGGTGCGGTAGCCCACCACGCCGACGCCGAGCGTCTCCAGCCGTTCCAGCGTGGCGCCCACGTCGAGGATCGACTTCACCCCCGCGCAGACCACCGCGATCGGCGTACGGGCCAGGGTGACCAGGTCGGCCGACTCGTCGAAGGTCTGCGCGGCCTCCCGGTGCACCCCGCCCAGGCCGCCGGTGGCGAAGACCCCGATCCCGGCGGCCGCGGCCACCGCGCTGGTCGCGGCCACGGTGGTGGCGCCGTCCGCGCCGGTGGCGGCGGCCACCGCCAGGTCGCGTACGGAGAGCTTGCTCACCCCGTCGACGGTGGCGAGCCGGGTCAGCTGCGCGTCGTCCAGGCCCACCACCAGCTCGCCGCCGACCATGCCGATGGTGGCCGGCACCGCGCCGGCGTCCCGGACCGCCTGCTCGATCTGACGGGCGACCAGCAGGTTGTCCGGCCGGGGCAGGCCGTGCGAGACGATGGTGCTCTCCAGGGCGACGACGGGACGCCCGGCGGTCAGGGCGTCGGCCACCTCGGCGCCGAAACCGATGTGAAAGTTGGTCACTTCCGTTACGGTACCGTCGCCCTCCGGGCGGCCTGCGGTGGACCGGTCCCCGACGACCTGCGAAACTGGGAAGGTTGGAGGTGTAGACAGTGAGCACAGAGGTTCTCGAGCGTCCGGAACTGAAGGACGCCGACACCGGTCCCGAGATGTTCCACTACGTGCGCAAGGAGAAGATCGCCGAGAGTGCCGTCATGGGCACCTACGTCGTGGCGCTCTGCGGCGAGACGTTTCCGGTGACCAAGGCGGCCAAGCCCGGTTCGCCGGTCTGCCCGAAATGCAAGGAGATCTACGACTCGTACCGCGATTGATCCCGGGCGATCGCCCCGGCCGCCCACGTAACCTGCGGCGGTGACCACCTCCACCGCCCTGCTCTTCGCCGACCTGACCGGGGTGGCGGTCTTCGCCGCCTCGGGCGCCTACGCGGCGGTGGCCAAGCGGCTGGACCTGTTCGGTGTGGTCTTCGTCGGGGTCGTCGCCGCGCTCGGCGGCGGCATCTTTCGTGACCTGGTGATCGACGAGGTGCCCCCGTTGGCCTTCGCCGACTGGCGGTACGCGGTCACCGCGGCGGTCACCGCCGCCGCCGTCTTCCGGCTCCACCCGCAGCTCGCCCGGCTGCGCACCACCGTGCTGGTGCTCGACGCGGCCGGCCTCGGGCTGTTCACCGTCACCGGCACGCTCAAGGCCCTCGACGTCCACGTGCCGGCGGTCGGCGCCTGCATGATCGGCATGCTCACCGCCATCGGCGGAGGGCTCGGCCGGGACCTGCTCACCGGGGAGATCCCGGTGGTGCTGCGCCGGGAGATCTACGCGGTCGCGGCGCTCGCCGGCTCGATCGTGGTGGCCCTGCTGTCCACGTACGGACACGCCACGGCGGCGCCGTTGACCGGGGCGGCCCTCGTCGTCTTCGCGCTGCGCCTGATCTCGCTGCGCCGCCGCTGGTCCGCCCCGGTGCCCACCCTGCGGCCGCCGCGCACCGGCACCCGCGGCCCGCAGGGCTGAGCCGGCGGGCCCCGGTGGCGGGGGTCGCGGATGTGACCAGCGTGGCGTCGCCTGGGCCGAACCGGCCGCGCTGGTTATGCTGAGTCGGCCTTCGCGGCATCTTCTGCGCGGAGGCGTTTTCATGGGCGGCGGTACCCGTGGCCCTCGGTCCGGGTCCGCCCTTCGGTGCGGTCGGAGAGGAGCCTTCGCGTGGCAGCCCGGACGCCGGCGCTCGAGACGTTTCCGCCCCTGCGCGCCTGGCAACGCAAGGCGCTGGTGGAGTACCTGCGTCGCCGGACCGAGGACTTCACCGCGGTCGCCACCCCCGGCGCCGGTAAGACCACCTTCGCCCTGCGGATCGCCGCCGAGCTGCTCGCCGACGGCACCGTCGAGGCGGTCACCGTGGTCGCCCCGACCGAGCACCTGAAGACCCAGTGGGCCGTCGCCGCCGCCCGGGTCGGCATCCAGCTCGACGCCGCGTTCCGCAACGCGGACCTGCACTCCGCCGCCGACTTCCACGGCGCGGTCGTCACCTACGCCCAGGTCGGCATGGCCCCCCAGGTGCACCGCCGGCGCACCATGACCCGGCGCACCCTGGTCATCCTCGACGAGATCCACCACGCCGGCGACTCCCGTTCCTGGGGCGACGGGGTCAAGGCGGCCTTCGAGCCGGCGGTACGCCGGCTGATGCTCACCGGTACGCCGTTCCGCTCCGACGACAACCCGATCCCGTTCGTCAGCTACGAGCGGGGCGGGGACGGGCTGCTGCGATCCCGCGCCGACTCGGTCTACGGCTACTCCGACGCGCTGCGTGACGGCGTGGTCCGGCCGGTGCTCTTCCTGGCGTACTCCGGCGAGACCCGGTGGCGCACCAACGCGGGGGAGGAGCTCGCCGCCCGGCTCGGCGAGCCGATGACCCAGGACCTGGTCGCGCAGGCCTGGCGTACCGCCCTGGACCCGGCCGGGGACTGGATGCCGCAGGTGCTGCGCGCGGCCGACGCCCGGCTGACGGTGCTGCGCAACGCCGGGATGGCCGACGCGGGTGGTCTGATCATCGCCAGCGACCAGCAGACCGCGCGCTCGTACGCCAAGCTGATCGAGCAGGTTACCGGCGAGAAGGCCGCGGTGGTGCTCTCCGACGACCAGGGCGCGTCCGCGCGGATCGCGACGTTCGCGGCGTCCGAGCAGCGCTGGCTGGTCGCGGTCCGGATGGTCTCCGAGGGCGTCGACATCCCCCGGCTGGCCGTCGGCGTCTACGCCACCAGCGCCAGCACGCCGCTCTACTTCGCCCAGGCGATCGGCCGCTTCGTCCGCGCCCGGCGCCCCGGCGAGACCGCCTCGGTCTTCCTGCCGAGCGTGCCGCACCTGCTCGGCCTGGCCAGCGAGATGGAGGCCGAGCGGGACCACGTCCTCGGCAAGCCCAAGGACCCGGACGGCTTCGACGACGACCTGCTGGAGCGCGCCCAGCGCGACGACCAGGCCAGCGGTGAGTTGGAGAAGCGCTTCGCGGCGCTCTCCGCCACCGCCGAGCTGGACCAGGTGATCTTCGACGGCGCGTCCTTCGGCACCGCGGCCCAGGCCGGCACCCCCGAGGAGGAGGAGTACCTCGGCCTCCCGGGGCTGCTCACCGCGGACCAGGTCTCGCTGCTGCTCACCAAACGGCAGGCCGAGCAGCTCGCCGCCCAGCGCCGCCGGGCCGCCACCCGGGCCGCTGAGCCGGCCGCTGAGAGCCCCGCGGCGCCTCCGCCGCCCATGAGCGCCGCCCAGCGCCGGGTGGCCCTGCGGCGTCAGCTGAACGCCCTGGTGGCCGCCCGCCACCACCGGACCGGCCAGCCGCACGGCAAGATCCACGCCGAGCTGCGCCGGCTCTGCGGCGGCCCGCCCAGCGCCCAGGCGACCATCGAGCAGCTCGAAGAGCGCATCGCCACCGTCCAGACCCTCTGACCCACCCGCCACAGGCGGCCCGCACCGGCTCGCACCCGTCGTCCCGCTCCGGCCGGGACGGGCACAGCGCACGAAAAAGCCGGCCGGAGGCTCCCCGTGGGGGCCTCCGGCCGGCTATGTCGTGGTTGCGGTTTTCAGTTCGCCATCAGATCGGCGCCACGCCAGCTGAACTCGGGGTCCGTCGCGTACCGCACGGTGATCTTCACGAGATCCTCCGCGTACTTGTTCGCGTGGTGCCCACAGAACACCAGCTCGCTCCCACCCGCCAGAGTGATCCGGAGCTTGCCGGCAGCATTGCAGCGGTCGCACCGTTCATCGGCGGCTGGGGGAGCCACCGTCTCGGGCGGCGGCGTGAGGGTCGGGGTCATCGCCTTCCTCCTCTGGTCGTCACCGATGAACACTCTCTTCGGTCGTTGCTCACCTATCGTGCAACATCCTTGTCGGGCCCTGCCTTCCCTGTGTGCCCGCGGGGGACCGAGGTCACACCTGGCGTGGAGACAGTGTGCCGTGCACCAAGGGTGCCACGTCAACGATCACAAACAGGCAACCGACCGATCACCATCGAGTGTTGTACGGCTGGTGATCAAAGCGACACGACTAGTTGACGGGTCGGGTCAGTCCAGGTAGTCGCGGAGCACCTGGGAACGCGACGGGTGCCGCAACTTGGACATCGTCTTGGATTCGATCTGCCGGATGCGCTCCCGGGTCACGCCGTACACCTGGCCGATCTCGTCCAGGGTACGCGGCTGGCCGTCGGTCAGGCCGAAGCGCAGGCGTACCACGCCCGCCTCACGCTCGGAGAGCGTCTGCAGCACCTGCTGGAGCTGGTCCTGCAGCAGCGAGAACGAGACCGCGTCGACCGCGACCACGGCCTCCGAGTCCTCGATGAAGTCGCCGAGCTGGCTGTCGCCCTCGTCGCCGATCGTCTGGTCGAGCGAGATGGGCTCCCGGGCGTACTGCTGGATCTCCAGCACCTTCTCCGGTGTGATGTCCATCTCCTTTGCCAGCTCCTCCGGGGTGGGCTCGCGGCCCAGGTCCTGGAGCAGCTCGCGCTGGATCCGGCCGAGCTTGTTGATCACCTCGACCATGTGCACCGGGATGCGGATGGTGCGGGCCTGGTCGGCCATGGCGCGGGTGATGGCCTGGCGGATCCACCAGGTGGCGTAGGTGGAGAACTTGTAGCCCTTGGTGTAGTCGAACTTCTCGACCGCGCGGATCAGGCCGAGGTTGCCCTCCTGGATCAGGTCCAGGAACGCCATGCCGCGACCCGTGTAGCGCTTGGCCAGCGAGACGACCAGCCGCAGGTTCGCCTCCAGCAGGTGGTTCTTGGCGCGCTCGCCGTCGCGGGAGATCCAGCCCAGGTCGCGCTGCATCTCGCGGGTGAGCTTCTCCTCACCCTCCTCGGCCGCGCGCAGCCGCTCGGCGGCGTAGAGGCCGGCCTCGATCCGCTTGGCGAGCTCGACCTCCTGCTCCGCGTTGAGCAGCGGAACCTTGCCGATCTGCTTGAGGTACGCCCGGACGGAGTCGGCGGAGGCGGTCAGCTCGGCGTCCCGGCGCGCCTGCTTCAGCGCCTCGGACTCCTCGTCGTCCCACTCGAAGTCGTTGTCCGTGGCGGAGGCGGCGGCGTCGGTCTCGGCGGCCTGGGTCAGCTCGGCCGGCTCCTCGACCACCACGTCCTCGATCGCGGCGGCGAGCTCCTCCGGATCGATCTCGCCCTCGGCGCCCTCACCCTTGGCGCCGGCGTTGGCCGGCTTCGCCGCGGCGTTCTTCGCGGCCACGGTCGCCTTCGTGGCCCGGGTCGCCTTGGTGGCCTTGGCCGGCGCGGCGGCCTTGGCGGCCACCTCGGCGGTGGTGCCGGCGGCCTTGCGCGCGGTCGCCTTCCGCGGGGCGGGGGCCGGGGCCTCGTCGGCGGCCGGCGCTTGCTTCGGGGCGGGCGCGGCGGCCTTCTTGGTGGTCTTGGCGGTGGTGGCCCGGGACGCCGGCGTGGCGGAGCGGGCCGCGGCCACCCGGCGGCGGGTGCTGGCGGAGCCGTCCACGACCACCGTCACGCCCGCCTCGGAGAGCGCGCGCAGGATCTTCTTGGCCTGGGCCGGGGTCACCTCAGCGGACTCGACGGTGCGCGCGAGCTGGGCCGACGTGAGCTGACCGCCGGCGCTCTGCGCGTGGGCGATCAGGGTGTCGGTGAGCGAGCGAACGTCGGCGCCAGGCTGGCGGGGTTCTGTCACGAATGACCTTCCGGAGGCGAAGAGCGAGCACGGCCGGGTCGTCCGGCGCAGCACGGAACGCCGTGCCGGGCGATGTCGTTGAGGGACCCCCGTGTCCCGGGCCGACCGGTCGCTGGCGGTCCGTGGCGCGTGGGCAGGGTGAATTGTAACGCCGTCTGCCGCGATCATCCTGCGCCGCACGGCGTACTGGCGATACCGACCGCCGATTGGGCGCAGATGTGGACTTTGTAAGGATGATACCCGCGCACGGCCGGGGAATCCGCGGTCGTACGGGAAGGGGACGAACCATGATCCGCTCGGCGCCGCCGACGCAGGAACTGCTGGAGATCGCGATCGACGTCGCCCGGGACGCGGCCGCCACCGCCCACCGGATGCGGGCCGAGGGGGTTTCGGTCGCCGCGACCAAGAGCACGGTCACCGACGTGGTGACCGCCGCCGACCGGGCCGTGGAGCGTCAGGTGCTCGACGCGCTGCGCAAGCTCCGCCCCGACGACGCGGTCCTCGGGGAGGAGTACGGCGCCGGGGACACCGGGCCGGTCGAGGCGGGCGGGGTGCGCTGGATCGTCGACCCGATCGACGGCACCGTGAACTACCTGTACGGGCTGCCCTACTGCGCGGTCTCCCTCGCCGCCGAGGTGGCCGGGGAGGTGGTGGTGGGCGTGGTCCGCAACGTGGCCACCGGCGAGGAGTGGACCGCCACCGCGGGCGGCGGCGCCTGGCGGGACGGCGAGCGGCTGCGCTGTTCCACCGAGACCGACCTGGGCCAGGCGCTGGTCGCCACCGGATTCGGTTACGACCCCGGCCGGCGGGCGCACCAGGCCCGGGTGGTCGCCGAGCTGATCCCGCACGTCCGGGACATCCGCCGGATGGGGGCGGCGGCGCTGGACCTCTGCCTGGCCGCCGAGGGTCGCGTCGACGCCTACTACGAGAAGGGGCTGGCCGCCTGGGACCAGGCGGCCGGCGGGCTGGTCGCCACCGAGGCGGGACTGCGGGTGGCCGGGTTGGACGGCCTTCCCGCCGGCCCCGACCTGGTCATCGCCGCCCCGCCGGCGCTGTTCGCGCCGCTGCACAGCCGGCTGGCCGCCCTGGACGCGTCCGGCGGACCCTGACCGGGCCCGATCCGCCTCCACCCGGGCGTGTCGCGGCCACCGGGCCATGATCCACGTCACGTCGGGGACCCCGGGTCGTCCGGTCCGTCCGGTCGTGCCACGTCGCCGACCCGGAGTCGACCGACCGCCCCCGCCGGACCCGGCCGGGGGCGGGAGAGCGGGACTATTTGTCGTCCACCGGCATCGGGCAGGAGCCGGGGGGCGCCACCGGCGAGCCGAGGTCGCCGAGGGACTGGTTGACCTCGGTGGTGGTGGCCAACTGCTGGAAGCCGTTGCCCAGGACCACGTCGACCGTGTCGTCCTTGCGCTTCGGGTCGTACTGCCGCTCGGCGTTGTTGAGGAAATAGGCCCGCAGCAGGTGCGCGGAGCCGACACCCTTCGGTCCGAAGCGGAGCAAGGCGACCTCCTCGACTCCCTTCGGCGCGTTGCCTTCCTTCTTCACCTGGAACTTGCGGTTGCGGAAGTCGTCCGCCACGCTGCCGGCCAGGCCCGGCTCCTCGGTGGCGTTGTAGACGTTGATCTTGACGTCCTTCGGCTCGCGCAGGGTCACGTCGGCCAGCGGCCAGCCGTCCGGGCAGCCCGCCGCGGTGCCCACCTTGCCCTGGGTGTCCTTGACCATGGCGACGACGACGAAAACCAGGGCGAGGACCGCCAGCAGACCGACGACAACGAGTGCCCGCACTCGCGCAAAACTCATCTGGGCGCTCCCCGGACAGTGAAAGGGTGGCGGCGGCCGCTGGCGGTCGGGCCGCCCCGCCGGCCGTCGAGTACGCCGCTGAGGTTAACGGTTGTCCGGCCGTCGCGTGGAAACAGCCCGACATACCGGCGCGCCACCCCGGAACCAGGTACTACTACCCCTATCTTCGTGTCGCCTGAGTCACATTGGGAACAACTTCGGGTGCAGGGGCGTACATCTCTGCCGCGAGGGCGGTATACATGCCTCGCCCAAAGGGGGGGTAAGGTTCCGCGCTCGCTGGGGGAGTTTCTCTGGCGGACTCGGCCCACCGGTCTTCGGGTCGGGTGACCGACACAAATGGCGGCCGGCCAGCGGAACCGAAACAGCGTCGTCCGGCGTTACAACCGGAAGCGACCATATCGATATGGGAGAGTGAAACCGATGGCCACCGACTACGACGCCCCGCGTCGCGACGAGGTCGACCTCGGCGAGGACAGCCTCGAAGAGCTCAAGGCCCGGCGGGTCGACTCACAGTCGGCCGCCGTGGACGTTGACGAGGCCGAGGTGGCCGAGAGCTTCGAGCTGCCCGGCGCCGACCTGGCCGACGAGGAGCTCACGGTCAAGGTGCTACCGATGCAGCAGGACGAGTTCCGGTGCGCCCGCTGCTTCCTGGTCCACCACCGCAGCCAGCTCGCGGTCGAGCGCAACGGCGAGCTGATCTGCCGCGAGTGCGTCTGATCCGGACGCGTGTCACCGGCGGCGGCCTCCTGGACGGGGCCGCCGCTGTTCGAGCCGCCGTGCGCCGACGGCGGGAAGCTGCTTGACTCGTACCGGGCGGTTCCACAGCGGGACTCGGGAGGTCGGACGGGTGAGCGAGCGCAGCGAACGGGCCGGCGGACCCGACGCCGGCGGCACGCGGGGGCGTGCCGATGACGACGCGGACCGGCTGGACAGTGGGGCTTCGGCACCCGACAGCGACGACGCCGACGAGCTCGGCGCGACCGTGGCGGCGCTCACCGCGGACGACCTCGCGCCGGCGAAGCGGCGGCAGCTGCTCACCCGCCTGGTCGGCCAGGCGCGCGCCCGGGGGCTCGCCGACCTGTTCAAGCCGAAGGCCGCCGTCCGCTGGATGGTGGACACCGTCGCCGAGGTCGCCCCGCACGTGCCGATTCGTGACCTGGCCACCCTGCGCCGGCACTTCCCCGGCCTGGACGACGAGGAGCTGGCCGAACGGTTGGTGCGCAACGCCGCCCGGGCCACCGCCGGGGTCGGCGCGGCCGGCGGTGGCGTCGCCGCGGTCGAGTGGGTGGTCACCCCGACGCTGCTCTCCGCGCCCGTACTGCTCGCCGCCGAGACGGTCACCGTGGTGGCGATCGAGCTGAAGCTGATCGGGGAGCTGCACGAGGTCCACCGCGTTCCGTTGCCCACCGGCGGCACCCAGCGCGCCGTCGCCCTGGTGCAGGCCTGGGCCGGCCAGCGGGGGATCAACCCGATGATGCCGGGGGTCGGGGTGAGCGCGGCGCTCGGCACCGCCGCCCGCCGGGAGCTGCAGAACACCCTGCTCAAGCGCTTCGGCCGCAACCTGACCACGCTCGGGCCGTTCCTCACCGGCGCCGCGGTCGCGAGCTACCTCAACCGCCGGGCCACCCGGAACCTGGCCGAGCAGCTCCGTCGGGACCTGCGCCGGCAGGGACAGGAGCTGCCCGGGTCACGGCCCGCGCTGCCCTGAGACCCGAGGCTCAGCCGGCGTTGCGGGCGGCCATGATCGCCGCGGCCAGCTCGACCGGGTGCCGGGAGCTGACGACCCAGAACGGAGTCGGGTCGGCCGGGTCGTCCAGCACCACCTGGACCGCGCCGCCGACCCACGGCCGCTGCACGACGAAGGCGAGCGGGTCGGCTCCCACGCCGAGCACCTCGCGGCGGCCGGCGGCGTCCAGCGGGACGGCGTCGGCGACGAACCGCACCGGCAGGCGGGCGTCGTCCACCCGCAGCTCGCCGTCGCGGACGGCGACCCGGATCCGGCCCAGCCACCAGAGCGCGGCCACCGTCGCCGGCAGCAGCAGCACGAAGGGCAGCCAGGAACGCAGCCCGCCGGCGCCCATCCAGAGCTCGGTGGCGAGCAGGCCGGCCAGGCCGAGCCCGGCCAGCCAGTACCACCAGGGCAGGCCGAGCCGCTCGGCGTACGCCGGGGGCGCCGCCGACGGGGCCGGAGCGGGCGACGGGGCTGGCGACAGGCTCACACTCCGAGGGTACGGCGCACGACCGGCCCGCCAACCGGCAGGATGGCAGGGTCACCCCTGGACCCGGACGGAAGAGGAAGACCGTGACAGACGTCGTACCCGTGCCCGTACGGCAGCTCGACCCCGAGCTGCCGCTGCCGGCGTACGCCCATCCCGGCGACGCCGGCGCGGACCTGGTGGCCGCCGCGGACGTCGAGCTGCCGCCCGGCGGGCGGGCCCTGGTCCCCACCGGGGTGGCGCTCGCCCTCCCGGAGGGGTACGTGGGGCTGGTCCATCCCCGGTCGGGGCTGGCGGCCAGGCTCGGCGTGACGGTGCTGAACGCGCCCGGTACGGTCGACGCCGGCTACCGGGGTGAGATCCTGGTCAACCTGATCAATCATGATCGGGACGTGCCGGCGAAGATCAGCCGTGGCGACCGGATCGCGCAGCTCGTCGTGCAGCGGGTGGCGCGCGCCGAGTTCCAGCCGGTGGCGGAGCTGCCCGCGTCCCGGCGCGGGGCCGGTGGGCACGGGTCCACCGGCGGGCACGCCGGGCTGATCCCGGCCCCGGCGGGCGCCGACGGGCGCCGGGAATCGCCCGACCTGACGAGTGGGCGGACGGAAGAGGTGGCAGGGTGAGTGCGAACAGCGGAGGGTGGGCGCAGTGATCTTCTCCCGAAAGCGGGCCGGTGGCGCGCGGCACGCGCGTGACGAGCGGACCGCCGAGGTCCTCGACTCCTACGACACCGAGGAGTCGACCCCGGCGGCGCCGTCCCGGGGGCCGTACGACGTCTCCGAGGCGCCCGACATGCCCCGGCTGGACCTGGGCAGCCTGCAGATCCCGGCGGTGCCCGACGTCGAGGTCCGGGTGCAGGCCGACCCGCAGGGCGTGATCCAGCAGGTCGTGCTCGTGCACGGGGAGAACGCCCTGCAGCTCGGCGTCTTCGCGGCGCCCCGCTCCGAGGGCATCTGGGACGAGGTGCGCGAGGAGATCCGGCAGTCGCTGTTCAACGACGGCGCCGCCGCCCGCGAGGTCGAGGGGGAGTACGGCACCGAACTGCACGCCCGGGTCCGCACCCCGGACGGCCTGACCGACCTGCGTTTCGTCGGCATCGACGGGCCGCGCTGGATGGTCCGCGGCGTCTACCAGGGCGCGGCCGCCACCGACCCGGCCTCGGCCGGCCCGCTGGCGGTCTGCCTCGACAACCTGGTCGTCGACCGGGGGCACGAGGCGAAGCCGGTCCGCGAGCCGCTGCCGCTGCGGCTGCCCCGCGAGATGGCCGAGCAGGCCGGCCAGGAGAACCCCGCACCCGGCCAGCGCGAGGCCTGAGCAAGCAACCCGGGCCCGGCGCCCGTCGGCCCCCGCCGGCGGGCGCCGGGCCCGTCGTGCGTCCGCCGGCGCCGCCGTACGCCGGGGAGGTGCCGCCGCGGACGCCGGCTCCGCCGCACCGCCGGATCGGCGTACGCTGGCGGGACGGTTCCGGCATCCCGGGGCCGGGCCAGCGCCGGCGCGGACCGGCCAGCGTGGAGAGGTGACGCGGAGGTCATGACGACCGACGAGGGCCGGGTGTCGCTGCGGCGCATCCTGCAGCGGCTCACCGCGAGCGAGGCCGAGATCGAGGCGCAGGAGCTGCGCCGGGAGAGCGCGGAGTCCGGCGGCATGCCGGCCCGGCAGTGCACGCGGGGCCAGGTGGTCTCGGTCGCCGGGCGGCTCCGCACGGTGGTCTACACGCCCCGGACGAACCTGCCGACGCTCGAGGCGGACCTCTACGACGGCAGCGACGTGGTCACTCTGGTCTGGCTGGGCCGCCGGCACATCGCCGGCATCGAGCCGGGCCGGCACCTCACCGCCCGCGGCCGGGTGGCCGTACGGGACGACCGCAAGGTGATCTACAACCCGTACTACGAGCTGGAGTCGCCGAAGTGACGACGGGACAGCACCGGACCACCGGGCCGGAGATCGGGCCGCCGGACGACGAACGGCTGCCCAGCCTCGCCGAGCAGATGGCCGACCAGCTCGGCGGCTGGCGCGGCCTGGTCGAGTCGAGCGTTCCCGTGGTGGTCTTCGTGATCGCCAACGTGGTGGGCGAGCTGCGCCCGGCGGTCATCGCCTCGGTGGCGGTGGCGCTGCTCATCGCCGGCCTGCGGCTGGCCCAGCGGCGGCCGGTCCGGCACGCGGTCAACGGGCTGTTCGGCATCGCGATCGGCGCGGCTATCGCCTGGCGTACCGGTGAGGAGCGGGACTTCTACCTTCCCGGCATCCTGTACGGCATCGGCTACGGGCTCGCCCTGCTGATCTCGGCGGCGATCCGGCAGCCGCTGGTCGGCTGGATCTGGTCGGTGCTGGTCGCCAAGGGGCGCGCCGAGTGGCGGGACGACCCGCGGCTGGTGCGCACCTTCACCCAGCTCACCGTGCTCTGGGGGGTGGTCTGGCTGGCCAAGGTGGGCGTGCAGGCCGGGCTCTACCTGGCCCACCAGGACACCGCGCTGGGCGTGGCCCGGCTGGCGCTGGGCTACCCGCCGTACGCGCTGCTGCTGCTCGTCACGGTCTGGGCGGTGCGCCGGGTGACCCGGGAGACCGCGCCGCAGCCGCTGCCCGGCGCCTGAGCCCCGGCGCCGGCCGCCCGCCGCGGCCGGCCGTGACCGTCGGCGTCAGCCCTTGCCGCGGGTGCGCTCGACGCTGTCCGGGCCGAGGATCACCGCGCGGACCTCGTCCTCCACCTGGGCGGTGCACACGAAGACCAGCTCGTCGCCGGCCTCGATCGGGTCGTCCGGGCTCGGCACCAGCACCCGCTTGCCGCGCAGGATCGCCACCAGGGCGGCGTCCCGGGGCAGCGGCACCGCGTGGATCGGCTGGCCGACGTACGGCGCGGTGGGCGGCAGGGTGATCTCGACCAGGTTCGCCTCGCCCTGCCGGAAGGTCATCAGCCGGACCAGGTCGCCGACGGTGACCGCCTCCTCGACCAGGGCGGCCATCACCCGCGGCTTGCTCACCGCGACGTCGACGCCCCACTGGTCGGTGAAGAGCCACTCGTTCTCGGCCCGGTTGACCCGGGCGACCACCCGGGGCACCGCGAACTCGGTCTTGGCCAGCAGCGAGACCACCAGGTTGACCTTGTCGTCACCGGTGGCGGCGACCACCACGTCGCAGCCGGCGACGTTGGCCTCCTCCAGGCTGGTCAGCTCGCAGGCGTCGGCGAGCACCCACTCGGCGGCCGGCACCCGGTCCGGCCGGAGCATCTTGGGCTGTCGCTCGATCAGCATCACCTGGTGGCCGTTGTCGATCAGCTCCTGGGCGATCGACCGGCCGACGTTGCCGGCGCCGGCGATGGCGATGCGCATGCTCACTGCCCTCCTTCCGGCGGCGTCGCCGCCGCCGACGTGACCGAGCCCACGATGTCGTCGGTCACCAGCATGAAGACCTGGTCGCCCTCCTGCACCACGGTGGAGGCGGTCGGCAGCATCCCGATCCCGAAGCGGATCAGGTACGCCACCCGGGCCCCGACGCCCTCCTCCAGCTGCCGCAGCGGCCGGCCGATCCAGTCCTTGTGCACCGGCACCTCGACGATCGACACCGTGCTGGTCGGGTCCCGGAAGATCTCGACGTGGCCCTCGGGGACCAGGTGCCGCAGCATCCGGTCGGCGGTCCACCGGACGGTGGCCACGGTGGGGATGCCGAGCCGCTCGTAGACCTGGGCGCGGCGCTGGTCGTAGATGCGGGCGGCGACGCGGGAGACGCCGAAGGTCTCCCGCGCCAGCCGGGCCGAGATGATGTTGGAGTTGTCGCCGCTGGAGACGGCCGCGAAGGCGTCCGCCCGCTCGATGCCGGCCTGACGCAGCACCTCGCCGTCGAACCCGGCACCGGTGACGGTGATGCCGGCGAAGTCGGGGCCCAGGCGGCGGAACGCGTCCGCGTCCTGGTCGATCACCGCCACCGAGTGCCCCCGGGACTCCAGGCTGTGGGCGAGGGTCGACCCGACCCGGCCGCAGCCCATGATCACGACATGCACGGTGTCCGCTCCTCCCACGGTGCGCCCCGGTGGGCCCGTCGTCTGCGAGCCTGCCACGTCCCCGCCCCGGGCGGGGGACCGACCGTACCGCGCGGGCGCGCAGAAGGTTGATCAGGCACCCCCGACGGTCGGCGGGGGTTGGTCGTACCCTTAGCGCTTGTGGCCAGTCCCACCTCGCTGCTGAAGCGACTCCTCGTCGGTCGACCGTTCCGGTCCGACCGGCTCCAGCACACCCTCCTCCCCAAGCGCATCGCGCTGCCGGTCTTCGCCTCCGACGCGCTCTCCAGCGTCGCGTACGCGCCGGACGAGATCCTGCTGACCCTCTCCATCGCGGGGGCGTCGGCGTTCCTGTTCTCGCCGTGGATCGCGCTCGCCGTCGTCGTGGTGATGCTCACCGTGGTGGCCAGTTACCGGCAGAACGTGCACGCATACCCCTCGGGTGGCGGTGACTACGAGGTGGCCACGGTCAACCTCGGGCCGCGCGCCGGCCTGGCGGTGGGCAGCGCGCTGCTGGTCGACTACGTGCTCACCGTCGCGGTGTCGGTCTCCTCGGGCGTGGCCAACCTCGGCTCGGTGGTGCCCTTCGTGGGCACCCACAAGGTGCTGATCGCGGTCCTCGCGGTGGCGGTGCTGACCGCGATCAACCTGCGCGGGCTGCGCGAGTCGGGGACCGCCTTCGCGATCCCCACCTACGGCTTCATCATCGTGATGGTCGGGATGATCCTCACCGGGCTGGTCCGGGTCTTCGTGCTCGGCGACGACCTGCGCGCCCCCAGCGCCGACCTGGTGATCCGCCCGGAGCACAGCGTGGCCGGCTTCGCGCTGGTCTTCCTGCTGCTGCGGACCTTCTCCTCCGGCTGCGCCGCGCTCACCGGTGTGGAGGCCATCTCCAACGGGGTGCCCGCGTTCAAGGCGCCGAAGAGCCGCAACGCGGCCACCACCCTGCTGCTGCTCGGCACGATCGCGGTGAGCATGCTGGTCGGCATCATCTGGCTGTCCCGGCTCACCGGCCTCCAGTTCGTCGAGGACCCCTCGCAGATCGTCTCCGGGCCCGACGGGTACGTGCAGAAGACCGTCACGACCCAGCTCGGCGAGACGGTCTTCGGTTCCGGTTCGGCGCTGCTCTTCGTCGTCGCCGGGATGACCGCGCTGATCCTCTTCCTGGCCGCGAACACCGCGTTCAACGGCTTCCCGGTGCTCGGCTCGATCCTGGCCCAGGACCGCTACCTGCCCCGGCAGTTCCACACCCGGGGCGACCGGCTGGCCTTCTCCAACGGCATCGTCTTCCTCGCCGTCTTCGCGATCGTGCTGATCATCGGGTTCCAGGCCGAGGTGACCCGGCTGATCCAGCTCTACATCGTCGGCGTCTTCGTCTCCTTCACGCTCTCCCAGGCCGGCATGATCCGGCACTGGAACCGGCACCTGCGGACCGAGCGGGACCCGGAGGCGCGCCACCGGATGATCCGCTCCCGGGCCATCAACAGTTTCGGCATGGCGATGACCGGCGTCGTGCTGATCATCGTGCTGATCACCAAGTTCCTGCTCGGCGCCTGGATCGCGATCGCCGCGATGGCGGTGATCTACCTGCTGATGCTGGCCATCCGCCGGCACTACGACCGGGTCGCCGCCGAGCTGGAGCCGACCGAGGCGCGGGGCGTGCTGCCCGCCCGCAACCACGCCATCGTGCTGGTCAGCAAGCTGCACCAGCCGACCCTGCGGGCCATCGCGTACGCCCGGGCGACCCGGCCGGACACGCTCACCGCGGTGACCGTGAACGTGGACGAGAAGGACACCCGCCAGCTCCAGGAGGAGTGGGAGCGGCGGGAGATGCCCGTCCCGCTGACCGTGGTCGACTCGCCGTACCGGGAGATCACCCGGCCGATCCTCAACTTCGTGGCCTCCACCCGCCGGGCGTCGCCGCGCGACGTGGTCACCGTCTTCATCCCCGAGTACGTGGTCGGCCGCTGGTGGGAGAACCTGTTGCACAACCAGAGCGCGCTGCGGCTCAAGGGCCGGCTGCTCTTCGAGCCGGGGGTGATGGTGACCAGCGTGCCGTGGCAGCTCGCCTCGACCGCCGCCAAGAACCTGGACCGGCTGGACGCCACGCTCAGCCGCGGGCCGGCGCGCGGGCCGCGGGTCGCCCCGCGCAGCACCCTGCCGCCGACCGTCCCGCCGGTGGTCGCCGCGCCGCCCGGCGAGAGCGGCCCGGCCGGGGAGCGCCCGTGACGGCCGGGTCCGGCCGGACCGGCCCGCGGGACGCCGCCGCCGGCGCGGACGTCGACGGGACGGTCGGCGCGCGGCGGGGGCTGGAGGAGGCCGAGCGGGTCGAGCTGACCGTGGACGCGGTCGCCCCGGGCGGGCACTGCGTGGCCCGGTTCGACGGCCAGGTGGTCTTCGTGCGGCACGCGCTCCCCGGCGAGCGGGTGGTGGCCGAGGTGACCGAGCTGCACCGGGGCTTCGCCCGGGCCGACGCGGTGGAGATCCTCGACGCGTCCCCGGACCGGGTCGAGCCGCCCTGCCCGTACGCGAAGCCGGGCCGCTGCGGCGGCTGCGACCTGCAGCACGTGGCGCCCGGGGCGCAACTGGACTGGAAGACCGCCGTGGTGCGCGAGCAGCTCACCCGGCTGGGCGGACTCACCGACGCCGAGGTCGACGAGCTGGGCGTCCGGGTCGAGCCGCTGCCCGGCGGGCTGCTGGGCTGGCGCTCCCGGGTCCGGTACGCGGTCGACGGCGCCGGCCGGGCCGGGCTGCTCAAGCACCGCTCGCACGAGGTGGTGCCGATCGACCGCTGCCTGATCGCCCACCCGGCGATCCAGGAGCTGCCGGTGCTCGCCGCCAGCGGGGCCCGCTGGCCGGACGCGGAGGCGGTCGAGACGGTCGCCTCCACCGGCGGCGACGTCAGCGTGGTGGCGGTGGCCGAGAGGGTCCCGACGCCGGTCAGCGGACCGGCGGTGGTGCGGGAGGTGGCCGCCGGGCGGGAGTGGTCGCTGCCCGCGTCCGGCTTCTGGCAGGTGCACCCGGTCGCGGCGGACACCCTGGTCGGGGCGGTCCTCGACCTGCTCGACCCGCGCCCCGGCGAGACCGCCTGGGACCTGTACGGCGGCGCCGGGCTCTTCGCCGCGGCCCTGGCCGGTCGGGTCGGCGACGCCCGGGTCACCCTGGTCGAGTCCGCCGCGGAGGGCGTGGCCGCGGCCCGGGAGAACCTGGCCGACCTGCCCCGGGTGGAGGTGGTCGCGGCCCGGGTGGAGACCGCGCTGGCCCGCCGCCGGGTCACCGGCCCGGTGGATGTGGTGGTGCTCGACCCGCCGCGTACCGGCGCGGGCGCCCAGGTGGTGCGGGACGTGGTGGCCGGGCGCCCCCGGGCGGTGGCGTACGTCGCCTGCGACCCGGCCGCCTTCGCCCGGGATGTGCGCACCTTCACCGGCCTGGGCTGGCGGCTGGCCGCGCTGCGCGGCTTCGACCTGTTCCCGATGACCCAGCACGTCGAGCTGGTGGGCCTGCTCCTGCCGCCCGGCTGAGCCGGCCCGGAGCGCCGACGCGGGGTGCGGAATCCCACACTCCGGGGCCGCCGCCGCCCCGCCGGGGCGTCCGCGTCGGCTGATGCTCGGCGGCGGGCGCCGAGCACCGGGGTGAGTCGGGCATACCCGCCCCGACCTGCGGTGATCTCGGGCCGCGCTGCGGGCTGTCGGAGGGCCGATAGACTCTTCCGTCATGAGTGTTGAAGAGGGCACGGCCAACCACGGTCGGCTGCTGGGCACGGTCCGTGGTCCGCAGGACGTGAAGCGGATGAGCGCCGAGCAGCTGGACATCCTCGCCGCCGAGATCCGTGACTTCCTGATCGCCAAGGTCTCCCGCACCGGTGGGCACATCGGTCCGAACCTGGGCGTGGTGGAGCTGACCCTGGCCATGCACCGGGTGTTCGACTCCCCCCGGGACCGGCTCCTGTTCGACACCGGCCACCAGGCCTACGTACACAAGATCCTCACCGGCCGGCAGGACGGCTTCGACAAGCTCCGCCAGCGCGGTGGCCTCTCCGGCTACCCGAGCCAGGCGGAGAGCGAGCACGACCTGATCGAGAACTCGCACGCCTCCACCGCCCTGTCGTACGCGGACGGGCTGGCCAAGGCGTACGCCGTGCGGGGCGAGCAGCGCAGCGTGGTCGCCGTGGTCGGCGACGGCGCGTTGACCGGCGGCATGTGCTGGGAGGCGCTGAACAACATCGCCACCGCCGGCAACCCGCTGGTGATCGTGGTCAACGACAACGGCCGGTCGTACTCGCCGACCATCGGCGGGCTCGCCGACCACCTCTCCTCGCTGCGGCTCAACCCCGGCTACGAGAAGGTGCTCGACACCGTCAAGGAGGCCCTCGGCTCGACCCCGCTGGTCGGCAAGCCGATGTACGAGGTGCTGCACGCGGTCAAGAAGGGCATCAAGGACGCGGTCGCCCCGCAGGCCATGTTCGAGGACCTCGGCATCAAGTACGTCGGCCCGGTCGACGGCCACGACGTCGCCGCGGTCGAGTCGGCGCTGCGGGCGGCGAAGAACTTCGGCGGCCCGGTGATAGTGCACGCGGTTACCCGCAAGGGCTACGGCTACCGGCCGGCCGAGGAGGACGAGGCGGACTGCCTGCACGGCCCGGGTGCCTTCGACGTCGAGACCGGCCAGCTGGTCGCCGCGCCGTCGGTGAAGTGGACGCACGTCTTCGCCGACGAGCTGGTCGCCATCGCCGACGAGCGGCCCGACGTGGTCGGCATCACCGCCGCCATGGCCGAGCCGACCGGCATCGCCAAGCTGGCCCGCAAGTACCCCGAGCGGACGTACGACGTGGGCATCGCCGAGCAGCACGCCGCCACCTCGGCGGCCGGCCTCGCGATGGGCGGCCTGCACCCGGTGGTGGCGGTCTACGCCACCTTCCTCAACCGGGCCTTCGACCAGGTCCTGCTGGACGTGGCGATGCACAAGCTGCCGGTGACCTTCGTGCTGGACCGGGCCGGCGTCACCGGCCCGGACGGGCCGAGCCACTACGGCATCTGGGACATGTCCGTCTTCGGCGTGGTGCCCGGCCTGCGGATCGCCGCCCCCCGGGACGCCGGCAGC
The DNA here is from genome assembly GCF_042650725.1 of Micromonospora sp. GCM10011541. NCBI lineage: Bacteria > Bacillati > Actinomycetota > Actinomycetes > Micromonosporales > Micromonosporaceae > Micromonospora > Micromonospora sp. GCM10011541. The sequence continues at coordinate 404,877 of NZ_JBHSBP010000055.1, forward strand.
CTCCGCGAGGAGCTGCGCGAGGCGGTCGCCGTGGACGATGGCCCGACCATCGTCCGGTTCCCGACCGGCACGGTCGCCGCCGACCTGCCGGCCGTACGCCGGGTCGGCACCGTCGACGTGCTCGCCGAGTCGGCCCGCACCGACGTGCTGCTGGTCGCCGTCGGCTCGTTCGGCGCGCTGGGCATGGAGGTGGCCGCCCGGGTCGCCGAGCAGGGCTACGGGGTGACCGTGGTCGACCCGCGCTGGGTCCGGCCGGTCCCGGCCGAGCTGGTCGAGCTCGCCGCCGGCCACCGACTCGTGGTCACCGTCGAGGACGGCGTCCGGGTGGGTGGCGTCGGCGACGCCCTCGCCCAGGCGATGCGGGACGCCGACGTCCGGGTGCCGCTGCGCGACCTGGGCGTACCGGCCGACTGGCACCCACACGGCACCCGCGCCCAGATCCTCGCGGACCTCGGCCTGACCGCGCAGGACGTGGCCCGGGACGTCACCGGCTGGATCTCCGGCCTGGACGCCCAGCCCGTCGACGACGTCCAGCGTGACGAGGCCGGCGCCAAGAACTGACGCACCACGCAGAGGGGTGGCCCTGCTGATCAGGGTCACCCCTCCTGTCATCAGCAAGAAGGGCCGGACGGCGCTCGACCCGCGAACCCCACCACCGCAACAAACGACGTCAGCGGCCGCCGACGGACCGGTACCAGGTCTTCTCGGTGCCGGCCAGGCTGAACGTCTGCTTCCTCGTCGGCTGTGGCGCCACCACCAGCCCCGGCCGGTCCACCAGGCGTGACGTGCCCGGCGGCGCGGCGAACGAGGCGTCCCGGGTGGCCCGCCAGCTCAGCACCGCCAGCGGCTGCCCCGGCATCGGCAGCAGGTACGCCTGGAGGGTGGTGGAGCGGTCGGCGGGGGACACCACCGGGGTCCCGCCGTCGGCCGGACGGTAGACCACCGCGGTCATCGTGCCGGTGGCGCTCTCCCAGCTCAGCTGCTCCAGGTCGGCCGGCTCGCCGCCGCCGAGGGCGACCTCGCCCAGGGAGCGGACGGCGAGCCTGGCCATCGGCCACGACTCCGGCACCGAGCGGGGGGCGTCCCGGTCGCCGATCCGGCGCGGGATGCTGCCGAACGGGCCCCGCTGGCCGGCGAGCACACAGGTGTCCAGCCCGGTCAGGGCCCGGCGGCCGGATCCGGTCTCGTCGCGGACCAGCGGGTACCGCGGGTCGGCGGTGGCCGTACCGAGGTCGAGCAGGCGGTCCGCGGCCCGGCCGCGCGGCAGCGACCGGGTGGGCCGCAGGGACGCGGTCAGCTCCACCGCCCGGCAGGCCGGCACCGCGACCGGCGCGGAGAGGCCATCGGCGGTGGGCAGCGCCCGCCCGTCCGGGTCGAGCAGCCGCTCCACCCGGGCCGAGGTCAGGTAGCGCCGGCCGGCCGGGAGCTGGACCGGCAGCACGTCGGAGTAGACCAGGTAGCCCGGGTCGGTGTACTCGGTGGCGTGGCTGACCGCCCACCGGTCGCCGTCCCGGGTGAGCTGGAGCAGCCAGGACGCGCTCTCGCCGGGCACGTCCGCGGCGACCAGGGCCAGCGGCGCCCCGTCCACCTGGCCGGAGAAGAGGATGCCCGACGAGGGCAGGTGCGCCCGGTCGTCGACCGGCGACCGCCAGTCCCGTACCGCTGCGGTGACCGCCGCCGTGGTGACGGCGTCACCGGCCAGGCTGCCGCGCGGCGGCCACACCGTCAGCGACCCGTCCAGGGTGTCGTAGCCGACCGGCAGCGTCGTCGCCCGCCGGTCGGCGACCGGACCGCACGCGGTCACGCTCAGCAGCAGGGTCAGCAGTGCGGTGGCCGTCGTGCCGCGCCGGCGGACTGAAGCCACCTGTACGCCCCCGATCGCGTCGCCGGTCGTGTTTTCGAAGCCACATGGTACGAGATGTCCGATCGCCGGACCGCGACCGCCTCGCCCGGTCCACCCACCACATAGGACGACGCGTTGCGTTTCGTGCCGTTTTCCGGCTCCGGTAGACTCCGCCGACTGTGACCTCTGCCGAGCCCCGTGTCGAGTCCCGACCCGACGCCCGCGCCGGCTCCGAGTCCGCCGTGACCCTGGACACTCCGGTGCGGCCGGGCGTCGGAGGGCGGCTGGCGGCGCCGCTGCGCCGCTGGCGGCGGATGCCCCGCCGGCAGGACCTCGCGGTACACGGCGTCTTCCTGCTCGCCGCGGTCTGGGTGACCAGCCGGATCTGGGCCGACCCGGCCGGTCGGGTCGCCTCGCTCTACAGCAGCGACCCGGCGCAGGTGCAGTTCTTCCTCGCCCACTCGGTGCGGGTGGTGCTGCACGGCGAGTTCCCGTTCTACACCGACCAGTTCAACTACCCCGACGGGGTCAACCTGATGGCGAACACCGCCATTCTGGCGCTCGGCATCCCGATGGTGCCGGTGACCCTCCTCTTCGGACCGGCCGTGTCCTTCGTGACGCTGGTGACGCTCGGCCTCGCCGGCACCGCCGCCGCCTGGTACCACGTGCTCTCCCGACACGTCGTACGGACCCGGCTGGCCGCCGCGGTCGGCGGCTGGTTCTGCGGGTTCTCGCCGGCGATGCTCTCGCACGCCAACTGGCACCCCAACATCATCTCCCAGTTCCTGCTGCCGTTCATCGTGTGGCGGGTGCTGGTGCTGACCCGCGCCACCCGCCCGGTCCGCGACGGCGCGCTGCTCGCCCTGCTGGTCACCGTCCAGGCGTTCATCAACGAGGAGATCCTCCTCTTCACCGCGCTGGCCTGCGGCGTCTTCCTGGTCGCCGTGCTCGCCCAGCGGCGCGACCGCTGGTCGGCCGCGTGGCGCCCGCTCGCCACCGGGCTGGCAGTCTGCGCGCTGCTGGCCGGGGCGCTGCTGGCGTACCCGCTCTGGGTGCAGTTCGCCGGGCCGATGGCGTACCACGGGCTCAGCGACACGGTCCGCGACTACGGCAACGACATCGCCGCGTTCTTCGCCCCCGGCTCGCCCACCCTCGGCGGCAACGAACGGGCCAACGTCAACCTCGCCCCGAACTACTCCGAGGAGAACGCCTTCTTCGGCTGGAGCCTGTCGCTGCTGGCCGTCGGCATCGTGGCCTGGCTGCGGCGCGAGGTGGTGGTCCGGGCACTCGCGGCGACCGGGCTGTGCTTCGCGGTGCTCTCCCTCGGCGAGCGGGTGTCCTGGTGGGACCGGGACCTCGGCACCGGCCCGTGGGAGCTGCTGGTCCGGCTGCCGCTGCTCGACGCGGTGGTGCCCACCCGGTTCGGCCTGATCACCACCGTGGTGATCGGGGTGCTGCTGGCCCTGGCGGTCGAGCGGGCCTGGTCGCTGCGGACGCCCGAGCGGCGGACCGTGCGGACGCTGGCAGTCGCCGGCCTGGTCCTCGCGCTGCTGCCGATCGCGCCGATGCCGCTGCAGGTCACCACCCGTCCGGCGGTGCCGCGGTTCATCACCGCCGACCGCTGGCGCGAGTACGTCGGCCCGGACCAGACCCTGGTGTCGGTGCCGGTGCCCAGCATGGGCAACACCCACGCGATGCGCTGGGCCGCCAGCACCAACCTGGACTTCAAGATCCCCGGTGGTTACTTCCTCGCCCCGCGCAACGGCGTGACCGGCGACCCGGGCCGGTTCGGCGGGCGGCCGAGCGGCATCGGCGACCTGCTCGAGGAGGTGGCCACCACCGGCCGCACGCCGAAGCTGGACGACCGGCAGCGCCGCCGCTGCCTGGACGAGCTGCGGCACTGGCGGGCCGCCGTCGTGGTGCTGCCGCTGGACCAGCAGAACGCCGAGCCGCTGCGGCGTACCGTCGAGCAGCTGGTCGGCCCCGGCCGGCAGGAGCTGGACGTGTGGTTGTGGGACGTCCGGACACTGACCGACCGGTCGGCCTGACCGCCGCCCCGCCGGCCGCCGTCCCGCCCGACGCGCCCCCGGCGGACCGGCCCCGCCGCCGCGCGCCGCGTCCCGTCGACGCGCTGGTGGTGGCCGGCTACCTCGGGCTGGCCGTGCTGCTTACCGGCGGGCAGTGGGGCCGCCCCGAGCGGCTCTTCCACCAGGCCGGCGACCAGATGCTCTTCGAGTGGATGCTGGCCCGGGCCGCGCGGGCGGTGGCCGGCGCGGAGAACCCGCTGCACAGCACGGCCCTGAACGTCCCGGACGGGGTCAACCTGATGGCCAACACCTCGGTGCTCGGGCTGGGTGTGCCGCTGGCCCCGGTGACCTGGCTGTTCGGCTCGCAGACGGCCTTCCTGGTGGCCGTGGTCTGCTGCCTGGCCGGCACCGCCACCGCCTGGTACGCCCTGCTGGCCCGCCGGCTGGTCCGCTCCCGGGCCGCGGCGGCGGTGGGCGGGCTGTTCTGCGGCTTCGCCCCGGGGATGGTCTCGCAGGCCGGGGCGCACCTGCACATGGCCGCCCAGTTCCTGGCCCCGGTGATCCTCGGACTGGTGTTCCGGCCCGCCGCCGACCGGGTGCGGCGGGACGGCGTGCTGCTCGGGCTGGCGGTGGCGTACCAGGTCTTCCTCGGCGAGGAGGTGCTGGTCTTCCTCGCCCTCGCCGCCGGGGTCCTCGCCGGGGCGTACGCGCTGGCCGACCCGGCCGGCGCGCGGCGGCGGGCACCCGCGCTGCTCGGCCGGCTCGGCGTCGGCGCGCTGGTGGCGGGGGCGCTGCTGGCGTACCCGCTGTGGTTCCAGTTCCACGGTCCCGGCAACTACGCCGGGATGCCCTTCTTCGCGGCGGGCTTCCGCCTCGACGCGGCCTCGTTCAGCGCCGCCGCCCGGCAGACCGTCGCCGGGGACGCCCACTCGGCGGGGCTGCTGTCGCCGAACGCGACCGAGGAGAACTCCTTCTTCGGGCCGGTTCTGCCGCTGCTCGCCGTGCTGGTGGTGGTCCGGCTGTGGCGGCGGCCCCTGGTCCGCGCGCTGGCCGGCTGCGGCCTGCTCTTCGCCCTGCTCTCCCTCGGCACCGAGATCCGGGTCGACCACCACGAGACCGGGCTGCCCGGGCCGTACCGGCTGCTCCGCGGGGTGCCGCTGCTCGACCTGGTGGTGCCGGCCCGGTTCGCGCTGGTCTGCGTGCCGGTGCTGGGGGTGCTGCTCGCCCTCGCCCTGGACCGGGCGTACGACCACCGCGTCGGGCCGGGGCGGCGGCTGTTCTGGACCGGGGCGGTGGCGGCCGCGCTGCTCCCGCTCGCCCCGACGCCGATCCGTACCGTGCCCGCCGGGCCGATGCCGGCGTTCGTGGCCGACGGCGGCTGGCGGGCGTACGTGCCGCCGGGCCGGACCCTGGTGCCGGTGCCCCCGGTGACCGGGGCGGCGGTCAGCCCGGCCACGTTCTGGTCGGCCCGGACCGGGCTGGCCTTCGCCGCGCCGGGCGGCTACTTCATCGGCCCGGCCAGCGCGGCCGACCCGACCGCGCACTGGGGCGCGCCGGACACCCCGACCTCGCTGCTGCTGCGCCGGGCCGCGGAGAGCGGCCAGGTGCCGCCGGTCGGCGACGCGGACCGTCGCCAGGCGGTCGAGGACCTGCGCCACTGGCGGGCCGCCGTCCTGGTCCAGGCCGGCTCGACGCCGGCCGACCCGGTCCGCGCGACGCTGGACGCCCTCGTCGGCCCCGGCCGGGACGTGCCCGGCGGCCACCTGTGGGACGTCCGGTCGCTGGTCGGCTGAGCGGGCCGCGGCCGGTGCAGCCGGCGGCTGTCCGGGTGACCTCGGCGACGCCGGCCGCCGCCAGCCGGCGGCCGCCGGCGGGGAGCCATGGCGCTACACCAGGCCGCGGACGTCCCAGAGCCAGACGTCCTCGACCCGCCGCGGCGGGCCGAGCAGGGCGGTCATCAGCTCCCGCAGCACCGCCTCGCGCGGGTTGGCGCCGAGCACCACCACCGAGGCCCGCCAGAACCGCAGGTCCTCGACCGCCTGGCGGCGGTTCTCGCCGGTGAGCGGCGGTACCCGGTTCGCGTCCATGGTGGCGTAGATCAGGGTGCTGGTCGGCCGGTTCGGCGCACCGAAGACGCCCTCGCCCCGCTCGTTCGGCCCGATGAAGTAGCCGCCCGGGACGGGGAACTCCTGCCCGGTCAGCGCGCTCCAGCGCAACGTGGGCAGGCCGTGCACGTTGCTCGGGACGGGCACCGGCACCAGCGTCCGGCCGGCCGGGACGTACGGGCGCCAGCCGCCGGCCGTGATGAAGTGCGGCGGCGGGTCCACGTGCTGGGCGGGCAGCGGCCGGGGGAAGAGCGGCAGCACCGCGAGCGTGATCGCGGCGTACCCGATCGGGCGCAGCCGCCGGCGACGTGACCGGGCGGCCCGCGGTGCGGCGGCCCCGGCGTCGGGCGCGGTGCGCGGGGCCGGCACCGGCGGGCGGCCGCCACCGCTGAGGGCGTCCCAGGCCAGCGCCAGCAGCACCCCGACCGCGGCGACCACCACCAGGGAGAGCCGGGTCGGCATCATCATCTCGACCAGCGGCAGGTCGTCCGGCACGTACGCCCAGGGCCCGTCGATCGCGGTCTCCACCCCGTCGAACCGCACCTTCGGGCCGATCGCCGCGACGCCGAAGACCACCACCAGCACGGCGAGGATCCGGGCGGCGAGCGAGCGGCGGACCAGCAGCACCAGGGCGACCAGCGCGACCAGCACCAGCGGCCAGCCGAACCAGGTGTTCTGCTCGGTCAGCCCGATGGTCTGCTCCACCGCCTCGTCCCCGGCGACGGTGTCCCGGGCGAAGGTGACGAACGCGGCGAGGTCCTCGCCCCAGTTGTGGAAGACGCCGCCCTGCAGGCCCCGGTAGGACTGCGGCCCGGTGAACTGGAACCAGATCGGGTAGGCGGTCAGCAGGAGGGCGAGCCCGGCGCCGACGCCGCCGGCGGCGAGGAAGTTGCCGGCCCGGGCCCACGCCGCCCGCGGTCGCTGCGCGGTGTAGGCCGCCACCACCACGAGGCAGGCCAGCGCGGTGAGCAGCAGCATCTCCTCGTTGATGAAGATCTGGTACGCGACCAGCACGCCGAGCGCGATCCCGTTGCGCCACCACCGGCCCGGCTCCCCGAGGCGCAGCACCCGCACCACGATCAGCGGGAGCAGGAAGTTCGAGACGAAGTTCGGCTGCCCGTTGGCGTGGTGCACGATGCCGGGCGCGAAGCCGAGGAACGCGCCGCCCACGAAGGCCGCGCCCCGGGAGCGGACCAGGTGCCGCGACAGCATCCAGTACGACGTGCCGGCCGTCGCGGCGAGCGCCCCACCCAGGTAGAGCGCGTACATCACCTGGGGGCCGAGGAGCAGGGTGAGCGGCGCTAGCGGCAGGGTGACCCCGAGCAGCGAGGTGTTCGCCATCATGTTCACGCCGTCCGGCGCGTTCTGCCGGGCGGTGAAGAGCGGGTTCTCCAGGTGCCGCACCGAGTAGGCGCCGTGCGTGAAGAGCCACTCGAACCAGCTGTGGTCCGTCGGCAGGTGCGACGAGACCCGGTGCTGGACGTCCACCCAGTAGTTGAGGCAGACGAGAACGCCGAGCAACGCATAGGCTCCGATGGCCAGCACGTCGGCGCGGGCCGGCCGGCGTCGGGGCCGGCGCGGCGGGTCGGCCACGACGGGCTCGACCGCGACGGAAGCGGAGTTCAACGAGGGGTCTACCACCGGCACGGCCACGACGGGCCATCGTACAGGCGGCGGGCTGTCGCCCCCGGCCGCGCCGGTGCGTTCCGACGGCGCCCGCCCGGCGGGCGGGCGGGGAGGGGGGCCGTGACCGTCATCGATCTGGGTGAGCTCCGCGACGACCCGACGCGGGTGCCGTCGACCCGGCGGCCCCGGCCCGCCGCGCGGCCGTACCTCGACGCGGCCACCGATCGGCTGCTGGCCGACCTGGGCCGGTGGGAGCTGGCGGTCTGGTCCGACCGGGACGATCCGCTGATCGGCACCCGGCGGGGCCGGGACGGGCGGCTGGTCGTGGCCGAGCTGGATCTGGGCGCCGCCCGGGCCCGGGTGATCGGCGCGCTGCCCGGCCTGCTCGACGACGGCCGGGTCGGCGAGGGCGTGCTCGTCTGCCGGCGGGCCGACGGCGGGTTCGGGCTGTGGCGGCTGCCGTGAGCCGGGTGATCGAGCTGGGTGAGCTGCGGCACGGCGACGAGGTCGAGCCGCCGCCCGGCCCGCGCCGTCCCGCGTCCCCGTCGGCGCGCCTCGTGGCGCTGCTCTGTGCCGCGCTGCTCGGTCTGGCCGGCTCGGCCGCCGCCCCGGGCCGGCGGCCGTCCGTGCCGGTGCCCGCCCCGCAGGGCGCCGGCTTCCTGGTGCTCGCCGACCGGCTGGTGGTCGCCGACGGTCCGGGCACCGTGGGGCGGTCGGGTCGGCTGGTGACCGGGCACCGGCTGCCCGGCGGGGAGCCGCTGTGGCGGTTCGTCCTGCCCACCGGCGACCACGCGCTCGGCCTCACCACGGTGGCCGGCGCGGTGCTGGTGATCAGCAGTCCCGCCGGGGCCGGTGACCCCGCCTCCACCGCGCTGGACCCGGACACCGGGGCGGTGCGCTGGCGGCAGCCCGGCTACCCGGTGCGGACGGAGGCCGGCGGCGTGCTCTTCGAGACGCCCCGGGCGGACGGGACGGGCACCGTCCGGTCGGTCGACCCGGTGTCGGGCCGGGCCCGGTGGTCGTTGCCGCTGCCCGGCAACGGGCTCGCGTACGAGTTCGGCGACCGGGGCGTGACGCGGGTGGTGCTGGTCACCGCCGCGGGCCGGGTGGAGGTCCACGACGCCGGCTCGGGGGAGCTCCTGCGCGCCGGGCGGGTGCCGCCGGCCCCGGACGGGTTGTCCTACCGGGTCACCCAGGTCGTCGGCGACCTGCTGCTGCTCGACGGGGCGCCGGGCACGGTCACCGCGTACGGCCTGGACCGGCTGGACCGGCGCTGGAGCAGGCCGGTCGGCCCGTCGGCCGTGGACTGGTTCAGCGACTGCGCCGTGGTGATCTGCCTGCGCGACCGGGGCTCCGGGGTGCGGGCCATCGACCCGGCCACCGGGCGGCTCCTCTGGACGAACGACCGCTGGCTCGGGATCGGCCCGGCCGACGGTCGGCTCCTCGCCAGCGCGCCGGCCGTCGGCCTGGAGATGGACCTGTCGGTGGTCGACCCGCGCACCGGCGGCGTCCTCGCCCGGCTCGGTCGCTGGCGGCTGAGCGGCGGGGACCGGTACGAGCCGGCGCTGCTCGGGCTCCGCCGGCTCGGCGAGGACCGGACCCTGGTCGCCGACCTGGACCTCCCGGCCGGGCAGGCCCGGGTCCGGGCCGTGTTGCCGGGCTCGTGGGACGACTGTGCCGTGGCGACCGCCGCCCTGGTCTGCCTGCGGCCCTCCGGCGGCCTGGTGGTCTGGCCGGACCGCCGCTGATCAGCGGTTCACCAGTTGGCCTGCGCGGGGGCGGGTGGCAGCGGCACCGAGGCCGGCCGGATCACGTACGCCAGGCCGCCGCTGCCGCCCAGCCAGGCGGCCTGGAAACGGTCCCGGGGCACGGTCCTGCGGACCCCGTCGTCGGTTGGGGCGTACGGGTCGTTGAGCACCGGCTCGCCGGCCTCCGTGAACCCGACCAGCACCAGCAGGTGGCCGTTGGTGTCGTAGTCGAGCCCGGGGATCTCCCCGCGCCGGAATCGCGCGGAGACGACCAGCGGCACCCCGGCCGCGACGAAGAGTTCCGCCTCGGCGAGGGAGCGCAGCCGGGTGACGAACGCATCCACCCCGTGCAGCCCCGCGTACGCGGTGTTGAATGGCCAGTTTCCCGCGCCCGCGTAGGCGTGGTCGTAACATCCCCGGGCGGCGTGCACCACCACCGGGCGGGGGCCGGGCGGGGTCACCCAGGCGTACCGGTCGGGGGTGGGACCGGCGCCCCAGAAGTCCAGCACCATGGACACGCTGGTGGGGCTGCACCAGGAGTCCCCGCCGCCGCCCCAGCGGGTCTCGCCGCCGGCGTGCAGGCGCTGCGCGTACCGGGGCACGTCGAGCACCCGCCCGCGCGCCGCGCCGACCGCCGCGGTGGCGGCCGGCTGGTCGGGCGGGTCCACGTCCGCGGCCGAGGCCACCGCCCCGACGGTACGCAGCACCGGGCCGGCCGCGACGTCGGTCCGGCGGAACAGGGTGACCCGCGCCTGCCAGCCGGTGATCGGCGAGCGCAGGGCGCCCATCGTGTCGACCTTCGCCCAGGCCTCGTCGTGGGTCTGGCCGGGCACGGAGGTGCGGTGGATCGTCGTGTCGTCGGCGGCCCAGCGGCCCAGCACGTACCAGTCGGTGGACGGCGCGTCCCCGTCCCAGCCGCGCAGCTCGACCTGGAGCCAGCCGCCCTCCGGGGTGTCCCCGGTCCAGGACGGGACGAGCTCGTCGACGCCGAAGCCCGGCCACACCACCGGGGTGGTCCAGGTCGCCAGGTCGTACCGGGCGGTGCGGCCGGTGTGCGGGTCGGTGTGGTCGAGTTGTCCGACCGGCGCCCCGATCGTCACGCCGCCCGGGACGGCGACCACCCCTTCGGCCGTGCCGAGGTCGAGGTCGGCCGGCAGGCGGAAGCCGCGGTACGCGATGTTCCGCCCCGGCGTTCCGGTCATGGCAGCTCCGTCCGCTCGTCGCCGGGCGCCGCACCGGGCGGCGCGCATGTAGGTGGGTGCCGGGAAGCATCGCGTACCCGAAGGTTTTCTGCAACGACGGCGAGGGCCGCCGGTTTGGCAGCCGGCACTAGGTTGTCGGGAGGTCACGAGGCAGGAGGCCGGGATGCGGGTACTGGTGGTGGAGGACGAGCGCAACCTCGCCGACGCGATCGCGCGCGGGCTGCGCAAGCGGGGCATGGCGGTGGACGTCGCGTACGACGGCGACACCGGGCACGAGGCCGCCTTCGTCACCCGGTACGACGTGGTGATCCTGGACCGGGACCTGCCCGGCGTGCCCGGCGACCGGATCTGCGCCGACCTGGCCGCGTCGGGCACCCTGACCCGGGTGCTGATGCTCACCGCGAGCGGCACCGTCGCCGACCGGGTCGAGGGACTGCAGCTCGGGGCCGACGACTACCTGCCCAAGCCGTTCGCCTTCGACGAGCTGGTCGCCCGGGTGCAGGCGCTCGGCCGGCGGGCCACCCCGGCCGCCCCGCCGGTGCTGGAGGTCGCCGACCTGGTGCTCGACCCGGCCCGTCGGGTGGTCACCCGGGGCGGCGAGCCGGTCGACCTGACCAACAAGGAGTTCGGCGTCCTCGCCGAGCTGCTCAAGGCCCGCGGCGCGGTGGTCTCCAGCGAGGAGCTGCTGGAACGGGTCTGGGACGCGAACACCGACCCGTTCACCACGATCGTCCGGGTCACCGTGATGACGCTGCGCAAGAAGCTCGGCGACCCGCCGCTGATCGAGACGGTGGTGGGCGCCGGCTACCGGACGGCCGAGGTGGCCGCATGAGCGCCCTGCGGCTGCGTCCCACGCTTCGGCTGCGGCTCACCCTGCTCAACGGGGTGCTGCTGGTCGGCGCCGGGGTGATCCTGGTGCTGCTCGCCTGGCTGCTGGTCCGCGACGCGCTGCGCCCGACGGACGAGCTGCTGCCCGGCACCACGGTGGTGCTCGCCGACGGCCGCACCCTGGACGCCGGGCAGTGGCAGCGGGAGCTGGTCGACGCCGCGTCGCGGGAGCTCCTGGTCAAGGGCCTGCTGGCGTTGCTGGCGATCAGCGTGGTCGGGGTCGCCGGGGCGTGGCTGGTGGCCGGCCGGGCGCTGCGCCCGCTGCACCAGGTCACCGCGACCGCCCAGCGCCTCGGGGAGGCCACCCTCGACCAGCGGATCGGCTGGTCCGGGGCGGACGACGAGGTGGCCGAGCTGGCCAAGACGTTCGACGCGATGCTGGACCGGATCGCCGCCGCGTTCGAGGCGCAGAAACGCTTCGTCGCCAACGCCTCGCACGAGCTGCGTACCCCGCTCGCGGTGATGCGGACCGAGATCGACGTGACGCTCAGCGACGACGAGGCGGACATCGCCGAGTACCGCCGGATGGCGACCGTGGTGCGGGACGCCTCGGAGCGGGCCAACGGGCTGGTCGACGCCCTGCTGGTGCTGGCTCGCAGCGAGGCCCAGACCGGCCGCCGGCTGGGCCGCCGCGCCGAGTGTGACCTCGCGGTCGGCACCGCCAACGCGCTCTCCGCCGTCGCCCGCGAGGTGGAACGGATCGGCCTGCGGGTGCAGACCTCGCTGCGCCCGGCGCCGGTGGTCGGCGACCCGGGGCTGCTGGACCGGCTCGCCGGCAACCTGATCGAGAACGCGGTCCGCTACAACCACCTGCACGGCCGGATCTGGGTGCGTACCGGCAGCGACGGGCAGCGTTCCTGGCTGGTGGTGGGGAACACCGGCTTCGAGGTCGCCCAGGCCGACGTGCCGGGGCTGTTCGAGCCGTTCCGGCGCGGCGGCCAGGAGCGGACCGGCGCGCGCGGGTCCGGCCTCGGGCTCTCCATCGTCCGCGCGGTCTGCGACGCGCACGGCGGCGCGGTCACGGTGGTCGCCCAGCCGGGCGGCGGCCTGGAGGTGACCGCCACCCTGCCGTCGGCCGACGCCCCCTGCCCGAACTGACCGGACCTCCTGCCCGCCGTACCACAACGACGGCAGCAGCACCGCCGGGTTCGCGGCGGTGGGCGGCGTGGACGGCAACGTACCGGCCGAAACCCCGGCGGCCCGCTACAGCGACGAGCGCTGGGCCGGGTCGGCGTCGTCGCAACGGGGTTGTGCCGCGCGGCCGAGCGGTGACATGATCGGCCGCGTCAGCCGACGCGCGGAAGGGGGTGCGGTCGATGTCCACCAGGAACAGTCCCGCGCCCCGCCCCGGTCACCGCTGACACCATCCACTGCCGCGGGGCGCACTCCACCAGGAGGAAGCACCGTGAGTGCGTTGATCCACTGCGTCACCGTCGAGTCCGACGACCCGTACACCCTGGCCAGCTGGTGGGCGAGGGTGCTCGACCGCCGGCTGCACGACGACGACCAGCCGGGTGACCCCGAGGCGGTCCTGGTCGCGCCCGGCGGCCACGGTCCCGACCTGCTCTTCGCCGAGGTCGGCGAGCGGCACGGCAAGGGCGCGTTCCATCTCGACCTGCAACCGGCCGACCGGACCCGGGACGAGGAGGTCGAGCGGCTGCTCGGGCTCGGCGCCGTCCTGGTCGCCGACCGCCGTCGCCCGGACGGCACCGGCTGGGTGGTGCTCGCCGATCCGGAGGGCAACGAGTTCTGCGTCTGCCGCAGCGCCGCGGAACGAGCCGGGTCGGTCTGACCGTCGTCGGCGTCGCCCCCAACAGCAGGGTGACCGGAAACGACACCGGGCCCCCGCCGAGTGGCGGGGGCCCGGTGCGCCGGTCCGGCGGGCGTCAGCCCTTCTGCTCGATCTGGCCGCGCATCGTGCTGAATTGGGCCTGCGCCTCGGCGCCGGTCTTGAAGTACAGGCCGATCACCCCGGTGCTGCCTCGGTCGCTCCAGACGCAGATCCCGAGCGGCACCTGCCCCGCCTTGGCGTCGCCACACTTCGCCTCGCCGCCGAGCGGGCCGGCGTCGACGGTCTTCATCTCGCCGATTTCGAGACCGCTGGTGCCCAGCGACCGGATGTTGGCGTCGAGGGACTTGGCCGGATCTGGGTTGAGGCCGGAGGCCGCGCCGACCATCACCAGGTCCTTCTTCGCCGCGCTGCCGTAGAAGGCGCTCACGGCGCTCGTCGCGTTCGGCGTGTCGCTGCGAAGGCTGTCCTCGACGTCCTTGGCGACCTTCACCAGGGCCGGGTCGGTGGACTTCGTGCGGCCGGCGAGGGTCTCGGGCGCCGTCACCCGGGTCTTAGTGGCGCCAACCACGTCGCCGACCTCGTCCTTGGCGGCGAAGAAGAGGACCGCGCCGCCGCCCAGGCAGAGCACCACCACGACGGCCAGGGTGATCAGCAGGATCCGGCCGACGTTCGACTTCTTCGGTGGCGGGCCGGCCGGGGCGCCGTAGGACGGCTGGCCGCTCTCCAGGTAGGAGCCGGCCTGCGGGGCGGACTGCTCGCCCGGGTAGCCGCCGTACTGGGGGCCGGGCTGCTGCGGCGGGTAGCCCTCGCCGTACTGCGGGCCGGGCTGCTGCGGCGGGTAACCGCCGCCGTACTGGGGGCCGGGCTGCTGCGGCGGGTAGCCCCCGCCGTACTGCGGGCCCGGCTGCTGCGGCGGGTAGCCGCCGGGCTGCTGGGGCGGGGGGTAGGAACCGGGATAGGGATTGGACGGCGGCTGGGACATGGGTCAGCTCCAGGTGAAGATCGTGACGGGTGATCGTAGCCAGGCCGGATGACGTGCCGCTGTCCGCCCGGCGACGAGGTGACGAAACCGCCGCCGGGTCGTGACCGGGCGGCCCTGCCGGTCCCGGCTCGGCGGTCGGTCACCCGGGCGGTCGCGCCGCCGCACCACGAGAGGCACGGGTCGGCGCGGGCGCCCGGAATGACGATCGCGGTGGCCGGTCCGTCCGGGAGGGACGGCCGGCCACCGCGATCGCGGGGGAGCGGGAGGGTCAGGCGCGCAGGCTGGCGACCCCGCGCGGCAGGAACCGCCGGCCGGTGACCCGCTCGGAGGTGCCGGTCCGGTCCAGGTACGGCGTGACGCCGCCCAGGTGGAACGGCCAGCCGGCGCCGAGGATCATGCACAGGTCGATGTCCTGCGCCTCGGCGACGACGCCCTCGTCGAGCATCAGCCGGATCTCCTGCGCCAGCGCGTCGAGCGCGTTCTGGCGTACCTGCTCGGCGGTCAGCGGCTGGTCGCCGACCACGAGCAGCTTGGCGACGTCGGCGTTGATCTGGTCGTCGACCACGATCGGCTGGCCGGAGTCGGCGATCCGCTTGAGGTTCTCGCTGACCCCGAACCGGTCCGGGTACGCCGCGTGCAGGGTGCCGCCCACGTGGTACGCCACGGCCGGGCCGACCAGCTGGAGCAGGGCGAGCGGGCGCATCGGCAGGCCCAGTGGGTCCAGCGCGCTGTTCGCCACGTCCAGCGGGGTGCCCGCGTCGACGGCGGCGAAGACCGTGCCGAGGAAGCGGGTGAGGAGCCGGTTGACCACGAACGCCGGGGCGTCCTTCACCAGCACCGAGGACTTCTTCAGCTGCTTGCCCACCGCGAACGCGGTGGCCAGGGCGACGTCGTCGGTCCGCTCACCGCGGACGATCTCCAGCAGCGGCAGCACGGCGACCGGGTTGAAGAAGTGGAAGCCGACCACCCGCTCCGGGTGCTCCAGCTCCTCCGCCATCGCGCTGATCGACAGCGACGAGGTGTTCGTCGCCAGCACGGCCTCCGGCTTGACGATCTTCTCCAGCTCGGCCCAGACCTGCTTCTTGACGTTCAGGTCCTCGAAGACCGCCTCGATGACGAAGTCACAGTCAGCGAACGAAGTGAGCTGGCCCGGCGTCGACGCGGCGAAGGCCTCTGCCTTCGGGGAGCCGCTGACCAGGCCGTACAGCTTGGCGGCGGTGCCCTTGTCCATCCGGCCCTTGCTGACGGCCTTCTCGATCTGGGTGTGCACGTAGCCGACGCCCTTGTCCACCCGCGACTGGTCCAGGTCGGTCATCACGACCGGCACCTGGAGGCGGCGGGCGAAGAGCAGCGCGAGCTGGCTGGCCATCAGGCCGGCGCCGACGATGCCCACCTTGGTGACCGGGCGGGCCAGGCCCTTGTCCGGCGCGCCGGCCGGCCGCTTGGCCCGCCGCTGTACCAGGTCGAAGGCGTACAGGCCGCTGCGCAGCTCCTCGGAGAAGACCAGGTCGGCCAGGGCCTCGTCCTCCGCGGCGGTGCCGGTGGCGAAGTCGGCGTCCTTGGCCGTCTCCAGCAGGTCCAGCGCCTTGTACGCGGCCGGAACCGCGCCGTGCAGCCGCTGGTCGAGGGTCTGCCGGGCGAAGTAGAGCACGCCCGCCCACATGTCCCTGTCGACCTCGGGCCGGGTCACGGTGACCTCGCCCCGGACCACGCCGGCCGCCCACTCGAGGGACCGCTCCAGGAAGTCCGCCGGCTCCAGCAGCACGTCCGCGATGCCCATCTCGGCGGCCTGCTTCGGCTTGAGCATCTTGTTCTGCATCAGCGGGTTCTGGATGACCACCTGGGTGGCGGCCGGGATGCCGATCAGGTTCGGCAGCAGCTGGGTGCCGCCCCAGCCGGGGACCAGGCCGAGCGACACCTCGGGCAGCGCCAGGGCCGCCGCGCCACCGGACAGCGTCCGGTAGTGGCAGTGCAGGGCCAGCTCCAGGCCGCCGCCCATCGCCGCGCCGTTGACGAGGGCGAAGGTCGGGATCTCGCTGTCCTTGAGCCGGGCGAAGACCCGGTGGCCGAGCCGGCCGATCTCCAGCGCCTGCGCGCGGTCGGCGAGCGCCGGCAGGCCGACGATGTCCGCGCCCACGCAGAAGATGTACGGCTTGCCGGTGACCGCGATGAACGCCGGGTTCGCCGCGAGGGCGGCGGTGATCGCCTCGTCCAGGCTGGTCAGGCCGGCCGGGCCGAAGGTGTTCGGCTTGGTGTGGTCGAAGCCGTTGTCCAGCGTGATCAGGGCGGCCGGCCGGTCCAGGCCGGGTACGTTCACCTGACGCAGCAGCGCCTTGGTGACGACCTCGTTCGGTGCGGCGAGCGTGCTCACTTGTTGCCACCCTCCCAGTGCGGGTTCTCCCAGATCACGGTGCCGCCCATGCCGATGCCGATGCACATGGCGGTGAGGCCGTAGCGAACCTCGGGGTGCTCGGCGAACTGCCGGGCGAGCTGGGTCATCAGCCGGACGCCCGAGGACGCCAGCGGGTGACCGATGGCGATCGCCCCGCCCCACGGGTTGACCCGCGGGTCGTCGTCGGCGATGCCGAAGTGGTCGAGGAAGGCGAGCACCTGCACGGCGAACGCCTCGTTCAGCTCGAACAGGCCGATGTCGTCGATGGTCAGGCCGGCGATCCGCAGCGCCTTCTCGGTCGACGGAATCGGGCCGACGCCCATCACCTCGGGCTCGACGCCGACGAAGCCGAACGACACCAGCCGCATGGCGACCGGGAGGCCCAGCTCGCGGGCGACGTCCTCGGAGGCGAGCAGGCTGGCCGTGGCACCGTCGTTCAGGCCGGCCGCGTTGCCCGCGGTGACCTTGCCGTGCGGGCGGAACGGGGTCTTCAGGGAGGCGAGCTTCTCCAGCGAGGTGTCCCGGGGAGCCTCGTCCACGGTGGCCAGGCCCCAGCCGTTCTCCTCGTCGCGGATGGCGACCGGCACCAGGTCGTCCTGCAGCTCGCCGTTGGCGTACGCCTTGGCGGTCTTCTGCTGCGAGGCGAGCGCGAACGCGTCGGTGCGCTCCTTGGTGATGTGCGGGACCCGGTCATGCAGGTTCTCCGCGGTGGCGCCCATGACCAGGGCGGACGGGTCGACCAGCTTCTCCGCGATGATCCGCGGGTTGGGGTCGACGCCCTCACCCATCGGGTGGCGGCCCATGTGCTCCACACCGCCGGCGATGGCGATGTCGTACGCGCCCATGGCGATGCCGCTGGCGACGGTGGTTACGGCGGTCATCGCGCCGGCGCACATCCGGTCGATGGCGAAGCCGGGGACCGTCTTGGGCAGGCCGGCCAGCAGGGCGGCGGTGCGGCCGATGGTCAGGCCCTGGTCGCCGATCTGGGTGGTGGCGGCGATGGCGACCTCCTCGACCCGCTCCGGCGGCAGCTGCGGGTTGCGGCGCAGCAGCTCACGGATGCAGCGGATCACCAGGTCGTCGGCGCGGGTGTTGGCGTACATGCCACCCGCCTTGCCGAACGGGGTACGGACGCCGTCGACGAAGACGACATCTCGAACTTCACGGGGCACTTGAGCCTCCTAGCCGGCACTGGCATTTCCCTCGGATGCTACTCGCCAGTAACCAACCCCGACACCACCCCCCATGTGGCCCATCCCACACCCCCCAACCCCTCGCCCGCCGCCCCGCCCAAGCTCGCGTCGAGCATGAAGTTGTTGTCAGTCCACGGCGTGTCGTGACAACAACTTCATGATCAACGCGCAAGGCGGTGGGGGTCAGGAGGTGGGGGTGGTGAGGGCCTCGGTGAGGTGGGGGAGGAGGAGGGCAATCTGCCATTCGCGGGCGTTGAAGCCGCGCAGGGTCTCCGCCACCGTGTCGTCAGTGATCTCCTCCGGGGGCTGCCAGGCCAGCCGGCGGATCGAGTCGGGGGCGATCAGGTTCTCCGGGGGCAGGGTGTGCTCGCCGGCGATCCGGACCACCACCTCCCGGCAGCGGGCCAGCCGGCCGGCCGCCACCGGGTCACGCTCGGCCCAGCGATGCGGCGGCGGCGGACCCTCCACCGTCGGGGCCGCCGGCAGCGCGTCCTCCGGCAGCTCACGGGCGTCGTCCAGGGCCGCCAGCCAGGTCCGGGCGAGCCGACGGACCGACCGCCCGCCGAAGCCGGGGAGGGTGAGCAGGGTCTTCTCGTCCTTCGGGTCCAGCTCGGCGGCGGCCACGATGGCCGAGTCGGGCAGCACCCGGCCCGGGGCCGCGTCCCGCCGGGCGGCGATCTGGTCCCGGGCGTACCAGAGCGAACGGACCCGCGCCTGCGCCCGCGCGCCCCGGACCCGGTGGATGCCGGAGGTACGCCGCCAGGGCTCGGCGCGCACCCGCGGCGGACGGGCGCCGGTGCGGACCAGCGCGGCGAACTCCTCCGCCGCCCACGCCGACTTGCCCTGCCGGCGCAGCTCCTCGTCGAGGGCGTCCCGCAGGTCGACCAGCATCTCCACGTCCAGTGCCGCGTACGTCAGCCAGGACTCCGGCAACGGCCGGCTGGACCAGTCCGCCGCCGAGTGGTGCTTCTCCAGGGTGTAGCCGAGCAGCTGTTCGGTCAGCGCGGCCAGGCCGACCCGCTCGAACCCGGCCAGCCGGGCGGCCAGTTCGGTGTCGAAGAGCCGTCGGGG
This sequence comes from Micromonospora sp. GCM10011541, assembly GCF_042650725.1. Classification (NCBI taxonomy): domain Bacteria; kingdom Bacillati; phylum Actinomycetota; class Actinomycetes; order Micromonosporales; family Micromonosporaceae; genus Micromonospora; species Micromonospora sp. GCM10011541. The sequence continues at coordinate 423,746 of NZ_JBHSBP010000055.1, forward strand.
ACGCAACCCGACCTCCGCCAGGCAGGCCAGATCCTGGCTGGCCGCGTGGAGCACCCACTCGGCCCCGCCGATCGCCGCGTCAAGGGCGGCCAGGTCGGGCAGCGGCAGCGGATCGATCAGCGCCGTGCCGGAGCCGGCCCGGCGCAGTTGCACCAGGTAGGCGCGCTGGCTGTAGCGGTACCCCGAGGCGCGTTCGGCGTCCAGGGCCACCGGTCCGGTGCCCGCCGCGAAGCGGGCCACGACCTCGTCGAGCTCGCTCGGGGTGGCCACCGGCGCGGGCGTGCCCTCGCGTGGCGCGGTCAGCGGTACGGGCCCGCCGTTGGTGGGTTCGGTCCCCGCGTCCACCGGCTCCGGCGCGGCCGGTGACGGGTGCTGAGCTGCCTCCCCGGTACGGCTTTCGGCGGGCCGACGGCGCAGGGGTGGTTCGTCGGTCACCTGACAACCCTAGTGCGCGACCGGATCCGGTGTGCGCAGCCGGTCGGGTGCGTGTCGATCCGGTGGCCGTCGGGTGTCGTGGCGGGGTCGGATGGCGCCCACGTGGCAGGGTCGGACATCGGGGGAGACAAACCGCGTTCACGCAGGTACGGTCCATCGAGCCGCCGAGGGGGCCGAGGGCCTCGGCGGGCTCGCGGCAGGGGCGTCTACGGGGAGGACGTGGCGATCATGACGGCTGGGTACGGGTCGGGCGACGGCACGCCGGAACACGGCGCCGACGAGGGCGTCGAGGGCAGCCGCGCGGAACGCCCGGAGACGGAGCGGCCGGGCCCGCTGCCGCCGCGGATCGAGCCGCACCGACCGGTCGTTCCCGGCTACCCGGCGGCCGTCGCCGCGCCGCCGACCCCGGCCGCCACCTTCCCTCCCGCGCCCGCCACCCCACCGGGCGCGCCGGCGACGGGCTTCCCGCCCGCCCAACCGGCCGCGCCGGCCATCGGCTTCCCGCCGGCCCCACCGGGCGCGCCGGTCACCGCGTTCCCGCCCGCGCCCGCCGGCCCGCCGGTCGCCGGCTTCGCCGCCCCGGCCGGCTCGCTGCCTGGCGCCTTCGTCCCCGGTCAGCCGGCGGCGGGCGGCCAGCCCCCGCACGCCGGGTTCGGACCGGCCGCGCCTGCCGCCGAGACCGGGCCGACGGGGTCCGGGCAGGCGAGCATCCCGGAGCCCCGGGCCGGCTGGTCCGCGCCGCCGAACAGCGGCCAGTGGGGCAGCCCGACCGGCCCGGGGGCCGCCGGGCAGCCGGGCGTTGGGCCGGGCCATCCCGTGGGGCAGCCGGTCTCCGGACCGGCGTACCCGGGCGGGCCGGCGTACCCGGGCGGGCAGCTCGTGTCGGGGCCGGCGTATCCGGGTGGGCAGCCGGTTTCCGGGCCCGCGTACCCGGGTGGGTGGCCGGTCCCCGCGGCCGGGGCCGACCGGCGGCGTCGACTGCCCGTGGTGGCGCTCGCGCTCGTCGCGGTGCTGGCCCTCGTCGCCGGCGTGCAGGCGTACCAGCTGCACCGGCTGGACGACCGGCTCGCCGCCACCGACCGCCGGTTGGCCGAGGCGCAGCGGGCCGACGGCACCCGGCTGGACGGCCTGGACAAGCGCGTGGAGGCGCTGGAGAAGGAGGCCGGGGCGGCGTTCAACCCGGAGGCCGTGGCCAGCGCCGTGCTGCCCAGCGTGTTCCGGGTCCGGGCCGGCCAGTTCACCGGAACCGCGTTCGCGATCGGCAAGCCGGCCGCCGGCGGTGGCACCACCCTGCTCACCAACTTCCACGTGGTGGAGTCGGTGTTCGACGGTGGCGGCCGGAAGGTCTTCCTGGAGCGGACCGACCAGCGCTTCGAGGCCACCATCGTCAAGGTCGACAAGGCCAAGGACATCGCCCAGCTGCGGACCACCGCCAAGTTCACCGGCCTGGTCGCCGCCGGCACGCCGGTCAAGTCCGGGCAGCAGATCGTCGTGGTGGGCGCCCCGCTGGGCCTGCAGGACAGCGTGACCACCGGCGTGGTGAGCGCCTTCCGCAAGGACGAGGACGGGTCCGGTCCGGTCATCCAGTTCGACGCGCCGATCAACCCCGGCAACTCGGGCGGCCCGGTGATCAACGGCTCGAAGGAGGTCGTCGGTATCGCCACCGCCAAGGCCCGGGACGCCGAGGGGATCGGCCTCGCGGTGCCGATCGAGACCGCCTGCGACACCTTCAAGCTCTGCTGACCGAACGACCGGCCGCGCCCAGGACCCGCCGGCCGGCATTGACCGCATCACGCACCGTCGAACCTGTGGCGGCCGACGACGGCGGCCTCGACCCGCAGACCCCGGCCCTTCGGGGCCACTCACGGGGGACCACAAATCCGGAGGGAAAAGACATGTCCCAGCCACCTACCGGCCCGGAGGGCCACCCGCCCTACCCGCCGCAGCGGCCGGCCGGCGGCGTCTACGGCAACCCGTACGGCGCCGGCCAGCCCGCACCCCAGGGGTACGGCCAGCCCGCCCCGCAGGGGTACGGCCCGGCCCAGCCGGATCCGACCGTGCCGCAGCCGGCCCAGCCCGCGTCCGCCCCGCCGGTGCCCGGCCAGTACGCGCCGGGCTCCGCCCCGGTGTCCGCCCCGGCGTACCCGCAGCCGTTCTCGGCGCCGCCGATGTCCGCCCCGCCGGTCTCCGGCCCGGGCTTCGGCCAGCCGATGTCCGCCCCGCCCGGCTCGGCCCCGCCCTACGGCGCCCCCGCCGGGGGTGCCGGCAAGGGCCGCACCACGCTGATCCTCGCCGTCGTCGCGGGGCTGCTCTTCGTCCTCGGCGGCGTGATGACCGGCCTGTTCGTCACCAAGAGCGGCGAGCTGGACCGTACCGAGAAGAAGCTCACCGCCCAGGTCAGCGAGCGGGACGGCACCATCGCGGCGAACAAGCAGGAGATGGAGAAGCTCAAGACCGACCTCCAGTCCGTGCGGGACAAGCTGGCCGACACCGAGCAGGACCTGACCGGCACCAAGAACGACCGGGACGAGCAGGCCCGGCAGAAGAAGGTCATCGCCACCTGCCTGGACAAGCTGACCCAGGCGATGGCCGCGGCGTCGGCCGGCAACCGGGCCGCCTTCGACAAGGCCAGCAAGGGCCTGGACAAGGTCTGCGACGAGGCCGAGAACTACCTCTGACCCGCGCACCGGGTGTCGATCATGGGGTGGTGGCCACCCGCCGGAAGCGGCGGAGCGCCACGACCGGGGCGCCGCAACTCCATGATCGACCCCGGGGTTCCGGGGGGAGTCAGGCGGCGCCGGCGGGGCGGCGGGACGGCAGCGCCGTCACGCCGGGTGGCGGGAGGCCGGCGGTCGAGGCCAACAGGGCGCACCAGCCGAGCAGGTGCGCGGCCAGGTCGACGCCGAGCGGTGTCCAGGAGGCGCGGATCTCGATGTCGCCGGCCGCGGGCGGCCCGGCCAGCTCCCCGAACCGGGTCGACAGGGTCTGGGTGACCGTGCCGCCGATCGCCCGGTGCCGGGCGTGCTGCGCGTCCAGCGCGTCGGTCAGCCACGTCCAGCCCACCCCGGGCAGCAGCGGATCGGCGGCGAGATCCACCTCCAGCTCGGCGGTCACGTAGGTGACCAGCCGCAGGGTGCCCTGCCACGCCTCGTGCCCGGCCGGGTCGTGCAGCAGGATCAACCGCCCGGTGGCCACCTCGTCGCCGTCGCGCAGCACCGCGGCGGAGAGCGCGAACGCGTACGGGGCCAGCCGCTGCGGCGCCCCGACCTCCTCCAGCACGATCTCCGGCCGGGGAGTGACCGACCGCAGTCCGGCGACCGCGCGGGCGAAGGTTTCCGGGAGCGCGATCGGGGGGGCCATGCCGGCAGCCTATTCCGCCGCCCGCCCGCTCGTCGGGACGGCGCGCCGAGGGCGGCGGTCACGATCATCGGGGCGCGGGACCGGCGATCCCCGGTGGGCCCGAACCGGCGTCGCGGGCCTCGTCACAAAAGGCGGCGGTGCCCGCTGGCCGCACCCGGTGCCGTGGCACGATTGCCGCGATGACCACCGACACCACGGGCACTGCCGCCCGAGACGGAGAACCCCGCCGCGGCGGGCCGGCCGACTCCCCCTTCGTCCGGGCCTGCCGCCGTGAACCCGGCCCGCACACCCCGGTCTGGTTCATGCGCCAGGCCGGCCGGTCGCTGCCGGAGTACCGCGAGATCCGGGCCAGCGTGGCGATGCTGGAGTCCTGCCGCCGCCCGGACCTGGTCGCCGAGATCACCCTCCAGCCGGTCCGCCGGCACGGGGTGGACGCGGCGATCCTGTTCAGCGACATCGTCGTCCCGGTGGCCGCGGCCGGGGTCGACCTGGACATCGTGCCGGGCACCGGTCCGGTCGTCGCCGAGCCGGTGCGCACCGCCGAGGACGTCGAGCGGATCCGCCCGATCAACCGCGACGACGTGTCCTACGTGGACGAGGCGGTCCGGCTGCTGGTCACGGAGCTGGGCGACACCCCGCTGATCGGTTTCGCCGGCGCCCCGTTCACCCTGGCCAGCTACCTGGTCGAGGGCGGCCCGTCGCGGACCCACGCCAGGACCAAGGCCCTGATGTACGGCGAGCCGGAGCTCTGGCACGCCCTCTGCGCCCGGCTGGCCGAGGTGACCCTCACCTTCCTCCGGGTGCAGGTCGACGCCGGGGTCTCCGCGGTGCAGCTGTTCGACTCGTGGGCCGGCGCGCTGTCGGAGGCCGACTACCGCCGCTACGTGCTGCCGCACTCGACGGCCGTGCTCACCGGGCTGGCCGACGCGGGCGTGCCGCGGATCCACTTCGGGGTGGGCACCGGCGAACTGCTCGGCGCGATGGGCGAGGCCGGCGCGGACGTGGTCGGCGTGGACTGGCGTACCCCGCTCGACGCCGCGACCCGCCGGATCGGCCCGGACAAGGCCGTCCAGGGCAACCTCGACCCGTGCGTGCTGCTCGCCCCCTGGCCGGTGGTGGAGGCCGAGGTGCGGCGGATTCTCGACCAGGGGCGGGCCGCCCCCGGTCACGTGTTCAACCTCGGCCACGGCGTGCTGCCGGAGACCGACCCCGACGTGCTGACCCGGGTGGTCGCGCTGGTGCACGACCTCTCCGCGCGGCCGGTCGAGCAGGCGAGATGACCGTGCGGCAACCGTGGCGGGTGGCGGTAATCGGTGGCGGGATCACCGGGCTGGCCGCCGCCGTCCGGTTGCGCGACCGCGCCCCCGCCGGCACCGAGATCACCGTGTACGAGCAGTCCGGCGCCCTCGGCGGCAAGCTGCGCACCGGCGAGCTGGCCGGGCAGGCTGTGGAGTTCGGCGCGGAGTCGTTCCTGATGCGCGACCCGGCCGGCGCGGAGTCCGCCGCCGTCCGCCTGGTCCGCCGGCTCGGGCTGGCCGACGCGATCGTCCACCCCACCGTCGGGCAGGCCGCGCTCGCCGTGGACGGCGGGCTCCGCCCCGTCCCGGGCGGCACGCTCGTCGGCGTACCCGGAGACCTGGCGAAGGTGGCGGCGGTGGCGACACCCGACGCGGACGCCGACCGGGACGACGGCCGGCCGCTGCTCGGGCCGGACGAGGACGTGGCGGTCGGCGCGCTGGTCCGCGACCGCCTCGGCGACCAGGTGGTCGACCGGCTGGTCGACCCGATGCTCGGCGGCGTGTACGCCGGCCGGGCCGACGGCCTCTCCCTGGTCACCACCATGCCGGCGCTGGCCCGGGCGGCCCGGGTCGAGCACACCCTGGTCGGCGCGGTCCGGGCCGCCCAGGCCGCCGCGCCGCGCGCCCCCGGCGCGCCGGTCTTCGGCACCCTGGCCGGCGGGCTGAGCACCCTGGTCGAGGCGGCGGCGACCGCCAGCGGCGCGACGATCCGCCGGGACGCGGCGGTGCGTGAGCTGCGCCGCACGGCCACCGGCTGGGCGCTGACCATCGGCCCCACCCGCGACCCGGAGCTGGTCGAGGCCGACGCGGTGCTGCTCGCGGTGCCGGCCCGGCCGGCCGCCCGGCTGCTCGGCGGCCCGGCGCCCGCGGTGGCCACCGCCGTCGGCGGTCTCGACTACGCCAGCGTCGCCCTGGTCACCATGGCCCTGCCCGAGCCGGAGCTGCCCGAACTCTCCGGGTTCCTGGTGCCGGCCACCGAGGGCCTGCTGATCAAGGCGTCCACCTTCTTCACCACCAAGTGGGGGCACCTGCGCCGGGCCGACGGCCTCGCCCTGGTCCGCGCCTCGGTCGGCCGGTACGGCGACGAGACGTCGCTGCAGCTGACCGACGACGACCTGGTCGCCACCGTGCACCGGGAGCTGTCCAAGGTGCTGGGCGGCCCGCTGCCCGCCCCGGTCGCCAGTCACGTGCAGCGGTGGGGCGGCGCCCTGCCGCAGTACGCCCCCGGTCACCTCGACCGGGTGGCCGCGGCCCGGACGGCGCTGCGCGCCGCCCACCCCACGCTGGTCCTGGCCGGCGCCGGCTACGACGGCGTCGGCATCCCGGTCTGCGTCCGCTCCGGCGAGACCGCGGCCGAGGAGATCATCACTGCCCTGGGAGGATCGGGTTCATGACCGAGCAGACCAACGCGGCCAGGCTCAAGGAGCTGAACGCCACCGTCCGTTACACCATGTGGTCGGTGTACCGGGCCACCAGCCCGCTCCCGTCGCTGCGCGAGAACGTCATCGACGAGGTCGAGGCCCTCTTCGAGGAGCTGGCCGGTAAGGACGTGACGATCCGCGGCACGTACGACGTCGCCGGTCTGCGCGCCGACGCCGACCTGCTGATCTGGTGGCACTCCTCGTCCAGCGACGCCCTGCAGGACGCCTACCTGCGGTTCCGGCGGACCACGCTGGGCCGGGCGCTCACCCCGGTCTGGTCGCAGATGGCGCTGCACCGGCCGGCGGAGTTCAACAAGAGCCACATCCCGGCGTTCCTGGCCGGCGAGGAGGCCCGCGCCTACCTCTGCGTCTACCCGTTCGTCCGCTCCTACGAGTGGTACCTGCTGCCGGACGCCGAGCGGCGGGAGATGCTCGCCGAGCACGGCCGGCTGGCCCGCGGCTACCCGGACGTGCGGGCCAACACGGTCGCCTCGTTCGCCCTCGGTGACTACGAGTGGATGCTCGCCTTCGAGGCCGACGAGCTGCACCGGATGGTCGACCTGATGCGCGACCTGCGGGCCTCCGGCGCCCGGCGGCACGTCCGGGAGGAGATCCCCTTCTATACCGGCCGCCGGCGCTCGATCGCCGACATCGTCACCTGCCTGGTCTGAATCCCGGCCGGCACGCGAGACGGGCCCCGGAGTTCCCTCCGGGGCCCGTCGTCGTTCCCGGTCAGCCGATGTAGACGAGACCGTCGGTGATGACCCGGGGTCGGCCCGAGGTGCCCACCACGACGATCTTCACCGTGTGCCGCGCGCTGCTGGACCAGCTCTTGGTCCACATCACCCGGCGGTAGTCGGTGGTGCTGTTGCGCAGGTCCACCGTGGTCTGCTTGACGCCGTCCACCCAGATCTCCGCCTGGCCGGAGGTCGACGTCCGGGTCGCCAGGAAGGCGATCGAGCGGGCGGTGACGGTCCAGGTCAGCGAGGACTTGGCGGCCGTCGAGGTCAGCGCCGAGCCACCGAGGTAGGAGCTGCCGGTGCTGGTCGACCAGGTGCCCGTCCGGGTGGCCTTGGTCTCGGGGAGGAAGATCGGGGTCCAGCTCGCCGAGGTGGTGGCGGTGTTGCCGGCCCAGTCCTGGGCGCGCATCGACCAGGCGGTGGCGACGCTCGGCTTGGTGGTGGTGCCGTAGCTGCCGCTGGCGGCGAAGGTGCGGCTGATCGGGGCGGTGAGCTGGACCGAGCCGACGCCGGTGTTGTCCGTCGCCCGCCAGTTCACCGTCACCGGCACAACCGTGCCGCTCACCTGACCGGCCCGCAGGGCGAGGGTGGGTCCCTGCGGGAAGGTCGGCGCGGCGGTGTCGACGACGAACGCCTGCGCGGCGGTCGCGTTGACCCGGCCGATCTTGTGCGCGGCGCGCACCACCACGGTGTGCGTGCCCGCGGGGACGGTGACCGACGCCGAGCGGGCGGTGCCGGCGGCGGTGGCCACGACCGTGCCGTCCACCACCACGTCGAAGCGGGAGATCAGGTTGCTCGGCGTGATCGTCGTCCAGGACGCGGTGAACGTGCTCCTGGTGTAGTACGTCGTGCCGCTCAGGGTGCCGGTCAGGCCGGTCAGGCGCAGGTTGGCGGTGGTGGCCGCCTTGGCGCGGATGGTCGCGAGCTGGGCGTAGAGCGCGTCGCCGGGGCATTCGGTGGCCACCGCGTCCCGGTGCCCGGAGATCCGGTTGAAGACCACCTGCTCGCCCAGGTGGTACTTGCCCTCCACCCCGGAGGTCAGGGTGACCTTGCCGAACGGGTCGTTGCCGTACGCGCCGAGCTTGTACGCGGCGACGTGCGCGACGACGTCCTGCACGCCGGTGGGGATGCCGGCGCTGATGTAGGTGCCGAGTACGGCGATCGCGGCGTTGTCGGTGTTGAAGCCGTAGGTGTGCGCGCCGGTCACCGGCTTGTCGATGCCGCCCTTGCGGCCCTCGAAGACGACCCCGCACTTGTCGACGAGGAAGTTGTATCCGATGTCGTTCCAGCCGTTGCTCTTGACGTGGTAGATCTCGATGCCCCGGACGAGGGCCGCCGAGTCGGCGCAGCTGTAGTCGTTGGTGCCGGCGGTGTGGTGCACGAAGAACGCCTTGACCGTGGTCCCGTACGTCGGCGGGTCGGTGACGATCGACTCGTCGGCCTTCCACTCCGCGCGGGTGACCACCTTCGGCGTCGGGATCGGGTTCGCCGGGGCGGTGGCGGTGGGCGCCACGGTGGGCGCGGTGGTGGTGGGCGCCGGGGCCGACGTGGTGGTCGGCGCGGGCGCGGTGGTCGCCGCCGGCGGCGCGGTGGTCTCGGTCGGCGCCGGGGCGGTGGTCTCGGCCGGCGCGGTCGTGGTCGGCGGATCGGTCGGCGCCGGGTCGGTCGGCGCGGTGTCGGTGGGGGCCGGGTCGGTCGGGGTGGGCTCGAGGGCCCGCACCTCGGCGACCGGCTGGAGGCGCGCCGGCCGGACGTGCCCGACGCCGGCCGCGCCGGCCTTGCGGCGCTTCGTCAGGCCCGGGTCGACCAGTTCCAGGCGCAGCCCGGCGGGGAGCTGGTCGCTGGTGGCGCCGCCGGCCGCCGTGGCCCGTACCTCGACCCCGTCGGACTGGCCGACCCAGAGCGGATCCGTGCCGCCGCGCGCCTTGCCGGCGGTCGCCTCGGCACCGGGCTCCGGACCGAAGTGGTTGTCGAGTTCCAGCGGCCGCCAGTCGGACCAGTCGCCGTCCACCGCGTGGGTCCGGACGGCGACGGTGCCCTTGAAGTCGACGTTCGGGTTCGCCCAGGTCACACCGACCATGGCGAACCGTTCGGTGTCCCGCTTCGGGATCGTCACCTCGCGGCCGTTCGCCGCCGGGAAGGCGACGGTGTGCAGCGCGGTGCTGACCGGCCCGTCCCCCTCGCCCCACACGGCGCCGTCCTCGCCGAAGCCGGCGGTGGCGGCCAGGCTGGCCGTTCCGGCCACGGCGGTGGCGACGATCGCCGCCCCGATGCCGGCCGTCCGGCGGTTCCAGCGGATCCCAGTAAATCTCACAGTTGAGTCCCCTCCGAATGATCTCACTGGAGGGCTCAGCGTAATCAATGTCCGGGGCGTTACCCCGCCCGGTCCACCCGCCGCATCGGGGTGTGCGGGATGCCGTCCTCGACGTAGTCGGCGCCGCTGACGGTGAAGCCGTGCCGGGCGTAGAAATCGACCAGGTGGGTCTGCGCCTCGAGCACGCACGGCCGGTCGCCGACCAGGGCGAGCGCCTCGGTCATCAGCCGGCCGGCCAGGCCGCCACCGCGGGCCGCCGGGGCCACCACGACCCGGCCGATCCGCGCCACGCCGCCCGGGTCCGCCAGGATCCGCAGGTACGCCACGACGTCGCCGTCCCGGGTAAGCCACACGTGCCGGGTGCCCGGCTCGACGTCCCGGCCGTCCAGCTCCGGGTACGGGCACGCCTGCTCCACCACGAACACGTCGATGCGCAGCCGGAGCAGGTCGTGGAAGGTACGGGCGTCCAGGTCGGCGAAGGCGGCGACCCGGACGTCGAGCGGCGGCGAGGGCATCCCGCGATGGTAGTGGGCCCCTCCGCCGGACGCCTTCCGCCGGTGGCGGTTCCGTCCAGGTCGGCGGTGGGCGGCAGGTGGTGCCTGCGGAGGAGAGCACCGCTGCGAGCGATATGCCTGAGCGGCATGAATATGACTCTCAGGCATATCGCTCGTCGAGACAGCGGCCGGCTGGCGGGACGGCACCCGGCCGGCGAGGCGCAGGAACCGGCGGTGCGGGTGGCCGGATCCGCCGCTCAGGCGGGGCGGGCGCCCACCGCGTCGCGGATCTCGGCGCCCTCCTTGCCCTCCACCGTGCGGGCGCAGTGCGCGCAGCAGAAGAAGCGGCCGGAGACCTCGACGCCGTGACCGACGATCTTGATCTGGCAGTGCTCGCAGATCGGTGCCATCTTGTGGATCGCGCACTCGAAGCTGTCGAAGATGTGCACGTCTCCGCTGACCGTGCGCACCTCGAACGCCCCCCAGTAGTCGTTACCGCAGACCTCGCAGGTAGCCATTCCAAAACCCCCCGATACGGACACGTCACACCAGCGTCCGGCATCGGACACGTCCGGGTAACCGAAACGGGCGAACCTGATCCGGCTCGACGGCGAGTCGCCCCCGGCGTGTCGCGCGTTAGGCCAGGTGACCGCCTCGAACCCCGGAGGACCACGTGATCAAGCGCAACAAGCTCTTCGGCACCCAGACCCGCGTCACCTTCTGCCTGCCCCGGGACACCCCGCCCGGCACGGTGAGCGTCGTCGGCTGCTTCAACGACTGGCAGCCCGGCCGGCACGAGCTGGTGACCCGCCGCGACGGCACCCGGACGGTGACCGTCCGGCTCGGCCCCGGTGAGTACCGCTTCCGCTACCTCGCCACCGGGGGCGTCTGGCTCGACGACGAGTCCGCCGACCAGGTGGACGACCAGGGCGGCACCCTCGTGCTCTGAGCGCCGACCCGGTCAGCCGTCCTTCGGCTCCAGTCGGACGGAGAGCGAGTTCACGCAGTGCCGGGTGTCCTTCGGGGTGAAACCCTCGCCCTCGAAGACGTGCCCCAGATGGCTGTCGCACCGGGCGCAGCGGATCTCCGTGCGGAGCATGCCCATGGTGCGGTCCGGGATCTCCTTCACCGCACCCGGGATGGCGTCGTCGAAGCTCGGCCAGCCGCAGTGCGAGTCGAACTTGGCGTCGCTGCGGAACAACTCCAGGCCGCAGGCCCGGCAGTGGTAGACGCCGGGGGTCTTGGTGTCGACGTACTCGCCGGTCCACGGCCGCTCGGTGCCGTGCTCGCGGAGCACGTGGAACTCCTCGGGGCTCAGCCGGACCCGCCACTCGTCCTCGGTGCGGGGCAGTTCGCTCTCGTCAAGACTCACCGCTCAACGGTACGCCGGGCGTCGGTGCCATCGCATATGGTCGCGCAATGGGTGGCACCAAGGCAGCGGCCGCGGAGATCGAGGTGGCCGGGCACACCGTACGGCTGAGCAGCCCGGACCGGGTGATCTTCCCGCAGCGCGGGTTCACCAAGGCGGACGTCTTCGGCTACTACCTCTCCGTCGGCGACGGGATCATGCGGGCCCTACGGGACCGTCCGACGACGCTGCAGCGGTTCCCGGAGGGCATCGAGGGGGAGATGTTCTTCCAGAAGCGGGTGCCGGCCCGGGGCGTACCGCCGTGGGTGGGGACCGCGGAGATCAGTTTCCCCAGTGGCCGGAAGGCCGCGGAGCTCTGCCCCGCGGACCTGGCGCACGTCGCGTGGGCCGCGCAGATGGGCACCGTGGTGTTCCACCCGTGGCCGGTGCGCGCCGCCGACGTCGACCGCCCCGACGAGCTGCGGATCGACCTCGACCCGCAGCCGGGCACCGACTTCGCCGACGCGGCCACCGCCGCCGGCGAGCTTCGCGGGCTGCTGGACGAGCTGGGCGCCACCGGCTGGCCGAAGACCTCCGGCGGCCGGGGCGTGCACGTCTACCTGCGGATCCACCCCCGCTGGACGTTCACCGAGGTGCGCCGGGCCACCATCGTGCTGGCCCGGGAGCTGGAACGCCGCCGCCCGGAGCTGATCACCACCGCCTGGTGGAAGGAGCAGCGGGGCAGCCGGGTCTTCGTGGACTACAACCAGATGGCCCGGGACCGGACGATCGCCTGCGCGTACTCGCTGCGGGCCAACGCGCGGGCCACCGTCTCCACCCCGGTCGACTGGGACGAGCTGCCCGAGGTGGACCCGGACGACTTCCACCTGGGCAGCGTGCCCGCCCGGCTCGCCGAGCGGGGCGACCCGCACGCCGGCATCGACGACGCCCCGTGGGACATCAGCCCGCTGCTGGAGTGGGCCGAGCGGGACGCCGGCGCCGGCCAGGGCGACCTGCCGTACCCGCCGGACCACCCGAAGATGCCCGGCGAGCCCAAGCGGGTGCAGCCCTCCAAGGACCGCGACCGGCCCCGGGACTGACCGACCCCCTAGTAACGATCATGTAACGAGCGCGAACCTTTCCCGCGCCCCGACCGGTCTTCCTGGTCGTCGGCCCGTCGGGGGCCCGGGGAGGCGTCGGATGAAACTGGTGTGGAGGCGGGCCGTCGAGGCGCGCGGGCTGCTGCTCGCCGCCGCGGTCGCGGCCCTGGTGGCGGTCGCGCTGGTCACCGGCCTCTCCGACTACAACCGCCGAGCGGTCGCCGCCGGGCAGCGGGCGCTGCTCCAGGCGGCGCCCGCCGAGGAGCGCAGCCTGCTGGTGAGCGGGTCGGGCGGTGCCGACAGCACCGCGTACGCCGACCGGGACCGGGCGGTACGCGCCCAGTTCAGCGACGGCCTGGGCGGGGTGCCGGTCACCCTCGCCGCGGCCCGCTACGGCACCGGCCGGGAGCTGACCGGCGACCTCGGCGCGGCCCGGGTCGGCGACGACCCGCTCTTCGCCGACCTCGCCACCCTCGACGACCTCGCCGGGCACGCCGAGCTGACCGCCGGCGCGTGGCCCACCCCGGGGGCGACCCCGCTGCAGGTCACCCTGCCGGAGAAGATCGCCGGCCGGCTCGGGCTGCGCACCGGCGACCGGGTGCCGCTGTTCGACCGCAGCGCCGAGCGGGCCGGCGAGGTGGTGCTCGCCGGCACCTGGCGACCCCGCGACCCGGCCGAGGCGTACTGGCGGCTGGCCCCGGGCGTCGGCGACGGCGGGACGGGCGAGGTCACCTCGTACGGCCCGTTCGCGCTCGACCCGGCCGACTTCACCCGCACCTTCCCCGGCGCCACCTCGGCGTCCTGGCTGGTCGCGCCGGATCTCGCCGTGGTCGAGCCGAGCCGGCTGACCTCGGTCAAGCAGGCCGTCGCCGCGATCTCGGCGCAGCTCCCGGAGGCCACCGGTCTCGGCTCGTCCGCGCAGAGCGTCACCACCATGGACCGGCTGATCGACCGGCTCGGCCGCGCCGACCTGGTCGGCCGCTCCGCCCTGCTCACCCCGCTGCTGCTGATCGTGGTCCTCGGCGGGTACGCGCTGGTGCTGGTCGCCGCGCTGCTCAACGAGGACCGGCGGGCGCAGACCGCGCTGCTGCGCGCCCGGGGAGCCGCCCGCGGCCAGCTCGCCGGCCTCGCCGTACGGGAGGCGACGCTGGTGGTGGCGCCGGCCGTGCTGCTCGCACCGGCGCTGGCCGGCGAGGCGCTGCGCCGGTTCGGGGCCGGCACCGCGGATCTCCGGCTGACCGACGGCGGCGTCGGCCCGGTCTGGGCGGTGGCGGTCGCCACCGCGGTCGGCTGCCTGCTCGCCATGGTGCTGCCGGCGCTGCGCCGGGCCGGCACCTACGTCGCCGACATGGCGGCCCGCTCCCGCCCCACCCGGGGCGCCGCCGTGCAGCGGGCCAGCGTCGACCTCGCCTTGGTGGCGCTCGCCGTGCTGGCCTGGGCCCAGCTGCGGCAGTACTCCTCACCCCTCGCCGGGGCCGGCGGGCGGCTCGGCATCGACCCGCTGCTGGCCGCCGCGCCGACCCTCGGCGTGCTCGCCGGGGCGATCGTCGCGCTGCGCCTGCTGCCCCCGGCGACCCGGTTCGCCGAGCGGTTCGTCGACCGGCGGCCCTGGACGGCGACCATGTTCGGGATGTGGCAGGCGGGCCGGCGCCCGCACGCCGGGCCGGTGCTCCTGCTCGCCCTGGCCGTCGGCGGCAGCACCCTCGCCTGGTCGTTGGTGGCCTCCTGGGAAGGCTCGCAGCGCGACCAGGCCCAGCACCGCGTCGGCGCCGACCTGCGGCTGGTCGAACGCAACGGCGTCGCCCCGGCCGAGCGGGCCGCCGGGCTGGCCGCGCTGCCGGGGGTGGACCGCGTGCTGCCGGCCTGGCGGGACGACGTCCGGGTCGGCCGGGACGACCTCGCCGCGGCGGTGGTGAGCCTGGACGCGGCGGGGGCCGCCGGCACGCTCCGGTTGGCCGACGCCGTCGGCGCGGCGTCCGCCGGCGAGCTGCTCGACCGGCTGGTCCGGGGACGCGCCGCGCCGGCCGGGACCGCCCTGCCGGCCACCGCGCGGCAGCTCACCGGGACCGTCCGCACGCCCGTGGAGTCGTACGGGAATCCGCGGGTGGAGGTGACGGTGCTGCTCACCACCGACGGCGGTACGGCGTGGCGGCTGCCGCTGGCGACCGCGACCGGTGACGGCCGCCGGGTGCCCTTCACCGTGCGGCTGCCCGACACCGGGGGCGTCCCGCTGCGCCTGGCCGGGTTCGAGGCCGACGCGGGCGACGCGACCGGCGGCAGCTACCGGCTGCGCATCGACGGGCTCGGGCTGGTCGACGCGACGGGCGCCCGGTCGCCGCTGGCGCTGACCGGCGGGTGGAACCTCGCCGACACCGGCCAGGGACCGATCGGGGCGGCCCGGGCCGAGGGTGGGACCGTCGACGCCACGTACCGGGTGGTGACCCCCGAGGGTGGCCCGTTCGCCGACCTGCCGCCGTCCCGGTTCGTCGTGGTGCCGGGCGGCGACAACGCGCCGGCGCCGGCGCTGCTGACCCCCCGGACCCGAGCCGCGCTGAACGTCCGCACCGGCGACACGGTCACCGTCTCGATGGCGGGCGTGACCCTGCCGGTCAAGGTGGTCGGCGAGGTCGAGGCCGTTCCCGCGACCGCCGACAGCGGCGGTGGCATGCTGGTCGACCTGCCCGCAGCGACCGACTGGCTGATCCGGCGGCAGGGCACGGTCCGGCCGGTGCCCGAGTGGTGGCTGGCCACCGACGCGGCCGGGCACGGCGCCGCGGCGACCGCGCTCGCGGGGCTGCCCGGGGTGACCGTGCTCGACCGGCGCGCGGTCGCCGCCGAGGCCGCCCGGGACCCGTACTGGCTGGGGGCGCGGACCGGGCTGCTCGCGGCCGCGCTCGGTACGGTGCTGCTGGCCCTGGTCGGCCTGGCGGTCGACGTCTGGGCCACCGCCCGGCACCGGCTGGGCGAGTTCGCCGTGCTGCACACGTTGGGCGCCGCGCCCCGGCTGCTGGCCCGGGCGCTCCTGGCCGAGCAGGCCTGCCTGGCCGGCATCGGGGTCGGCGTCGGGCTGCTGGTCGGCGCCGGTGTCGCGGCGACGATGGTCCCGCTGGTGATCCTCACCCCGGCCGCCGGCCGGCCGGTGCCCGACGCCGCCTTCCGGTTGCCCTGGACACCGATCGGGCTGACCGCGCTCGGGCTGCTGGTGGTGGCCCTCGCCTTCAGCGCCGTCATCACCACCGGCATCCGGCAGCGAATGGCCGTCCGGCAGCTCCGGATCGGGGGAGAACGATGAGCGAGCGCATCATCCGGCTCGGTGTGTCGGGGACTCGTCGCGGCGGCGAGCGAAGCGAGGCGGCGCGATGAGTGTCTTCGGGGTGGTTCGGCGGGTGCGTGCCTACGGCGGGCACTTCCTGCTGCTGGCGGTGCTGACCCTGGTCACCGCGCTGCTGATCACGGCGGTGCCCCGGATCGCCGACCAGCTGACCGGGCAGGGCCTGCGCGAGCACGTCGTCGCGCAGCCGGTGGCCAGCCGGGACGTGCTCTACACCACGGCCGAGGAGCAGGTCCGGGGGACGAGCCGCGCGGTGGCCGCCCCGCGCGCCGGCGAGCTGGACACGCTCCAGCAGCGGATGCCCCCGGCCGTGCGGCAGTCGGTCGGCGAGCGGTGGTACGCGGCGCGGACCGGGTTCACCCGGCTCAGCGGGCCGGACCTGACCGCCGACAAGGGGCTGATCGACCTCAGCGTGCGCACCCTGGGCGGGGTCCGGGAGGCCGCCGGCCTGGTCGAGGGACGGTGGCCGGAGACGGGCGTGACCGGCGACGGCGCCGTCGAGGTGGCCCTCGCCGAGACGGTCGCCGGCCCGCTCGGGCTGCGCGCCGGCAGCCGGCTGCGGCTGTCCGTGCTGGGCCCCGACCGCAAACCGCTGACGGCGAGGAAAATCGTGCTGGTGGGCGTGTTCCGGCCGACCGACCAGAGCGCCGGGGTCTGGGATGCCCTCCCGTCGATGCTGCGGCTCGCCGCGCCCACGGGGGACGGTGAGCCGTTCCTGGGCGTCGGGGTGACCGCCGACGCCGGCTTCGACGCGTTGGCCGGTGCCGGCTGGCCGGTGAGCTTCGCCTGGCGTTACCGGATCTCGCCCGACCGGGTCACCCCCGGCCGGGTCGGCGAGCTGATCGACGGGCTGGCCACCCTGGACCGGACCCGCCCGGCCGGGCTCATCCTCACCCAGGGAGTGGACATCCCGCTGCGGCGGTTCGCCGAATCGCTGGCCGCCGCCCGTACGCTGCTCGCCGTCATCGCGGCCGGGCTGCTCGCCACCCTGGCCGGCCTGACCGTGCTCGCCGCCCGGTTGGCGGCGCGCCGACGCCGGGCCGAGTACGTGCTGCTGCGCGCCCGGGGCGGCTCGACCGGCGCGGTGCTGGGCCGCGGACTGGCCGAGTCGGCGCTGGTGCTGCCGTTCGCGGCCGGCGCCGGCTGGCTGCTCGGCGGCCTGCTGCCCGGCGGCGGCGCGCAGCTGCGCTGGGTGCTGCTCGCTGCCGCGCTCGCGACGGTGGCGCTGCCGGTCGCCGCGCTGACCGGGCAGCGGACGTCCGGTCGAGCCGACCTGATCGGCGCCCGGTCCACCGCGGTCCGGCTCACCGTCGAGGTGAGCCTGCTCGGCGTGGCGGTGCTCGGGGCGTTCCTGCTGCGGCGGCGGGGACTGACCCTCGGCGGGTCGGTGGACCCGCTGCTGGTGTCCGTGCCGGTGCTGGTGGCGATCGCCGCGGCGCTGCTCGCGCTGCGCGCGTACCCGTGGCCGTTGCGGCTGCTCAGCCGGGCCGCCGCCCGAGCCCGGGGCAGCGTCGCCTTCCTCGGCACGGCGCGGGCCGGTCGGGCCGCCGCGACCGCGCCACTGGTGGTGGTGGTGCTGGCGGTCGCGACGGCCGCGTTCTGCGGGGTGGTGGCCGCCGGCATCGAGGCCGGCCGGGACCGGGCCGCCTCCCGCGCCGTTCCCGGGGACGTGCTGGTCGACGGGGAGCGGTTCGCCCCGGACACCACGGCGGCGCTGGCCGGGCTGCCCGGGGTGCGCGCGGTCGCCCCGGTGCTGGTCGAGCCGGCCCAGCGCCCGTACGCCGACGCCGCCGGCCGGTTCGGCGGGGTGGGGGAGACCCGCGTCCTGCTGGTCGACGGCGCGACCTTCGCGGAGGTGGGCCGCCGCGCCGGTGTGACGGTGCCGGACGTGCTCCGCGCCGCCGGTGACGGCTCGGCGCCGCTGCCGGCGCTGGTCTCGCCGGCGCTGGCCGCGGACCTCGCCGACGCGGGGCTCGCCGACGCGGCGGGCCGGCGGCCGGCCTGGCTCGACGTGCAGGGCAACCGGCTGCCGGTGCGGGTGGCCCGGACCGTCGACGAGTTCCCGCTGGCGGACCGGAACACCGAACGGTTCGCGGTGCTGCCCTGGCCGGCGCTGCCGGCGGACGCCCCGCATCCGCTGGTCCCCACCGCTTTCGTGCTGGCCGGCGAGGGCATCGACGCGGCCGCGGTGAGCCGGGTGGTGGACGAGGGGCAGCGCCGCTACCAGCGCGGCGGGGTGGTCACCGGCGCGGAGCGGCCCCGCCAGCCGGAGGTGCGCACCTGGTCGGCCGTGCGGGCGGAGCTCGGCGGCAGCGGGGTGAACGGGCTGCTGGTCTTCGGCTTCGCCATCGGCGCGGCCGGTGGCGCCGCGCTGGGCCTGCTCGCGCTGGCGTTCGCGGTGCTGGCCGGGGCGCGCGGCCGCGGTCAGGTGCTGTCCCGGCTGCGCACCATGGGGCTGTCCCGCCGACAGTGGCGGGCGCTGCTGCTGGTCGAGCTGACCCCGCTGGTGTTGGTCTCGGTGCTCACCGGCGCGCTGGTCGGCGCGCTGCTGCCCCTGTTGTTGTCCCCCGTCCTCGGCCTGCCCGCGTTCACCGGGGGCGCGGCGGTGCGGGTGCGTTTCGAACCCGGTCTGGTCGCCGGCGTGCTCGGGCTGGCCGTGCTGGCCCTCGGCTTCGCGGTCGCCGTCGAGGCCCTGAACAACCGCCGGATGCGCCTCGGTGAGGTGCTCCGGCTCGGAGAGGAGAGCTGAGATGACAGCCATCGCCGAGGCGTCGGTCGTGCCGGACCTGGCCGCCCTGCAACAGCGGGCCGCGCAGCGCGCGGCCGAGCGGGCCGGCGGCCGGGACCGGCTGCGCGGGCACATCGTCTGCGACGGCCTGGTCCGGATCTTCAAGACCGAGGGGGTGGAGGTGGTCGCCCTGCAGGGGCTCGACCTGGTCATCGACCGGGGCGAGCTGGTCGCGATCGTCGGCGCCTCGGGCTCGGGGAAGTCGACGCTGCTGAACATCCTCTCCGGGCTGGACACCCCCACCGCCGGCATCGCCCGGGTCGCCGAGTACGACCTGCTCGCGCTGTCGAACCGGCGGCGGCTCAGCTACCGGCGGAAGATGGTCGGCTTCGTCTGGCAGCAGACCGGCCGCAACCTGCTGCCGTACCTGACCGCGCTGGAGAACGTGGAGCTGCCGATGAAGCTGGCCGGCGGCCGCGGCCGGCGGGCCCGCCGGGAGCGGGCCCGCGAGCTGCTCGACCTGGTCGGGGTCGGCTACTGCGCGGACCGGCGGCCCGGCCAGCTGAGCGGCGGCGAACAGCAGCGCTGCGCCGTCGCGGTGGCGGTGGCCAACGACCCGGAGGTGCTCTTCGCCGACGAGCCCACCGGCGAGCTGGACGAGGCGACCGGCGCGGAGGTCTTCGCCGCGCTGCGGACCATCAACGCCGAGCTGGGCGTGACCATCGTGGTGGTCACCCACGACCACGCGGTGGCCGGCCAGGTCCGCCGGACCGTCGCGATCCGCGACGGCCGGACCGCCTCCGAGGTACGCCGCACCGCCCGGATCGCGGCGGACGGCAGCACCGAGCTGGTCAGCGAGGAGTACGCGGTGCTCGACCGGACCGGGCGGATGCAGCTGCCGGCGTCCTTCGTCGACGCGCTGGCCCTGCGCGACCGGGTCCGGCTCAACCTGGAACCCGACCACGTCGAGGTGCGGCCCGGCGACCGGGCGCAGGCCGAACGGAGTGAGGCATGACCGAGCAGTTGTCCGCGACGCCGGCGGGTGCGACCACCACTGAGGAGGTGGTCCGGGTCGACGGGGTGAGCCGCACCTTCGGCCGGGGCGAGCACGCCGTGCACGCCGTCCGGGACGTCTCGTTCTCCGCCGGGCGGGGCGAGCTGGTGGCGGTGCGGGGCCGCTCCGGCGCCGGCAAGACCACCCTGCTCAACCTGGTCGGCGGGCTGGACCGGCCGGACTCCGGGCGGGTGCGGGTGGCCGGGCACGACGTGACGGCCGCCGGTGAGCGGGAACTGCTGCGGCTGCGCCGGGGGACGGTCGGCTTCGTGTTCCAGACCTTCGGGCTGGTGCCGATCCTGTCCGCGGCGGAGAACGTCGGGGTGCCGCTGCGGCTGGCCCGGGTGCCGGCGGCCGAGCGGGAGCAGCGGGTCGCGGTGCTGCTGGAGCTGGTCGGCCTCGGCGGGCACGCCGCGCAGCGCCCGTACGAGCTGTCGGGCGGGCAGCAGCAGCGGGTGGCGGTGGCCCGCGCGCTGGCGAACGAGCCGGACCTGTTGATCGCCGACGAGCCCACCGGTCAGCTGGACTCGGAGACCGGCCGGTCCATCATGGACCTGCTCCGCGCCGTGGTGCACGCCCGCGGCATGACCGCGCTGGTGGCCACCCACGACCCGGCGCTGATCGAGCTGGCCGACCGTACCCTGACCCTGCGCGA
Organism: Micromonospora sp. GCM10011541; assembly: GCF_042650725.1. Classification (NCBI taxonomy): domain Bacteria; kingdom Bacillati; phylum Actinomycetota; class Actinomycetes; order Micromonosporales; family Micromonosporaceae; genus Micromonospora; species Micromonospora sp. GCM10011541. Next base: position 444,024 of record NZ_JBHSBP010000055.1, read on the forward strand.
CGGCCGGCTGGTCGACGACTGACGCCCGTCGCCGGACTGGCGCTGTCCCGGCAGCCCTCGGCTGCGGGCACGCCGGGCTCCCCGCCCGTCGGTGCCCTTCGCACTGCCTATGAAGCTGATGTCGTAAATGAATCGGCGGCGATGCTGCGGCGGCCCGCTGCTGCGGCGGCCCGCTGCTCCGTTGAATCATCTGCGACATCAGCTTCGTAGCGTCTTTCCGTGCGGGTTGCGGGAGGTCGCCTCCGATTCCCCCGCCCGCCCGCCTGCCGCGCCGACCAGCCCCACTGCCGCGCCGACCCCCCGGGCCGCCCGGTGCCGGCCGACCACCCTTGACCGCTCGGGACGGGAAACGGTCAGAGTGGCAGCTTCATCCCCTCGTGGCTGGCCACGAAACCGAGGTTGCGGTAGAAGCGGTGCGCGTCCGCCCGGGTCTTGTCCGTGGTGAGCTGCACCAGCGCGCAGCCGCGCTGCCGGGCCTGGTCGATGGCCCAGGTCATCATCTGCCGGCCGAGGCCCCGGCCGCGCAGGTCCGACCGCACCCGCACCGACTCGATCAGCGACCGTTCCGCGCCGTGCCGGCCCAGCCCCGGGATGTACGTGATCTGCATGCAGCCGAGCAGTTCGCCGCCGGCGTCCGCGACGACCAGGTGGTTGCGCGGGTCGGCGTCGATCTCGGCGAACGCCTTCTCGTACGCGTCGTCGACCTCGGTGAAGTCGCGGGCCTTGCCCAGCACGTCGTCGGCGAGCAGGGCGATGACGGCGGGCAGGTCGGCCCGGACGGCGTCCCGGAAGATCAGGTCGGTCATACCGGCAGCCTGGCACAGCGACGCCGACCGATGTGCGGGCGTGGGTTGCCGGCACCGGGCAGCATGTGCGCCATGGAGCTCCTGCTGCTGCCGTTCCGCTGGATCTACCGGGGTCTCGTCTGGTTCGCCAACTCGCCGCGGACGCTGATCATGTCGTACCTGCTGATGATCGTGGTGGCAGGGGTGCTCTACAGCCACGCGGAGCGCAAGAGCGCCGCCGACTCGGTGTGGTGGGCGGTGGTCACCGCCTCCACCGTCGGGTACGGCGACATCTCGCCCAGCACCACCGAGGGGCGAGTCCTCGCCGCGCTGCTCATCTCCACCATGGTGCTGCTGGTCATCCCGCTGATCACCGCGCACTTCGCCAGCCGGCTGATCGTCGACGACGACGCCTTCGAACACGACGAGCAGGAGGAGCTCAAGGCCGACGTGCGCCGGATGCGCGCGCTGATCGAGGAGCTGGCCGCCCGGCAGGGCATCGAGGTGCCCGAGCCGGAGCGCCGCGAGCCGCTCAACGCGCCGGGCAGCGCAGCCCCTCTCTGGGAACGGTCAGCGAGATCAGGTAGGCGTCGACGGCGGTGGTGACGCAGGCGGTCTGCGGGTACGCGGTGTGCCCCTCACCCTCCCAGGTCAGCACCCGGCCGACGCCGAGCATCGAGGCCAGCGCGGCGGTCTGCTCGTACGGGGTGGCCGGGTCGCCGGTGGTCCCGACCACCACGATCGGCGGCGCCCCCACGGCCTTGCCGGTCGGGTACGGGTCCCGCTGGCCGGGCCACTCCACGCAGCCCAGCATGCCCACGGCCAGCGCCGGACCGAAGAGCGGGTACTTCTGCCGCCACTGCGACTGCAGCTGGCGGATCTGCTCCCGGCTGGGCTTCTCGGTCTCGTCGGCGCAGTTCACCGCCAGATTGGCGTCGAAGAGGTTGGAGTAGTGCCCGTCGTCCTCGCGGCCCGCGTACGCGTCGGCGAGCTTGAACACCCCGGCCGGGTCGCCGGCCTGGAGCTGGTCGATCGCCAGGGCCAGCTCCTGCCACCCCGACTCGGTGTAGAGCGAGGAGATGACCGCGTAGAAGACCCAGCCCGCGGTGGCCTCCCGCCCATCGCCGCCCCGGACCGGGGAGACCTTCGCCTTGTCGATGGCGGCGGTGACCGCGCCCCGGGCGTCCGGGGCGATCGGGCAGCGGCCGGCGTTCGCGGCGCACCACCGGTGGAAGTTGCCGAACGCCCGCTCGAAGCCCTTCGCCTGGCTCTCCGACCCGGCGATCAGCTTCTGCTGCGGGTCCACCGCGCCGTCGAGCACCAGGGCCCGCACCCGGTCCGGGTAGAGCTGGGCGTAGGTCGCGCCGAGCAGCGTCCCGTACGAGTAGCCGAGGTAGGTGAGCTTCTCGTCGCCGACCGCCGCGCGGACCGCGTCCATGTCCCGGGCGGCCTGCTCGGTGCCGTAGAGCGGGAGCTGGTCGCCGTACCGGTCGCCGCAGCGCTGCCCGATCCGTCTGTTGAGGTCGACGAAGCCGTCGAACGCGGCCTGGCTCTGTGGGTCGGGGTCGTAGCCGAAGCTGGCGTCCAGGTCGGCGTCGGGGATGCACTTGACCGGGCTGGACCGCGCCACTCCGCGCGGGTCGAAGCCGACGATGTCGAAGCGGTCGGTCACCGCGGCCGGCAGCCCGCCGAACGCCGAGCCGAAGGAGAGGTAGACCGCGGTGTCCACGCCGGACGCGCCGGGGCCGCCCGGATTGACCACCAGCGACCCGATCCGGTCGTGCTGCTTGTTCGACCGGATCCGCAGCAGGGCGATCTCGAACGTCTCCCCGGTGCCCGGCCCGGCGGTCGCGCCGGTCGGGGCACCGCTGCCCCAGTTGCGCGGCACCAGGACCCGCGCGCACTCGTAACGCATGCCCGAGGCGCCCCGGCCGACCAGCTCGTCCGGCACCTCCGGGCAGGCCCGCCAGGTCGGCGCGCTGCCCGGGGCGGCCGCTTCGCCCTGACCCTCGGTCCGCGGGGCGAACGCCGGCAGCGTGCAGCCGGCGGTGACCACCACCGCCGCGGCGAACCCGCCCAGGGCGAGCCGGGCGCGGCGGATCCGGTCGGAGTAGCGGGTCACGTGGGAGCCTTCCGTGATCGGGTCGACGGCCAGGCTACGCCGGGCCCGAGGCACTGCCGACGGTCGCCGCCGGGTCCCCGCGCAGCACCTGGTCCACGTCGTAGCGGACCGGGCGCTCCAGCTGGTCGTAGCGGCAGGAGCGGGGATCGCGGTCGGGCCGCCAGCGGACGAACTGGGCGGTGTGCCGCAGCCGGTCGCCCTCCATCGCGTCGTAGCCGACCTCGACCACCAGCTCCGGGCGCAGCGGCTCCCACTCGAGGTTCTTCGTGCCCGTCCACCGGCTCACCCCTCCGGGAATGCGCTGGCCCCGCTCGTGGTCGCCGTGCACCCACGGGTGGTCGCCGGCCACGTCCCGGTACGGCTCCAGCTCGGTCAGCAGCTCCTTGCGGCGGGCCGCGGTGAACGAGGAGCTGACCCCGATGTGGTGCAGCACCCCCGCGTCGTCGTAGAGGCCGAGCAGCAGCGAACCGACCACCGGACCGGACTTGTGCCAGCGGAAGCCGGCCACCACCGCGTCCGCCGTGCGGGCGTGCTTGACCTTGAACATCAGCCGCTTGCCCGGCTCGTACGGCAGGTCGGCCGGCTTGACGATCAGGCCGTCCAGCCCGGCGCCCTCGAAGACATCGAACCAGCGGCGGGCCGTCTCGGGGTCGGTGGTCACCTGGGTGACGTGCACCGGCGGGTGGACCTTGGCCAGCGCCTGCTCCAGCCGGGCCCGGCGGTGCGGGTAGGGCTGGTCGAGCAGGGCCTCGTCGTCGATGGCCAGCAGGTCGAAGGCGACGAAGTCGGCCGGGGTGGTCTCGGCGAGCAGCTTGACCCGGGAGGCCGCCGGATGGATGCGCTGGGCGAGCAGCTCGAAGTCGAGCCGGGGCTGGCCGCCCGCGCCGTCCCGGCGGATCACGATCAGCTCGCCGTCGACCGCGCACCGCTCCGGCAGCTGCGCCCGCGCCTGCTCGACCACCTCGGGGAAGTAGCGGGTCATCGTCTTGCCACCGCGGCTGGCCAGCTCGACGGAGTCACCGTCCCGGAAGATGATGCAGCGGAACCCGTCCCACTTCGGCTCGTACGTCATGCCGGGGGCGGTGGGGAGTTGGGGCACGCTCTTGGCCAGCATCGGCTCGACCGGGGGATTGATCGGCAGGTCCACGGCGACCAGTCAATCAGACAGGGCCGACCGCCGTGAGGCAGATCACCGCCGGTGCGGGGCGGCGTGTCCCCGCTCGGGCCCGTTCGTCATCGGCGTGCGGATGATGAAACCGCAGGTCAGAGCTAGTTTCGCCGGGTGCGGGAGTGGGTGTGCGGCTGTTGCGGGCGCTGGCGGGTCAGCGTGGAGCTGATCCGGGGGCGGTACCGCTACCGGTTGGCGCACCGCTACCGGCCGGAGTTCGGCGGCGGCGTGAACGTCGTCGGCGAGGTCTCCTCGGTCGCCGAGCTGGAGGAGTTGCTGCGCCGGCACGCCCCGGTCGGCCTGGCCGACCTGCGCGAGGCCGCCTGACCCGGCGCTCGCGGATCATCGTCGCCGGCACCCGGCGGAGCCGACCGGCTCACGCATCGCTGCGCGCGGCTGACCAGCGACTTCTCCAGCACGGCCACCCGCCGAGCCCACCACGGCCGGCCGCGACCGCGCCGGGCGGCCCGCCCGCGCCGGCCGTACGCTGGCGGGGTCCGACTCGACGATGGGGGTGCCGACCGTGCCGGAGCTGACCTACCCGGACGTGGGCGCCACCCGCGAGGGTCCGCTGCCGCCCGGCTGGCGGCATGTCCGGCACCGGGTCCGGCTGCCCGCGGAATCGTTCACCGCCGCCGGCGCGGCCGTCCTCGGCTGGCGGCTGCACCGGGCGGCCGGCATCCGGATCGAGGCGGACGCGCCGCGGGCCGCCCCCGGGGTCCGGGTCGTCTCCCGCCTGGGCGTCGGGCCGCTGCGGCTCGCCGCGCCGTGCGCGGTGGTCTGGGCCGTCGACGACGAGCGGCGGGCCGGCTTCGGGTACGGCACGCTGGCCGGGCACCCGGCGCGCGGTGAGGAGGCCTTCGTGGTCACCCGGGACTCCTCCGGCGCGGTCTGGTTCGAGGTACGCGCCTTCAGCCGTCCGGACCGGTGGATCATGCGCGCCGCCGGGCCGCTCGGCCGGGCCTTCCAGCGCGGGTACGCCTGGTGGCTGGGCCGCACCCTGCGCCGTCTCTGCGCCGACGGCTGACGCCGCCCCGAGGGCGGGGGTCAGAAGCGGGCGAAGGAGCGGATCGGGGCGCGCGGGCCGTAGCGCGGGGCGTGCACCCCGCTCGCCTCCAGCAGCAGGCAGACCCGCCCCCGATGGCCGCGGAACGGCTCCAGCAGCGCCAGCATCCGGGCGTCGTCCCCGCGCGGCTCGCCCGCGAGGGCCCAGGCCACCGTGTTCGGGATGTGGTAGTCGCCGACGCTGACCGCGTCCGGGTCGCCGTACGCGATCCGCACCACCTCGGCGGCGGTCCACGGGCCGATGCCGGGGATCGCGGTCAGCCGGCGGGTGGCCTCCTCGGCGTCCGCGCAGCGCTCCAGCCGGTCGGCGGCGGCGGCCGCGCGGCGCAGCGTCTCGGCCCGCCGCTGTTCCACCCCGAACGGGTGGAAGACCCAGTACGGGGTGGCGGCCACCGCGGCCGGCTCCGGGGGCAGCAGCAGCGGTTGCAGGGGCCCCGGCGCCGGCTCGCGGAAGTGCCGCACGGTGGCCGCGTACGCCCGGTAGGCCTCCTTGCCGGTGACCTTCTGCTCGAAGACGGCCCGCAGCAGCCGGGGGAAGACCTGGCCGGTGGCGGGCATCCGCAGCCCGCCGTGCTGGGCGGCGAGCCGGGCCACCACCGGGTGCGCGGCGGCGAGGTCGGCGAAGCCGGTGAGGTCGTCGCGGAGTCCGGCCACCGCGTCCGCCCGGTCGACCACCCAGCCGGCGCCCGGTCCGTACCCCTCGGCGACCAGCTCGCCGGCCGTCTGCCGCAGCATCAGGGTGGCCGGCCCGTCCGGGGTGCGGGTGGCCCACCAGAAGGTGCCGGCGGCGATCCGGGCGCACGGGTCGTACGGGCTGAAGGTGAGCGCCCGGACCGAGGCGGCCAGCCGGTAGCCGGCCGGCGGGCGCAGCGTCCGGCGGGCGGCGGTTCCGGAAGGAGTCACCCGGACACTCTGACAGGTCGGCCGAGGTGCGTTGCCTGCGGCTCGTGGACTCACGGGCGAATGAGCTCGGCCGATCAGGTATCGGCCCCTCATCCGGAAGGTCCTACTTGTCGAACGCGAATCATCGGTCCGGTGGCCAAATGCCGCGTAACCCGCGTGGTCCTGCTGTTAGGGAGGTGAACGGCTGGTGTTTCAGAGATGAATCCGTTGCTAACCTCTCAATCTGTCGTTGCCCGGGATGAGGTCTCCTCACCATCCCATGCCCGTTGTGCGGGTGTGGTGGGAGGAATTCCGGTAGCGGCCAACGGGGATGTAATGAGAAGGGCGATCAGCGATGCGTGCTGCCTCTGGGTCTGTCCACGTACCGGATCCGGCGTTGCCGGCCTCGCCCTTCGGGCCCTGACATGACGGGGAGAGCAGCGGTCGTCACGTCTGACGGACCGCTCCGATGATCGCGCTCAAGATCTACCGCAGCCTGCCGCAGGGAATGCGGCGCCAGCTGCTGGAGATGCTGCCCCAGCACCGCCGGCTCAGCCTCGTGCGCACCCTCACCCGGCCGAGCGGCGGCGACACGGTGCATCCGCTGGGCTCGCGGGTCACCGTCACCGACGGTGGCGTGCGGACGGTGGCCGAGGTGGTCGTCGCGGCGACGCCGCTGGAGATGTGGCACCGCAACCTCACCGCGGTGACCACCGCGTTGGAGGCAGCCGGGATCGACCACCACTGCCTGCGCAACGACGACTACCTGCGCAGCTCCGTGGCGGTGCTCGACGACCGGCGGGCCGAGGTGCTCCGCCTGGTCCGCGGCGCGCCGGCGCTGTCCGGCGCGCACGTGCACGTCGTCGAGGTACGGCCCGGGCGCAACCAGCCCGACCTGGCGCCCACCGAGGTGATCCAGGTGTGGTTCCCGGTGACCGACGCCCGGGCGGGCGTGGTCCTGGGTGCCCAGTTCGCCTGCGAGATCGAGTTCTGGGCCCGGGTGGGCGACGTCGTCCGCGCGCCCCGGCACAACGCGGTGGTCGACGAGGCGCCGGCCCGGGCCGAACCGGTCCGGGTGGCGGCCGCGCTGATCAGCCACTTCGTCCCCGAGGCGGACGACCACACCTACCGCACCCGCCGCGACCTCACCGTGCGGGCCCCCGACCGGGTGGGCTTCCCGATCGACGCCGTCTTCACCTGGGTCGACGGTTCGGATCCGGAGTGGCTGCGCCGGAAGGCGGACGCGCTCGGCGCGCCCGACGGCATGCTGCACGCCGTGGCGGCGAACAGCTCCCGCTACCACAACCGGGACGAACTGCGGTACGCGATGCGCTCGCTGCACAGCTTCGCGCCCTGGCTCCGCCGGATCTTCCTGGTGACCGACAGCCAGCTGCCCAGCTGGCTCGACCCGAACCACCCGATGGTCACCGTCGTCACGCACGCCGAGCTCTTCGCCGACCTCGGCGGGCAGTCGTCGTTCAACTCGCACGCCATCGAGTCCCGGTTGCACCGGATCGAGGGCCTCGCCGAGCACTTCCTCTACTTCAACGACGACGTCTTCCTGGGCCGGCCGCTGCTGCCGACCCACTTCTTCCACGCCAACGGAATCGCGAAGTTCTTCCTCTCCCCGGCCCAGTTCGGCCTGGGGGCGGCCACGCCCAGCGACCCGCCGGTGAACGCCGCCGGGAAGAACAACCGCCGGCACATCCAGCGGCAGTTCGGGGTCACCATCACGCAGAAGATGAGGCACACCCCGTTCGCCCTGCGGCGCAGCATCATGCACCAGATCGAGGCCATGTTGGCGGCGGACGTGCAGGCGACGGCGCGGCACCGGTTCCGCCACCACGGCGACCTCTCCATCCCGTCCTCGCTGCACCAGTACTGGGCGTACCTGACCGCGCAGGCGGTTCCCGCCGACATCGAGTACGAGTACGCGGACCTCGGCCACCCCTCGACCCCCGCCCGCCTGGCCGAGCTCCTGGCCCGCCGGCACCGGGACGTGTTCTGCCTCAACGACACCGACTCCGACCCGCGGGCGATCGAGGAGCAGGAGAACATGTTGGCCGACTTCCTGCCCCGCTACCTGCCTTTCCCCGCGCCGTTCGAACTACCGGACGACGCGGTCGCCGAGCGCCGGAAGGTCGGCGCCACCGCCCTGTGGCGACGGGCCTGCGGGGCCGACCGGGAGGGACCGCAGGTGGACGCGGCGACGGTGCCCGCGCTCCGGGTCGGCCCTGCGGTGGACGCCCCCACCACGCCCTCGCTCCGCATCGGCACGCCACGGGCCGCCCACCGTGGAATCTCCGCGCAGCCCGGCGTGGAACCCTCTGTGAAACTGGGAGAGCGACCAGATGCCTGATCGCCTTGAATGGGTCGGGCCGCTGGTCGCGCTCGGCCGCCGCGCCGCCCGTCTGCCCCGTGGTGCGCGGAAGCACGCCATGCCTGTCGGCCGGCCGCGGTCCATGGCCGTCATGGCACATCAGGACGACGACCTCTACTTCCTCAATCCGCTGCTGGTGAGCCAGTTGCGTGGCAGCGAGGAACACCTCACGGTCTGCCTGACCGCGGGTGAGGCCGACGGACGCAACGCGCCGGGCGGCACCCCGGAACACGCTGCCGCGCTCGTGGACTTCGAGGCCTTCGCGGCCGCCCGGTACAACGGGCTGCGGTGCGCTTACGCCGACATGGTGCTGGGTGATCCGGACGCCAAGTGGCGCCGGGAGGTGACCACCCTGACCGGCGGCGCGGAGGCCGACATGTCGGTCCTGGTCGACGCGCCGCACATCCGGCTGGTCGCGCTCAACCTCTGGTGCTCGCCCCCCGCGGGCGCCGCCCCGGGCGCCGGGTCCCTGCCCGAACTCTGGACCGGGCAGGCGGAGTCGAACCCGACGATGATCCCGCTCGGCTCGCCGGTCTCGGCCCAGCACAGCTACACCCGGGAGAGCCTGATCGAGTCGCTCGTGCTGCTGCTGGAGCGTTTCTCCCCGACGCTGCTGTGGACGATGGACCCGGATCCGGACCCGCAGGTCCACAACCGCGCGAATCCGCGGCACGCGGACGCCGAGGGCTACTCCGACCACAGCTTCCACACCGCCACCGGCCTCTTCGCCCACGAGGCGGTCGCCCGCTGGTTCGCGGCCGGTGGAGGCCGCCGGACGTCGGTTGAGGCTTTCCGTGGCTACTACGTCCGGCGCTGGCCGTCCAACCTCAGTCCGGAGGCGCGTGCCGGCAAACAGCGTTACAAGGACGTGTACGGCTGGGCCGACCGCCGCCCGAGCGACGATCCCGCCGGCCTGGGCGACTGGAAGGTCAGCGGGGATCTGATTGCCAGTGGTAACGCCTCCGGCACCACACTGCGCTATCCCGGCTCGCGGTCCTGGGCCGGTCCAGGGGGCGACGGCCGGCTCTCGGCCTTCGCGGTGCGGGGTGGACAGGTGGTGCACTGGCGGGAGGGTCGCCCCGGCGAGTTCGCCGGGAGCCGGCGGGTGCCGGGGCGCAAGCTGCTGCCGCACGTCGACGCCGTGCCGACCGCGGACGGCGGCTGGCGCCTCCTCGCGGTGCGGCAAGGCCTGACCGCCGACCCGGACCGGCACGTGCGGGACCTGTGGACGATCCTGCTGCCGGCCTCCGGCGACTACCAGGATGTGCGGTGGGAGTCGTTGGGCAACCCCAACGCGCAGAGCGCGCCGGCGAAGCGACGCCACATCGGGATGCCGCAGGCCGTTCCGCTCGCCGATGGCCGGCTACTGGTGCTCACCAGGAACGCCGGCAAGGGGCTGAGCGGGCGGCTGTACAACGGCTCGACCTGGACGCCGTGGCGGGACCTCGGCGGCCGGGACACCCAGGACGGTCTGACCGCGGTGGCCCTGGACGACGGGTCGGTCGAGGTGCTCGCCGCGGGACGCAACGGCATCGCCCGCTGGCTGGTCTCGCCGGCCGAGTTCACCGCCGAGTACTCGGTGGTGCCCACCGAGGCGCCCGCGGGCCCGCCCACCGTGGTGCGGCTCCCCGACGGCAACAGGATGCTGCTCTGCCGCTGCCGGGACTCGGCGTCGGTCGTGTCGTTCCGCACCCGCGGCGACGGCCGGGCCTGGGACCCGTCGAGTCTCGTCGACCTCGGTGGGCAGGGCGGGCCGGGCCCGATCGCCGCCCGGTTCGTGCCGGAGGCCGGTGCGGTCCTGGTCGCCGCCCGGGACGACGCCTCGGCGACGAGCCTGATCTGGGTGGAACCGGACGGCCGGGCCCGCGGCGCGTGGCTGCGGGAGCCGACCCCGATCGCCGGTAGCCATGCCGTGTCGGTCGACTCCTCCGGACGACCGGTCGTGCTGGCGGTCTCCGCCGGCGGCGGGCTGCTCACCATGCCGGTGGCCCGCACGACGTCGTCGGTCACCTCGATGAAGGACGTACCGTGAGCGACGCATTCTCCGGCCCGCAGACACTCCCGGCCCCGGCGGTCCCCGCGCCGGCTGCCTGGCCGGCGCCGTCCACTCCGGCCGGTGAACCGGACGACGTCCGCGAGGTGCTGGTGGACGGGGGACGCAGCCGCCGCGCCCACGTGCACGCCGACCTCACCCCGCTGCGCGCCCGTCAGCTCAACGTCACCGAGGTGACGGCGGCGTTGGCGGCGCACGGGGTGGATCACTTCCTGGTCCGGGGGATGGACGACCGGACGCCGGTGGTCGGCGTCAGTGAGGAGGACCGGGTCGCGGCTCTCGGCGCCCTGGAGAAGCTCGGTGCGGCCGGCGCCTGCTACGTCAGCCAGGTGCTGCCCAAGCCGCCCATCGTCGGCGCGCTGCGGGACGCCGCGGACCCGGCCGTCTGGGCGGAGCTGCACCGGGCCCGGGCGCTCAAGATGACCTGGTTCCGGGTCGACCCGACGGTGAAGCTGGTCCTCGGCGCCGCGTACGGGTGCGAGGTGGAGTTCTGGCGGCCGGACCGGAAGGCCGACGTGCTCCGCGCGCCGCGGCGCAACCGGATGATGCCGGCCGTCTCGATGGCCGGCGTGCCGGTGGAGGTCGGTGAGCACCGGTTCACCCGACTGGCTGCGGCGACGAAGCCGGGCCCGCGCTTCCGCACCCGGCCGGAGTTCGACCACCTGCTCCCGGACGACATCGACTTCCCGATCGACGTCGTCTACACGTGGGTGGACGGCGCGGACCCGGAGTGGCAGCGCCGCCGGGCCGACGTCAAGGGCGAGGCGTTCCACGCCGAGGCTGCCAGCGAGTCGCGCTACATCAACCGGGACGAGCTGAAGTACTCGCTGCGGTCACTGCACCTCAACGCCCCCTGGATCCGCAACATCTACATCGTGACCGACCGGCAGCGTCCGGCCTGGCTCGATCTGAGCGCGGGGAACATCTTCCTGGTCAACCACGAGGACATCTTCACCGACCGGGACGCCCTGCCCACGTACAACTCGTGCGCGATCGAGAGCCAGCTGCACAACATCGACGGCCTCGCCGAGCACTTCCTCTACCTCAACGACGACATGTTCTTCGGCCGGCCGCTGGCGCCGCAGACGTTCTTCCTCGCCAACGGCAACACCAAGTTCTTCCTGTCCCAGAACCGGATTCCGCTCGGCCCCATCACCAGCGCGGACACCCCGGTCGACGCGATGATCAAGAACAACCGGCGGCTGATCGAGGAGCGGTTCGGTCGGATCCTGACCCAGGGCAGCCAGCACGTGCCCTACCCGCTGCGGCGCAGCCTCCTCGCGGAGATCGAGCGCGAGTTTCCGGTGGAGCACGCCACGACGGTGCACAGCCGGTTTCGCAGCCCCACCGACCTCACCATCACCTACTCCCTGCACCACTACTACGCCTTCCTGACCGGGCGGGCGCTGCCCGGCCACGTCAACTACGGCTATGTACAGCTCGCGGTGCCGGACCTCGGGGCCCGGCTCAAGCGCGCCGAGGCCCGGCGGGACTGGGACACGTTCTGCATCAACGACGCCTTCTCGACGTACGCGCAGCTCCAGCAGCAGATGGCCATCCTGGAGCCGTTCCTGGAGGCGTACTTCCCGGTGCCCAGCCCGTACGAGTCGGCGGACCCGCGGTGAAGTTCTCCTTCCTCATCCACAACTTCTACGGGGTGGGTGGCACCAACCGGGCCGTGCTGAACCTGGCCACCGCTCTGGTCGAGGCCGGCCACGAGGTCGAGGTCGCATCCGTCTTCCGCCGGCTCGACCGCACCATGTTTTCCGTGGACGGGCGGATCACCGTCGTGCCCCTGGTGGACACCAGACCCCGGCGCCCGGACCGGTCGAGCCCGAGACACCGGGAGCCCTCGACTCTCATCCCGGAGGCGGAGGAGTTCCACCTGCAGTACAGCCGGCTCACGGACGAGCGGATCATCCGCTATCTGGGCTCGACGAATGCCGACGTCGTGGTGGGCACCCGGCCGGGGCTCAACCTGGCCGTGGCACGGCACGCCCCGGAGCACGCCGTCCGCGTCGCCCAGGAGCACATGACACAGGACCTGATCGACGAGGCGCTCAAGGCCGAGATCAGCCGGGGTTACTCGCGGATAGACCTGGCGTACACCGTGACCCACGCGGACGCGACCGCGTTCCGCACCGGAAATCCGGTCCCGGCCCTCGGGATCAAGGTGCTGCCCAACAGTTCGCCGTCGCCCGGCCTGGCGGCGGCCGACGGGCGGAACAGGATCGTGGTGGCAGCCGGTCGGCTGGATCCGATCAAGCGGTACGACCGCCTGATCACCGCGTTCGCGCGGGCGGCGGTGGACTGCCCCGGCTGGACGTTACGCATCTACGGTGACGGCGAGCAACGGCAGGCACTCGCGGCGCTGATCCGCGAACTCGGCGTCTACGACCAGGTCCAGTTGATGGGCCGCCGGGACGACATGTCGACGGAGTGGGTGAAGGGAGCCATCGCCGCGTCGTCCTCCGCGCGCGAGTCGTTCGGCATGACGATCGTGGAGGCGATGCGGCTTGGTCTGCCGGTGGTCAGCACAGACTGCCCCGTCGGCCCGCGCGAGATCATCGACGACGGCGAGGACGGACTGCTGGTCCCGAGCGACGATCTCGACGCCTACACGGCGGCGTTGCGCACGTTGATGCGCGACGACGACCTACGGGCCCGGATGGCGAAGATGGCCCTGGTCAACTCCGCCCGGTTCGACCCGGCCCCCCTGGCGGCCCAGTTCGCCGACGACTGCGCGGAGGTGCTCGCCGTACGTCGCGGGGAGACGCCTCGGCCTCGCCGGGTGGTCCGCCGGACGCCGAGGAGGGGTCTCTCCCGTTCTCTTCTCGCCCGGGGCGGCGAACTGCTCCGCGAGCCGGACCTCGTCCGGACCCTTGCCGACCCGGTGCTGCGCGGGATTGCCGGGAACGACCTCGCCCGCCGGGCCAGCATGGGAGTGCTCGTCCGGCTGGCCCGGGTCCAACGTGCCCGGGGCGCCAGCAGCCGGTTGCAGAACGCGATCCGCCGGCGCGTCTTCGACCCGGCCGGCGGCCCGGTCGCGGACTGTGTGGTCGAGCCCGACCTCGGACTGCGCTGGACGTTCGACGCCGCGACCTGTTCCCGGGACGCCTCGATGGTGTTACGGAACCGCGACACCGTCGAGGTCGTCAGGGTGCCGCTCACCCCGTCCCACGACGGCCTCCAGTTCGTCGGGATCCTCGACGCGGATGCGCTTTCCGAGGGCCGGTGGAACGTCCACCTGGTGGACGGCAAGGTCCGGCGCCGGGTACGCCCGCACCAGCTCGACAGCCGGGTCCTGGCCAGTGGCGTCGACGGTTGCGCTGCAGAGAACCGGCGAGGGGTACGGGCTCACCTCCCCTACCGCACCACGGACGGCTTCCTCGCCGTGCGCAGCTGGGTGCGCGGGAGCCACGCCGAGGTGCGTCGGGTCGAGCTCGACGGCCAGCACATCACCGTCGCTTTCACCTGGCACGGACCGGACACCCCGGAATGCGCAGTGCTCCGCCGTCGGGGCGACCAGCCGGAGTCGCTCACCGTGCCCACGCGGACCACGGCCGACGGGACCCTGTGGATGGCCGTTCCGCTGTACCCGCTCGCCGACCTGCGGCTGAGCCGCTACGAGGACTGGGACATCCAGCTCCGGCAGCGGGACGGCTCCGAGGTGCGGCTGGGACGCTTCGTGGACGACGTCGTGGACAAGAAGCGCACGTACAACTACCCGGAGGTGCACCTGTCCGACGACGTCACGCTGGACCTCGTCGAGGAGGATCCGACCCCGATGCTGCGGGTCCGCCCGTACTACACGATCGACAGTGAGTTGTCCGTCGTGGTCGTCGACCGGCCGTAGCCGCTGTCTCGGAGGAGCAGACGAGGATGAGCGAGCAGGGACGGCGACCGTCGGAACCGCACCGAGCCGTCGCCGAGCCGTCGAGGTTCGTGGACGCCTACCGCCGGGTGCTCAGTCCACAGGCCCGCCGGGCGATCGCCAGGCGGCTCAGCCCGCACACCCGGCACCAGATGAAGCAGTGGGTGGCCCAGGTGACCGGGGGCGGCCAGCCGGCCGTGCGGCGGGACGACCGGCTGGCCCGCCGCCAGCCGGAGCTCCTGGCCGGCAGCGACCGGGTCGTGATGATGGTGGACCGGCGGGCCCGGGTGGCCGGGGTCCGTCCGGACGCTTCGCCGTGGACCGCCCGGGCCGCCAACCTGGCCGCGGTCACTGCGGCGCTCGCCGAGGCCGGGGTGAGCCACTTCTGCGTACGCGGCCGCTCCGACCGCAACGCCGTGGTCGGCGTCGACGCCGCTGACCGCGAGCGGGTGTACGCGGCGCTCGCCGAGGCGTGCCGCCGCCGGCCCGGCTACGTCGCCGAGGTGACCGGCAACCAGCCGCGGTCGTCCGCGCCCGGCTTCGAGCCGGCGGCGTGGCGGCGGTTGCGCGACGCCGCCGTGCTGCGGTTGACCTGGTACTGGACGGACCCGCGGCACCGGCTGGTGCTGGGCGTGCCGTACGGCTGCGAGGTGGAGTTCTGGAACCGGCGGGAGGACCGGCTGGTCGCCCCGCGGCGCAACCTGGCCGCGGAGGAGATTCCGGCGGCGGGCGCGGTGGTCCACGCCCCCGCCGACCTCTTCACCGCGCTCGGGCCGGCGGCGCCGACGGTGACGGTCCGGACCCGGCCGGAGTTCGCGATCCGGCGCCCCGACGACGTGACGTTCCCGATCGACGTGGTCTACACGTGGGTGGACGGCACCGACCCGGAGTGGCTGCGCCGGCGCGCCGAGGTGGCCGGTACGCCGTACCACGCCGAGGCGGCCAGCGCCGCGCGGTTCCTCAGCAGGGACGAGCTGCGCTACTCGCTGCGTTCCCTGCGCACCTACGCCCCCTGGGTGCGGACCGTCTACCTGGTCACCGACGACCAGGTGCCGCCGTGGCTGGACCCGTCCACCCCGGGGCTGCGGGTGGTCAGCCACCGGGAGATCTTCACCGATCCGTCGATGCTGCCCACCTTCAACTCGCACGCCATCGAGAGCCAGCTGCACCACATCGACGGTCTGTCGGAACACTTCCTCTACTTCAACGACGACGTCTTCCTGGGCTGCGAGGTCACCCCCCGGGACTTCTTCCTGGCCAACGGCATCACGAAGTTCTTTCCGTCGCCCGCGCTGGTGCCGCCCGGGCCGCCGTCGGCCGACGACATCCCGGCGTCGGCGGCCGGCAAGAACAACCGGGGGCTGATCGCGGAGCGGTTCGGCACGGTGCTCACGCAGAAGATGAAGCACATGCCGCACGCGCTGCGGCGCAGCGTGCTGTACGAGATCGAGGAGACGTTCCCCGCTCCGCACCGGGGCACCGCGGCCAACCAGTTCCGCGGCGTCACAGACATCTCGATCGCCTCGTCGTTGCACCACTACTACGCGTTCCTCACCGGGCGGGCGGTGCCCGGCGAGCTGGAGTACAGCATCGCGGAGCTCTCCCATCCCGACACGCCCGCGCGACTGGCGCACCTGCTGGCGAAACGGGATCGGCACGTCTTCTGCCTCAACGACGCGTTCTCCACCGAGGAGGACCTCGCCGCTCAGCTGTCGATCCTGACGCCATTCCTGGACACGTACTTCCCGGTCCCCAGCCCCTGGGAGAGGGGCTGACGGTCCAGGCAGGGCGCAGCGGCGCCGGCCCTGAGCGGGCCGGCGCCGGCACCGGGACGCGGGGCGCTGCCGGTACGCCGGCGTCCAGGTTCACGACGGTGGCCGACCGCGCCCTCCCCGGCTGCGACCGGCCACCGTGTCCGTGCGGTGCGGGATCAGTACGAGTACCCCGAGCTGCCGCCGTCGGAGCTGCCCGAGTCACCCGACGCGGGCGGGGCGACCGCCTTCGGCGTGCCGGTGGGCAGGCAGGTCAGGTTCTTCTTGCCGTTCGGGTCGACCACGAACCAGGTGCCGCCGACGCCCTGGCCCTTCCACTGGCCCGGCTTCTTGTCGCCGATGTAGCGGTAGACCGGCCAGCCGCCGATGGTGATCTGCCGGGTGCCGTCCTGCCGCGTGACCGTGCCGACCTTGTCGTCGGAGACGCCCTGGAGCTGCGGGTTGCCGTCGGTCAGCGCGGGCGGCCAGACCTGGGCGCACTTGTCCACGCAGTTCGACGACGGCGGGTCGGCGGAGTCCTTGTCGAAGCGGTAGAGGATCCAGCCGTCCTGGTCCATCACGACGTTGCCCATTCGGGGCACCTTCTTGCCGACCAGTTGGTCGGTGAGCCGGACGTCCGCTGGCGGCGCCTGCTCGGTGGCGGGGGCTTCCGCGGTCGCGGAGGCCTCCGGTTCGGCCGCCGCGGTGGGTTCGGCCGCGGCGACGGCGACCGGCTCGGCCGCGCTCGAGTTCGCCCCGTCGTAACCCGCGGGAGCGCAGGCCGTTAGTGCGACCATCGCGCTCGCGACGATGACGGTCGTCCGCTTCAGGTGTGCCACGTGCCCTCCTCATTCTTGGCAGTTCACCCGGTAGTACGGGTGGTCCGCTGTCAAGGTTGAAGGGGAAAGGGTGCTCCATTTCACAGTGGATCGATTGAACCGATCCGCGCCCGGACCCGTACGGGAGCACGTCGGGTCCGCCCCGCCGCGCACGCCGCAGCGGCGCCGGGCGATGTCGCTGCCCGGCGCCGCCGTCAGGGCGGATCAGAGGTCGGCCACCGTTACCAGCGGACTGGCGATCCCGTTCACGTCGACCGACTGCACCTGGATCTTCTCGATGTCCGGCAACCCTGCCGAGGTGGACGCGCTCAGCTCCAACGGGAGCTGATTGGTGCTCGTCCCGTAGCCGCCGCCCGGCACCGACCAGGTCGAGACCACCTCGCTGGTGGCGTTCTTCCGGATCACCACCAGCCGGCAGGTGCGCGGCCCGGGCAGCCTGGTCAGCTGAAGATCGATCTTGGTGCCGTACTCCTTCGAGGCGACCCACATCGTCGTCTTCACCCCGGTGGCCGGATCAGTGGCGTTGTGCTTCTCGCCCTCCTGCTCGTTGCCGCCGGTGCCCGGGTCGCCCGGATCGGACGTCGGGTCGGCCGGGGGGCCGGTGACCGGCGTGGTCAGGGTCGGCTCGGCCTGCGGGATCCGCTCCCCGTCGCCGCCGCCCCTCAGGCCGGCGACGCCGACGCCGCTCAGGCCGCCGAAGACCACCACCGCCGCCGCCGTGGCGAGGAGCCGCCGGACCCGGGTACGCCGGCGGTGCAGCCGCACCGCCACCAGCGTCCGGTCCAGCAGGGCCGGGTCGGTCCGGGTCTGTTCCAGCGCGGTCATCGTCTCGCCGTCGATGCCGGAGAGCAGCCCCACCACGGGGACCATGGTCTCCAGCTCCGCGGCGCACGCCCAGCACGTGGCGAGGTGCTCCTCGAACCGTTCGGTGTCCTGCTGATCGAGCACGCCGAGCGCGTACGCGGCCACGTCCATGTGGTCTGCCCGGCTCATTCCGTCACCCCCCGTTCCTGCAGAGCCGTGCGCAGCGCGCGCAGCGCGTAGTAGACGCGCGACTTGGCGGTGCCGAGCGGAAGGCCCAGCTCCTCGGCCGCCTCCGGCACCGTCCGGCCCCGGAAGTACGTCGCCACCAGGATCTCCCGGTGGGACTGGCTCAGGGTACGCAGCGCGTCGGCGACCGTCATCGTGCGCAGTACCCGGTCCGTGCTGTCCGCCTCGGCGAACGCGGTCAGGTCCCGGTCGTACGTCTCCGCCGGGCGGGCCTGCTCGCTGCGATGCTCGTCGATGGCGATCCGCCGGGCCACGGTGACCAGCCAGGGGCGCAGCGACCCCTGGCCGTGCGTGCCCAGCCGGTGCGCGTTGCGCCAGGCGCGCAGCAGCGTCTCCTGGACGATGTCCTCGGCGCGCTGCCGGTCACCGCCGGTCAGCCGCATCACGAACATCAGCAGCGGGCCGGCGTGCTCCGCGTAGAGCAGCCGGATCAGCTGGTCGGAATGACTGGCCTCAGGGGACGCCGCCTGGTGGCGTCCGGGCGCCGGTCGTGGCGTCACCGGGCCATTCTGGCGATCGGCGGGGCGGCCGTCGACCCCACGGCCCGCCCTCGACGCACGCGACTGGGGCTGCGCCCGGGCGAACATCCACTCGGGCCGCGCCACCTCGCCGTGCCAGCCGGCCGCCACCGCATGCATGCAGACCTCCGGGTGTCCAATGACATCAGCCGGCCCCCCACGGGCATGGCCGCCCGTGGATACGGAGTGGCCCGCTCAGCGGATCAACGGCGCACGGAAAAAATTCCGGGCGGGGGTGGGGTGGAGGCGGTGGCGTCCGCGTCGCGGACCACACCGGCGCCGCCGGCGAACCGGTCCAGCTCCTCGCCGGCCAGCACCCGGCCGGGGAACCAGTCGCCGGCCGCCCGCCGGGTCAGCTCCGGCACCGGGGGCTCGACCCGGCCGGCCACCAGCACCAGGTTGCCGTAGCGCCGCCCGCGCAGCACCGCCGCGTCGCCGACCAGGCAGGCCCGGGGCAGCACCGAACGGACCGTGGCGACCTGGGCCCGGGCGTGCCGCAGCGGCGGGCCGTCGGCGATGTTGGCCAGGTACCAGCCGTCCGGCCGGAGCACCCGGGCCACCTCGGCGGCGTACTCCACCGAGGTCAGGTGGGCCGGGGTGCGGGCGCCGGCGAAGACGTCCGCGACCACCACGTCGTAGCTGGCGTCCCGGCTGGCGGTCAGGGTGGACCGGGCGTCGGCCACCCGGACCCGCAGCCGGGGATCGGTGGGCCAGGGCAACGCCCGCCGGACCAGCTCCACCAGGGCGCCGTCCACCTCGGACACCCGCTGGGTCGAGCCGGGCCGGGTCGCGGTGACGTACCGGGGGAGGGTCAGCGCGCCGCCGCCGAGGTGCAGCACCCGCAGCGGGGCGCCGGGCGGGGCGATCAGGTCCAGCGCGGCGGCCAGCCGCCGGACGTACTCGAACTCCAGGTGGGTCGGGTCGGTGAGGTCCACATGGGACTGCGGGGCGCCGTCGAGCAGCAGCGTCCACGAGCCCGCCCGGTCCGGGTCCGGCAGCAGCTCGGCCTGCCCGGTGTCGACCTGCTCGACCACCCGGTCGGCGTCGCGTCGGCGGCCCATCAGCGCCGGATCCCGCGGGCCGCCGCGATCAGCACCCGGTGCAGCAGGCGGGCGTCGCCCAGCAGCCCGCGCAGTCGACGCTCCAGCCCGGCGATGGGGACGAGGTTCTGCGGGGCGCGCGGGTCCTTGTACGGGGTGGAGGCGAACCGGGGCAGGGTGACCAGGGAGAGGTCGGCCAGGCCGATCGCCTCGGCCGGACTCAGCTCCGCCGAGCACTCCATCCGCACGATGCCGGCCCAGGGCGCGCCCGCGGCCACCGGCAGCCGCAGGTACCACGAGTAACCGCCCCAGGCGGTGCCGAGCCGGAACACCGGGGAGCGCTGGCC
The DNA here is from genome assembly GCF_042650725.1 of Micromonospora sp. GCM10011541. NCBI lineage: Bacteria > Bacillati > Actinomycetota > Actinomycetes > Micromonosporales > Micromonosporaceae > Micromonospora > Micromonospora sp. GCM10011541. The sequence goes on from NZ_JBHSBP010000055.1 coordinate 463,898, forward strand.
CGGGGCGAGCCCGGTCACCACCGCGGTCAGCCGGGCGTCGAGGTACTGGCTGTGCTGGGTCTTGATGTAGCCCAGGGTGCGCGGCAGCTGCCGGCGGCTGCGCAGTGGACCGTCCACCACCAGCAGGTCACCGTCGACCCGGGCGGCGTCGGAGACCGCCACCTCCAGCGCGGTCAGCGGGCCCTGCACCGCCGCCGGGAGCTTGCTCAGCTCACCGGTGCCGCCGACGCGGTGCACCGGGTAGTGGATCCGGCCGGCCAGCACGTCCTGGGCGGACGGACTGGCGGTGAAGAGGCCCCGGCCGACCCGGGCGCCGGCCAGCTCCGCCGCGCCGCGCTCCAGGTCGCAGCGGACCACCCCGGCCGCGTACGAGGCGGCGATGCCGGGGAACGACCCGCCGTCGTCCTCGGCCGTCCAGACACTGGCGTCGATCCGGCGTACCCCGTCGACGAGCAGCACCACGTCCGGGGCGGGCAGGTCCCGGCGGGCCCCGATCGCCCGCCAGTCCGTCGCCGGCAGCTCCACGTCCGGGTCGACCTGGGCGCTGCTCGGCGCCGCCGGGCCGCCCGCCGACGCCTCGAACGAGGCGCCGTACGCCGGGTCCCAGGCGTCGACGAAGAACCGGGGCCGGCTCACCGGGCCGCCACCCCTTCGTCCGCGACCGGACGACTCCGCCGCGCCGCACATCTCGCGCTCACAGGCCGGTCCGTTCGACGCGGGCCGTGCGGGCGTCCTTGCGGACCTCGTAGCGGACCGGGATCCGCTCCGCGAGGGCCGGCACGTGGGTGACCACGCCGACCATCCGGTCGCCGCGGGCGGCCAGGCTCTCCAGGGTCGCCGCGACGGTGTCCAGGGTGGCCGCGTCCAGCGTGCCGAAGCCCTCGTCGAGGACGATGGACTCCAGGCTCGCCGCGGTGGTCGACATCCCGGCGAGCTGCTCGGAGAGCGCCAGCGCCAGCGCCAGCGAGGCCTGGAACGTCTCCCCGCCGGAGAGGGTGCGCACCCCCCGGCGCAGCCCGGCGTCGTGGTGGTCGACCACGAAGAACTCGCCCTTGTCGTGCACCAGGTCGTACTGGCCGCCGGACAGCTCCCGCAGGATCCGCGACGCGCCGTCGACCAGCAGGTCCAACGCCTCGGCCAGCAGCCAGCGCTCGAAGTTGTTGGCCCGCAGGTGCCCGGCCAGGGCCCGGGCGACCCGGGCCTCCCGCTCGTGGCCGGCCCGCTGCTCGCCCAGCTCGGCGGCCTGCTCGCGCCGCTCCACCAGTCGCCGCAGCTCGGCCTCGGCGCGCTCCACCGCCACCGCGGCGGCCCGCCCCGGGTCGTCGGCGACGGCCAGACCGGCGGCGGTGAACAGGGCGGCGATCCGCTCCGCCACCTCGGTCGCCGCCGCCTGGGCCGCGGCGACCGAGTCGACCAGTCCGCCGCGGTCGGCCCGCCGCCGGTCGGCCTCCCCGCCGGCCCACCCGGCCAGGGCGGCCCAGGCGGCGGCCACGTCGTCCCGGTCGGCGGCCGGCGGGCCGAACCGAGCGAGCCGGTCCCGGGCCGTGTCGAAGTCGCGCCACGTCCGGCGCAGCCGCTCCTCGGCGCCGTCCAGCGCGCCCCGCGCCCGCCGGGCGGCGTCCCGGCCGGCCCGTACCGCGGTCGCCGCCTCCTCCAGCGCCCGGCGCAGCCGGGTCTGCTCGTCCAGGGCCGCCCGCAGCGCGGCCGGCGCGGCGGCGTCGGTGAGCTGGGCGTCCAGCTCGGCCAGCCGGGCCCGCAGCTGGTCGTGCTCGGCGCGGGCGCGCAGCAGCACCCGGTCCAGGTCGCGGGCGGCCGCGTCGCGCTCCTGCACGGTCCGCTTCGCCGCCTCGCTGGCGGCCCGGGCCGCCTTTCCCGCGGCGGTGGCCCGGGCCACCGCCGAGCCGGCCGGCACCGCCGGCACCCGGGACACCACCTGCTCGCAGACCGGGCAGGGCGCGCCGTCCACCAGGTGGGCCCGCAGGGCCACGGCCTGGTCGGTGGCCTTCGCCTCCTCGTGCGCCCGGAACGCCGCCGCCAGCTCCGCGTCCGCCCGCTCGGCCGCGGCCCGCGCCTCGGCCAGGGCCTGCGCCGCCGCGTCGTGTTCGGCCTGCGCCGCGGTCACCGCCGCCCGGACCGTGTCCGCCTCGGCGGTCAGCCGGTCCCGGTCGGCGTGCGCCTTCAGCAGCAGGCGCAGTGCGCTCTCGTCGCCCGCCGCGGTCAGCTCGCCGCGGAGCTTCTCCTCCCGCTCCTCGGCGAGCGCCACCGCGGCGACCGCCTCGTCGGCCGCGGCCCGCGCCGTGGTCACCGCGCGGGCCAGCTCGGCGATGCCGTCCGGCGCCCGCACCCCGGCCAGCACCGTCAGCTCCGCGTCGAGCCCGGCCAGCGCCGCCGCCACCTCCCGCGCCGTGGCCCGCGCCCCCTCCAGCTCCGGTACGGCCACCGCCACCGCCCCGGCCAGCTCCCGCATCCGGTCGACCCGCGCCTGCGCCCCGGCCACCGTCTCGTCGTCGACGGCGGCGAGCCCGGCGAGCATCCGGTCCACGGCCTCCAGCTTCGCCTCGGCCTGCGCGGCGCGTTCGGTGGCCCGCTTCTGCACCTCCTCGTAGACGCCGAGGCCGAGCAGGTTGACCAGGATCTGCTGCCGGGTGGCGGGCTTGGCGTGCAGGAAGTCGGCGAACTGGCCCTGCGGCAGCACCACGCAGGAGGTGAACTGCTCGTACGGCAGCCCGACCGCCTCCAGCACCGCGTCCTCCATCTCGGCGGGGGTGCCGGCGACCACCTCGCCGAGATCGTCCGGGCTGAGCCCGGTGTCGAGCTTGGTCACGTCGAAACCGGCGGGCATGAGCTGCAACCCCGCGTTGGCGGTCTTCACCGCCCCCCGGCCGTCCCGGCGCACCACCCGGGTGGCGACGTACCGGTCGCCGGCGGACTCGAAGACCAGCCGGACCCGGGCCTCGGTGGCCGACGGGGCGAGCGCGTTGGCCAGACCCCGGGTGCCGCCCCAGCGCGGCACGGTGCCGTAGAGCGCGAAGCAGATCGCGTCGAGCACCGTGGACTTCCCGGAGCCGGTCGGCCCGACCAGGGCGAAGAAATCGGCGTCGGTGAAGTCGACGGTGGTCTCCTCGCGGAAGACGGTGAAGCCCGCCATGTCCAGCCGGATCGGTCGCATCAGCGGTCGACCTGCTTCCTACTGTTGCTCATGAGTGAGCGGTTCGGATGTCTCGCTCTCCGCTCGGTGGTGGCCGGGCTGGAGTCCTGGACCGGCAGTCTGGTCCGGTGGCGATCGGTCCTGTCCTGCAGGATCTGCCTCACTGCGTGGTGCGGGGTGTGCAGGGCGATGTCGGGGTCGCCGGCTCGCTGCAGGATGTTGATCGCGGCGTTCACGTCGGCCTGCCACACCACCCCGCACGAGGTGCAGTGAAGCCGGTCCCCGTTGCGTCGGCCGAGCCGGCCGCAGCGGTGACAGGCTTGTGAGGTGTAGGCGGCGTTGACGTGCACGAGCGCAGAACCTCTGCGCTCCGACACGCTTGTGAGGGCCTCGGCGGTGACCCCTTTGGTCCACGCGGCGAGGCGCCGGTCGACATTGCGGCCGAGCGTCCTGCGCCCGGCGAAGCTCTTGGTGAGGTCTTCGGCGACCACGGTGGCGGCCTTGTCGGCGACCCGGTCCGCGGCGGTGAAGATCTCCGTGCGCACCCGGGCACGGTGGCGGGCGGCCCGTCGGTCCCGCTTGACCGTCCCGAGATTGTTGACCGTGATCCGACGTGCCTTCGCGTGGTCACCACGCAAGGCGGCGGTGTTCGCTATGGAGCGCAGCTTCGCCCGACGCCGGTTACGTTCCTTCAACCGGTCCGACTCGCTGGTCAGCAACTCGCCGAGGCGGCTGCCGTGGCGAACGCCATCGGAATCGGTCAGGGCCTCGGTGTACCCCTTGTCGACGCCGACCGTCGCGTCGCCGCACGGCCGCTGCGACGACCGCATCTGCGACGCGTCGATCTGGTAGTGCACCTCGACCCGGCCGCCGCGCAGGATCAGCCGCAGCGTGCCAGTCGGGGCGACGGTCGTGGACAGCGGGATTCTCACCATCTGGCGGCGTTCGAGACCGGGAACCGCCAGCCACAACCGGCCGCGCCCGTCGGTGACGGTGTTGTGCTGGTCGGCGCGCACCACGATCTGATCGTGCGTGCGGTTGCGGCCACGCTTCCAGTGCTTGCGCGTCTGCCGAGCCAGGAACGGGTCACCAGCCCACCGGTCAGCCGCCAGCGCGGCCAGCATTCGCTTGCGCTCGCCAGGATCGCCCGTGCGCCGGAAGACCGCCCGGCGGACCTGCACCTTGGCCGAGGCCAGGTTCGTCGCGATGTCGGCCATAGCGTCGCGGACCGTTTCCTTCCACGCATTCGCCAGCACACCGAACCGCACATGCGTGCCGTCGACCAACCACCGGTCCCGCACCTGCCGGTCCCTCAGGCCGGACCCGACTCCACTAATCGAGCCGTAACGCTGCCACACCTCACTGCGAACCCGACCCAACCGACGGGCCTGCTCCAGCAACGCCGCGTACTTACCCGAGTTCAGGCGCGCCGAGTAAGCAATCCGGGTGACCCTCACCGCTCGCCCCCCACGGTCAGATCCGCCCCCTTCCGAGTTCCTTCACGTAGCGTCGCAACCCACACAGCAGACACGAAAGGCGGGCACGACCGCCAGCATGTCCTCAAAGCAGAGAGAGCCGACAACTAGTCGACCTCCTCGAGGAGCTCGTCGAAGAGCTCCTGGACGCCCTCGTCGACGTGCCCCCGGCTGCCCAGGTAGTCGGCGAAGAGCTCGCGCGGCGACCGGCCGGCCCGCTGGGCGGTGCGGGTGCCGCTGCCCGGCGCCGGGACCAGCTCCGGGTCGATCCGGATCTCCAGCGCGCGGGGGAGCAGCTCCTGCACCTCCTCGCGCAGCCCGGCGCGGGGCTGCTCGCGGACGTACACTCGCAGCCAGCCCTCCGGCGCCTCGAGCTCGGCGAGCTGGGCCAGGGTGCCCCGCACGGTGCGCAGCGGGGTCGCCCCCGGCACCGGCACCTCCCGGATCTGGGCGGCGGTCCGGGCGGTCACCTCGACCACGGTCACCGAGCCGACGTTCTCCTGCTCGCCGAAGTCGACGGCGAGGGGGCTGCCGCTGTAGCGGGCCGGGCAGGGGCCGATGACCCGCTGGGAGCGGTGCAGGTGGCCGAGCGCCACGTAGTGCGCGGTGCCCGGGAAGACGGTGGCCGGTACGGCGTAGCCGAGGATGGTGTGCGCGTCCCGCTCGCCGCCGCCGGTGCTCGCCCCGACCACGGTCAGGTGGGCGGTGACCAGGTGCACCCGGTCGGGCTCGGTGAAGCCCTCGGTGAGCCGGGCGAGGACCCGGCCGAGGTGGTCGGCGTACGTCTGGTTGGCCTCGGCGGCGGTCAGGTCGTACATCTCCACCGCGCGGACCGCGTACCGCTGGGACAGGAACGGCAGCGCGGCGAGCTGCCAGCGCTCCCCGTCGGCGGTGACGCCGTCGATGACGTGCTCGGCCGGGTTGTCCCGGACGCCGCCGCGCAGGGTGATGCCGGCCGCCTCGGCCCAGGGGCGCAGCGCGTCGAGGGCCTGCCCGTTGTCGTGGTTGCCGCCGATCGCCACCACGTCCGCGCCGGTGCGCCGCAGCGCGGTCAGCGCCCGGGTCACCAGCCGGGTCGCCTCCGGGGTGGGCGCCGCGGTGTCGTACAGGTCGCCGGCCACAATGACCAGGTCCGGGCGCTCGGCCCGGGCGATCTCGATCACCTGGGCCAGCACCTGCTTGTGCTCCTCGGCCCGAGACTGTCCCTTGAGGACCTTGCCGACGTGCCAGTCGGAGGTGTGCAGGATCTTCATGGCTGGATCACCTCAGAACGGGATGTCGTCGTCGGTGGTGGCGCCGGAGCCGACCACGGCGAACGGGTCGGCGGACTGGGTGATCGAGCGCAGCGTCTCCGACGGCGCCCGGCCGGCCTCGGAGACCCGGGTCGCCCAGGCCGGGAAGGGGAACTCCAGGCACAGCGGCACCGGGATGTCGGGCTGGTTGACGAACATGGTGCCCGGCTTGGCCAGCAGGGCCCGCTGCCGCTGGGCCGGCGGGAGGAAGCCGTACTCGGGGCGGGAGGCCTCGGCCGGGTCGAGCCGGCCGACCACCCGGATCGCCGAGTTGGTGACGATGCGGCGCTCCACCTCGCTGGCCGTCTGCTGCGCCCCGACCAGGATCACCCCGAGCGAGCGGCCCCGCTCGGCGATGTCCAGCAGCACCTCCTTGATCGGGGAGGAGCCCTCGCGAGGGGCGTACTTGTTCAGCTCGTCCAGGACGACGAAGAGCAGCGGCTTGGCGGTGCCGGCCTTCTCCTTGCGCTCGAACTCGCTCTTCAGCGTCACGCCGACCACGAAGCGCTGCGCCCGGTCGGGGAGGTTGTGCAGGTCCACGACGGTGACCTGGGCGCTCTCCGCGGTGTTGATGCTGTGCGGGCGGCGGGTGGCCAGGTCGCCCCGGAGCAGCCGGCCCAGGTCCTTCTTGCTGCCGATCAGCCGCCGGGCGAACGCGTTGACCGTGCCGAGCCCGACCGCGCTGCCCGCCCACTCGGACCGGGTCTCGTCGTCGTTGAGCTGCTCGACGATGTGGTCGACCAGGTCGGCGTACGACCCCAGCCGGACCCCGTCCAGGCTGACCCCGCCGTCCGCGGGCTGGGCGTACCGGGCCAGGTGGGCGGCGACCGAGTGGACCACCATCGTGTACTGCTGGCGCTCGTCGTCGGCGTCCGCGAAGACGTACGGCAGGAGCCGGTCCGCGCAGAACTCGGTGAGGGTCCAGTAGAAGCTGTCCACGCCGGTGAGCCGGCTGCTCACGTCCGGCGTGCCGGAGGAGTCGCCGACCCGGGGCGGGGCGTACACGCGCACGTCGGGGAACGCGCCGGCGTCCAGCCCGAGCTTCGCGTACCCGGCTCGGGTGGCGTCGTCGAGCCGGGTGTTGGGGTGGTCGAGGAAGAGCAGGTCCTCGCCCTTGACGTTGAAGATCAGCGCCTTGGCGTTGACCGCGTCGCCGCCCAGCACCCCCGAGCGGAAGACCGAGTAGAGCAGGAAGGTCGCGAAGCTGGTCTTGGTGGCCACCCCGGAGATGCCGGAGATGGAGACGTGCGCGCCCCGGGTGCCGTCGAGGAAGTCGGCGTTGAGGTAGACCGGCACGCCGTCCCGGCCCATGCCCATCGGGATGCGCCGTTCCATCCGGTCGAAGTGCAGCGCCCGGGCCCGGGCGTCGCCCTCGGCCCGGTGCACCACCGCGCCCGGCGTGGGTGGCACGTAGAACTCGGGGTCGACCCGGGTGGTGGTCACCTCGGCGGCCTCCTGCACCTGGGCCGGCAGGGTGCCGTCGGCGATGGCGAAGACGTCGGAGTCGAACTGCGCCCCCTCGTGCCGGGCGCGGACCTGGGTGACCACGCCGGCGATGGTCACCGGCTCGCGGTCGGGCAGCTCGCGGCGGGTCACCACGACGTCGTCGAGCTGGAGGTAGCTGCCGGGGGCGACGGCGGTCCAGAACGTCAGCGGGGTGGCGTCGGCGGTGCCGAGCACCCGGCCGACCCCCTCGCCGGAGCCGTCGAGCAGGTCGTCGGTCATCGGCGGACTCCGGTCAGCTGGTCGTCTCGGTCGCGGGGCACGACCTGCATCCTGCCCGAGGGATGCGACAGGTTGCCACGCGACGCGGCGGACGCCACCCGAGGTCCTCCGCGCCCTCGCGCAACGGGGTCGGTCAACCACACCGCGTGTCGGGGTGGCGCGATTCCCGCCCCGGCCGGGCATGATCCGCGAGATCCTGCAAGGGACCGGGGGAAGCGGGGAGCGGACGTGGGATCGAGACGGGGCCGGGTGGTGGCGCTGCTCGTCCTCGCCGGGCTGCCGCCGGTGGTCGAGCAGGCGGCGCTGGCCGCCGTCCCGCTGCACGCCGCCCGGGGACTCGCCCCGCAGGTCACGGCCGTCTGGCCGTACGACTCGTACCACGACCTGCGCTGGCTGCTGGTCTACCACGACTCGTGGCTCACGTTCGTGCTCGGGCTGCTCGGCATCACGTTGGCCCGGGGACTCCTCTCCGCCGGGCTGACCGCGCTGGCCTGGCCGGCCGGTACGCCGCGCCCTGCGTGGGGTTGGCTGGTGCGGCGCAACCTGGAGGTCGCGGTGCTGGCCGCGGTGGTGATCTCCCCCTGGGCCGCGCTCTCCGTCGCCTTCTCCGCGGTGGCGCTCTCCTGGTACCTGTTCGCCTCGCTGGGCCCGATGCTGGTGCTCGCCCCCTTCCTCGTCCGGGCCGGGGTGGCTGCCGGCTGGTGGCGGGGGTTGCCGACGATCGAGCTGTTCGGCTGGTCGGCGCTGAACTTCGTGCTGCTGACCCTGGCGGGCGCGCTGATCTCCACCACCCCCGGCTGGTGGGCGGTCGGGGTCGCCGGCCTGGCCGGCGTGGCGAACGGGCTGCTCTGGCAACGGACCGTGGCCGACGCGGCGCTGCCGGCCCGGATGCGCTGGCGACGGGTACCGGTTGCCCCCATCGCCATCGTCCTCACCATGGCGGGGGCGGTCTGGGCCCAGTCGCTGATCGGGATCGCCGCCCCCGGACCGGGGGTGTGGCGGCCGCCGGTCCTCACCGAACGGCTGCCCGACCGGGTCAACCACGCGGTGATCGTCCTCGACGGGCACGACTCGGACTGGGAGGGGGAAGCACCCGCCGACCCGCGGGTCGAGCGCTTCTCCTACGCGGGGCTGGACGCGCGTGGTCGGCCCCTGCCGTACCCGCCGGCGGCCACCCACCGGTCGCTCGACTCCAGCAGCGTCCTGCTCGCCGCCCAGGTGGACGCGCTGCACCGGCGTACCGGCCGGCCGGTGGCCCTGGTCGGGCAGAGCGAGGGCTCCATGGTGGTCCGGACCTACCTGGAGAAGTTGCCCCCTGGCCCGGTGACCGCGGCGGTGATGTTCAGCCCGCTGGTCCAGGCCGGGCGCACCTACTACCCGCCCCCGGGGCACGAGGGCTGGGGGGTCGCGACGGGCTGGGAGCTGCGCGTCCTGTTCTGGCTGGCGGGCCGGCCGCAACCAGTGAAGGACGACCCCGACGAGCCGTTCGTGCGATCGGTGCTGATCGACGCGCCGTTCTACCGCAACCGCACCCTCTGCCCGGTGCCGGGCGTCCGGATGATCGCCTTCCTGCCCACGGTCAGCGCCGCCGAGGCTCCGCCCGGGGAGTACAGCCGCATCCCGGTCTACCAGCAGCCCGCGTTCCATGGCGGCCTGATCGGCCAGCGGATGGTGGAGGACCGGGTGATCGCGTTCCTGGCCGGCGAGCGGGTGGAGCAGCCCCGCCGGGAGTACGGCCTGCTCCAGCGGCTGGGTGCCGCCTGGCAGGCGCCGCCGTTAGCGCTGTCGCTCAACCCGGTGTGGTCGGCGAGCCGGGAGGGGGACCCGGCGAGGACCGGCCGGGTCTGCGAGGCGCGCTGAGCCGATCCGGCCCGGGCGGGGCCGGCGTGCGACCGGGGACGGCGCGCCGGTGGCGGAGCAGCAGTCGGACAGCCGCCAGGTCGAGTGCGACCACCAGGACGGCCTGGATCGGCGCGTACGGCAGGAACAGCAGGTCGATGCCGATCGCCGCCGTGGCGGAGCAGACGGCGAGCGGAACGGTCCCGCGTCGACCGCTCAACGCCAGCAGGCCGGCGAGCGTCACCGCGGCGCCGACCGCGACGTGCAGCCACGCCCAGCCGGTGATGTCGACCTGGTACACGCCCTGACCGGTCTCGACCGTGAACAGGTTGCGCGCCGTGTACGGCCAGACCGACAGCACGTCGACCAGGCCGGCGCCGGCCAGTAGGCCGCTGGCCAGCAGGGGACGGCCGGCCCCGGCCGCGCCGCTGTCGCCCGCCCATGTGAACCGCATCGTCCCAGGCTATGGGGCCGAAGGGGCGGGTGCGGGCGGGTTCGGCGACCGCCCGCACCGGTGAACCCCGACTACGCCGGTGCCCGCGCCCGTCGTCGTGGTGCGTCTCAGTGGTCGGCGAGGACCTCGCGCAGCCGGGCGGCGAAGGCCGGCGGGTCCTCGACGAAGCCGATGTGCCCGCCGGGGAACATCGTGGGGGTGCCGCCCAGCGCCGCGGCCAGCGCCCGCGAGGTGCGGTCGCAGATCTGACCGGTCGACTGCTCGCCGAGGCCGACGACGACGCGGGTGGCACCGTCGCGCAGGGCGGCGACGTCGGGCCGGAACCGGGTCGTCCCCCGGATCATGTGGACGTACTGGAAGTGCTCGTCGGCGGCCGCCCGCGGATCGGGTTCGCCGCCGAACATGGCCTGGATCATCTCCTCGGGCAGCTCGATGTTCGCGTTGGCGAGGAACTTGCGCCCGGCGCCGAGCCGGTCCCCCGACCGGTAGGTGGCGATCATGTCCTCCTCCCGGGCCAGGAGTTCCGCGCGGTCGGCCAGCAGGCCGAGCAGCGGCGGCTCGTGCGCGATGACCGTGTGCACCTGCTCGGGGTGGGCCTCGGCGAGGGCGAGGACGGTCACCGCGCCGCCGCTGGAGCCGAGGACCGCGGCCGGGCCGGCGTCGAGGTGGGCGAGGAGCCGGGCCACGTCGTCGGCGCGCAGCTGTGGGGTCGAGTCCTGGTGGGGGTCGTGCAGGACGCTGCGGTTGATGCCTCGTGGGTCGGTGGTCAGCACGGTGTGTGCCACGGCCAGCAGGTCGGCCAGCGGTGCGAAGGCGCCGGCGTCCATCGGGGCGGCGACCAGGGCCACCAGCGGTCCCTGCCCGCGTACCTCGTAGTAGAGCCGCCCGTCCGGGACCTCCAGGGTCGCGGCGGTGACATGGTCGGCGGAGATGCTGCTCATCGGGGTCCTCCCGGTCGTGGCGATGGCGTTCACCATGCAGACTCCCGTCCTGGGGCAGAATCGTCGCTGTGAGCGTGACTTCCCGGAAGGGGGCGGCGGGCGCGGCCGACCAGGCCGCCTTCACCGCGCTGGTCGCACCGCTGCGCCGGGAACTGCACGCCCACTGCTACCGGATGCTCGGTTCCACCCACGACGCGGACGACGCCCTGCAGGACGCCCTGCTGCGGGCCTGCCGGGCTTCGCGGGACGCGGTTCGCTGCGCTCGTGGCTGTACACGGTGGCGACCCGTACCTGCCTGGACATCCTCGCGGGTCGCCGCCGCCGGGCACTGCCCGTCGACCTCGGCCCGGCGAGTGAACGCGCGGTGCCGGACAACCGTCCGGCCCACCACGTCGCCTGGCTCGGGCCGTATCCGGATGCCGGCCTCGCCGCCGGTCCGGCCGCCCCGGACGTACGCTACGAGCAGCGCGAGGCGGTCGAGCTGGCCTTCGTCGCCGCGTTGCAGCACCTGGCCGGCAACCAGCGGGCGGCGCTGCTGCTCTTCGACGTCCTCGGCTTCTCCGCCGCGGAGATCGCGGCCATGATGGACACCTCCACCACGTCGGTGAACTCGGCTCTCGCGCGGGCCCGCCGGGTCCTGGCCGAGCGGGTCCCCGCCGCCAGTCAGCAGCGGACCCTGCGCAAGCTCGACGACGCCCGCCTGCGGGACATCGTCACCGGGTACGCCACGGCGCTGGAGAACGGCGACGCCGACGCCCTGATCGCCCTGCTCACCGAGGACGTCACCTGGTCGATGCCGCCGATGCCGCACTGGTACCGGGGCCTCGACGCGGTCGCCGACTTCGCCCGCGAGGTGCCGCTGACCCGGTGCGGGAGCTGGCGGCACCTGCCGACCAGCGCGAACGGCCAGCCCGCGGTCGGGTCGTACCTGCGCCGGGGCGGGACCGGCCCGCACCTGCCGTGGTCGATCGACGTGCTGACGCTGCGGGGCGCGCGGATCGCGGAGATCACGTCGTTCGTGGCGGTGACGCACTTCCCGGTGTTCGGGCTGCCGGACGCGCTGCCGCCGGGGCCGGGCGAACCCGCCGGTGGTCCGCGACGGGACCCGCCCTAGGCGGCGGGGGCGGCGCCGGCCGGAGGTTTTTCCTGCGGGCCTCGGGCGTACCGCAGCATGAGCGTCCCGTCGGCGGCGGCGAGCACGTGCCGCAGCGGCAGCCGACGGGGCGCGCCGGCGTCCCCGGCGGTGATCCGGCCGGGGCCGGCCCCGGCCAGCAGCGGCGCGACGGTGAGGCAGAGCTCGTCGACCAGGTCGGCGGCGGTGAGCGCGCCGAACAGGTGCGGGCCGCCTTCGCAGAGCAGCTGGTCGAGCCCGCGCCGGCGCAGCTCGGCCAGGCCGGCGCCGAGGTCCACCCGGTCCGGGCCGCAGCGGACCAGGTCGGCGACCTCGGTGAGCCCCGGCGGCGGCTCGGCGGCGTCGCGGGTGAGCACGAGCGGCCGGACCGGCGCGTCGGCGAACGCGGCCTGGGCCGGGTCGAGGTCGAGCGAGCCGGAGACCACCACGAGCGTCGGGTACTCGACCAGGCCGTGCTCCCGCCGCCAGGCCCGGCGCGGTTCGCTCAGCCGGACCGCCCGGTAGCCCTCGTGCCGGAGCGTGCCGGCGGCCACGACTAGGCCGTCGCAGAGCATCCGGAGCAGCCCGAAGACCCGCTTGTCCGGCTCGCCGGAGAGCCCTTCGGAGTAGCCGTCCAGGGTGACCGCGCCGTCGGCGCTGGTCACGAAGTTGACCCGCAGGTGTGGTCGACCGGCGCGGCCGTAGAGCGCGGCCAGCTCGGGGTCGGTCAGCGGCCCGGCGGCCGGCGCGGGCCAGACCCGGGAAATCGCCGTGCTGTCGCTCATTCGCTGGCCGGACCGGTGACCGGAGGGGTGGGTCGGGGGGTACGGTGCTGGCAGTCGCACCACTTCCGGCCCGGACAGTCGTCGTGCCGTCGCTCTCGGCACGCTCGGCAGATCATGCTGGCAGCCTATGCCGAGGGAGGATGGGACACCGATGCCGCGTCAGATCTTCCAGCTCACGATCTCCCTGGCCGGGGTCCGGCCGCCGGTGTGGCGGCGGGTCCTCGTCCCGGGTGGGTACACCCTGGACCGGGTGCACCGGGTGGTGCAGCACGCCATGGGTTGGCGGGACTGTCACCTGCACTCGTTCGAGATCGACGGGCTCCAGTACGGCGAGCCGGACCCGGACGGCGAGCTGGCGGTCCGCGACGAGTTGGACGTCCGGCTGGACGCGGTGGTCGGCAAGGGCAGCCGGTTCCACTACACGTACGACTTCGGCGACTGGTGGGAGCACGACCTGCTGGTGGAGGACGTGTGCACGGCCGACCCGGACGTGCGGTACCCGTCGTGTCCGCAGGGGGAGCGGGCCTGCCCGCCGGAGGACGTCGGCGGCCCGTCGGGGTACGCCGTCCTGCTGGCCGCGCTGACCGATCCGGCCCATCCCGAGCACCTGGCGATGCGGGAGTGGGCCGGCGCCGGCTTCGACCCGGACGCCTTCGACGCCGCCCGGGCGACCACCCTGCTGCGCCGCCTCTGCTGATCCGGGCTCTCCCGACCGGTTGAGACCGGGCTGCGCCGATCGTGGCGGTAACGATCTGGGAACGCTCCCATACGTCTGTTGACACCCCTGACCCCTCCCGTCACGCTCATGGGAGCGCTCCCGTGAGTGGCGCGGATCTCATCCGTGGCCGCTCCGGTCCCCCGCCCGCCGGCCTTGCGGCCGGTCGGCCGCGCCGCACAGCACCCCCCACCACACAGACACCAGCCTCACCAGCGAAAAGAGGGGTCTCGGATGAACGTCCCAATCCGTCGCCGCCGGTTCGCGGCCATCGCGGTCGCGTCCGTCGCGCTGCTCGCCACCGCCACCGCCTGCGGCGACGACTCGTCGGACGGCGGCAGCAGCGCCGACCCGGTCACCCTGGTCGTCGACGTCTTCGGCGACCAGGGCTTCGGCTACGACGAGCTGTACAAGCAGTACGAAGCGGAGCACTCGAACGTCAAGATCCAGGAGCGCGGCAAGGGCCTCGGCCTCGGCGACTACACCACCCGGCTGACCCAGCAGATCACCGCCGGGTCAGGCGCCGGCGACGTGGTCGCCCTCGAGGAGGGCACCATCGTCCAGTTCTACGCCCAGGCCGACAGGTTCGTGAACCTGGCCGACCACGGCGCGAACGACCTCAAGGGCAACTTCCTGCCGTGGAAGTGGGAGCAGGGCACCACCCCAGACGGCAAGGTGCTCAGCCTCGGCACCGACGTCGGCTCGATGGCGCTGTGCTACCGCAGCGACCTGTTCTCCGCCGCCGGACTGCCCACCGACCGGGAGCAGGTCGGCGCGCTCTGGCCCAGCTGGGACCAGTTCATCGCCACCGGCCAGCGGTTCGCCGCGGCCGACAAGAAGCACAAGTTCGTCGACTCGGCGACCAACTTCTACAACGTGGTGCTCATGCAGACCGCGGGCGCGGGCACCGGCTACACCTACTACGACAAGAGCAACAAGCTGGTCATCGGCGAGAACCCGGACGTCAAGGCGGCGTACGACCTCACCACCCGGATGATCGCCGCGGGCCTGTCGAACAACCTCCAGTCCTTCTCCAACGAGTGGAACGCCGGTTTCAAGAACGGCACCTTCGCCACCATCGCCTGCCCGGCCTGGATGACCGGGGTCATCAAGGGCCAGGCCGGTGACGCGGCCGCCGGCAAGTGGGACATCGCCAAGGCCCCGGGCACCGGCGGCAACTGGGGCGGCTCCTTCCTGGCCGTGCCGAAGTCGAGCACGCACGCCAAGGAGGCCGCCGAGCTGGCGAAGTTCCTGACCAGCGCCAAGGGTCAGACCGAGGCGTTCAAGAAGGTCGGCAACCTGCCCTCCTCGCCGCAGGCGCTGGCCGACCCGGCCGTCGCCGACTCGACCAACGACTACTTCAGCACGGCCCCGGTCGGCAAGATCTTCGCCACCGGCGCCAGCGAGCTGAAGCCGGTCTACCTCGGCCCGAAGAACAACGCGGTCCGCACCGCCGTGGAGCACAGCCTGCGCGCCGTCGAGCAGGGCAAGTCCGCGGTGGAGCAGTGGCAGGCAGCGCTGAAGAACGGCGAGGCCGCCGGCAAGTGACCCGGCCGGACCGGCCGCGGGTGGCGCCGACAGCCCGGCTGTCGGCGCCACCCGCGGTGTCCAGAGAGTCCCGGCGTCGCCCGTGTGGGCGGGTGACGCCGGCCGAGGATAAGGACCCGCAATGAGCCTCGACCTGCACACCGCGGCACCCCCGGGCGGCGGACCGTCCCGCGCCGTCCGTTCTCCGCGGCACCGCCCCGCCTCGCTCACCCGGCTGGACCTGACGTACTCGCCCTACCTCTACGTCCTGCCGTTCTTCGTGATCTTCGCCGGGTTCAGCGCCTACCCGATCGCGTACACCGTCTGGATCGCGCTGACCGACCGGTCGCCGCTGAACCCGACGATCTCCTTCGTCGGCCTGGACAACTTCGTCGAACTGATCACCGACGACCCGCAGTTCTGGAACGCCGTGGTCAACACGTTCGGCATGTTCCTGCTCTCCACGGTGCCGCAGCTGCTGCTGGCGCTGGTGCTGGCCAACGCCCTGAACCGGCGGCTGCGCGGGCAGACCTTCTTCCGGATGGCCATCGCGATGCCGATCATCACCTCCACCGCGGTGGTCGCGCTGATCTTCTCGATGCTGTACGCCAAGGACTTCGGCCTGGTCAACTGGCTGCTCGACGCCGTCGGCCTCGGCCCGGTCGACTGGCGGGCCAACCGGTTCGCCTCCTGGTTCGCGATCTCGACCATGGTCGATTGGCGGTGGGTCGGCTACAACGCCCTGATCTACCTGGCCGCCATGCAGTCCATCAGCAAGGACATGTACGAGGCCGCCGCGCTGGACGGTGCCTCCCGCCGGCGGCAGTTCTGGTCGATCACCATCCCCCAGCTCCGCCCGACGATCATCTTCACGCTGCTCATCTCGACCATCGGCGGGTTGCAGCTGTTCACCGAGCCGCTGCTGTTCACCAGCGGTTCCGGCGGCCTCTCCGGCGGCTCGGAGGGGCAGTTCCAGACCATCACCATGTACCTGCTCGACGTGATGAACCAGCGGTTCCGCTGGGGGTACGCCGGCGCGGTCGCGCTCGTGCTCTTCCTGCTCATCGCGCTGATGTCGACGGTGAACTACCTGCTGGCCCGGCGCATCAGCGCCGACAAGTGAGGTGACGAGATGACGACCACGACGCTCCGCCCACCCGTCCGCCCCGGCGGGAAACCGCGCGCCGCCGGCCACTCCGCCGAGCGCCTCTGGAAGGCCAGCCCGCTGACCTGGTTCGGCCTGGTCCTCGGCGTGATCCTGTCGCTCTTCCCGTTCTACTGGATGATCGTGATCGCGTCGCGGACCAACGACGCCGCCAACTCCTGGCCGCCGCCGTTCCTACCCGGCGGCAAGCTCGGCGACAACATCCAGCGGGTGCTCGCCAACGGCGACGCCAACATCGTCAAGGGCCTGCTGAACTCGTTCCTGGTCGCCGGCACGATCACCCTGGCCACGGTCTTCTTCGGCTCGCTGGCCGGCTTCGCCTTCGCCAAGCTCCGCTTCCGCGGCAAGAACGCGCTGCTGCTGGTCATCCTCGCCTCGATGATGGTGCCGATCCAGCTCGGGGTGCTGCCGCTCTACATCCTGATGGCCAAGCTCGACTGGCTGAACACCATGCCCTCGGTCACCGTCCCGTTCCTGATCGGCGGCTTCGGGATCTTCATGATGCGGCAGTACGCCGAGCAGGCGGTCCCGAACGAGCTGATCGAGGCCGCCCGGGTGGACGGCTGTTCGACGTGGAAGGTGTACTGGCACGTGGTGGTGCCGGCCCTGCGCCCCGCCGCCGCGGTGCTCGGCCTGCTCACCTTCATGGAACAGTGGAACCAGTTCTTCTGGCCCTTCGTGGTGCTGGCCGACCCGGCCAACCCGACCGTCCAGATCTCCCTGCGCAGCCTCAACACCGCCTACTTCGCCGACAACTCGCAGATCTTCGCCGGTACGTTGATCGCCACCCTGCCCCTGTTCATCGTGTTCGTTCTGTTCGGCCGCCAGATCATCGGCGGAATCATGGAAGGCGCCGTCAAGTCGTGAGCAACCCAGCCAGCCCACCCGCCGTCGGCGTCCTCGACCAGGGCCCGGAACTCACCTTCCCGCCCGGTTTCCTCTGGGGCGCGGCCACTGCCGCGTACCAGATCGAGGGCGCGGCGGCCGAGGGCGGCCGGACCCCCTCGATCTGGGACACCTTCAGCCACACCGCGGGCCGGACGGTGGCGGGGCACACCGGGGACGTGGCCTGCGACCACTACCACCGGATGCCCGACGACGTCCGGCTGATGGCCGAGCTGGGGCTGAAGTCGTACCGGTTCTCGGTGTCCTGGCCGCGGGTGCAGCCCGGCGGCACCGGCGCGGCGAACCAGGAGGGCTTGGACTTCTACCGCCGGGTGGTCGACGAGCTGCTGGCGCACGACATCGAGCCGTGGCTGACCCTCTACCACTGGGACCTGCCGCAGCCGCTGGAGGACGCCGGCGGCTGGCCGGCGCGGGACACCGCCGCCCGGTTCGCCGACTACGCCCAGCTCGTCGCAGCCGCCCTCGGCGACCGGGTGCGGTACTGGACGACGCTCAACGAGCCGTGGTGCTCGGCGTTCCTCGGCTACGGCTCCGGTGTGCACGCGCCGGGCCGCTCGGACGGCGGCGACGCGGTCCGGGCCGGGCACCACCTGATGCTCGGCCACGGGCTGGCGGTGCAGGCGCTGCGGGCGGCCCGGCCCGACGCCCAGCTCGGCATCACGCTCAACCTCTACCCGGTCACCCCGGCCAGCGACGCGGCCGCGGACGTCGACGCCGCCCGGCGGATCGACGGGCTGGCGAACCGGTTCTTCCTCGACCCCGTGCTGCGCGGGTCCTACCCGGCCGACCTGCGGACCGACCTGCGCGAGGTCAGCGACTTCGGGCACGTCCGGGACGGCGACCTGACGATCATCTCCAGCCCGCTGGACGTGGTGGGGATCAACTACTACAGCCGGCACGTCGTCGCCGCCCCGGTCGAGGGGGCGGAGCCGGAGGCGTACTGGCGGTCGCCGTCGTGCTGGCCGGGCAGCGAGGACGTCCGGTTCGTCACCCGGGGCGTTCCGGTCACCGACATGGACTGGGAGATCGACGCCCCCGGCCTGGTCGAGACGCTGGAGCGGGTGCACCGGGAGTACACCGACCTGCCGCTCTACGTCACCGAGAACGGCTCGGCCTTCGTCGACACGGTGGTCGACGGCCAGGTCGACGATCCGGACCGGTTGGCGTACTTCGACGCGCACCTGCGCGCCGCGCACGCCGCGATCAGCGCCGGGGTGCCCCTGAAGGGCTACTTCGCCTGGTCACTGATGGACAACTTCGAGTGGGCGTGGGGTTACACCAAGCGCTTCGGCATGGTCCACGTCGACTATGACAGCCAGGCCCGGATCCCCAAGTCCAGCGCCAGGTGGTACGCCGAGGTGATCCGACGGAACGGCCTGGCCGCACAATAGGCTCCAGGCCAGCCAGTAGCGGGCGGCCCGGCACCGACGCCTCAACCGGTGCCGGGCCCGTCCGACGTCGGAGGAGCACACGATGACAACGCAGCGCACCCGGTCGCTCGGGCGCCCGACCCTCGACGCGGTCGCGGCCCGCGCCGGCGTCGGGCGCGGCACGGTCTCCCGCGTGGTCAACGGCTCGCCCCAGGTCAGCCCGGAGGCCCGCGCCGCGGTCCAACAGGCGATCGCCGAGCTGGGGTACGTGCCGAACCGCGCCGCCCGGGCGTTGGTGACCCAGCGGACCGACTCGGTGGCGCTGGTGGTCTCCGAGTCCGGCGAGCGGGTCTTCACCGAGCCGTTCTTCGCCGGCATCGTCCGGGGCGTCAGCTCCGGGCTGCTGGAGACGCCGATGCAGCTCTGGCTGGCCATGGTGCAGTCGCCGATCGAGCGGGAACGGGTCGAGCACCATCTGACCAACCAGCACGTCGACGGGGTTCTGCTGCTCTCGCTGCACGACTCCGACCCGCTGCCCGCCCTGCTGGAGGAGCGGGGCCTGCCCACCGTGCTCGGCGGTCGGCCGGCCCGGATGCTGCACCCCGACGCCCAGCCGGCCTGGTTCGTCGACATGGACAACGTCGGAGGCGCCCGGCAGGCGGTGGAGCACCTCTTCGCGCGGGGGCGGCGACGCATCGCCACCATCGCCGGGCCGCAGGACATGGGCGCCGGCCTGGCCCGGTTGTCCGGCTACCGGGAGGCCGTCCGGGCCGCGGGCGCCCGCGTGGACGAGGACCTGATCGCGTACGGGGACTTCAGCGAGGGCAGCGGCACCGCCTGCATGCGGCGGCTGCTGGAGGTCTGCCCCGACCTGGACGCCGTCTTCGCCGCCTCCGACCTGATGGCCTTCGGCGCCCTCCGCACGCTCCGCGAGGCCGGTCGCCGGGTGCCCGAGGACGTGGCGGTGGTCGGCTTCGACGACGCGCCCATCGCCCGGCAGGCCGAACCCCCGCTGACCACCGTCTTCCAACCGGTCGAGGAGATGGGCCGGCAGATGGCCCGCCTGCTGGTCTCCCGCATCCGCGGCGACGAGGTCCCGAGCCCCCACGTCCTCCTCGACACGAAACTCATCCACCGCGCCTCCGCCTAATGGCCCCCGGCGCCCGGCTGAATCGTCTGCGACATCAGCGCCAAAGGCAGTCAGCGGTCGCGTCGGACCCCCGGACGGCGAGGAGAGGCGAACCTGCGGGCGGGCCGGACGGGACGAAGGTCCGTCACTTCTCCCTGACCGCGCGCAGGCCGTGCTCAACCAGCGGGGCCACCATGTCGCCGATCCGGTCGAACCCGCCACCGAGCGTCTGCCCGAGGGTGTGCCGGTAGTGGATCCCCTCGCAGATCACCGCGAGCTTGAAACAGCCGAGCGCCACATGCCAGTGCAGCGGGCCCACGTCGACGTCGCTGCGGCCGGCGTACCGGTCGATCAGCTCGTCCCCGCTGGGGAAGCCGGCGCGCGGGCCGATCCCGTCGGCCACCGGGTTGCCCTCGGCCAGCTCGCTGTCGCCCAGCACGCTCCAGTACGTCAGCAGCAGCCCCAGGTCCGCGAGGGGATCGCCGAGGGTGGCCATCTCCCAGTCCAGGACCGCCCGGACCGTGACCGGGTCGACCGCGGCGAGAAGGTTGTCCAGCCGGTAGTCGCCGTGCACGATCCGTCCCGCGTTGGCGCCCTCCGGCACGGTGTCGGCGAGCGCGTCGCGCAGCTCGTCGATGCCGGGCAGCTCCCGGCTGCGGGAGCGGTCGAGCTGGCCGGCCCAGCGGCGTACCTGCCGCCCCAGGTAGCCCTCGGGGCGGCCGAAGTCGGCCAGCCCCACGGCGGACGGCTCGACCATGTGCAGCGCGGCGAGGGTGTCCATCATCGCCATCGCCAGGTCGTGCCGCTGCCCGTCGGTGAGTGGGTCGGTCTGCGCCCGGGTCCGGTAGACCTGCCCGTCGACCTTCTGCATCAGGTAGAACGGCGCGCCGATCACCGCGTCGTCGGCGCAGAGCAGCAGCGCCTCCGGGACGGGGACCTCGGTCGGCGCCAGCGCCGAGATCACCCGGTGCTCGCGGGCCATGTCGTGCGCGGTGGCCAGCACGTGCCCGAGCGGGGGCCGGCGCAGCACCAGTTCGCGCCCGCCGGCGTGCACCAGGTACGTCAGGTTGGACTTGCCGCCGGCGATCAGCCGCGCCGACAGCGGCCCGGCGGTGAGCTCCGGCCGCCGTTCGGCCAGGTACGCGGCGAGCCGGTCGAGGTCGAGGCCCTTCGGGGACCGGTCGGCCGCCGAGCCGGTCGGGGTCTGGGCAGGGTCGACGGCCGGTTCGGTCATCCGGATAGTTGATGGCAGCTCAGCTTTCTTGTCAAGGTCGGATTTTCCGCCGGGACATGCCGCTGCAACAGGGGCGAAATGGTCAACCGACAGGCTGGTGCCCAGCCTGCCGGCCGCCACGGTCGGCCCGCCGACGCGGAGGGACCAGACATGTTGCTGAGAGTTCGGGTGACCCTGCCGGACCGACCCGGGACGCTCGGCCAGGTGGCCCGCACACTCGGCGTGTCCGGCGCCGACATCGTCCAGGTGGTGGTGCTGGAGCGGCTCGGCGGCCGGGCGGTCGACGACTTCACGGTGGTCTGGCCGGGAGCGGCGCGGGTGGAACGCCTCCTCGCCGGCCTGGCCGCGATCCCCGGCGTCAAGGTGGACGGGGTGTGGCGGGCGATCGGCGCGCCCACCACCACCGGGCAGGACGCCGAACTACTCGCCCAGGTCGCCGCGAACCCGGCCGACGGGGTGGCCACCCTGGTGGACGCGGTGCCCGGGCTGCTCGCCGCCGACTGGGCGGTGGCCGCCGTCGTACCGCTGGACTGGGCCTCGCGCAGCGGCGCGGCCGGCGAGGCGACGGTGGGGCACGCGAGCTGGCGGGCGCCGGAACCGCCGCGGCTGCCGGAGGTGACCCCGCTGCGGGCCCGCGCGATGACCACCGCGGCCGGCGACCACTACGCGGTCGCGCCGTTCGGGCGCGCCGGCCTGGTGCTGGTGGTGGCGCGCGACCGCATCGAGCCCCTCGCGGCCGCCGCGTTCCACTCCACCGAGGTGGACCGGCTGGCCCAGCTGGTCCGGGCCAGCGCGGTGATCCTCGGCGACCGCCTCGACCTGGTCGGCGCTCCGCCGGTGACCAGCGTCACCTGACCGGTCCGGGCCTGTCACCGTCGGGCAACGGCAGCGCAACAGCTGGGCGGCAGGGTCTTGTGGTGAGGAAGGGAGCAGACATGACGCTATGGCGGATCCGAGCCACCGTGGACGACCGGCCCGGCTACCTGTCGGTGCTCACGGCGAGCCTCGCGCTGCGCGGGGTCAACATCCTCACCGTGCAGGTGCACACCACCGAGGTGGGCGCCGTCGACGACTTTCTCGTCGACGCGCCCGACCAGCTGACCGAGGCGGACCTGCTGGCCGCGGTCGAGCGGGGGCGGGGTCGGGACTGCTGGGTGGCGCGCAGCGAGGCGCGCGGCCTGGCCGACCAGCCCACCCGGGTGCTCGGCCTGGCCACCCGGCTGGTCCGCGACCCGGACGCGACCGGGGAGGCGCTGCGCACCCTGCTCGGCGCGGACGCGGTGACCTGGCGTCCGGTGCCGGTCGGCGCCCGGCCCGGGATCGGCGCGGCGACGATGCTGCTCGCCGACCCGGCCGGCGGGTCGTTCGAGCTGCGCCGGGCCGCGCCCCGCTTCACCCCGGCCGAGTACGCCCGGGCGCAGACGCTCGTCGAGCTGGCCGGCACGGTGGCCCGCCGGGCGGCGGACCAGGTCACCCTGCTCCTGCCCGACGGGACGGAGCTGTCGGTCCGGCCGGCGACCGGGGACGACCTGCCGGGTGTGGTGGAGCTGCACCGGGCCTGCTCGGCGCGCAGCCGGCAGCGCCGGTACCTGGGTGGCGCCCCGTGCCCGCCGGCGTCCCGGCTGCGCCGGCTGCTCGAACCGGCGCGGGGGATCACCCTCCTCGCGACCCGCGCCGGCTCCGGCGGGGAGGCGGAGTCGGTCGTCGCGATGGCGAACCTCCTCGCGGAGGGGGACGAGGCCGAGGCGGCGCTGCTGGTCGGGGACGACTGGCAGCGGCGGGGCATCGGCACGGCGCTGCTGCGCCGCCTGGTCGGGCACGCCGAGCGGGCCGGGTACGTGGCCGTGGTGCTGCTCGTCCAGGCGGAGAACGCGCCGATGCAGCGGACCCTGGCCCGGCTGGGCCGCCCGGCCCCGGTGGAGCGGGACGGGTCGCTGCTGACCGCGACGGTGCCGCTGGTGGCCGGCGTGACGGCACGGTCCGGGTGAGCTGAAGGGAGCGCCGGCGTCGGGCGGTGCGCCCGGCGCCGGCGGGACGGCCGACCTCCGGTGCGGAGGCGGTGAAACGGCAGGGCCCCTGGTGCGGGGGCCCTGCCCATGTCCGGGGTGACTCAGGTGGCCGGGTAGCTGCTGTAGTCGGGGAATTGTCCCAGCACAGTGATACCGTCCGGGCCATGCCAACACCCCCGAAAACCTGCTCACTCTACCTGCGGATATCGGTATCGAAAGATGAGTCCGACTCGCTGGAGCGCCAGGAACGCGACCTGCGCCGCCTCGCGCTCGACGAGGGCTACACCGTTGTAGCCACCCACGTCGACGACGGGTTGTCTGGCGCGCTCTCCGCGCGTCCCGCGTTCCTCGCGTGGCTTGACGACGCCGCGGCCGGCCGCGCCGGTGCCCTGCTCGCGTGGCGATTCGACCGGATCTCCCGCGAAGGGCTACCCGCCGTCGCCCGGCTGCTGGAGGTCCTCAAGGCGTCCGGCGGCCGAATGCTGACCTACGGCGACCGGATGGACAGCGACTCGCACGCCTTCCGCATCACCGCCGCCGTGCTGTCCGAGGTCGCCTACACCGAGCGCGAGACGTTGAAGGCCCGCGTGCTCTCGCGCCAAGCCAACGACCGCCGCAAGGGCTGGTGGACCCGCGAACGGCCCTTCGGCTACGTCGTCCAAGATCACCGCCTCGTGCGGCACCCCGACGAGGCACCGATCGTCCGCGAGCTGGTGCGCCGAGCCATGACCGGCGACTCGCTACGCGCCCTCGCGAAGTGGCTCGACGCGGAGGGCGTGCCGACGCCGAAGGCCGCCAAGGGCTACAAGCGGCCCGACAAGCCCGCCCGCAACGGCCGCACCTACACCGGCCCGCCGACCTGGCAGCTCCAGTCCGTCCGCGTCATCCTGCGTAACCCGGCGCTGGCTGGCTGGCTGCCGAACGAAGGTCTCCCCGTACGCGGCGAGGACGGCGAGTTGATCGTCGTCGCCAACGATCCGATCCTCAGCCCCGGCGAGTGGCACGGCCTACAAACGGCGCTCAACGCCCGCTCGGCGCTCAACGCCGACGGCCGCCGCAGGCCGGCCGTAGGTGCTGCCCCGGCGCACGAGCTGAGCCGGCTTCTGCGGTGCGAATGCGGCGGCGCGATGACGTTCCAGCGCGGCGGGCGAGGCCAGCGGAAGAAGGGCGCGGACGCGTTCAAGTGCGTACGTAGCTCGCAGGGCGCGAGCCCGTGTCCGGGTAACTACGTCAACGCCCCCGCGATTACCGCCGAGGTGTCGTCGCGCGTCGCTCGCCGCGTCGCCGCGCTGGAGCCCGGCTCGCCCGAGTTCCAGGCGGTCGCCGCCCGCTGGCTCCGCGAGCAAGACCCGGTCGACGACGCCGAGCGACGGGCCGCCGTCGCCGCGATCGCGAACGCGGAGGCCGCCGTCGCCGACCTCGAAGCCGCACGGTACGAGCGGGGCGAGTTCGTCGGCGTCAACGGCATCGCGCGATGGACGGCGCTTTACGAGCGAGCGACGGCGCGTCTCGCCGCTGCGACTGCCGCCGCTCCCGAGGCGGACCACGTGGTCGACGTCGGTGGGTTGCTCGACGCGTTCCAGCTATTGGAGTCGCTCGACGGCGGCACCGCCGAGGACCGGCGGGCGCTGTACCTGCTCACCTTCGACGTCGTCACGATCCTGCGGGACCGTGCGCTACCGCCGAAGGCGCGCTTCCGCGTTCGCTGGGCGGGCGAGGACGAGTCCGCCGACGCCTGACCCAGGCCCACCAACAAGGCACGCCCCGGCGAGCGATTGCAGCGCTGCCGAGGCCCTAACGGAACTCTGGAGGTTCCGCTTTGTCCGAGCCTACCCACCGACCGACCCGCGCCGAGCGGGCCGAGTCCGTCGTCCTCGTGGCGATCCTCCTCGTGGTCGGCCTCGCCGCTGGCGCAGCCTCGTTTACACACGTCCACGACTGGACCATGACCAACAGCCCCGCCGGTACGCCGGACTGGTTCGGCTGGGCTAACGCGTGCATATCCGAGCTCGTCCCGGTCGCCGCCCTCCTCGACATCCGCCGCCGTCGCCGCGCCAGCAAGGCCGCCGGTTACCCGCGCGCTGCTTGTCGCCGCCGCCGGTCTGTCGCTCTCGGCCCAGCTCGCCGTCGCGAAGCCGGGCCTATCCGGCGGCATCCTGTCGGCCGTTCCGGCGCTGGCCTTTATGGCGCTGGTCAAGCTCGTCTTCTCGTCGGCCCCGGCCTCCCAGCCAAGGTCTGGCGACCCTGGGTCTGCTTGTCGGTATCTTCTCGGGGTTGCCGGCCTGGTCCTCAAGTAGACCAGCCCGGTGAGGAGTAACGGTTAGCACAGTGTGTGGACGAGTGGATACGCTTGGCGGCCGTGACCTATCGCCAGATCGTCCCGCTGCCCGTGCGACGGCACTTCCGTGAGCTCGCCGCTCAAACCTCTGTGCTGCGCTTGATCACGGGCATGTGGGAGGACCAAGGCTTCGTCCCCTCTGGCGACCCAAACAACGAAGCAGGCGACCGGCGCACGCTGTGGCACGAGTACGAGGACAACGTCGATTGGGTCGACCCTGCGCACGTGGCGAGAGTGCTCAGGGTCTACGAAACGCTGCTCGATGGGCTAGCCGACGGCGTGATCGACGCTGCGCGCAAGTTCCTAGAGCGCCAGGGGTTCGACCTGGACTCGGACGGCAGAATCAAGCCGAAGGCGGACAGCTTCGCCGCCGCCGCGGCGAGGTTGCCCCGATCCTTCGGCGCACTGCGCGACCCGACCATGATCTTGGACTCGTTCGACAGGATCGACCGGGCGCTACCGACGGACCCGGCGCAGGCGATCGGCTCCGCGAAGGAACTGGTCGAGGCGACCGCCAAGACTGTCCTCATTGAGCTCGGCGTGCCGTTCGAAGACAAGACGGCGAAGTTGCCGGCGTTGATCGACCTCGCACAGCGGGCGCTGCTCCTGCACCCGCAAACGCAGGTGCCAGGACCGGATGGAAGCAACGCGGTGAAACGCATCCTCGGCGGCTTGATGAGCGTCGCGATGGGCCTCGGCGAGCTGCGGAATGAAGGCTGGGGGACTGGACACGCTCCAGCAGCGCCGCGCGCCGGCCTGCGTCCGCGTCACGCGCACCTGGCGGTCGGCGCGGCCCATACCTGGTGTCAGCTCATCCTCGACACCCTGGCCGACCCGGCCGCGCCCTGGCGGAAGCACGCAACCAACGGCCTACCCTCGGGCTCGACGACTTGACGCGGCTGAGGGCGCCGGGCGAGGCGGGCGAGCGCCTAGCCCCGACCTCTGGCTCCGTGCTGGTCGGGGGCTTTTGGCGTTTACGCGCCTACGAGCGCTACGTGGAGGAGACGTGGTCTCGGCCGCCAGAGGGCGAGGCCGCAGGCCGTGACGAGGCCACTACGTCAGAAGCGTCGGCTTGTCGAGGAGCGTTCGGAAGTCCTCCACCAGATCGACGAACTCTCGGGCCTGCTCCTCCGTCCCCTTAGCCTCGTAGGACAACATGCCAAGCGGGAAGAGCCGCTCAAAAACAAGTGCCGCGCCGGGGTTGACTAGGCCACGTGCCTTCGCTCTCGCCAACATCTTCCGAAGCCCCCGAAGATCCTCAAAACCCTCGCCTGGAAGATGCGATTCGAAGGCGTACCGTGCGGCCTCCCAGGCAAACGCGATCGCCAAGGGCGGACGCTCGTTGACGAGGGATCGCGCGATGGTAAGGAGCTCTTCAACCTTTGACGGCTGGTCGTCGTCGCTGGCGTCCGACACAGCCTCGACAGCTTCGATGGTGGCTCTGACCTCCTCCGCGGCCTTTTCCCATTCAACCTCAAGAGGGCCTGCTCTGAGCCGGCGGAGATTGTCGCCGAGCAGTTCGGCAACACGGCGGCGGTACATGACGAGGACCACGACGACGACCGCCGGCCACACGAGGGCCTGAACCATCGCGACCACGAATTGACGCCAGTTCACGAAATCTCTCCGGTCACCCGCGCGACTGTAGCGGGGTAGCGCCGGCTGCGAGCGAAGGCCGACGGCGGCGCCAGCCGTCGTACCCCTCGTAAAGCCACTTCTCGCGCCCGTTCGCCCCGGTCCCTGGTGCTACCCAGGGCCGGGACGTTCGGCGTTTCTAGGGCCTCTTCCGGCACCTAGTCCGGGTCGTGCTCGCTCGCCTCGGCCGATCCGGACGCACCCTGACGGATGACGGACGCTTGCCTAAACGGTCAGACGTTTGGCGGTAGTGCCGTCCAGTCTTGGAAGTTACCGTAGAGCCGGCCGTCCCCGCCGACGGTGACCGCGTGCACGAGCAGGTCGCCGCCGACGAAGGCGCCCTTCCAGGAGGCGCCCCGGCCGCCGAACGGCTCCTCCCGGTCGCCCCGGGAGCGGGGCTTGTTGATGCCCACCTTGAACGCCTGGAGGTCGACCGCGAGTTTCGCCGCCTCGTCGGTGTCGTCGCAGGCCAGCGACGCCACGAGCGCGCCGTTGGAGGCGTTCATCGCGGCCAACAGCTCGTCGGTGGTGTCCACCACGACGATGGTGTCGACCGGGCCGAACGGCTCGGCGTGCATCAGCCCGGACCGCCCGGGCGGGGCGAGCAGCACCGCCGGGGCCACGTACGCCGAGGTGTCCTGCCCGTCGAGGAACGGCGCGCCGTCCAGCTTGCCGCGGTGCAGCGGCACCGCGCCGCCGCGTACCGCCTCGTCGACCTTGCGGCGCAGCTCCTCGGCCTTGGCGGCGCTGATCAGCGGGCCGAAGTCCAGCTCGGGCAGCGGGTCGCCGGCCGACCAGTCGGCGCCGACGGCGAGCGGATGTCCGAACCGGACGGAGCGGACGACCGGCAGGTACATGTCGAGGAACTCGTCGACCAGGTCGCGCTGGACCACGAACCGGGGGTACGCGGTGCAGCGCTGCTTGCCGTACTCGAAGCCCTTCTTCAGGTGCGCGGCGAGCAGGTCCCATTGGGAGAAGTTCCAGATGCCCCAGGCGTTGAGGCCCTCCTGTTCGATGAAGTGGCGCTTGTCGGAGTCGAGCAGCGCGGCGGCCACCTTGCCGCCGTTGGAGCGGCCGCCGACGAAGGCGACCGCGCCGATCTCCGGCGCCCGGACGAGCACCTCGGACAGCTCTTCGCCGCCGCCGGAGACGAGCGTGGCGGGGAGGCCGGCCCGGCGCATGAGGGCGTGCGCGACGGTGAGGCAGACCGCGCCGCCCTGGGACGGGGTCTTGGCGATGACCGCGTTGCCGGCGAGCAGCTGCACCAGCTCGGCGTGGACCAGCACGCTCATCGGGTAGTTCCAGGAGGCGATGTTGCTGACCGGCCCGGGCAGCGGCTCCCGGCCGTCGGCGAGCATCCGGTCGATCTCGCCGACGTACCAGCGGACGCCGTCGAGGGCGCGGTCCACGTCGGCGCAGGCCAGCCGCCACGGCTTGCCGATCTCCCAGACCAGCAGCAGGGCGAGCAGGTCGCGGTGCGCGGTGAGCGCGTCCAGCGCGTCGGTGACCCGGGCCTTGCGGTCGGCGAGCGGGGTCTGCGCCCACTCCCGGTGCGCGGCGGCGGCGTGGGCGACCGCCGCGCGGGCCGTGTCGGCGTCGAGCCGGGCGAGGTTGACCAGGACCGTGTTGTCGACGGGGGTGCGGACGGGGGTGGGTGCCCCGACCGCCCGCCAGTCGCCCTGGACCAGGTTGTGCAGGGTGGTGACGCCGTCGGCCGGGGCCCCGAAGGCCTCCGGCGTGGCGGCCACCGCGCGGGCGAGGGTGTCGGACCAGGCGGTGCCGTCGGCGAGTCTGAGAGCCATCGCGTTTCTCCTCAGGGTGGACCGGGGGAGCGGCGGCGTCGATGGCACCGCTGGTGTCGGGTACTGTCCCGCGCCGTCGAGCGCGGCGGCAACCGTACGCTCGTATGCCAGGACACCAGGTCCGCCGTGCGGCGCCGCTCGCGAATTCTCGCGACCGTCGAACATCGGCTCTGACCTGGGGGTACGCCTCAAAGGAATAGAAGGCTGCCGATTATGTGATACATCTCCGGGCGACGTCGACCGGGTTACCCGTCAGTACGGATCAAGGCCGGATCGGGTTCAACGAACGCCGGCCGGTCGGAGCGCCGCGACTGCCTCGTCGGTGGAGCAGACCGTGCCGAGCCGGCGGAAGACGTAGTCGACGGCGAACTCGTGCGCGTACGCGTCCAGTCCGGACATCGCGTCGTGCGGGAAGACCACGCGGTAGCCGATCTCCTCGGCCACCCGGGCGGTCTGCTCGACGCCGAAGTTGGTGACCAGCCCGGCGACGACCAGCGTGTCGACGCCCCGCGCACGCAGGGCATCGTCCAGCCCGGTCTCGTGGAAGGCGCCCCAGCTGTGCTTGACGATCTCCAGGTCGCCGGGTCGTGGTACGGCCTCGGGAACCAGTTCGCTCCCGGCCGGCTGCGGGTCGGGACCAGGACGTTCGACCCGGACCACCACGCCGGTGGCGCCGGTGGCGCGGGCGGCGTCGGCGAGGGCGACCGAGCGGGCCACCACGTCGGCGCCGGTGTGCGGGGCGGTGGGCAGGTCCACGATGCGCCGTTGCAGGTCGATCAGGACGACGGCGGTCCGGTGCGGGTCGAGCGCGTCCACGCCATGATCGTATCGGTTGAGGTGCTGCTCAGCCGCCTACGGCTGGCGGCGGTGGTGGGAGGGAGCAGCCCCACCCGCCCGGGCTGCCGCGCACGAGCCGGGCTGCCGCGGACGAGCCGGGCTGCGGCACCAGGGCCGGGCTCCCCGGGAAAGCGCCGACCGGCCGCCGGACCGAGGTCCGACGGCCGGTCGCTGCCGACGCGTGGGTCAGCTGGTGAAGGTGATCTTGTCGCGGCGACGGCGGAGCACCATCAACGCGACGCCGCCACCGATCAGCACGAGGCCGGTCAGCGCGATGCTGGTCGCGGCCACGCCCGTGAGCGGCAGGCCGCCCTCGGTGCCGGTGCCTCCACCGCTGCCGCCGCCCGCCGAGCCCGACGGGTTCGCGGACGGGTCCTCCGACGGGTTGTCGGATCCGCCCGGCGTCGGGGTCGGCGACTCGCTCGACTCGCACGGCTTCAGCCAGAAGACCTTGTGCTTGTCGTCGAACGCCTTGCCGTCGGTCAGGTCCACGTCGAGCTTGATGTGGTAACCCTGCTGCGGATGCAGCGTCAGCCCGGCCAGGTCCAGGTCCTTGGCGGAGAGCTTGATGACCTCGTCGTGGTCGTTCTCCGCGCCGGAGGCCGGGTCGTTGCTGATCAGCACATTGCTCTTCGACCAGACGACCTTGTCCTTCGGGCTGCTCGACGGCGGCTGCGCCCAGAGGGTGATGTTCGCCTTCTGGCTCTCGTCGAAGTTGAAGAACTCCAGCTCGAAGTCGCAGGTGACGTGCGGCTGGTTGTCGACCTCGTCCTCGAACGGAGCGCCGTCGATCTTTACGGTGCCGTTGTCGCCGGGCGGGTTGTGCGGGTTGCCCGTGGCCCAGGCCGGAGCGGCGAAGGCGAGGCAGGCCGTGGCGGCGGCTGCGGTGAGGGCCGCGCGCGCCACGTGCCGACGCTGTGGCATGAAAAATCCTCCAGGATGTGGTGAGGGGACGGCACATGATCCCATGCGGCGCGCCGGATGGCTATATCGGACGGTCGGCCTGAGCTGGGAAGATGTTGCCGCCGGGAGGGCGAGATCCGGCAAGATCGAGCCGATTTCAGCGCGTGTCGATGTAACACAAAAGCGGCCCTTTGCGCCCGGGCCTCTCGGACCGGCGTCGTATTCAGCAACCAGTGACCACCGCGTTACCCGGCCGCCTGGCACCAGACCCCTGCCCGCCGCGCGCCGCGACCAACACCGCACGGCCGAGATCACCGGCTGGGCGGCCGCCTCCAGCACCGGACACGCCCCCCCGGCACGGGCGTCTCCCGAGATCTTGGACAGTTGCCGTTCGCCACGAACGGCAACTGTCCAAGATCGAGGGCGTTCTGCGCGCGCCGCCCTCGGGCGGGGGGTCGCGGGAAAGCGCTGGCCGGTTCGGCGGCCGCCCCGTTAGCCTGCGCCGATGCTGGAGCTCATCGCCCCCACCACCCGCCTGCACCGGTCCTGGCTGGCCGCCCGGGACGACTGGGGCAGCGGTGTCCACCAGGACGGCAGCGGGTTGCAACCCGGCGACGACGTCGACTCGCCGGCCGGGTTCGCGGCCTGGGTGCGCTCGCTCCGCGAGCAGGCCGACGAGTCCCGGCCGCTGCCGGAGGGTTGGGTCCCGGCGGTGTACTGGTGGATCGTCGAGGGGGACGAGGTCCTCGGCGCCGTCTCGTTGCGGCTGCGCCTGAACGACTTCCTGCTGCGCGCGGGTGGACACATCGGCTACGGCGTGCGCCCGTCCGCCCGGCGGCGCGGGGCGGCGACGTTCGCGCTGGGGGAGGTGCTGGCCGAGGCGGGGCGGCGCGGGATCGGCCAGGCCCTGGTCACCTGTGCCGACGACAACGTGCCGTCGGCCCGGACCATCGAGCGGCACGGCGGCGTGCTCGAGGACGTCCGGGACACGGAGCTGGGCCGGACCCGGCGCTACTGGATCCGGACGCGGTGACCCGCCACCCCGTGGCCCACCCCGTCGGCCGGTTGCCGGTCACGTCGACCGGCAACCGGTCACGACCAGGCTGGCTAGGCTCGACCCATGCGGGCCCGGGGGCGCAGCGACACCGTGGTCTTCGTCGTCTACGACCGGGTGCGGCTGCTCGACGTCACCGGGCCGCTGGAGGTGCTCACCGTCGCCAACGAGCACGGCGGTTCGTACCGGCCGCTGCTCGCCTCGCCCGACGGCCGGGACGTGGTGAGCAGCGCCGGCGCCCGGCTCGGGGTCGACCTGGCGCTGCCCGACGTGCCCGGCCCGGTGGGCACCCTGGTCGTGCCCGGCGCGCCGGACTGGCAGGCCGCCGCGGGGGACCGGGCGCTGCTCGACCACATCCGCCGGCTCGCCGCCGAGTCCGACCGGACCGCCTCGGTCTGCGCCGGGGCCTTCCCCCTCGCCGCCACCGGCCTGCTGGACGGCCGCCGGGTGACCACGCACTGGGACCTCGCCGACCAGCTCGCCGCGCAGTTCCCGAAGCTGACCGTCGACCCGGACCCGATCTTCATCGCCGACGGCCGGATCATCACCTCGGCCGGGATCACCGCCGGCATCGACCTGACCCTGGCGCTGGTCGAGGCGGATTTCGGCCCGGAGACGGCCCGCGCGGTGGCCCGGCACCTGGTGGTCTTCATGCAGCGCCCCGGCGGGCAGTCCCAGTTCAGCGTCCGCACCAACACCGCGAGCACCCGCAACGACCTGCTGCGCCGGGTGCTGGACACGGTGGCCGCGGACCCGGCCCGGCCGTACGACCTGGCCGGCCTGGCGGCGCTGGCCGGGGTGAGCGCGCGGCACCTGGGCCGGCTGTTCCGCAGCGAGCTGGGCATCACCCCGGGGGTGTACCTCGACCGGGTCCGGGTCGAGGCGGCGCAGGACCTGCTGGAGCGGGGCGACGACACCCTCGACGTGGTGGCCCGTCGGGTCGGCTTCGGCTCCCCGGAGACGATGCGCCGGGCCTTCCTCCGCGAGCGCGGCGTCACCCCCGGCGCCTACCGCTCCCGCTTCCGCACCACCGGCATCAACCCCACCCCCTGAACCCCGCCCGACCCGGGACCTGTCCTGGCCGGCGGGGGAGCGGCCGGACGACAGGTCCCGGATCGACGCCGGGGTCAGCGGCGCAGGGCGGCCACGGGCTCCGGGGCTTCGGCGGGGACGGTGTCGCGCTGGCGGAGTGCGACCAGGCCGGCGGCGGCCAGCAGCGCGACGGAGAGCCAGAGCCCCACCGCGACGCCACCGGAGTCCGACAGCGCGCCCGAGATCAGCGGGCCGACCGCCTGACCGACCGAGAACGCCACGGTCAGCAGGGCGATGCCGGCGGTCCAGCCGCCGGCCGGCAGGGCCCGCCGGGCGAGCACGGTGGCCGCCGTCGGGCCGGCCATGAACGAGCTGCCGAAGATCGCGGCCGACAGCAGCGCCGCGGGCAGCCCGGCCGGCAGCAGCAGCACCGGCAGCACGCCGACCAGCACCAGCGCCGAGACCAGCGCGGGCGCCCGGCCGCCGGGCAGCCGCCCGACCACCCGCCCCCACACGGCCAGCGTGGCCACCGCCGAGGCGAGACCCAGCACCACGAAGAAGGTGGCGATGCCCGGGGTGCCGAGACCCTGGTCGCGCAGGAGCGCGATGACGAAGGTCATGTAGCTGACGTAGCCGGCGCCGAAGAGGACGTACCAGGCGAACGTCGGGGCGAGTCGGGCCAGGTCCGCCCGGGGCAGCCCGGCGCCGGTCGGCGCGGCCGCCGCCGGGACCCGCCGGACGGCGAGCAGCGCCGGCCCGACCGCGAGCACGGCCA
The DNA here is from genome assembly GCF_042650725.1 of Micromonospora sp. GCM10011541. NCBI lineage: Bacteria > Bacillati > Actinomycetota > Actinomycetes > Micromonosporales > Micromonosporaceae > Micromonospora > Micromonospora sp. GCM10011541. The sequence continues at coordinate 497,099 of NZ_JBHSBP010000055.1, forward strand.
CCACACCGAGCAGCAGCCAGCCGGCCCGCCACCCGGCGTCCCCGGCCACGGCGAGCGCCGCCGGCACCAGCAGCCCGGAGAGCACCACACCGATGCCCACCCCGGTCATGTAGAGGGCGACCAGCAGCGCGGCCCGGCGCTGGCCACCGCCGGTGGCGACCCGGGCGGCGAGCGCCGAACCGAGCACGAAGGAGACCGCCGTGGCCAGGCCGCCGACGAACCGCAGCAGGCTCAGCACCGGATAGTCCGCGGTGGTCGCGGTGAGCAGCAGGGCGAGCGCGCTGACCGCGAGGGCGCCCGCGAAGGCGGCCCGGTCGCCGAGCCGGCGGGCCCAGAGCACGGCCGTCCCGGCGCCGATCACGTAGCCGGCGGCGTTCGCGGTGTTCAGGCCGCCGGCCTGGGCGTACGTCCAGTGCAGGTCACCGCGCATGGCGGGCAGCAGCAGGGCGTACGCGAAGCGGGTGAAGCCGAGCGCGACGATCGGGCCGGCGGCCAGGCCGAGCGCGATCAGCGTCTCGCGCCGCCGTGGATTCGGGGACATGGTTCCTCCTCGGTCGGCGGGCTCGTCGGCCCGCTGTCAGGTGGAACCGGCAGGGGTGGAGCCGCGATGGCCGTCCGGATGGACAGGTCACCCTCGGATCGGGACACCGACGTGCGCCGGGTGCCGTCCCGACCGAGAGGTTTGGTCGCGATCGTCCGCCGCTCGACGTGCGGGTAGGTCGCCGGGATTCGGGGCAATGCACCGTCGTGGCGGAACTGCTGACGGTGGGACACGGCGCGGCCGACCGCGAGCGGCTGGGGGCGTTGCTGGCCGCGGCGGAGATCGCCCTGGTGGTGGACGTGCGGCGCTACCCGGCCAGCCGCACCAATCCAGACGTCCGGCGCGAGGAACTGGCCCGCTGGCTGCCGGAGCGGGGCATCGGCTACCGCTGGGAGGTGCGGCTCGGCGGACGCCGGCACGTCCCGGCCGGGGAGCCGGAGCCGGACACCTGGTGGACCGTCCCGGCTTTCCGGGCGTACGCCGCCTACACCCGAACCGCCGGGTTCGACGCCGCGTTGGACGGGGTGCTCGCCGACGCGGCGGCCCGGACCACGGCGGTGATGTGCAGCGAGAGCGTGTGGTGGCGCTGCCACCGCCGGCTGATCGCCGACGTCGCGGTGCTCGGCCGCGGTGCCTCGGTGACCCATCTCATGCCCGATGGCCGGCTCAGTCCACACCGCCCGGCCGAGGGCGCCCGCCGCCAGCCCGACGGCCACCTGCTCTGGGACCGGTGAGGCCGGGAGTGCGATGGTCCGCCGGGCGCCCGACCCGCCAGCCTCGCCGCATGCCGGAGCTGATCGCGCCCACCGCCGGCCTGCACACCGCCTGGCTGGCCGCCCGCTACGACTGGGGCCGCGGCGTCCACCAGGACGGCAGCGGGCTGCGGCGGTCCGGCGCTGCGCGGGCCGCCCCCGCTGCGTCAGTCGGGCAGTTCGTCGGCGAGGAGGTCCATCAGGAGGGCGTCGTGCCAGCGGCCGTCGGCGCCGCGCTCGTACCGGCGCATGATGCCGACCGGGCGGAAGCCCGCCTTCGCGTACGCGCGGATCGCCGCGGTGTTCGCCGCCGCCGGGTCGACGGTGAACCGGTGGTGCCCGTGCTCGTCGACCAGGTGCCGGGCCAGGGTGCGGATCGCGTCCCCGCCGAGGCCGGTGCCGCGTACCGCCGGGTCGAGGAAGATGTCCATCGCGGCGTGGCGGTAGTCCGGGTCGGGCTCGGCGTACCACTGGATCGCGCCGACCACCCGGCCGTCGTGCTCGATCGCGTACACGGTCAGGTCGTCGTCGGCCAGGTCGGCGCGGACGGCCTCGGCCAGGTCGTCGCCGCCGCGCCACCAGTGGCGTACCTCCGGGGTGGCCCGGATCGCCGCGAGGACCGGAACGTCCGCGTCCGTCGCCGGTCGCAGCGTCACCGCCCGCCCCCGCAGCATCGGGCTCAGCCCCGGATCTCGCCGTGCTCGACGCAGACCGCCGACCAGCCGACCGGCAGCACCTGCACCTTCATCCGGCGCCGGCAGTGCGCGCAGTAGCGCGGCGGCTCCAGCGCCCGGGCCGCCGCGCACGCCTGGTGGGGACCCGCGGCGGCGGACTCACCGCAGCGGTCGCACCACAGGTCGGCTGCCGTCGGCCCCACAAGCTCGGTCACCGTCGACCTCACAGCGTCGCGGAGAGCGCCTTGACCGGCATCTTCAGGTCGTCCAGCAGCGCGAGGTCGTCGGTCGCCGGCCGGCCCAGGGTGGTCAGGTAGTTGCCGACGATCACCGCGTTGATGCCGCCCAGCAGGCCGTCGCGGGTGCCCAGGTCGCCGAGGGTGATCTCGCGGCCGCCCGCGTACCGGAGGATGGTCCGCGGCATGGCCAGCCGGAACGCGGCGATGGCCCGCAGCGCGTCCTTGCCCTCCACCACCGGGCGGTCGCCGAGCGGCGTGCCCGGCCGGGGGTTGAGGAAGTTCAGCGGGACCTCGTGCGGGTCCAGCTCGGCGAGCTGCGCGGCGAACTCGGCGCGCTGCTCGACGGTCTCGCCGAGGCCGAGGATGCCGCCGCAGCAGACCTCCATGCCGGACTCCCGGACCATCTTCAGCGTCTCCCAGCGCTCCTCCCAGGAGTGCGTGGTGACCACGTTCGGGAAGTAGGAGCGGCAGGTCTCCAGGTTGTGGTTGTAGCGGTGCACACCCATGTCGACCAGCTCGTCGACCTGCTCCTGGGTGAGCATGCCCAGGGAGGCGGCGACCTGGATGTCGACCTCCGCCTTGATGGCGGCGACGCCCTCGCGCATCTGCTTCATCAGCCGGGCGTCCGGGCCGCGCACGGCGGCCACGATGCAGAACTCCGTCGCCCCGGTCTTCGCGGTCTGCTTCGCCGCCTCGACCAGCGACGGGATGTCCAGCCAGACCGAGCGGACCGGCGAGGTGAACAGCCCCGACTGCGAGCAGAAGTGGCAGTCCTCCGGGCAGCCGCCGGTCTTCAGCGAGACGATGCCCTCGACCTCGACCTCCGGGCCGCACCAGCGCATCCGCACCTCGTGAGCGAGCTGGAGGGCGGCGGGGATGTCTTCGTCCGGCAGGTTCAGCACGGCGAGGACACCGGCCTCGTCGAGGCCGACGCCGTTCTCCAGCACCTGGGTCCGGGCCTGGTCGAGGATCTCTGGCATGGCTCGTACCCTACAAGGCCGCCCGACGGGGGAGAACCGCCCTGGCCCGGCGTTCGAGCCGGGCACCAGGGGCGTCGGAGCAGCCCGGCGGAGCGGCCGCCGCCACGCCGGGGCCGGTCGGCCGGGTGGTAACTTCGCCCGGCGGGAGCGCCCATCGGCGCGGCGGACGAGGGGAGTGACGGTGGCGGACTGGCTGGCGGCGCTCGACCGTCGCGCCGAGCTGAGGGCCCGGGCGGGACTCACCCGCACGCTGCGCCCGCGCGCCGCCGGCGACGCCGTGGTCGACCTGGCCGGCAACGACTACCTCGGCCTGGCGACCCACCCCGAGGTCACCGCCGCCGCCGCGCGAGCGTTGTCCGGGTACGGGCTGGGGGCCACCGGGTCGCGTCTGGTGCGCGGCTCCACCGACGCCCACCACGCCCTCGAGGACACCCTCGCCGACTGGCTCGGCACCGACCGGGCGTTGGTCTTCTCCTCCGGCTACCTGGCCAACCTCGCGGCCGTCCGCGGCGTCGTCGGGCCGCGTACGCTGCTCGTCTCCGACGCCCACAACCACGCCTCGCTGATCGACGGCTGCCGGATCTCCGGCGCGGAGACCGTGGTCACCCCGCACGCCGACGTCGACGCGGTGGCCGCCGCGCTGGCCGCCGCTCCCGGCCGGCCCGCCGTGGTGGTCACCGAGTCGGTCTTCTCCGTCGACGGCGACCTGGCCCCGCTGGCCGCGCTGCACGCCGTCGCCCGGCGGCACGGCGCGCTGCTGCTGGTCGACGACGCGCACGCGCTCGGCGTGACCGGCCCGGCCGGCGCCGGCGCGGTGGCCGCCGCGGGCCTGTCCGGCGAGCCGGACGTGGTGGTCACCGCCACCCTGTCCAAGGCGCTCGGCGGCGCCGGCGGGGTGGTCGCCGGCCCGGCCGAGTTCGTCCGTCACCTGGTGGAGACGGGCCGCACGTTCATCTTCGACACCGCGCTGCCCCCGGCGGTGGCCGCCGGGGTCGCCGCCGCCGCGCGGCTGGCCCGGGCCGGTGACGACCTGCGCGCCGAGCTGGCCGACCGGGCCGCGCTCGCGGTGCGCCGGCTCGACGCGGCCGCGCTGACCGTCTCCGCCCCCGACGCCGCGGTGGTCTCGGTGACCGCGCCGAGCCCGGAGGCGGCGACCGCCTGGGCGGCGGACTGCCGCGACCGCGGCGTCGCGGTGGGCTGCTTCCGGCCGCCGTCCACCCCGGACAGCCGCTCCCGGCTCCGGCTCACCATCAGCGCCGGCGTGGCCCGCGCGGACTACGAACGGGCGCTGGACGTCATCGTGGCGTGTGCACCCGTGAGCGCGAGGAGTGAGCCGGGTTTGCGAGCCCCGCAGTCGCGAACCGAGGTGGCACTGTGAGCGCGAGGAGTGAGCCGGTTTTGCGAGCCCCGCAGTCGCGAACCGAGGTGGCACTGTGAGCGCGAGGAGTGAGCCGGTTTTGCGAGCCCCGCAGTCGCGAACCGAGGTGGCACTGTGACGGATGGGGCGTGGACCGGGCCGGTGCTGGTGACCGGCACGGACACCGAGGTGGGCAAGACCGTGGTGACGGCGGCAATCGCCGCGGCGGCGCAGGCCGCCGGGCTGCGGGTCGCCGTGATCAAGCCCGGCCAGACCGGTACGGCCACCGGCGACCCGGGTGATGTCGACTCGGTGACCCGACTGGCCGCCCCGCTGACCGGCCGGACGCTGGCCAGCTACCCGGATCCGCTCGCCCCGCTCACCGCCGCCCGGGTCGCCGGGCTGGAGCCGCTGGAGCTGTACACGGCGGTCGACGCGGTCCGCGAGGAGGCCGACAAGCACGACCTGGTGCTCGTCGAGGGGGCCGGCGGGCTGCTCGTGCCGATGGGGCTGCGGCCCTCGGGCGAGCCGTGGACGGTGGCCGACCTGGCGGTGTCGTTGGGCGCCCCGGCCGTGGTGGTGGCCCGCGCCGGGCTGGGCACGCTGAACCACACCGCGCTCACCCTGGAGGCGTTGGAGCGTCGGGCCGTCCCGGCCGGGGTGGTGATCGGCGCCTGGCCGGCCGCGCCGGAGCTGGTGCACTGGACCAACCTGACCGACCTGGTGCCGAACCTGCTCGGCGCGCTACCCGACGGGGCGGGCGGCATGGACCCGGGGGTCTTCCGCCGCTCCGCGCCCGGCTGGCTCACCCCGGCGCTGCACGGGGTGCTCGACGACTGGCGTACCTGGGCCGAGGAGATCAGCTAGTGCTCTGACCACAAACGTTGGCCGGGTTGGTCGGGGTTGGGAAAATGTCGTAGGGATGGTGTTGTCTTCGGTTCGTGCCTCGCCGTCGGGATCCCGCCTTGCCGCGGGTCGTGCATCGCACCGCGCGTGTCGCGTTGCGGGTGACGCCGGGGCAGCGGCGGCGGTGTTTCGGGCTGCTGCGGTCGGCTGGTGACGTGTGGGCGTGTGTGTTGGAGGTCAACGCGTGGCGGCGCCGCCGCGGCGGCGCGCCGCTGGTGGGCTATCAGCAGTTGTGTCGGGAGCTGTCCGCGTCGGGGCCGGGCACCTTCGGAGACCTGGACACCACGGGTGCCCGGTCGGTGTTGCGCCGGTTCTCGGATGCGTGGTTCGCGGCGGCGAAGCGCCGCAGCGCCGGTGACCTGTCGGCGCGGTTCCCGCGTCGGCGGCGGGGGTTGGTGCCGGTGCGCTGGTTTCACGGCACGTTCACCCTCGACGGCCGCCGGGTGCGGCTCCCGACCGCCAGAGGCACGTCGCCGTTGTGGGTGCGTCTGGCCAGGGAGGTGCCGTATCCGGCGGAGCAGGTCCGGTCGGTCACCCTGCTGTGTGAGGGTGGCCGGCTGTTCCTCGACGTGACCGCCGAGGTGCCGGTGGCGGTCTACCCGCCTGGTGAACAACCGGACCCCGGCCGGGTGGCCGGGGTGGATGTGGGGATCATCCACCCGTATGCGGTGGCCGGCCCCGATGCAGAGGGGTTGTTGGTGTCAGGGCGGGCGATCCGCGCCGAACACCGCATGCACCTCGCCGACACGAAAGCCCGCCGCCGTGCCGTGGCCCGTCGGGCGCCGAAACCTGGCCAGAAGGGATCCCGGCGGTGGCGCAAGTACCGGCGCCGGGCCCGCCTGGTCGAGGGCCGGCACCGGCGCAGGGTGCGTCAGGCCCAGCACGAGGCCGCCCGCAGCGTCGTGTCCTGGGCGGTGGAGCAGCGGGTCGGTGTGCTGCACGTCGGTGACCCGCGCGGGGTGCTCGACATCGACGCGGGGCGGCGGCACAACCTGCGGCTGCGGCAGTGGCAGATCGGCCGACTCCTGCAGGTCCTCACCGACAAGGCCACCCTCGCCGGGATCACCGTCCGGCTGGTCGACGAACGCGGCACCTCGTCGACCTGCCCCGCCTGCCACCGCCGGGTACCGAAACCCCGCGGACGGACCCTGTCCTGCCCGCACTGCCGCTTCTCCGGGCACCGCGACCTCGTCGCGGCCGCCAGCATCGCCACCCGCACCCCGGGCGGCGGACCCACCACAACCCTGGCAGCGGTTGTGCTGCCGGAGGTGGTCACGCACCGTCGAGCCGGCCGGCACCTGCCTGGTGCCGGACGGTCCCGACGTGACCCCCGCCGCCCACCCCGGGCGGCGCGAGGGTCAGTTGGCCCGCGGAGGCCCGCCCCACCCACAGGTGGTGGGGAGTCGCTCGCCCCCAAGGCGAGGATCCACAACACCCACCGCAAACCCGGTGAACGTTAGTGGACACCGCACTAGGGGTACGCCGCGACGGTCTCCAGGATCTCGTACGGCGGCTGGCGGCGCGGGTCCTGGTAGGGGCGCAGCGGCGCGGTGGTGCCCCGGTGCGTGGCGCCGCCCTCCCAGTCCTGGAACGCGGCCAGGCTGGTCCACTCGCTCATCACCACGAAGCTCGCCGGGTCGACGGCGGAGCGCAGCAACTGGTTGCCGAGCAGCCCGGGCGTCCCGGCCAGCGCCCGGCTGACCCGGTGGTACGCGTCCCGCACCGCCGCGCCGTCGCCGTCCACCCGGTGCCAGAGCAGGATCCGGACGCTCATCACATCCCCCCGTCCACGGTGATGGTCTCCCCGGTGACACAGCGGGCGAGGTCCCCGGCGAGGAAGAGCGCCGCGGCGGCCACCTCCGCGGCGGTGCCCGGTCGGCGCAGCGCCACCGGGGGGTGGGTGTCGGCGGCTCCCGGCGCCCGACCCGCCGCAGCGGGCGGCGCGGGCGGGGCGGCGGCGGGACCGAGGCCCTGCATGGCGGTCCCCACCCAGTGGCCCTGCGTCGCGCTGCCCAGCCAGTGGCCCTGTGGCGCGGCCACCGGCGCCTGCGGTGCGGGCGTCCCAGCGTCCGCCGGGTCGAGGGCGATGCGCCCGACGGCCACCGCGTTGACCCGGATGCCGTCCGGTCCGAGTTCCCGGGCCAGCGCCCGGGTCAGCCCGAGCACGCCCGCCTTCGCCGCCAGGTCGTGCGCCCGGGCCGGCCGGCCGCGCAGGGCCGCCGCCGAGGTCAGGTTGACCACCGAGGCGCCCGTCCCGAGCAGCGGCAGCGCCTCCCGGGTGACCAGGAACATCCCGGTCAGCGTGCCGTCGAGCACCCGCCGCCACTCGGCCACGGTCAGCGCGGCCAGCCGGGCCGACCCGCTCGCGGTGTCCGCGTTGACCAGCACGTCCACTCCGGAGAGCTGCCGCCGGCACAGGTCGAGCAGCTGGGTCACCTCGTCCGGGTCGGTGACATCGGCCCGGACCAGGTGGTGCGGGCCGCCCCGCTCCTTGAGCCGGACCCGCAGATCCTCGACGCTCGCGACCTCCGCGCGGTACGCCGCCACCACCGTCGCCCCGGCCTCGGCGAGGGCCAGCGCGACGGCCCGGCCCACGCCCCGGTCGACGCCGGTGACCAGCGCGCGCCGGCCGTCCAGCCGGGCCGCGGCGCGCCCGCCCGCGCTCACGCCGGCCGGCATTCGAGCACCGCCCACCGCCCGGCCGTCGGCTCGCCGACCAGCTCGAAGCCGCCGGCCAGCAACAGCTCCCGCCACTGCGCCAGGTCGCGTTCCCGACCGCCGAAGCGCAGCAGCATGTCGATGTCGAGGAACTTGCCGTGGTCCCACGCGTTCAGCGGCGCCAGCACGTGCTCCAGCACCAGCAGGCGCGCCTCGGCGTCGGCGCCGATCGCGGCGCGGATCCGGCGCAGGATGGCCAGGGCGTCCTCGTCGTCCCAGTCGTGCAGCACCGCCTTGAGCACGTACGCGTCGAAGCCGCCGCGCAGCTCGCCGAAGAAGTCGCCGGGCCGCACCTCGGCCCGGTCCGCCACGCCCCGGGCGGCGAACACCCCGGCCGCCACCTCGGCCACGTGCGGCTGGTCGACCAGCGCGCCATGCACCGCGGGGTGCCGGTGCAGCAGCTCGGCCAGGAAGTGGCCCCGGCCGCCGCCAATGTCGGCCACCCGGGCGAAGCGCCCGAAGTCGTACGCGTCGAGGAACTGCCGGGTGGTGGTCGCGCTCATCCGGGTCATCGCCCGGTCGAAGACCGCGCTCACCTCGGGGTGCGCCCGCAGGTGGTCGAAGAACCCGGCGCCGAAGAGCTCCGGGAAGACCGGCTTGCCGGTGCGCAGGCTGTCCACGATCCGCCCGTACGGCGCCCACATCTCCTCGGCGCCGTTGAACAGGATGATGTCCCGCTGGCTGTGCGGCACGTCGGCGCGCATCGCCTCGGCCAGCTCGGTGAGCGCGAACTCCCGGCCCTCCCGCTCGGCGAAGACGCCGACGGCGGCGGCGCAGCGCAGCAGCCGGTACAGCGCCCCCGGGTCGGTGTCGGTACGCCGGGCCAGCTCGTCGACCGGCAGCGGGCCGCCGGCCAGCGCGTCGGCGACCCCCACCTCCGCCAGCGCGTAGATGACCTGGGAGATGCGCTTGCCGCTGGTGAGCAGGAGGAGCCGGGCGGGTGCCGGCAACGGCGCGTCGCCGAGGCCGGCCACCGCCTGGGCCCCTCGCCAGTTGCTGTCCATGGGTTCTCCGTTCTCGCCGGGTGTGTGCCGGCGGACCGACCGGTGCCCCGGCCACCGACCGCCACCGGCGACGGTGCCGCCACGCGCTCGAGAACCGGTCAGGACGTGGTGGTGCCCGTCGCTCCAGTCGCCCTCCAGATCGGCTCCACCGGGGTGGCCGAGCATGGTCACCGATCCGCCCGGCCGGGACGTCCGGGCGGCCGGCAGCCGCGGCGGGCCGCCGTGGCGGGGAGGGAAGGACGATATGACCTGGATATCGGGGCTGCTCGGGGTCTCCGCGCTGGTGGCCAGCGGGATCACCGCCGGGGTGCTGTTCGCCGTCGCGGTGAGCGTGCTGCCCACGCTCTTCGCGCTTCCCGCGGGCACCTACATCCGGGTGCACCGGCTGCTGGGCAAGGGCTACCACCCGGTGATGCCGATCGTGGTGAACGTCGGCATGGTCGCGGACTTCCTGCTGGTCCCGGTGGCGCTGGGCCGGAACAGCGGCAGCTGGCTGCTGTTCGTGGTCGCCGGGCTGCTCCTGGCCGCCAGCCAGTTCGTCTCGCACCTCGGCAACGTGCCGATCAACCGGCAGGTCAAGCGGGTCGACCCGGACGCCGTACCGGCCGACTGGTCGGATCCGCGGCCACGGTGGCAGGCGCTGCACCGGACCCGTACCTCACTGGCCGTCGGCGCGCTGGTGCTCAACGCGATCGCGGTGGTGACGCTGTGAGCGCCCCCGCCCATGCGGTCGACCTGCTGGGCCTGGCCGGGCGGCGGTGCCTGGTCACCGGGGGCACCCGGGGGATCGGCCGGGCGGTGCTGCACGCACTGCTCGACGCCGGCGCCTCGGTGCTCACCTGCCACCGGGGCGACCCGGCGGCGGCCGTTTCCCTGGCCGGGTCGACCGACGTACCGCAGCGGTTGCGGGTGGTGCGGGCGGACCTGACCGTGCGCGCGGACCGGGAGCGGCTCGCCGTCGCCTGCCGCGACGAGTTCGGCGGCCTGGACGTGCTGGTGAACAACGCCGCCGTCGACGGTGGGACGCCGTTCGCGGGGATGGCCGACGAGGAGTGGCGGCGGGTCGTCGACGCGGACCTGACCGCGGTCGCCGCCACCACCCGGGCGGTCCTGCCGCTGCTCGGTCCTGGCGCCTCGGTGGTCACCGTCGGCGCCGCGCTGGCGCTGCGCGGCGCCCCGGGCCGCAGTCACTACGCCGCCGCGAAATCGGGGCTGCTCGGCCTCTCCCGCTCCCTGGCCAAGGAGCTGGGCCCGACCGGGATCCGGGTGAACACGGTCGCGCCCGGCCCGGTCGCGTCGCCCGGTGCGGAGCCGCCCCCGCCGCTCGCCGCCCGGCAGCGCGCGATGGCCGCGCTCGGCCGGCAGGCCACCGCGGCGGAGGTCGCCGACGTGGTGCTCTTCCTCGCCGGCCGGCTCTCCGGCTACGTCACCGGCACCGTCGTCCACGTCGACGGTGGCATCTGACCAGTCCGACCCACGACCTGAAGGAGTGACCATGCCGTTCGGTGCCATCAGCTACGGAGTGAAACCCGGCCACGAGGACGAGATCGCGGCGATCTTCTCGGCCGGCAGCTTCCAGCGGGCCTCCTCGCCGACCCTGCGCGACCCGGCCGGCGCGGTGGTCGGTCGCCTGCTCGCCACCGGACTGTTCATCCAGGACACGGACATGGTCCGGGTGATCCAGTTCGAGGGGAACGGCGCCGCGATAGCCCGGCACATGGGCTCCCAGCCGGGCGTGCACCGGGCCGAGCAGCAGATCGCGCCGTACCTCGCGGAGACCCGGGACACCGGCACCGTCGAGGGCTTCTCCGCCCACTTCAGCCGGGCCAGGATGCGCCCGGTGCAGCAGCACGTCCGCCGCGACGACGTGGCCACCGCGATGCTCGCGCTGCGCTGGCCGGTCGTGCCGGACGCCGCGCCGGAGATCGGCGGCGCGCTGGCCACCATCCCGCCGATCTCCGCCGAGGACGGTCCGGTGCTGGCCACCGCGGCCTTCGTCCGGGACCGCACGCTGGTGCGGATCTACCAGTACGAGGGTGAGTTGGCGGCGGCGCTGGACCACATCACCGGCTGGGCGGGGCGGGCGTTGGAGTGGGAGCGGCTGCGGCCGTACGTGCTGGGTCCGGTGGTGGCCCTGCCCGCCCCGATGCGGTGCATCTCCCAGCTCTCCGTGCTCAGCCTGCCGGCCGCCGCCCGCGGCGCCTAGCTCCTGTCCCGTCCCCTCGTCGGCTCACCCGCCGCCCCGGCACCGCCTCCCGGCGCCGGGGCGGCCTGCCGTTCCGGGCACCCGCCGCGTCGAGGGATCAGGCCGCCGGGACGCCGGCGGTGAGCAGGCGGCCGATGCGGACCCGGCGGGCGACCAGCACCAGGCCGGCGGCGAGCGCGACCACGGCCAGCGCCGTGTAGTACGGCGGCTGCGGCAGGCTGGGGGCGAGCTGCCCGATCCGGCCGCCGACCGCGGCGCCCACCGCCGCGGACAGCCACCACAGCCCCATCATCTGGCTGCGGTAGAAGGCCGGGGCGGCGGTGCCGGCGGCGCTGATCCCGACCGGGGCGAGCGCGAGCTCCCCGGCGGCCTGGAGCAGGAAGACCAGCAGCAGCCAGACCGGCGACACCGGCGCCTCGGCGGCCGGCACCGCGACCACCGCCATCACCAGGTAGCTCGCCGCCACCAGGCCGAGGCCGAGCGCGAACTTCACCGGTACGCCCAGCCGGTCGCCGAGGCGTACCCAGAGCCAGGCGGCCAGCGGCGCCACGGCGAGGATGAACAGCGGGTGCAGCGACTGGAACCAGCTCGCCGGCACCAGGAACCCGAACACCTCCCGGTCGACGGATTCCCGGGCGAACTGGCTGAGCACCGAGCCGGACTGGGTGAAGATCATCCAGAACACGGCCGAGCTGAGGAAGAGCCGGATGAAGCCGTACACCCGCAGCCGCTCGACCGGGGTGATCGCCGGGTGCCGCAGCAGCCGCCGGAACAGCACCACCGGGACGCCCAGCACGGTCAGCCCGAGCGGGATCAGGGCGTGCTCGACGCGCAGTGTGCCGGCCAGCGCGTCGGCGCCGAGCAGGGCGGCCACCACGGCCACGACGTATCCGGTCCGGCGGAACAGCCGCCGGCGCGCGGCCGCTCCGATCGGGTGCGCCGGGTGGGCGCCGACCGGCCCGAAGTGCCGGCGGCCGAGGGCGAACTGGAGCACCCCGGCGTACATGCCGACGGCCGCGGCGGCGAAGCCGAGGTGCCAGTCCACGGTCTCGCCGAGGAAGCCGGTGACCACCGGGGCGATCAGCGCGCTGACCTGGATGCTCATGTAGAAGATGGAGAAGGCCGCCTCCCGGCGGGTCACCTCTCCGTCGCCGTAGAAGTCGCTGAGCAGGACCCCCATGTTGGGCTTGAGCAGCCCGGTGCCGGCGATCAGCAGGCCGAGCCCGGCCCAGATCGACCAGGCGCCGGGCAGCGCCATGCAGGTGTGCCCGGCGGCGATGACGAGGCCGCCGTACAGGGTGGCCCGCCGGGCGCCGAGCAGCCGGTCGCCGATCCACGCGCCCGGTACGGCGGCGAGGAAGACCATCGCCATGTACAGCCCGAACAGCGCGGTCGCGGTGCCGACGCCGAGGCCGAGGCCGCCGTCGGCGCGGGGCGCCACCGCGTACAGGAAGAGGATCGCCTGCATGCCGTAGAAGCTGAAGCGTTCCCACATGTCGGTGAGGAAGAGGGTGACGAACCAGCGCGGCAGGCCGGCCAGGCGGCCCGGCGCGGTCGTCGGCGCCGGTGGCGCCAGTTGGATCCGTGTCATCGATGCGTCCTCCGTGGCCGGTCCGGCGCGGGAGGCGTCCCGCGCCCCTGTCGGCGGAAGGCTCGCACCGGCGACTCGACGGGGACTGGACCACCGCTCGACGGCGGGGAGGGCCGGCGCGCGCGGACCCGGCGGGCGCGGCGGTGGGTCAGACGCCGACGGCCCGGCGGATACGGACCAGGGCCTCGCCGAGCGCCTGGCGGCACTCCTCGATGGCGTGCGCGTCGGCGGCGTTGCCCTCCTGGAGGGCCCGGCGGGCGTCCTCCCGGAACCGGTCCACCATCTTCTCGACCTGGCGGGCGTTGCGCCCGAAGGCGAAGTAGTCGCTCCACTCGTGGCGCCACTCGGCGCCCCAGGAGAGCGCCTCGCGCCACTCCCGGGGGCCCCAGTCCTCCGGCCCGGTCGCGTGCCGCTCCGGCTCCGGCGCCGCCGGTGCGCGCTCCGCGTCGGCCCGGCCCGGTGCGGTCCGGTCCTCCGCCGCGGTCCGGTCGGGCGCCTCGGCCTCGGTGCCGGTGGGTTCCGGCCCGCCGGCGGTCGGCTCCGGCTCGTCGCCCCGACGGAACCAGCCGCGCCGGTTCTCCGGGCTCCGCACCCGCCGGCCGCGCCGGGCCTCGGCGCGCAGCCCGGCCGCCTCGGCCCGGATGTCGGCGTCGGCCTCCCGGGTGATGTCGGCGATCGAGCGGTCGATCTCGCGGGACAGCTCGTCCAGCTCGGGTGCGCGGCGGCGGAGTTCCTCCTCGCCGCCCGAGGTGATCCGGTAGACCTTGCGGCCGCTCTCGTCGACCTCCCGGGAGACCAGGCCCTCGGTCTCGAGCCGGGACAGTCGCGGGTAGACGGCGCCGGCCGAGGGGGCGTACGTGCCGGCGAAGGTCTCCTCGATCAGCTTGATCACTTCGTAGCCGTGCCGGGGCTGGTCCCGCAGCAGGGCGAGCAGGTAGAGCTTGAACTGCCCGTGGCCGAACGGGGATGTGGGTGCCCTCATCGCTGCTCCTCGGTCCCGATGGCCGGTGCGGTTGCCGCCGGTGGCGGGGTGGGCGTTCCGGATCCGGCCTGCCGGACCAGCGCGACCTGACCGGAGACCGTGGTGCCGCGGACGCGGACGGCGTGCGGCGCGGTGCCGCGGCGCAGCCGCAGCCCCACGGTCGCGCCACCCTCGCCGGGGGCGTGGCTCTCCAGCCCCGGCGTGCCGTCGGGCAGTTGGGTGACGACCGACCCGCCGTTGGTGGTCAGCTCGACGTCGAGGCTGGCCCCGGCGTCGTCCGGCACGCCGACCAGCAGCGGGCCGGAGACGGCGGCGAGGTCGAGGGCGACCGGCTCCCGGCCGGTCACCACGGTCACCTCGCCGGAGACCGTCTCCAGGTGCGCGTGGCCGGTGCAGCCGCGGGCGAGGATCCGGGCGGAGACGGTGCGGGCGCGCAGCTCTGGGCCGGTGCGGTCCACCACTATCTCGCCGTTGAGGCTGGTCAGCCGGGTGCTGCCGGAGAGGCCGACGGCGATGATGCCGGCGCCGACGGTCTCCACCTCGACCTCGGTGCCGGCGGGCAGCGCCAGCGCCAGGCGGCACCTGCGTCGGAAGGCCGGCGGGAAGTCCCGCCACCAGGGCCGGTGCAGCCCCTGGTCGTGGCGCAGTTCCAGCAGGTCGCCGGTCAGGCTGACCCGCAGCGGCGGGCCGTTGAGGTCGGTCAGCTCCAGCAGCGGGGGGCCGCTGGTGAGGTCGACCTCGCCGCCGACGACGCGGATCCGGACCCGTCGGGCCGGCGGCAGCTCGAGCCGCTCGCCCTCGCGTACCTGCCACTCCTGCACGCCACACTCCTTCGGGCCGACCGCCTGTCCGGAATCAGCATACCCACTATCGCGATAGTGCGACGCGCTATATCTCATCAGAGGCGACGGGGCGCGTGGGACCACCCACGCGCCCCCCGCGGTCGGCTCAGGCGGTCCGGGGCAGGCCGGCGTCCCAGAGCCGCAGCTCGAACTCCGCGGCCCGGGCGAAGAGGGCGGCGAGCCGCTCCCGCTCGTCCGGCGTGGCGTCCGCCCCGACCGCGTCCGCCCGTTCCAGCGTGGCCTCCACGATCGGCAGGTACGCGTCGTGCAGCAGCGTGTCGATGAACTTGCGGTACGTCCGGTCCGGCGAGCCGCGCCGGCGCAGCTCCTTGCTGAACTCGGCGTGGAACCACATCCGGGGCAGCGTCGCCACCACCACGTCGGCGTACGCGCCGGTGTGCGCGACGGCGGTGATGAAGTCGTCGTACGCGGGGTCGACGGTCTCGCCCGGCTCGGCCGCCTTGCCGCCGAGCATCCGCAGCACCGCCACGCTCTTGCCGGTCGCCGAGTAGCTGGAGCCGATGGCGATGCCGGCGAAGTGCGACAGGTCCGCCAGCTCCGGCGCCCGGGCGGCGAGCAGGGCCTGCGCCCGGGCGAAGGTGCCCAGGTGGACGATGTCGGCCCGGATCAGCCGGGCGAGGTCCGCCTTGGGCAGCGTGCCGTCGCAGATGCCGACCGGTACGGGGTGCGCCAGCAGCGCGTCGAAGCTGGCCTCGCCGGCGGCCCAGAGTTCCTTGCGAAATGACATCTCGTTCCTCTCACAGCGGTACGGGTCGCGGCCGGCGCTCGCCCGGCCGCCGGGACTCCGGTGCGCGGTCAGTCGTCCAGGTCGAGCCGGACCCGGTACATGTCGAGCCAGGAGTTGAGGGTGAGCACCTGCTCGATGTGGGTGCGGTTGACCCAGGCGATCGGGCCGTTCGCCAGCTTGGCCGGGGTGTCCAGCAGCCGCCGGGCGGCGGCGACGTCGACCAGGGCGTGCGCCGGCTGGCCCGGGTCGTCCAGGATCTCCCGCAGCGACTCGCTCAGGTAGCGGGTGTAGAGCGGGTCCTGGGTGACCGGGAAAGGGCTCTTCTGCCGGTCCAGCACGTCGGCGGGGAGCAGGTCCAGCCCGGCCGCCCGCAGCAGCGCCTTCTCCCGGCCGTCGTGGCTCTTGAACGCCCAGGGCGCGTTGAAGACGTACTCCACCAGGTCGGGGTCGGTGTACGGGACGCGTACCTCGAGCCCGACCGACATGCTCAGCCGGTCGTCGCGGGTGAGCAGGTGCTGCAGCCAGCGGGACAGGTGCAGGTGGGTGATCTCGCGCATCCGCTTCTCGGTGCCGGTCTCCCCGGGCAGCTGCGGCACCTCGGCCAGCGCCTCCCGGTACCGGTCGACGCTGTAGGTCTCCAGGTCCAGCAGCTTGAGCAGCCCCGGGTCGAACAGTCCGCTGCCGAGCCCCGGCCCCTCGCAGAAGTGCTGGTAGAAGGCGATCCACGGGAAGGCCTCCCGGTGGATCAGCTCGGGCACCCAGGCCCAGTGGTAGCCACCGAAGACCTCGTCGGCGGCCTCGCCGCAGAGCGCCACGGTGGCGTGCCGGCGTACCTGGTCGAAGAGCACCCAGAGTGAGGCGTCCATGTCGCCGAGCGGGGTGGGGCGGTCCTGGGCGGCGATGGTGCGGCGGCGGATCTCGGGATCGGCGAGCCGTTCCGGGGTGATCACCACCGGGGTGTGCCGGGAGCCGACGTGCTCGGCGACCATCCGGGCGAACGGCGCGTCCGGGGTGTCGCGGACCTCGTCGGCCCGGAACCGCTCCGTGTACCGGGTGAAGGTGACCGAGAAGGTCTGGATCGGCTCGGCGCCGCGTCGGGCCCGGGCCTGCGCCGCGAGCGCGGTCATCACGCTGGAGTCCAGGCCGCCGGAGAGCAGCGATCCGACCGGTACGTCGGCGACGAGCTGGGCGTCGACCACCTGCTCCAGCTTGCCGCGGATGGTGTCCACGGTGGTCGGCAGGTCGTCGGTGTGCGGCCGCGAGGCCAGCCGCCAGTAGCAGCGGTGCCGGACGCCGGTGGCGTCCACGGTGACCACGTGCCCGGGACGGACCTCCTCGACCCCGGCGAAGACGGTGCGGCCGGGGGTCCAGACCTGGGTGAGGATCTCCCGCAGGTTGTCGGTGTCGGCGCGGGCCTCGAGCAGCCCGGTGGCCAGGATCGCCTTGATCTCGGAGGCGAACAGCAGCTGCCGGTCCGGGGTGCGGTGGTAGAAGAGCGGCTTGACGCCGAGGTGGTCGCGGACCAGGACGAGCTTCTCGGTGCGGATGTCCCAGACGGCGAAGGCGAAGATGCCGTTGAGGTGGGTGCCGACGTCCTCACCCCACTCCAGGTAGGCGCGGAGCACCACCTCGGTGTCGCCGTCGGTGTGGAACCGGTGGCCCCGCCCGGCCAGTTCGGCGCGCAGCTGCCGGTAGTTGTAGAGCTCGCCGTTGTAGCTGAGCACGGCGAGTTCCCGACCGTCGGCGTGGGCCGTCATCGGCTGGGTGCTGGCGGCCAGGTCGATGACCGCCAGCCGGCGGTGGGCCAGGTGGGCGTGCGGTGCGGTCCAGAGGCCGTCGGCGTCCGGGCCGCGGCAGGCGAGGGTGCCGGACATCGCGGTCACCGGTGACCGGTGGGTGGGCAGGGTGCGTTCGAAGTCGACGAGACCGGCGATGCCACACATGCGCGTGCTCCCCCTGAGTTCGTTGGGCCGCCCGGGTGACGGCCCGGACGCCGGACGCCCGGCGGGCGCGGGCCGGCGGGTGGCGTCGCCCGCCGCCGACCGGCTGATCCTCGGGCGCGTCGCTCGAGTCCCGCTCGGCCCGCGATCCAGGGGGTGTTCGAGCGGGCGTCGACCGGGGCTTCAGCGCCGACTGGCACAGTCGCGACTGTCTCGCGACACTCGCGACCGGTCGCCGCGGACGGCGTTTTCGCAGGTGACGAACGACTTCTCGTCACTCTCTGGAACCGTCTTGACCCGTTCCGCAGTTGCGATATAGCGTGACTGGCCGAGAGAGTTGTATCGCGATATCCCCGTCGAAGGAGTCGTCATGACCGACAACAACGAACCCCGGGTCGGCACGCGGCCCGAGGCGCCACCCGACCGCCGGCGCTGGCTGGTGCTGGTCATCCTGCTCGTCGCCACCTTCATGGACCTGCTCGACGTGACGATCGTGGCGATCGCCGTGCCGTCGATCCAGCAGGACATCAGCGCCACGTACACCGCCGCCCAGTGGGTGCTGGCGGGTTACTCGCTCGCCTTCGCGCTGCTGCTGATCACCGGCGGGCGGCTCGGTGACATCGTCGGCCGGAAGCGGATGTTCCTGCTCGGCATGGCCGGCTTCACGCTCGCGTCGGCGCTCTGCGGCCTGGCCCCCAACCCGGAGGTGCTCATCGCCTCCCGGGTGCTGCAGGGCGCCATGGCGGCCATGATGGTGCCGCAGGTCATCTCCTCGATCCAGGTGATGTTCTCGCCCAGGGAGCGGGTGGCCGCGTTCAGCGTCTACGGCGGCGTCGCCGGCCTGGCCACGGTCAGCGGGCCGCTGCTGGGCGGCCTGCTGATCAAGGCGGACCTCCTCGACCTCGGCTGGCGGACGATCTTCCTGATCAACGTCCCGATCGGACTCGCCGCGCTCGTCGGCGCGCTGGTCTTCATGAAGGAGCTGCGCACCCCGCACGCCCTGCGGCTGGACCTCACCGGGGTCGGCATCATCACCGTCACCATGCTGCTGCTGGTCTACCCGCTCATGCAGGGCCGGGAGAAGGACTGGCCGACCTGGATCTTCGCCATGATGGCCGCGTCCGCGGTGGGCCTGGTGGTGTTCGCCGCCCACCAGCGGCGGCGATCCGCCCAGGGCGGCTCGCCGCTGGTGCCGATGGAGCTGTTCAAGGAGAAGGCGTTCGTCGGCGGGCTCCTGGTGAACCTCGTGTTCTTCGCCGGAATCGTCTCCTTCTTCCTGGTCTTCATCATCTATCTCCAGGCCGGCCTCGACAAGTCGGTGCTCGCCGCCGCGATGGCCAACCTGCCCTGGTCGGTCGGCATCGCGCTGGCCAGCGGCGCCTCGTTCCAGCTCGCCCCGAAGCTCGGCCGGACCGTGTTGCACATCGGTACCGCGCTGATGACCGCGTCGATGGTCGCCATCATCCTGACCATCCAGTTCGTCGGCACCGACGTCTCGGTCTGGCACTTCGTCCCCAGCATGTTCGTCGGTGGCGTCGGCATGGGGCTGGTGGCCCCGCTGCTGGTGGACGCCGTCATCTCCGGCGTACCGCACCACGAGGCCGGCTCCGCCTCCGGCGTGCTCAGCGCCGTCCAGCAGGTCGGGGGCGCGCTGGGCATCGCGCTGATCGGTGTGATCTTTTTCGGCCTCCTCGGTGACCGGGCGCAGGGCGTCGCGGAGGCCAACACCGCGCCGATCCGCGCGGCGCTGCAGTCCGCCGGCGCACCGGTGGACGCCCAGCGCCAGGCGGTGGACGGCTTCGTCCGGTGCTTCGTGGACCGGTCCGCGGAAGAGGACCCGACCGCCGTCCCGGTGAGCTGCCGGAACACCGACCAGGCGGCGCCCGCGGCGGTCACCCGGGCGTACGCCGAAGCCGCCACGGACGCCCGGCGGGAGTTGTTCAGCGACGCGATGAAGCTGACCGCCTGGTACAACGCCGGCGTCTTCCTGCTCGCCTTCCTGCTGGTGTTCAGGCTGCCCCGCCGGATCAACGTGCACGCCGAGGCCGAGGCAGGTCTCGACGAGGACGCGCCGGCCGACCCGGCCGACTCCACCCGCGTCCACTAGGGCCTCCGCCCTCGCCGCCGCAGGTGGCGGCCGTCCAGACAGGCCGGTGTCGGGGGCCTGCGCGCCCCGCGCGGTCCCCCCGGGCTCCCGACACCGGCCGCCCGCCCCCGCCTATCGGAGAGGACAGCTGTGTTCGAGCCGTCGATCCCCGCGTACGACGACAACTTCAACTACGACTTCATGGTCGCCCTGGTCCTGCTCGGCTACTGGGCCCTGCTCGCCCGCCGGTTGTACCGGCTGCCGCACGCACCCACCGCCGCCCGGCTGCGCCGGTCGAGCCGCCGACTGGCGATCGCCGTCCTCGTCGGGGCGCTGTTCGTACCGGCCCGGCTGGTCACCTCGCTGGTGCTCTACGGGTACGGCTGGCACTTCGCCGCCGACCGGCTGCTGATCGGCGTACCCCTGGTGGCGCTGCCGACGCTGGCCACCCTGCTGGTCACCGTGCCCGCGCTGCGCCGGCTCGGCCGGCCGTCGCCGGACGACGCCGAGGAGGTGGCGGCGCCGCCGGCGTCCCGCGCCGCGGCCGCGCCGCGGGTGTCGTTCCCGGCCCGCGCGGTCGCCGTGGGCGGGCTGGTCTCCTTCGTCATGATCCTCTTCGCGCCGGCTCCGCCGCTGCTGGCGCCGGCGCTCGTCAGCTACGGCGTGGTGGCCCTGGTCCTGGTGGTGATCTGGCGCCGGCACGCCGACCGGGTGCGGGACGGGGTGGTGCGACCACTGCCGCGCGGCGCGGCCCGGGTGCGCCGGGTCGCGGTGGCCACCGCGGCCGTCCTCGTCCTGGTCGGCGGCTACGCCGGCTGGGACTGGCAGACCAGCAAGCTGCCCGACGACTACCGCATGACGGAGCAAGCGATGACCTATGGCACAGGCCCCGGACCGGTGGACCACTCGGCGCACTCGCACGGCGCCGGCCTGCCGGACCGCCCGCTGACCCAGTTCACCGGCCCGGCGGGCAAGCCCGACAAGCGGTTCACCCTCGTCGCCACGGACGCCAGGCTGAAGCTCAGCTCCGGCGCCACCGTCGACGCGACCGCCTTCAACGGCCAGATCCCCGGGCCCGAGCTGCGGGTCCGGCAGGGCGACCTGGTCGAGGTGACCCTGGTCAACCGGACCGCGGACACGCCCACCACGGTGCACTGGCACGGGCTGGACGTGCCCAACGCCGAGGACGGCGTCGCCGGCCTCACCCAGGACGCCGTGCCGCCGGGTGGCAGCCACGTCTACCGGTGGCGCGCCGGGCAGGTCGGCACCTACTGGTACCACTCGCACCAGGCGTCCTCGACCCAGGTCCGGCGCGGCCTGTTCGGCCCCCTGGTCATCGATCCGGCCCAGCCGGGTCCGGCCGGGGTGCGCGAGTTCGTGGTCGCCGCGCACGTCTTCGACACCGACAAGGGCGACACCAGCACCCTCAACGCCGCCGACACCCTCCGGCGGGAATCCGTCCCGCCGGGCGCCCCGGTCCGGATCCGGCTGATCAACGCGGACAACTTCCGCAAGTACTTCACCCTGGCCGGTACGCCGTTCAAGGTCACCGCGGTCGACGGCGGCCCGGTCAACGCCCCCACCGACCTGTACCGGACCAAGCTGATGCTCGGCGGCGGCGGCCGGTACGACCTGGAGTTCACCATGCCGTCCGCGCCGGTCCGGCTGACCGACCTGGCCGCGGTCGGCGCCGGCCTGCTGCTCAGCCCCGACGGGCAGGGCGAGCTGGCGCCGCTGACCGACGGGCCGGAGTTCGACGCCACCCGGTACGGCAGCCCGGCGGCCACCCCGTTCGGACCGGACAGCGACTTCGACCGCAGCTTCGACCTGGTGCTGGACAACCGGCCGGGGTTCTACGACGGCCAGCCCTACTACCTGTGGACGATCAACGGGCACGTCTCGCCGCACGTGCCGATGCTGATGGTGCGCGAGGGCGAGCTGGTCAAGGTGACGATCAGCAACCGCAGCTTCCTGGAACACCCCATGCATCTGCACGGCCACCACGTTCTGGTGCTGAGCCGCAACGGCCACCGGGCCACCGGCAGCCCACTCTGGCTGGACACCGTCACCCTGCTCTCCGGGGAGTCCTACGAGCTGGCCTTCCGGGCCGACAACCCCGGACTGTGGATGGACCACTGCCACAACCTCAAGCACGCCGCGATGGGCATGACCATGCACCTCGGCTACGAGGGAATCAGCACCCCGTTCCACGCCGGCCGGGCCACCGGCAACATCCCCGAATAGCGCCTCCGGCCCACCCCCGCACGGCCGCCACCCCCCGTCCAGCAGGGCGGGGGGTGGCGGCCGTCGCGCGCCGCTCTCCGTCCGGCGCGGAGCGTCGAGCCGGCCTTGAGAGGAACTGGACAGCTCCCAGGTGCACTGGCAGCGGCCCGAGGAGAGGCCCGCGGCCACACAACGGGAAGGTGGTGCTGATGAGCGCATCGGACGCCGACGTCGGCGCGGTCGTCACCGGCATCGGGGTCACCGCGCCGACCGGCATCGGGATCCACGCGCACTGGCAGTCGGTGCTGGACGGCAAGACGGGGATCGGCATGATCACCCGCTTCGACCCGGAGAGCTACCCCGTCCGGTACGCCGGGCAGGTCCCCGGCTTCGCCGCGCGGGAGCGGGTGCCCGGCCGGTTGATCCCGCAGACCGACCACTGGACGCACCTGGCCCTGGCCGCCGCCGACGACGCCCTCGGCGACGCCGGCGTCGACCCGGCCGGGCTGCCGGAGTACGAGATGGCGGTGGTCACCTCCAGCTCCTCCGGGGGCACCGAGTTCGGCCAGCACGAGATGGAGCGGCTGTACCGCAACGGCCCGTCCTGGGTCGGGGCGTACCAGTCGATCGCCTGGTTCTACGCGGCGACCACCGGTCAGGTGTCGATCCGACACGGCATGCGCGGTCCCTGCGGGGTGATCTGCGCCGAGCAGGCCGGTGGGCTGGACGCCCTCGGCCAGGCGCGCCGGCTGGCCCGCTCCGGTTACCGGCTGGTGGTCAGCGGCGGCACCGACGCGTCGCTCTGCCCGTACGGCCTCAGCGCGCAGCTGGCCACCGGCCGGCTCTCCACGGTGGACGACCCGACCCGGGCGTACCTGCCCTTCGACGCCGGGGCCAGCGGGTACCTGCCCGGCGAGGGCGGGGCCATCCTGATCGTGGAGAACGGTCGGCACGCCCGCGAGCGCGGGGCCGGCGAGGGCTACGGCAGCATCCTCGGCTACGCGGCCGGCTTCGACCCGCCGCCCGGCTCCGGGCGGTCCCCGGCGCTGCGCCGGACCGTCACCGCCGCGCTGGCCGACGCGCGGCTGGCGCCGGACGACGTCGACGTGGTCTTCGCCGACGCCGCCGGCAGTCCGGACCTGGACGCGGCCGAGTCCGCGGCGATCACCGCGGTGTTCGGCCGGCGCGGGGTGCCGGTCACCGCCCCGAAGACCCTCACCGGCCGGCTGTACGGCGGCGGCGCGCCGCTGGACGTCGCCACCGCGCTGCTCGCGGTCCGGGACGGGGTCGTCCCGCCCACCGTCGGGGTGACCCGCCCGGACCCGGACCTGGACCTGGTCCTCGGTGAGCCCCGGGAGCTGCCGCTGCGGCGGGCCCTGGTGCTGGCCCGGGGCCACGGCGGCTTCACCGCCGCCATGGTGGTCGGGACGTCCCGCCGCCGTTGACCGTCACCCACCGATCCATGACGAACGGAGCGAGAGCGATGACGAGCTTCACCCTGGACGACCTTCGCGAGCTGCTGGGCAGCATCGCCGGGGTCGACGAGTCCACCGACCTGTCCGGCGACATCGCCGACGTGCCGCTGGCCGACCTGGGTTACGACTCACTGGCCATGCTGGAGTTGGCCGGCCACGTGCAGCGCTGCTACGGGGTGCCGATCCCGGACGAGGCGGTGGAGCGGATGACCACCCCGCGCGGCACCGTCGACTACATCAACGCGCAGTTCGCGACGGTGGGCTGAGATGGCCGGGCACACCGACAACGCGGTGGTCATCGACGCCCCGCTGGAACTGGTCTGGGAGTTGACCAACGACATCGAGTCGTGGCCGCGACTGTTCAGCGAGTACGCCGAGGCCACTGTGCTGGACCGCCGGCCGGACGGCTCGGTGCTGTTCCGGCTCGCCCTGCACCCCGACGAGAACGGCAAGGTCTGGTCCTGGGTCTCGGCCCGGGCGGCCGACCGGCAGACCTGGACGGTCCGCTCGCACCGGGTGGAGACCGGAGTCTTCAAGTACATGTCGCTGTTCTGGGAGTACACGCCGGTCGAGGGCGGGGTGCGGCTGCGCTGGGTGCAGGACTTCGAGATGAAGCCCGGCGCCCCGCTCGACGACGCCGGGATGCAGGAGCGGCTCAACCGCAACACCGCCGTCCAGCAGCAGCTGATCAAGGAGAAGGTCGAGGCCGCCGCCCGCCGGGGCGTACCGGTCAGCTGAGCGCCCGGCCCGGGCGCACCGGGCCCGGCGAACCGACATGGAGGAACCACGATGGATCTGGAACTGGCCGGAAAGAAGGCCCTGGTCACCGGGGGCACCCGGGGCGTGGGCCGGGGCATCGTCCTGGCCCTGGCCCGGCACGGTGTCGACGTGCTCACCTGCTACCGGCAGGAGAGCGAGGCGGTCACCTCGCTGGAACGCGAGCTCAAGGAGATCGGCGGCCAGCACCACCTGGTCCGCGCCGACCTGGCCGACCCGGAGCAGGTCGGTGCGCTGATGGCCGAGGCGCGCAGCCGGTTCGGCCGGCTCGACCTGGTGGTCAACAACGCCGGCGCGATCAGCCACGTGCCGTACGAGCAGCTCACCTTGGCGCAGTGGCAGCAGGTGATCGACACCAACCTGACCGCGGTGCACCTGGTCACCCAGGCGGCCATCCCGATGATGACGGCCGGCGGCTCGGTGGTGAGCATCGGCTCGAAGTCCTCGGAGGTGGGCATCCCACTGCGGGCCCACTACACGGCCACCAAGGCGGCGCTGCGCGGCCTGACCCGCTCGCTGGCGAAGGAGTACGGGGCGAAGGGGCTGCGCTTCAACGTGCTCGCCCTCGGGGTCATCCGTACCGAGGCGATGGACGCGATGCCGGCGCAGCAGCGCGAGCTGCTGACGAAGCGCTACCAGGACAAGACCGCGCTGGGCCGGCTCGGCGAGCCGGACGAGGTGGCCGGGGCGGTGCTCTGGCTGGCCAGCGACCTGTCCCGGTACGTCACCGGCGCCACCGTGCACGTCGACGGGGGGATCTCCTGATGGCCGAGGGACCGTTCCGGGTGATGCTGCGGATGCAGATCAAGCCCGGCATGCAGGAGGAGTTCGAGCGGGTCTGGCTGGAGGTCGGCGACTCCGTCACCAGCCACCCGGCGAACCTGGGGCAGTGGCTCTCCCGCGACGAGGAGGAGGGCGTCTACTGGATCGTCAGCGACTGGGTGGACGAGCCCCGGTTCCGCGAGTTCGAGCACAGCGACCGGCACCTGGAGCACCGGACCAGGCTGCACCCGTACCGGTCGGGCGGCTCGATGACCACGATGCGGGTGGTCGCCCACCTGTCCGGCGCGGCGAGCGCCGGGAGCCACGGGGAATGGGCCGGCGTCCGGTGACGCGCCGGCCGCCCGTCCGGCGTGCCGGGGGACCGGGCGCCGGGCGGGCGACCGGCCGCACCGCACGACCGGCAACCGACGGCGGTAATCCCGCGCCCCGCGTGAGGCCGGGCACGGACGATCGGAGCGGAACATGACCAGTACGGTTCCTGCGCCGGCGCGGGGCGCCACCGCCGCGCCGGCCGTCCCGGCCACCCCGGCCGACGCGGAGTGGCTGACCTGCGGTGGCTGCCGGGTGCTGCTGTACCGCAAGCGGTTCGACCGGCTGCTGGGGGTGTGCCCGGAGTGCGGGTGGCACAGCCGGCTGACCGTGGACGAGCGGCTGCGCAGCCTGCTCGACCCCGACTCGGTGCGACCGGTGACGCCGGCGGAGTCGGTGCACGACCCGCTGAACTTCACCGACCTGGTCGACTACCCGGGCCGGTTGTCCCGGGCCCGGGAGAGCACCGGCCTCGCCGACGCGGTCCGGGTGGTCCGGGGTCGGATCCAGGGCCACCCGGTGGTGGTGGCGGTGATGGACTTCCGCTTTCTCGGCGGCAGCCTGGGGGTGGCCGCCGGCGAGGCGGTGACCGCCGCCGCGGAGGCCGCCCTGGCCGACTCCTGCGCGCTGCTGATCGTCACCGCCTCCGGCGGGGCCCGGATGCAGGAGGGCGCGCTGGCGCTGATGCAGATGGCCAAGACCGGCAACGCGCTGCGCGCCCTGGACGAGGCGGGGCTGCTCACGATCACCCTGGTGACCGACCCGACGTACGGCGGGGTCGCAGCCTCGTTCGCCACGCTGACCGACGTCATCATCGCCGAGCCCGGCGCCCGGATGGGCTTCGCCGGCCCGCGGGTCATCGCGCAGACCATCCGCCAGGAGCTGCCCCCGGGCTTCCAGACCGCGGAGTTCCTGCTGGAGCGGGGCCTGGTCGACGGGGTACGCGCCCGGGGCGAGCTGCCGTGGGTGCTGGGCCAGTTGCTGGCGGCGGCCGCCCCGGCGCCGGCCGACTGGGGTGGGGCGGCGGTGGACCCCGTGCTGCGCGACCCGGCCGCCCTGGTCCGCCGACCGCCCGCCGAGGTGGTCCGGCTGGCCCGGCACCTCGACCGGCCGACCCTCACCGACCACCTCACCGAGTGGCTGGACGGCTTCGTCGAGCTGCGCGGCGCCCGCGACGGCGCGGGGGACTGCCGGGCGGTGGTGGGTGGCCTGGGGGTGCTGGACGGGCTGCCGGTGCTGGTGATCGGGCACCAGAAGGGGCACCGCACCGAGGAACTGGTGCGGCACTCCTTCGGCATGCCCTCGCCCGCCGGCTACCGCAAGGCCGCCCGGCTGATGCGGCTCGCCGCGAAGCTGCGGGTGCCGATCGTGACCCTGGTGGACACCGCCGGGGCCCACCCCGGGCTGGCGGCGGAGGAGCAGGGCCAGGCGGTCGCCATCGCGGAGTCCATCGCGCTGATGGGCAGCCTGCCGGTGCCGGTGGTCACGGTGATCACCGGTGAGGGAGGCAGCGGCGGCGCGCTGGCGTTGGCGGTGGCGGACCGGGTGCTGCTGACCGAGAACGGCACGTACTCGGTGATCAGTCCGGAGGGTTGCGCGGCGATCCTCTGGCGCAGCCCGGAGCGGGCGGCCGACGCGGCGGCCGCGCTGGGCGTGGACGCCGGGTCCCTGCTGCGGCTCGGCGTGGTCGACGGGGTGGTGCCGGAACCGCCGGGCGGCGCCCACCTCGACCCGGCGCGCGCGTCCCGGCTGGTCCGGGACGCCGTGGTCGTCGCCCTGCGCGAGCTGCGGACCAGTGACGGACCGACCCTGGTCGCCAGGCGGCGGGCCCGATTCCGGCGGTTCGGTCTGACCAACGATAGGAGGCCCTGACATGACCATCACTCCTGCTCCCACCACGACCCCCGTGCCGGCCGATCCGGGCGGGCTGGACGCGGCGGTGGCGGTGCTGCACGCCGAGGCCGCGATGGAGGTGCTGCACCGCAGCGTCCTCGGGGTGGCCCGCTCGGTCAGCGGCGCGCCGAGCCGGATCAGCGTCCGTTTCGGCTGCGCCAGCATCGACGTCGAGTGGCCGGACGCGACCGCGTCCGGGGGTGGGACGCCCGTCACCGTGTTCGCCGAGACGCCCGCGACGCAGGTCGACGCCGGCGCGGAGGCCGGCCGGCACGAGCTGCGGTCACCGCTGGTGGGCACCTTCTACCGGGCGATCGAGCCGGGCGCCAAGCCGTTCGTCGAGGTCGGCGACATCATCGAGGTCGGCCAGCAGGTCGGCATCGTGGAGGCGATGAAGCTGATGAACCCGCTGGTGGCGGACCTGGCCGGGCGGGTGGTCGAGATCGCGGTGGCCGACGGCGAGCCGGTCGAGTACGAGCAGCCGCTGCTGGTGATCGAGCCCTGGGAGGGCGAGTGAGCGGGCGGGAGGCCACCTTCGACACGGTGCTGGTGGCCAACCGCGGCGAGATCGCGCTGCGGGTGGTGCGTACCTGTAGGGAGATGGGGATCCGCAGCGTGGTGGCGTACTCCACCGCGGATCGCGAGTCGGCGGCGGTGCGCGCCGCCGACGAAGCGGTGCACATCGGACCGGGGCCGGCCAAGCAGAGCTACCTGTACCCGCCGGCGCTGATCGAGGCGGCGCTGCGCACCGGCGCGCAGGCCGTGCACCCGGGCTACGGGTTCCTCTCCGAGGATCCCGACTTCGCCGAGATCTGCGCCCGCAACGGGCTGGTCTTCATCGGACCCCGGCCGGAGGTGATGGCGCGCCTCGGCGACAAGTCGCTGGCCCGGCGGTTGATGACCGACGCCGGCCTGCCGGTGCTGCCGGGCACCCTCGAGCCGGTCGGCAGCGCCAGCGAGATCCTGGCCGCCGGGCACCGGGTCGGCTTCCCGGTGATCATCAAGGCGGCGGCCGGCGGGGGCGGCCGGGGGATGAGCGTGGTGCGGCGCGCGGAGGACCTGCTGCCCGCGTTCCGCGCCACCCGGGCCGCGGCCCGCTCGGTCTTCGGCGACGACCGGGTCTACCTGGAGCGCTTCCTGGAACCCGCCCGCCACGTGGAGATCCAGGTGCTCGCCGACGGGCACGGCAACGTGGTGCACCTCGGCGAGCGGGACTGCTCGGTGCAGCGCCGGCACCAGAAGCTCGTCGAGGAGAGCCCGGCCCCGGGCCTGCCCCGGCGGATCGCCGACGCGCTGGCCGAGGCGGCGGTACGGGGCGCCCGGGCGGTCGGCTTCACCGGCGCGGGCACCTTCGAGTTCCTGGTGGCCGGCGAGGAGACCGCGTTCATCGAGGTGAACTCGCGGATCCAGGTGGAGCACCCGGTCACCGAGGCGGTCACCGGCATCGACCTGGTCCGCGAACAGATCCGGGTGGCGGCCGGCCTGCCGCTGTCGGTGACGCAGGACGACGTCCGGCCGCGCGGGGTGGCGGTGGAGTGCCGGGTCAACGCCGAGGACCCGGCCCGGGACTACGCCCCCTGCCCGGGGGAGTTGACGGAGTTCGTCCCGCCCGGCGGCCCGTTCGTCCGGGTGGACACCCACGCCTACCCGGGCTGGCGGATCTCGCCGTACTACGACTCGCTGCTGGCCAAGGTGATCGTCTGGGGGCCGGACCGGGACCAGGCGCTGGACCGGATGGACCGGGCGCTGGCCGAGTTCCGGATCGCCGGGCGGGGCGTCCGCACCACCGTGCCCCGGCTGCGGGAGGTGCTGGCCGACCCGGTGTTCCGGGCGGCGGAGCACTCCACGGCGTTGCTGGACGAGATGGCGGCGGCGCCGGGCGTACGCCTGGCCGGGTGACGGGTCCGTCCCGGCGGCGTCACCCCGGGGAGCAGGTGCGGCGACGGCCGCGACGGTCAGAGACCGTCGCGGCCGTCGGCGTTTCCGGGCCGTCGCCCCCGGGCCGGTGGAGCCGACCCGGGGGCGGGTTCAGCGCCCCACCGCGAGCTGCTGGCTGATGCTGCGCAGGGTCGGCAGGAACCGGTAGTTGTACCCGACGAGCTGGTCGTCCGGCGGCTCGGCGCCGATCAGGTGCAGCTCCACCAACTCCTCCAGGACCGACTCGGCGGCGTGCTCGTCGACGCCGAGCACGCTGGCGGCGGTGCCCAGCGAGACCGGCTGCTGCACCAGCCCGGCGAGCTGGCCCAGCGCGGTCTGCACCGCCCGCGGCGCGAGCCGGTACGTCCGTTCCACGCTGGCCCGCAGCCGCAGCGGGTCGCCGCAGGGGCGGTCCATCTCCCGCCGCTTCCACGCGATCAGCCGGGCGATGCTCCAGTGCGGCCGGGAGAGCAGCATCGACGCGGCGACGTGCAGCGCCGACGGCAGCCCGTCGCAGAGGTAGACCAGCTCGCGGGCGATCAGCGGTTCCCGTTCGATCCGCCGCCGGCCGATCGCGGCGGCCAGCAGTTGCAGGCTGCCGTCGACGTCCAGCGGGGGCAGGTGGAGGGTCTCGCTGATGGACGGCGTAGAGAGCCGACGCCGGCTGGTCACCAGCACCGCGCTGGCGCGGCTCGACGGCAGCAGCGGCGCCAGCTGTTCGCTGTCGGCCACGTCGTCGAGGAGGACGAGCACGTTCCGGTCCGCGGTCAGCGAGCGGAACATCCGGCTGCGCTCGTCGAGCGAGGTCGGCAGCGCCTCGTCGGGCACCCCCAGCGCCCGCAGGAACCCGGCGAGCACCTCGCCCAGGTCGGCCCGCCCGCCGTCGCCGTCCAGCAGCCGGGCGTAGAGCTGGCCGTCGGGGTGGTGGTCGCGGACCTGGTGGGCGGCGTGCACGCTGAGCGCGGTGGCGCCGCAGCCAGGCGGCCCGGCGACGACCACCACGGCCGGGGCGTTGCGGGGCGTACGGCCCAGCGCGGCCAGCACCGCCGCCAGCTCGGTGTCCCGGCCGACCAGCGCCGGCCCCTTGGGCGGCAGCTGGCTGGGCGGCGCCGACCGGACCACGACGGCGGCCGGCTCGGCCGGCGCCGGCGGTGGCTCCAGGGCGAGGTCCCCCTCCAGCATCGAGCGGTGCAGCCGCTGGGTGTCCAGCGACGGGTCCAGGCCCAGCTCCCGGGCCAGCGCGGTGCGCAGGTTCTGGTAGACGGCGAGCGCGTCGGGGCGGCGCCCGGCGCGGTAGAGGGCGAGCATCAGCTTGGCGTGGAAGCCCTCGTGGGTGGGTTGCTTGGCCACCAGCGCGGTCAGCTCGCCCAGCACCTCGTGGTGCCGGCCGAGCTGCAGGTCGGCCTGGATGCGGGACTCCAGGGCGCTCTTGTGCATCTCCTCCAGTCGCAACGCCTCGACCTGGAGCAGCGGCCCGAGACTGACGTCCACCAGGGACGGACCGCGCCAGAGCCGCAGCGCGTCGGCCAGGGTGGCCGCAGCGGTGGCTGGATCACCCGCCTCCAGTTGCGCCCGGCCCAGGGCGGCCAGCCGGCCGAAGCGGCGGGCGTCGAGGGCGTCCGGCGCGAGCGAGAGGACGTATCCGTAGGCGGAGGTCCGCAGCGACGGCGTCCCCGCCGTGGGGGGCAGCTGCCCCCGGGCGTTGGGTACGCCGAGCCGCAGCAGCTTGCGCAGCTGGTAGACGTACGTCTGGAGTGTGGTGGTGACGCTGGCGGGAGGGTTGTCCTCCCACAGCTCCTCGATGATCTGGTCGGTCCGCACGACGACGTTGCCGTTGAGCGCGAGAAGGCTGAGCGCTCGGCGGAGTTTGGGCGCCGAGGGTGTCACGACCGCACGGTCGCGTACCACCTCCAGCGGTCCTAGGATCGAAATCTGCACGACAACCACTTCCCCCTTGTGGTCGAAGTCGCTGCTGATCCGCCCCCGCACCAGGGTCGGACGTCGACTTCGAGAGTGCCTGGTATCAGGCTGGGTCGATGCCATCTTTCACCGCTCGAAAAGCGCTGGAGCGCGGATAGAGCCCCCTTTCTCGAAGTCCTCCGCTCGTCCCTTTTCGCGGCAAACGCCGGGCGAATGCACAAGCGGGGTGGATGCGCAACGCATTAATATCCACCAATCGGTTGACCCCTGCCTCCGACGGTTCGCCGGGGGGACGGGGGGTCGGCCAAAACCGGACAGTCGGGGTGTTTCCCTTGAACCCGCGCGCTCGGACGGCCGCACCGGCCCGCCCTTCCTCGCCCGGAAAGCTCGATACGGATCCCACGGTGTCCGACAATCCGTCATTGTGGGCGCCCGCGCAATGTCGGATCTCCGGCTTTCGATCCGACCGGCTCTTTCCTTACCGAGAGTACCCGAAACATTCGGTAACAAATGGCGGAC
Source organism: Micromonospora sp. GCM10011541 (assembly GCF_042650725.1). NCBI lineage: Bacteria > Bacillati > Actinomycetota > Actinomycetes > Micromonosporales > Micromonosporaceae > Micromonospora > Micromonospora sp. GCM10011541. The sequence continues at coordinate 528,481 of NZ_JBHSBP010000055.1, forward strand.
GGCCGACTGTCGGAAAGTCGCTGTATTGGTCCCGGTCAGCGGAGAAAACATTGTCAAGCGACCCAATAATGGGAATCTGGACAAAGCCCTCCGGACGGCGCCGCCGTACGCCCGTCGGCCGTGGTGACGGCGTTGCGCGAGGCGGGCCCGCGGCAAGCGGTCGCCCGGGTCGCCCGGCCCGTCGGGAACCTCGTCGCGGGGACCTCTCCTACGGCAGGCGTGTCACCGACAGTGATCGCATCACGTGCAATTTGCAATGGTTGCTTCGGGGCGGATTCCACGAAGTGGATTCGACCCCCGAACGACACAATTTCCGTGCACGGGCAACGGCCCGAGCGGGCGGCGACCCGATTCCCGGGCCCGGGACCGACCCCGGCCGGAACGACACGATCCCCGGGCCCGGGGATCAGTGCGGATGGCCGGCGGTCAGCCGGCCGGCCAGGCGGCGAACCGGCGCTGCCCGTACAGCAACGGATCCCGGCCCGGCTGGCGGACGATGCGCCGCACCTCGCCGAAGACCACCACGTGGTCGCCGACCGGCTCGGTGCGCGCCACGGCGCAGTGCGCCACGGCCAGCGCGTCGTCGGCCAGGTGCGGCCCCGCCGCCTCCGGCCCGGCGTCCCAGCGCACCCGGGAGAACCGGTCCGGGTCGCCGGAGGCGAACAGCCGCGCCGTCTGCGACGCGCGGTCGTGCAGCAGGTTCACCGCGAAGCGGGAACCGGCGACGATCGCGGCCAGCGTGGGGCTGCCGCGCCAGACGCAGACCAGCAACGTCGGCGGGCTGAGCGTCACGCTGCACACCGACGAGCAGGTCATGCCGTGCGGCCGGCCGGCCGGCCCGAACGCGGTCAGCACGGCCACGCCGGTGGGGAACTCGGCCATCAGGCCCCGGAAGTCGGTCGAGGTGGGCCCGGCGGCCCGCTCGGCGAGGGAATCTGTCACGTCGCACCACCTCAGGGATCGGGCAGGGGTCCGCCGGCGCGCCGGACCGGACCCCCGGCGTCGGTCAGTTCATCCCGATGTACGGGGCGATGTGCCGGCCGGCCCAGCTGTCGAAGTCCTCCAGCAACTGCTTGTTCAGCTCCGGGTGCTCGGCGAAGGCCTTCAGCGCGTCCGCCTGGGTCATCGCCTTCGCCACCAGGGCGTCGGCCGCCTTGCGCCGCTGCCACCAGTCGTCGTTGGTCTCCGTGCGCTCCAGCAGGGTCGCCGGCACCTTCTGGCCGAGCAGCAGGTTGTCGATGCCCGCGAGGCCGAAGAAGGTCGGTGCCGCCCCCAGTGCCAGGTCCAGCAGGAAGGGGTCCCGCCGGGTCAGCGGCGCGCCGTTGGCGTACAGGTCCAGCAGCGGCTTGAAGCCGGAGACGTCGCAGCGCTCCCGGACGTCCTTCCAGAACGGGGTGTCCAGCTTGGTGTTGAACTTGTAGTGGATGCCTAGGAACCAGCGGATCGCGTCCCAGCGCTGGCCGAGGCCGAGGTTGACCACGTCCCGGGCCGGGGTCTCGGACCACGAGGTGGGCAGGGTGGCCACCATCGCCTGGATGGAGAGCGCGCTCATCAGCAGGCCCGTGGACTCCAGCGGCTCGACGAAGGCGTACGAGTTGCCGATCGCGTAGACGTTGCCCCGCCAGGCCTTGTCGTGCCGGCCGCTGCGGAAGCGCACCTGGCGCAGCCCGTCGACGGTGGGGAAGCGCTCCTTGATCTCGTCGGCCGCCTGCTCGTCGCTGATGTGGTCGGTCGAGTAGACGTAGCCGATGTGGTCGCTCTCCGGGGTGGGGATGTTCCAGGTCCACCCGGCCTGCATGGTGGTCGCCGAGGTGTACGGCTTGAGCACCCCGTCGTGCGGCATGTTGCCGGTGACCGCCGAGTTGGTGAAGAGCGTGTCGGCGTAGCTGTGGAAGGGCGTGCCGAGGGTCTTGCCGAGCAGCATCGACCGGAAGCCGGTGCAGTCGACGTAGAAGTCGAACGTCAGCTCGCGCCCGTCGGTGGTGGTCAGGTGGTCGACCCACTCCTCGCCGCCGAGCACCACGTCGGCCAACCGCGCCTCGACGTGCTTGATGCCGCGCTGCTCGGCCAGCTCGGTGAGGTAGCCGACGAACCGGGCGTTGTCCAGGTGGTACGCGAACGGCAGGTACTTCATCAGCGAGACCGGCTTGCCGTCCACCTCGAAGACCGCCGAGCGGTCGGCCATCATCATCAGCGACTGGAGGGTGAAGCCGTTGACACTGCCGGTGGCGTCCAGCGCGCCGAGGCCGCCGATGGAATGGTGGTGCCAGTCGAAGGTGGCCATGAACGGCTCGTCGTCCGCCGGCCCCCAGTCGAACCTGATGCCGAGCTTCCAGGTCGGCATCACCTTCCGGTACAGCTCGTTGGCGTCGATGCCCAGGTAGTGGTGCAGGAACATCACCATGTAGGTCACCGTCGCCTCGCCGACGCCGATGATCGGGATCTCCTTCGACTGCACCAGGGTGACGTCCAGCCACGGCCGCTTCGCCTTCAGCGCCAGCGCGGCCATGAAGCCGGCGGTGCCGCCGCCGATGACGCCGACCGAGCGGACCCCCTGCGGGTCGTCGTCGGCCGGGCGCCGCCGGTCGCTCGCCACCGCCTCGTGGTGCTGGGTGAGCGCCCGCGGGTTGAGCACACCCGGCATGCCCTGACCGTTCGCGCCGCCCAGCCAGTCGCGTACCGCGTCCGCGTCGGACTCGGTGAGGCTCTCGACGAGCGTGTCCAGCTGGGTCCTGGTGGTGGGGCCGCCGAAGCCGCCCATGTTTCCGTACATTCCGCACTCCCGACCGTCGTTGGATGGATGGCCCCGCCGGCTCCGTCCGGGCGGGGCGGGGTGCCGCCCGGGTGGGTCCGGACCCGTCGGCGCCGGTGCCGCCGACCGGGATCGACCCGGCCACGGCCACTGTGCGCAGGCCGGCTCGAACCCCGCTGGAGCGTCGCTCAGGGTGCCCGGGCCCGCGCCGGGCCCGCTCCGCGCGCACCCGCCGGCTCGCTCGCCGGTCGAGGCCGGTTCGAGGGGTACGCGCCACGCTGGCCGCCGGCCGGCCGCTGCCGCGGCGGGCCGGCGGACACGGAAGGGGCGGGCGATGGTGGCGGACGACGGCAACGGGGCGGGGTACCCGTCGAGACTGGTGCGGATCGGTCGGCTGCTCTGGGCGGGCGCCCAGATCCAGGGACTGTTCCTGCTGGGCTTCCCGCCGCCTCCGGCCCGCCCGGGCCGGCCCGCCGCGCCGCCCCCGCTGCGCTCGATGCGGCCCGCCGAGCAGCGCCCGGTCCGGCCTGCCGGCCCGGCCGACCCGGCCGACCCGGCCGGGACCGCCCGCTGACCGACCGACGACGACCGGCCGCCCACGGCGACGTGGGCGGCCGGTTCGTTCGTGCGGGGTCAGACGCGGGCGAGCAGCATGGCGCTCTGGAAGCCGCCGAAGCCGCTGCCCACGCTGAGGACGGTGTCCATCCGGTGCTCCCGGGCGGTCAGCGGCACGTAGTCCAGGTCGCACTCCGGATCGCGCTGGTGCAGGTTCGCGGTGGGCGGCACCACCTGGCGTTGCAGGGCCAGCGCGCAGGCCGCCACCTCCAGGGATCCGATCGCCCCCAGCGAGTGCCCGATCATCGACTTGATCGAGCTGACCGGCACCTGGTACGCCCGCTCGCCGAGCGCCCGGATGAACGCGGCCGTCTCGTGCCGGTCGTTCTGCTTGGTCCCCGAGCCGTGTGCGTTGATGTAGTCCACGTCGGACGGATCGATGCGCGCCTGGCACATGGCCACCCGGATCGCCTCGGCCATCTCCCGGCCGTCCGGCTTCAGCCCCGTCATGTGGAAGGCGTTGCTGCGGCTGGCGAAACCGGTGATCTCGGCGTAGATGCGGGCCCCGCGCCGCTGGGCCGCCTCCTTCTCCTCCAGCACCAGCACCGCCGCCCCCTCGCCCAGCACGAAACCGTCCCGGGTGGCGTCGAACGGGCGGGAGGCGTGCTCCGGGTCGTCGTTGTTCGGCGAGGTCGCCTTGATCGCGTCGAAGCAGGCGGAGGTGATCGGGGAGAGCGGGGCGTCCGTCGCGCCGGCCACCATCACGTCGGTGCTGCCCTCCCGGATCAGCTCCACCGCGTGCCCGACCGCGTCCAGCCCTGAGGTGCAGCCGGTCGAGATGAGCGCCGTCGGCCCCTCCGCGCCGGCCGTCCAGGCCACCTCCACGGCGAGGGTGCTCGGCACCATGTAGCCGTACAGGTGTGGCACCCCGTAGCTGTGGTCCACCAGCCAGTTGCGGCCGTCGTCGGAGAGCACCGCGTACTCCTGCTCCAGGCCCATGGTGCAGCCGACCGCGCTGCCGATGCTCACCCCGAGCCGGGCCGGGTCGCCGGCGCCGAGGTCCAGGCCGCTGTCCGCGATCGCCTCCCGGGCGCTGACCACCGCGAACTGCGCGGCCCGGTCCATCCGCCGGATCTCCGCCGAGGTCAGCCCGCAGGCCCGCGGGTCGAAGTCCACCTCGGCGGCGATCCGGGACCGGAAGGCACCGGCGTCGAAGAGGCTGATCCGCCGGGTCGCGGTCCGGCCGGCGGCCAGCAGCTCCCAGTACGCCTCCCGGCCGACCGCCCCCGGCGCGACCGCGCCGATCCCGGTGACCACCACCGACCGGGTCATGCCGGACCACCCACGTCCGGGTTCGCCGCCTCCGGCCGGGTCGGCTCCTCGGTGTCCACGTGCCCCAGTTCGGGCCGGGGCGCCAGCGGGGACAGGTGGAACACCACCCGGGCGCCCGCGTCGCCGGTGTTGACCAGCCGGTGCTTCACCCCGATCGGCACCAGCAGCGAGTCGCCGGGGCCGAGCCGGACCGGCTCGCCGTCCAGCCGGATCTCCAGGTCGCCGTCGACGACGTGCAGGAACTCCTCCGAGTACGGGTGGTAGTGCTCGGTGACGTACTCGCCGGGGGCGAGGGTGAGCACCGCGCCGAACCCGGAGGTGCAGCCGACCGTCTTCGGGCTGAGGGTGAGCCGGATGTCGCCGCCGCGGCGTCGGTTCGGCGTCACCTGGCCGACGTGCACGCGCAGTTCGCGGGTCGCGGTCACCGGGTCCTCCCGTCCTTCGCCGTCCACACGTAGAACGGGGCGGCCATCGCGTCCTTCGGTTCCTTCCAGTTCGGGTCGTACGGCGACACGAACTCCGTCAGCCGGGTGTTGATGTCCTGGTACAGCGGGTGGCTGCGGGCCTGGTACAGGTTGGGCGAGATGTCGGCGTCGGCCTCTACGAGATGCAGGTAGAGGTCGTGGAAGGTGAACAGCAGCCGCCGCGAGACACCGATCATGTGGGGCAGATCGGTGGCGTCCGATTCGGCGAAGACGTCGCCGATGCGCTGTGGTTCGTCGGTCTTCAACTTCGCGATGATCAAGGTGCGGTGCACGGTGATCCTCCTGGCGTCCGCTCCGATGGGCCCGCACATGCTCACAGCGCCGGCTGGAGCCGTACTCGAACCCGGCTCGGCGGCCGGGCGACCCGCCGCCGGCCGCGGACGCCCGCCCCGACGGTGCCGCCGCGGCCCTCGACCCGTGGTCGAGCCGCCCCCGAGGCGACGGTGTGACGATCCCCGGGTCAACCATCGGACGTCCGGTCGGAGGACCCATGTCGACCACCCAGGCCGCCCGCCTCCTGCTCGCCCTCGCGATCATCATCGTGGCCGCCCGCCTGCTCGGCGCGCTGGCCCGCCGGCTGGACCAGCCGCCGGTGATCGGCGAGGTGCTGGCCGGGATCGCGCTCGGCCCCACGCTGCTGCCCGGCGCCGTCTCCGAGGCGGTCTTCCCCACCGACATCCGGCCGTTCCTCGCCGCGCTGGCCAACCTGGGGGTCGCGCTGTTCATGTTCATCGTCGGCCTCGAACTGGACCACGCGCTGGTGCGCGGCAGGGGCCGGCTGGCCGGCAGCGTCTCGGTCAGCTCCATCGTGCTGCCGTTCGGGCTGGGCGCCCTGCTGTCGCTGTACCTGATCCGCGATCACCCGAGCCGGGACCCGCTGAGCTTCGCGCTGTTCATGGGGGCGGCGATGTCGGTCACCGCGTTCCCCGTGCTGGCCCGGATCCTCACCGACCGGAACATGAGCCACACCCTGGTCGGCCAGGTGGCCCTGACCTGCGCGGCGGTCGACGACGCCCTCGCCTGGTCGATGCTGGCGATGGTGGTGGCCGTCGCCGGCGCCGCCGCCGACCAGGCCCGGCTGCTGCTGGTGCTGCCCTACCTGGCGGTGATGTTCCTGCTGGTCCGCCCCCTGCTGAGCCGGGCGGCCACGGCGCAGCGGCGAGCCGGGCGGCTGACCAGCGGCACCCTCGCCGTGGTGCTGGCCGGTGCGCTGCTGTCCGCCGCGGCCACCGAGGCCGTCGGGCTGCACTTCATCTTCGGCGCGTTCCTGTTCGGCGTGGTGATGCCCCGCGAGGGCGGCGCCGCGCTCCGCGCCGAACTGCTGGAGCGGGTCGGCCAGGTCAGCTCGGTGCTGCTGCTGCCGGTCTTCTTCATCGTCGCCGGCCTGCGGGTCGACCTCTCCGCCGTCGGCCCCACCGGGCTGGGCGAGCTGGCCCTGATCCTGCTGGTGGCGATCGGCGGCAAGTTCGTCGGCGCCTACCTGGCGGCCCGGGCCAACGGACTGCCGGCCCGGGAGTCGGGCGCGCTGGCCACGTTGATGAACACCCGCGGCCTGACCGAGCTGGTCATCCTCAACATCGGCCTGCAACTGACCCTGCTGGACACCCGGCTCTATTCGCTGATGGTGGTGATGGCGGTGCTCACCACCGCGATGGCCGGACCGCTGCTGAGGGTGCTCTACCCACCCGTGCGCTACGCCCCGGCCGCCCCGGTGCCGACGGCCCACCCCGGCTGACCGCCGCGCCCCGGCCGGTCCGGCGGACACCTGACTTTCGTCGGTGTCCGGGCCGGCCGCCCGCCGGTAGCCTGACCGCCGTGGCAACGCGGTGGTGGCGTCCTAGGCGCCTGCTCGGGGACCGGCGGCGGGCCGGCGACCTGCTGCTCTGGGCCGCGCTGGCCGCGCCGATCGGGTACGCCGGGATCACCCCACCCCGCCCGCCCGCCGCCGTGTTCCTGCTGGTCGCCTCGCTGGCGCTGCTCGCCCTGGCGGTGGGGGCCGGTCGGCGGCTGCCACTGACCGCCCTGGTGGCGGTGGTGCTCGGCTCGCTGCTCGACGGCAACTTCGTCTTCGCCATCCCGGTCTTCAGCTATCTCGCCGGACGGCGCGGCGCGGGCACCGCGCGGGCCGCCGCGGTCTTCGGAGCGATCGCGGCCGCCGGCACCGGGCTCAACCTCGGCCTGCTCGGCACCGGGCCGGCGACCTGGTACCTGCTGGCGTCCGTGCTGCTCTTCGGCGGGGTGTTCCCCTGGCTGCTCGGCCGGCACCGGCGGCAGCAGCGGGCGCTGGCGGCGACCGAGCGGCGGCACGCCGAGGCGGTGGACCGGGAGCGGCGTGGCGCGGTGGACCGGATCCGGCTGCGGGAACGGGCCCGGATCGCCCACGAGATGCACGATTCGCTGGGCCACGACCTGAGCCTGATCGCGCTTCGCGCCGCCGCGCTGGAGGTCGCCGCCGACCTCGCCCCCGCCCACCGCGCCGCCGCCGGTGAGCTGCGCGCCAGCGTGGCCGCCGCGACCGAGCGGCTGCACGAGATCATCGGGGTACTGCGCGAGGAGCGGCCGTCGGACGTCCGGCCGACCGACGAGACCCTGGCGGAGCTGGTGGAGGGCACCCGCGACGCCGGGATGACGGTGGAGCTGCGAGCGCCGGCCGACCTGGACCTGCCGCCGATGGTCGCGCACGCCGCGCACCGGGTGGTCCGTGAGGCGTTGACCAACGCCGCCCGGTACGCCCCCGGCGCTGCGGTCACCGTCACCCTCGCCCCGGCCGCTGACACTGTGGACGTGCGGGTGGTCAACGCCCCGCCGGCGGGCCCGCCGCTGCCCGGCCCGCCCGCCCACGGCTCGGGTCTGCTCGCCCTGCGCGAGCGGGTACGCCTCACCGGCGGGGTCCTCGACGCCGGCCCGCGCGACGGCGGGTTCGCCGTCTCGGCCCGGCTGCCGCTGACGGTCGACGGGCCGGCGGGCGACGACCCGCCGGCGGTCCTGCCCGATGTCGCGGTCGGGTGGCCGGCACCCGATGCCGCGGTCGGGTGGCCGGTGCCCGACACCCTGGCCGGACGGCCGGTCCCTGGCCGGCCCGGGACCGCGCCGACCGATCGGTCCGGCGAGTCCGCGCGACGGCTGCGCGACGCCCGACGCGAGGTGCGGCGCAGCCTGCTGATCGCGTTCGGCGCCCCGGTCACGCTGGGCCTGGTGCTGTCGCTGGTCTACTACCCGCTCGCCACGGCCGGCGCCGTGCTGGACCGCCCCGGGTACGAGCGGCTGCGCGTCGGCGACCCGCGCGACGGACTGGGGCTGCCCCGGCGGCAGGCCGAGCCGCCGGACGGCGACGCGGCGGACGGGTGCGAGTACTACACCGACGGCAACTTCCCCTTCGCGGAGCCGACCTGGCGGCTCTGCTTCGCTGACGGCCGGCTGGCCAGCAAGGAGCGGATCACCCGGTGAGCGAGGACCGCGAGCGCCCGGTGCGGGTCGTGCTCGCCGACGACGAGACCATGGTCCGGGCCGGGGTGCGGGCCATCCTGGCGGCGGACCCGGGGATCGAGGTGGTCGGCGAGGCCGCCGACGGCCGGGACGCCGTCGAACTCGTCCGCGCCCACCGCCCCCGGGTCGCCCTGCTGGACATCCGGATGCCGCGGCTGGACGGGATCGGCGCGGCCGCGGAGATCCGGCGGCTGGTGCCGGAGACGGCCAGCGTCATGCTGACCACGTTCGGCGAGGACGACCACGTGGCCCGGGCGCTGGGACACGGGGCGAGCGGGTTCCTGCTCAAGGCCGGCGATCCGCGCGAGCTGCTGGCCGGGGTCCGGGCGGTGGCCGACGGCGGGGCGTACCTGTCGCCCCGGGTGGCCCGGCGGGTGATCGAGCTGACCGGCGGCCGGCTGGCCCGCGGCCCGTACGCCCGGGACCGGCTCGCCGGCCTGACCGAGCGCGAACGGGAGGTACTGGCGCTGGTCGGTGCGGGGCTGTCGAACGCCGAGATCGCCCGCCGGCTGCATCTGGTCGAGGGCACCGTGAAGAGCTACCTGACCAGCATCTTCACCCGGCTCGACGTCCGTAACCGGGTGCAGGCGGCGATTCTGGCGTACGAGGCGGGGCTGGTCCCACCGACCGGCTGACCAGCCCCGCCCCGACCCCCGTCCCGCGGCGGGTCAGGCGTCCCGCCGCCGGAGCGCGGCCCGGCCGAGGGCCAGCGCGGCGACCGTCCAGCCGGCGAGCAGCAACACTCCCACCGCCGCCGGGTACGGGTCGGTGTCCCCGGCCATGAAGTGCGCGCCGGCGACGCCGGGGAAGGCGTCGGCGATCCGGGTGAGCACCGTGATCCGCGGCTCCTGGAGCGACAGCGGCACGATCATCAGCACGGCGAGCAGCACGGTCAGGGTGAGCACCGCACCGCGCAGCGCCGCCGCCAGACCCAGCGCCAGCACCGCGACCAGCGCCAAGTAGACCGCGGCGGCCAGCACGTCGCCCAGCGTCCCGGCCACCGGTACGCGGCCCCACCCGCCCAGCACCGGTCCCGCCACCAGCGCGCCGACGCCGCCGAGCAGCAGTCCGAACAGGAACGTCACCACCGCCACCACGACCGCCTTGGCCAGCAGCATCCGGCCGCGCGACGGGGTGCAGCGCAGCGTGGTCCGGATGGTGCCGGTCGCGTACTCGGAGGTGACCGTGAGCAGCCCGAGGGCCAGGACGGCGTACTGGGTGAGGTCCAGGGAACCGATCACGATGCTGCCGACGGTGACGACGCCCGGGTTGTTGGCCGGGTCGTCGTCGGTGTTGGCGTTGGCCGCGTAGATGGCGAGCTGCCCGGCGGTGGCCGCCATCACCAGCACGCCGGCCAGCAGCGTCCACCAGGTGGACCGGACGGACCAGAGCTTGGTCCACTCGGCGGCCACCGCGCCGGTGAATGGGCCGCCCGCCGGGACGGGTCGGGACGCCGGTCGGGCGGGGGCGACGGTGCGGGGGGTGCTCATCGGGCCTCGCTTCCGACGGCGCCGCCGGCGTACTCGACGCTGTCGGCGGTGAGTTCCATGAACGCCTGCTCCAGCGAGCCGGTCACCGGCGTCAGCTCGTGCAGCCGCACCCCCAGCTCGTACGCCAGGTCGCCGACCCGCTCGGCGGCGGCGCCCGCGACGGTCAGGCCGTCGGCGCCGTGCGGGGTCACCGTGGCCCCCTCGGCCGCCAGCCGCTCGCCGAGCGCGGCCAGCGCCACCGGTTGCGGGCCGCGGACCAGGACCGCGGCGCTCGCGCTGGCGGCGATCAGCTCGGCGACCGGCGCGTCGGCGATCAGCCGGCCCCGGCCGATCACCAGGAGCTGGTCGGCGGTCTGCTGCATCTCGCTCATCAGGTGGCTGGAGACCAGGACGGTCCGCCCCTCGCCGGCCAGCGTCCGGGTCAGCCCCCGGATCCAGCGCACCCCGTCGGGGTCCAACCCGTTGACCGGCTCGTCGAAGAGCAGCACGGGCGGGTCGCCGAGCAGCGCGCCCGCGATGCCGAGCCGCTGCGCCATGCCGAGGGAGAGCGAGCGGCCCAGCTTGTCCGCGGCGCGTCCGTCGAGGCCGGCCAGGCCGAGCACCTCGTCGACCCGGCGCAGCGGAATGCCGTTGCTGCGGGCCATGGCGCGCAGGTGCGCCCGGCCGGACCGGGCCGGGTGGACGCCGGTCGCGTCCAGCAGCGCCCCCACCTCGTGCAACGGGTGTCGCAGGGCCCGGTACGGCCGACCGTCGACCAGGGCCTCGCCGGCGGTCGGCCGGTCCAGCCCGAGGACCATCCGCATGGTGGTGGACTTGCCCGCGCCGTTCGGCCCGAGGAAGCCGGTCACCCGCCCGGGCGCGATGTCGACGGTCAGGCCGTCGACCGCCGTCGTCCCCCCGAACCGTTTCGTCAACCCACGTAATGTGATCATGCGCCGACGGTACGAACCGGACCCACCGCGCACCGCTGCCGATCGTCGTCGACCGACCCCGACTTTCGTCAGGACCGGCGGGCGGTCAACGACGGCACCGGAGGGCCGGCAGCGGCGTCGGAGCGGTCAGGCGCGGCGGACGACGAACGCGTCCGGCATCCGGAAGGTCAGGTTGTCCGGGCACCAGGGCGGGCGGACCACGGTCACCCCGTCGAGCAGCGGGGCCGCCTCGGCGACCACCACCGCCGCCTCCATCCGGGCCAGTTGCGCGCCCACGCAGCGGTGCGCCCCCGCCCCGAAGGCCAGGTGCCGGCGCGAACCGGGCTGTCCGGGCCGGAACTCGGCCGGGGCGGCCACCACCTCGGGGTCCCGGCCGGCCCGGGCCAGCCACGCCACGATGCTGGTGCCGGCCGGCACCGCCGCACCGCCCAGCGTGGTGTCCACCGCGGCCACCCGCCGCCAGGTGACGATCGGCGGCTCCAGCCGCAGACCCTCCTCGACCACGTCGCCGACGGGGACCTCGCCGGCGCGCAGCCCCGCGCGCACCTCGGGCTCGCCGGTCAGCCGGTGCAGCAGCAGGGTGAGGAACTGCGAGGTGGTCTCCTGGCCGGCGACCAGCAGGAAGAACAGCGCGCCCACCACCACGTCGGGGGAGTGCCCGGCGGCCCGCAGCCGGGCGGCCAGCCCGCCGCCGGTGGCGGCGAACCCGCGCAGCACGGTGTGGAACCGGCCGACCTCGGTGGCGAGCGCGCGCTGACGCTCGACGTCCAGCGGCGCCCAGAACAGCTCCAGCGCGGCCCGGGCGAAGTCCTTGACCGCGCCGACCGGGGCGTCCGGCAGTTCCACGAGGCGGGCCAGCACCAGCAATGGCAGGTCGGCGGCGAGTTCGGCGTACAGGTCGACGGCGCGTCCCGCGTCGAGGTCGGCCGTGAGCCGGGCCACCCGATCCCGGACCAGCGCGGTCAGCCAGGGCTGCTGCGCCGCGACGCGGGTGGGGTGCAGCGCGTCGGCGACGATGCCGCGGATCTCCGGGTGGCTGGCGCCGGAGTTGTTGGCCAGGGTCGGCGGCAGCCGGAAGCGGTGCCCGGCGAGCACCCGCAGGGCGGCCACCGGCATCGGCGTCACCGCGTCGAGGGCGTTGTCCGGCCGGAAGGTGACCGGGTCGGTGAGCACCTGCTTGACCAGCGCGTGCCGGGTGACCACCAGGTGCCCGACGCCGACGTGGTCGACGACGGTCGCCAGGTCCGGCCACCGCCGGTCGACGGACTCGCCCCAGCCCCGGAACAGCACGCCGACACGCTAGCGGGCGGCCCCCGGGGGCGCGGGATCCAGCTCCCACACGGTGGTGCGCTTCACCCGTACGCTCTCCAGCGCCTCCGGCACCGGCACGTCGTACGCGGCCAGCTGGCGGAAACGCTCCCGGGGCAGGAAGGCCCGCCCCGGGTCGCCGACCAGCACGCGGGCGCCGGACCGGGCGGCGCGGAGCAGGAAACGCAGCACCCGCCGGGCCATCGCCTCGCTGTAGAAGACGTCACCGGCCAGCACCACCTCGGCGGCCCCGGCATCGCCGTCGAGGATGTCGCCGAGCTCGGCGTCGACGCGTACCCCGTTGGCCTCGGCGTTGAGCGCGACGGCCGCGACGGCCCGCTCGTCGACCTCGACGGCGCGGACGGACGCCGCGCCGGCGCGGGCGGCCGCGATGGCGACCAGACCGGAGCCGGCGGCGAGGTCCAGCACCCGGCGGCCGGCGACCAGGTCCGGATGGTCGGTGACGTAGCGGGCCAGGCCCTGCCCGCCGGCCCAGGCGAAGGCCCAGAACGGCGGGGGTTGGGCGCTGCGGAACTCGCCCTCGGTCAGCTCCCACAGCCCGATCGGCTCGTCGGCCTGGTGCAGCCGCACCTCGGGGACGAAGGCGACCGGGGCGAGCCGGGCGTGCAGCCGGACGAAGGCCGCGGACAGGTCGGACACCCGGTGATTCTGCCCCCGGCACCGGTCCGGCCGCCGGGCGGGCCCCAGGACCGGCGGCCGAACAGGATCCCGGGCGTGTCGCGGCGGCCGGGTGACCGGTTCACCACTGCCCGTGAAATCGCCCCCCGCGCTTGGCGACCGGTGCGAACACGCCCGTCTACCGGCTTGTCCGGACCGCTCATAGCGTTGCCAGGTGGACGCGACCGACGGCAGGACGAGGCGGTGGTGAGCGTGTGGCGGAACGCGCTGCGGATCGGGGTGGTGCTGGCCTGTCTGTCGGGGGCGGGTCTGGGCGCGACCGCGCCGGCGCGGGCGGCGGCCGGCTTCGCCACCGAGCTGAGCGGGCTGCCGGACGAGTTCACCGCCGGCGACGGGGCGGAGACCGTCTCCGCCGTGGTCTCCCGGTCGGACGGTGGTGACTGCGTCAAGGTGCGCTGGTCGATGGTGCTCGGCGTGCAGGGCCTGCGGCTGGACCAGGTGAAGGTGGACCGGGTGGAGGACAGCGGCTCGTTCCCGCTGGAGATCCGCACCGAGGGGGACGTGGCCCGGCTGACCGACCGGCAGTTGGACCCGGGGACGCTCTGCCCCGGGCGGACGGTCACCGCCCGCTACCGGGTGGCCTTCGCCGAGGACGTCACCCGGGGGCGGGTGAGCTTCGCCGCCGAGGCGTACGACGAGAACCTGCGCCTGCTCGCCCGGCAGACGGCGACGCGGCAGGTGATCGGGGAGGAGGTCGAGGCGACGCCGAGCGAGACGCAGAGCTCCGCCCCGCCGCGTGACCCGGCCGCCTCGGAGCCGGCGGCGGACGAGACCGGCGAGTACGCGACGCCGAGCGACGAGGCGGTGGCCGAGCTGCCGCCGCCGGGTGCGGCGGGCCGGCCGGTGGCGCAGTCCGGTCGGTTCGGGGTGGTGCAGGGCGCCTTCCTGCTCGGCGGCCTGCTCCTCTTCCTCGGCGCGGGTCTGCTGTTGCGGCTGCGGCATCTGGTGCGCTCGGACGGTAACGCGGCGGCGGACGGCGACCCGGGCCTGGCCTTCGAGCGCCCGCCGGCGCGGCGGTGGCGGTAGGGGCCGCCGATCGGGGGTGGCCGGGGCCGGGAGGGAGACCTCCCGGCCCCGGCGGGTTTCGGGAGGCCGATCTGCTTTACAAAATCTAGCCTCTTGTAAAAGGGCGTGATGGCTGCCACAGTCTGGAGAGGAGTCAATAGATCGGAGGCTGACGATGAGTAGCGGCACCGACGCGATGCCCCTCGCCTGGCGCGACACCCGCAAGCCGCTCTGGCCGCTCGCCCTGCTCGTCCCGGTGCTGCCCTTCGTCGGCTGGCTGGGTTGGCACTCCACCGGCGGCGCCTGGGCCTGGTGGCTGACCCCGGTGGTCGTCTTCGGCCTGATCCCGGTGATCGACCTGCTGATCGGTGACGACCGGCGCAACCCGCCCGACGAGGCGGTGCCCCGGTTGCAGGCCGACGGCTACTACCGCTGGCTCACCTACCTCTACCTGCCCGCCCAGTACGCCGCCCTGGTCCTCTGCTGCGCGGTGTGGGCCCGCGGCGAGCTGTCCTGGCTGGGCGGCGCCGGTCTGGTCGCCACCGTCGGCGTGGTCGACGGCATCGCCATCAACACCGCCCACGAGCTGGGGCACAAGCGCGAGTCGGTGGAGCGCTGGCTCTCCAAGGTCGCCCTCGCGCCGACCGCTTACGGGCACTTCTACGTCGAGCACAACCGCGGCCACCACACCCGGGTCGCCACCCCGGAGGATCCGGCCAGCTCGCGGCTGGGGGAGAGCTTCTGGGCGTTCTGGCCGCGTACGGTCTGGGGCAGCATGCGCTCGGCCTGGCGGCTGGAGACGAGCCGGTTCCGCCTTCGCGGTCGCACCCCCTGGACCTGGCGCAGCGACATCCTCAACGCCTGGGCGATGACCCTGGTCCTCTACGCGGTGCTGATGCTCGCCTTCGGCCCCGGGGTGCTGCCCTTCCTGCTGCTCCAGGCCGTGGTCGGCTTCTCGCTGCTGGAGGTGGTGAACTACCTGGAGCACTACGGGCTGGCCCGGCAGCGCACCGCCGCCGGCCGGTACGAGAAGGTCGACCCGCGGCACAGCTGGAACAGCGACCGGACGGTCACCAACGTCTTCCTCTTCCAGCTCCAGCGGCACAGCGACCACCACGCCAACCCGCTGCGCCGCTACCAGACGCTGCGCAGCTTCGACTCCTCGCCGCAGCTGCCGGCCGGCTACGCCACCATGGTGGTCACCGCGCTGGTGCCGCCGCTCTGGCGGCGGGTGATGGACCACCGGGTGCTCGCCCACTACGGCGGCGACCTCGAGCGGGCCAACGTCTACCCGCCGGCCCTGCGCCGGCTGCGGGAGCGCCAGCGCCGTCGCCCCGCGGCCCCCACCCCCGAGCCGTACGCCGGCTGACCCCCTGGCCGCGCCGGCCGGACGTCGCACCATCAGGGCGGGCGGCCGGCGCCGGGCGGCCGGGATCAGTCCAGCTGGGCGGGTTCCAGGCCGAGCTCGCGGGCGGCGACCAGGCGGATCCACTCGGTGAGCTGCCGGCGGGTGAGCACCCGCTCGTGCACCGCGAGCTGCACCGCGAGGCCGTCCATCACCGCGTTGATCCGCCACGCTGCGCCGGCCGGGTCGGCACACTCGAAGGTGCCGTCGGCCACCCCGTCGGAGATCACCTTGGCCAGGTCCTGCCGCCACCGCAGGTCGAGCCGGCGGGACGCCTTCTCCAGCTCGGGGGTGCGCAGCGACTCGGCCCACCCTTCGATCCACATGGACCAGGAGGTCGACCGGCCGGCCGGGGTGTAGAGGCGCAGCATCCGCCGCAGCTTGGTCAGCGGCGGGGCGGTGGAGCGGACCACCGCGTCGAGCCGGGCCAGGTCCTGCTCGACGGCGTACGCGAACGCCTGCGCGAGCAGCCTTTCCTTGGTGGCGAAGTGGTAGAAGACCAGGGCCTGGCTGACCCCGGCGGCCTCGGCCACGTCGGCCGTGCGGGTGTTGGCGAGGCCACGTTCCACGATCACGTCACAGGCCGTGCGCAGCAGGGCATCCAGGCGGATCTCGGCGGCGCGTCTCGTCACGCCGCTACCGTAGCCCATCGATATGAGCACAGGGAGTTACCGACTCGGCCGGGCGGACCGGACAGCGAGTCGCAAACCCGACAGAACTCCTCCGGCGAGTTCGGTCCAGCCCGGGTGGGACGCGCCGGGGGACCCCCCGATTTGGCAACCCTTCCCGGCCTCGGCTAAAGTTCTCATCCGTCACCCGGAAACAACCGGGGGCACGCGGACGTAGCGCAGCTGGTAGCGCATCACCTTGCCAAGGTGAGGGTCGCGGGTTCGAATCCCGTCGTCCGCTCGGAGCTGCCGCCACGCATGACGGGGGCAACCTCGGTGGAGTGGCCGAGAGGCGAGGCAACGGCCTGCAAAGCCGTGTACACGGGTTCAAATCCCGTCTCCACCTCGGCAATTGACGAGGGCGATTGGCGCAGTGGGAGCGCGCTTCCTTGACACGGAAGAGGTCACTGGTTCAAACCCAGTATCGCCCACCAGTTCGATGAGCAGACGGCTCGTCACCGGACAACGGTGACGAGCCTTTCTGTTTCCCCCGGCGCCCGCCCGCTCACCCCGGGGCGGTCAGCAGCGCCTCCGCGACGGGCGTCCGGCTGCTCAGCAGCGACCGCCCGGCCCGGTGCGTCACCACCAGGCCCGCGGCGCGCAGCGTGGCGAGGTGCTGGGACACGCCCGCGGGGGACATGCCGGTCCGCCGGGCCAGCTCGGTGGTCGACCGCGGCGCGTCCAGCTCGGCGAGCAGCCGGGCCCGACCGCGGCCGAGCACCGCGCCCAGGGCGTCCGGCGCCGCCGACGGGCACTCCCACAGCGTGCCGAGGCCCCGCGCGGGGTACGCCAGCTGCGGTACGTCTCCCGCCGCGATGCTGAGCACGGACGGCCAGACGAAGACCGACGGGACCAGGACCAGCCCGCTGCCCTCCGGCACGTCCGGCGCGGCGCAGTGCCGCTGGCTGATCAGCAGGGCGTCGCCCTCCCAACGGACCCGCTCGTGCAGGTCGTTGAGCAGCCCGGCGGCGCCCTCCTCGGCCAGCCGGCGGGCCCGCCGGAACACCTCCGCGTCGAGCAGCGCCCGGATCCGGGGCCAGTCCGCGGCCAGGGCCAGCCGCCAGTACGTCCCGATCTCCTCGGCCAGCCGGCGCAGCCCGTCCGCCGGGTCCGCGTACAGGGCGGCCAGCGCCGGTGGCCGGGCGCCGGGGTAGAGGTCGAGCTGGGCGCGGACCGTGTCGGGCGGGGTGGCGCGCAGCGCGGCCAGCTCCTGCCCCAGGTCGGGGGTGAGGCCGGCCGGCGGCGGGGTGAGGAAGTCGGCCAGGTAGCCCGGCGCGGGCGGCACCAGGTGCCAGAGCAGGCCGGCGTCGGGGCCGGCCAGCCCGGCCTCGGCCAGCCGGGGCCGGACCCGGTTCATCCAGGGCAGGTGGACCGCGTGGTCGCCCGGATCGCGGAGGACCCGCACGCTGGCGACGACTTCCCAGAGGCAGGAGAGGGCGAAGCGGACCCGCGCCACGGCGTTCGCCGACAGGCCGATGGCGACCATGCCGCCCTCCTCGTTTCAGCTGGGACTGAAACATTACGTCCGTCGGTGGCGCGGACCCAGACTGGCCGGGTGAACGATCAACACACCCGAGCCCTGCACTTCCGTTCCCTGCACGTCCCCGGCGAACCGCTGGTCCTGGTGAACGCCTGGGATGCGGCGAGCGCCCGGATCGTCGCGGCCGCCGGCGCCCGCGCGGTCGCCACCACCAGCGCCGGGGTCGCCTGGAGCCTCGGCGCGCCGGACGGCGACGCCCTCGGCCGCGAGGCGGCCGTCGACCTGGTCCGCCGGGTGGCCGCCGCGGTGCCGGTGCCGGTCACCGTCGACATCGAGTCCGGGTACGGCGACACCGCCGACGAGGTGGCCGCGACCGTACGGGCGGTGGTGGCCGCGGGGGCGGTGGGCGTCAACGTCGAGGACGCCCGCCACGACGGGGGCGGGCCGCTGCGCGAGGTGGCGGACCAGTGCGCCCGGCTGGCCGCCGTCCGGGCCGCGGCGGAGCAGGCCGGCGTGCCGCTGTACGTCAACGCCCGGATCGACACCTTCCTGCGCGGTGTCGGCGGCGTCGAGGAGACGGTGGCGCGGGCCCGGGCCTACCTGGCCGCCGGCGCGGACGGGGTGTTCGTGCCCGGGACGGTCGACCCGGAGACGGTGGCCGCCCTGGTCGCGGCCATTCCGGCCCCGCTGAACGTGCTGGCCGGGCCGGGCGCCCCGGTGGTGCCCGAGCTGGCCCGCCTCGGGGTGGCCCGGATCAGCCTCGGTTCCTCGGTCGCCGAGGCCGCGTACGCGGTGGCCCGCCGGGCCGCCGAGGAGACGTTCGGCGCCGGGACGTACGACGCGCTGGCCGGCGCGTTCGACTACGGCGCGTTGAACGAGCTGATGCGCGGCTGAAAACGGGACACGAGGTGGGTGCCCGGCCGTAGCGGCCCGCACCCACCTCGTACGCGTTCGTGGTGTCCCGCGACCGATCAGCCCCGCCGGCCCCGGGTCGGTCGGGTCACAGCGGCGGGCCGACGTCCCGGCGCTCCTCGACCTGCCGGTACTCGACCGGCTCGGTGGTGCTGACCACCTCGCGGCGACGGCCCCAGACCAGGGTCGTCATGATGAGGCCGAGCACGCCGGCGGCCATCAGGATCCAGCCGACGACGTCGAGGTTGACCCCGCCGATGCTGGCGTCCAACGCGAACGTGAGGATCGCGCCGACCGCGATCAGGAAGATGCTGGTACCGATTCCCACGACAGCCTCCTTCAGGGGACGTGGTGCGCTGTCGAACGCAGTCAGTACCCAGGTGGTCAGCGGCGCAATCACCGGGCCGGGGTGGGGGCGTCCCGAGCGATCTTGCGATCGGGTAGAGTTCCCCCCGTCGCCGACGCAAATCAGCGGCACGCGGACGTAGCGCAGCTGGTAGCGCATCACCTTGCCAAGGTGAGGGTCGCGGGTTCGAATCCCGTCGTCCGCTCGCGATCCGCCCCTCCCGGGGTCGACCGTCGTCGGTGCTGGTCTCTCCAGCCGGCGCGCGCGGGCGATTGGCGCAGTGGGAGCGCGCTTCCTTGACACGGAAGAGGTCACTGGTTCAAACCCAGTATCGCCCACCAGTAAAATTCGGATATCTACCTCTTTTGACGGCCTGGCTCGATGAGCTGGGCCTCATGTTCGGAGCATCAGCCAGGAGTCCGCCAGGACGGGCGTGGCCGGTCAGCCGGGCGCGAACCGCAGCGTGCATCGTCCCCATCACGCGCGGCGGAAGGCGCGCGATGGAGTCCTAGTCACGGAGGGCGGCCCTAACCGCGAGGGCGAAGCCTGCCACGTTGTCCAGCATGATGTTGTGGCCGCAGTTGGGAATCGCCACCACCTCGACACCCGAGGCCGCGAGCCGGTCTGCGTCGAAGCGCGGCCCGTCAGCCGCCGGGTACAGGAGCGTGCGGGGGATGGTCAGCTCGTCCAGGTGCTCGCGCACCGTGGGCATGGTGCCGCGCAGCAGGTTCATGGCACTGCGGTAGAGCGCCTGTGGCCCGGCCAGTCGCATCGTGGCCGCCCACTCCGGCCCGACGAACTCCAGCGTCTCGTCCCAGCCGTGGTCGAGGAACTCCTTCTCGGTGTGATAGACGCCGATGCCGGAACTGCCCGGTCGCTTCCTGGTCGGCAGCGGGTGCACCGGGTCGAGGGCGGGGTCGACGAGCACGAGCCGGCGTACCAGCTGGGGGTGGCGTGCGGCGAGCATGATCGCGACCGTGCCGCCCATGCTGTGCGCGACCACGTCGGCGTCGCTCACCGCGGCTTGCTCCAGCGCACGGGCCAGGCCGTCCGCGTGCATTTCCAGCGTGTACGCCGCATGGGCCGGCCGGTCGCTGATGCCGAAGCCCAGCATGTCGATGAGGAGCGAGCGGTGGCCGGAAAGGGCTGGATGCGCGAGCGGCTGGGCGTAGTACGGCGTCGAGCTGGCTCCCAGGCCGTGGATGTAGACGCGAGTCGGCTGGGCGCCGGGGATCTCCGCCCAGCGAATGCGGGACCCGTCAGGAGCTATCTGAGCGCTATGCATAGCGGGAAAGATATCTCGTATCCGAGGTATCATGGCAACGAGGTATGATCTAGATCATGCTGGAACTGGTGATCCTCGGTTTCCTCTACGACGAGCGGCTCCACGGGTACGACCTGCGGAAACGCATCGCCGCCCTGACCGGACACGTGCGCCCCATCGCCGACGGCACCCTCTACCCCCTGCTCAAGCGCATGGAAGCCGCAGGGCTGCTCACCCGGGAACTCCAACCCGGCCAGGTTGCCGCACCCCGGCACATGCTGTCGCTGACCTCCGAAGGCAGGAAAGCGCTGCTCGACCGGCTCCGTGAACCCGACGAGCTGTTCATCACCGACGAAAACAGGTGGTTTGCCCTGCTGGCCTTCCTGCACCACCTGGATGACCCGGCGGCACAGGCCGCCGTGTTGCAGCGTCGGCTTGACTTCCTCACGCAGCCAGCCAGCTTCTTCTGGGACGGCGATCGGCCACTGCGCGCCGCCGACTTCGACGACCCCTTCCGACAAGGGCTGTTCACGATCGCCACCGCGACGACGCGTACCGAGCTGAAGTGGCTTCGCGAGACACTGGCGACCCTGACCCAGGTCTCATAGGAGAACGGGTGCGGTCGGTGTCCGAGTCCGCCGTCCGGCTCGCCCGACCGGCCGCAGGCCTGCGTGCGCTCGGCGTGGAGCGCGGTGACCGGGCCCTGGGGCCGGCCGGTCCACGTGCGTGCTCTGCGGGGGGTTTCCGGGCCTCCCGGCCGCTCGTCGCGCGTGCCGGGCCGATCGCCGGGCCCGTCCCATCAGTCGGTCCCGGCCGACCGCGACCGGCCCCCCGCCCTTGCCCACATCGGTCATCCCGCACCGCCGACGATGGCTCCCGGATCCGCCCAACGGGCCATGGAACGGCTGGCCCGGCCCGTGACAGGGTGAGGGCTCGCGGACCAGGGAGGCTATCGCATGCGGTCAGGCACGGGACGACGTTGGCGGCCTACGGTCGGTCGGCTGGGCGCCGCCGCCCTGCTGACCACAGTGGGCATCGTGGTCGCGGACGCGCCCGCGCAGGCGACCGCCACCCGGACGGTGGCGTTCTGGAGCATGGACGAGCCGGCCGGGGCCACCGTCCTCCAGGACAGCAGCGGCAACGGCCGGAACGGCGCGATCGGCGCCGAGGTGGTGACCGGGGCCCGGTACGACGGTGCGACAGTCCACCGGTTCGCCACCCACCTGCCCACCGACATGGAGTACGTCCCCGGGCACGTCAACCTGGTCCCGCACAGCACCGAGTTCAACCCGGACGCCGGCGACTTCTCGTTCACCATCCGCTACCGGACGACATACTCCTTCGGCAACATCCTCCAGAAGGGGCAGGGCAACACGGCCGGCGGCTACTGGAAGTTCGAGGCGCCCAGCGGCAAGCCGAAGTGCCTGTTCCGCGGCGGGGACGGCTCCTCGCGTACCGGCTACACCGACGTGTCGATCGCCGACGGACAGTGGCACACGGTCACCTGCAACCGCACCTCCAGCTATGTGGAGATGCACGTCGACGGGGTGCGGAAGAGCCGGCTGACCGGGCCGACCGGCACCATCGCGAACAACTGGCAGTTCTCCATCGGCGGCAAGAGCCAGTGCGACGGCGTGAAGGTCACCTGCGACTACTTCGCCGGCGACATCGACTACGTCAAGATCCTGAAGGGGGCGGGCGGCACCGCCAACCAGCCGCCGGTGGCCAACCTCGCGCCGTCGTGTTCCGGGCTGGTCTGCTCCTTCTCCGCCGCCGGCTCCACCGACGCCGACGGCGCGATCCAGGACCACCGCTGGGACTTCGGCGACGGATCCACCGCCGACACCGTCTCCGTGCCGACCACCTCCCACACGTACGCGGCGGCCGGCACCTACCCGGTCACGCTCACCGTCACCGACGACCGGGGCGCCACCGGGACGGCGACCGCCCAGGTCACCGTCGCGCCGGTCGCCGAGCGGATCGCCTTCGTCGGTCAGGCCACCGCCAACGCCAACTGGACCAGCCACGCCGTGACGGTGCCGTCGACCGTGCAGCCCGGGGACACCCTGCTGCTCTTCCTCAGCCAGAACACCCACGCTGGCACGGGGCAACCCACCGGGGTCACCGGCTGGACCCAGCTGGACCGGTTCGACGGTGGCTTCGCCACCACCACGGCCTGGTGGAAGGTCGCGGTCGAGGGCGACGCCGGATCGACGGTACGGGTGGCGCTGGACGCGCAGTCCAAGGGCAACCTGGTCGTCGCCGCCTACCGGGGCGTGGAGGCCGTCGCGCCGACCTTCGCCCGGGCCACCGACCCGGCCAGTTCCGCCGCCCGGGTCACCCCGTACGCGACGGTGACCGCGGCGCAGAGCTGGGGCGTGTCGTACTGGATGCACGGCGACGGGCTCTCCACCGCGCTGACCCCGCCGCCCGGGGTGGAGGTGCGCAGCAACAGCTCGCAGACCGGCGGGGGACGGGTCACCGCGCTGCTCGCCGACTCCGGGAGCACGGTGCCGGCCGGCAGCTACGGCGGCCTGACCGCTTCCGGCGCGGCCGCCAGCACCACCACGACGACGTGGACTCTGATCCTCCGGCCGGTCTGATTCTTCGGTTGCGGTTGCGGTTGCGGTTGCGGTTGCGGTTGGGGGCTGGGGGCGACCGTCCCCGGCTCCGGGCGGTCAGGCTTGATCCCTGCGCCGGGGACGGTCGCCCCCAGCCCTGACGTTGGTCACCGTCCGCCCGGTGGTCACGGTCTTGTGTTTGTACGTGGAAACGCCGCTGGCCGGCACCCCGTGTCTCCGGGGTGCCGGCCAGCGGCTTTTGCTTGTTGTTCGCTTGTCAGCTGTTCCAGTGCTGGGCGACGAGGTGGGCGGCCTGCTGCTCCCACTGGGCGTAGGCGT